>CP135593.1:0-644768 GCA_032388755.1 Neisseria sp. DTU_2020_1000833_1_SI_GRL_NUU_006 | reverse complement strand
CGCTGGGCTTCGCCGCCGGAGAGGGTTTCGGCGGAGCGGGAGAGATTGAGGTAATCCAGTCCGACGTTAATCAGAAAGCCGAGGCGCTCGGTGATTTCTTTGAGGATTTTTTCGGCGATTTGTTTTTTGTTGCCGTCCAAATCCAGCGTTTCAAAGAATTGGTGGGTTTTGGTCAGCGGCCAGGCGGAGACTTCGTGTAAAGGTTCGCCGCTGACGTAAACGTAACGGGCTTCTTTGCGCAAACGTGCGCCGCCGCAGCTCGGGCAGGCGCGGTGGTTTTGGTATTCGCGCAGTTTTTCGCGCACGGTTTCGCTGTCGGTTTCGCGGTAGCGGCGTTCGAGATTGGGAATGATGCCTTCGAAGGCGTGGCTGCGGTTAAAGGTGGTGCCGCGTTCGGACAGGTAAGTGAAATCAATGACTTCTTTGCCTGAGCCGTGCAACACGACTTTTTTCACTTTTTCAGGTAGCGTTTCCCAAGCAGCCTGCACATCGAAACCGTAGTGCCGCGCCAGCGATTGAATCATTTGGAAATAGAACTGGTTGCGCTTGTCCCAGCCGTCAATTGCGCCCGTTGCCAGCGACAATTCGGGATGGGCGACCACTTTTTCGGGGTCGAAGAAATTGGTGTTGCCCAAGCCGTCGCAAGTCGGGCAGGAACCCATCGGGTTGTTGAATGAAAAGAGGCGCGGCTCTAATTCGGGCAGGCTGTACGAACACACGGGGCAGGCAAAACGCGCGGAAAACCAATGTTCTTCGCCGCTGTCCATTTCCATCGCCAGCGCGCGCTCGTTGCCGTGGCGCAGCGCGGTTTCAAAACTTTCCGCCAGCCGCTGCTTGATGTTCGCCTTCACTTTCACGCGGTCGATGACCACGTCAATATTGTGCTTGATGTTTTTTTCCAGCTTCGGCACTTCGTCCAACTGATAGACCTCACCGTCCACGCGCACCCGCGCAAAACCCTGCACCTGCAAGTCGGCAAAGAAGTCGACAAACTCGCCCTTACGCTCGCGTACTGCCGGCGCCAAAATCATCACGCGCGTATCTTCCGGCAGTTTCAATACGGCATCGACCATCTGCGACACGGTCTGGCTAGATAGCGGCAGATTGTGTTCGGGGCAATACGGCGTGCCGACGCGTGCGTACAAAAGGCGCAGGTAGTCGTGGATTTCCGTTACCGTGCCGACGGTGGAACGCGGATTGTGGCTGGTGGATTTCTGCTCGATGGAAATCGCGGGCGACAGGCCTTCGATCAAATCAACATCGGGTTTGTCCATCATCTGCAAAAACTGACGGGCATAGGCAGAAAGGCTTTCAACATAACGGCGTTGGCCTTCGGCATACAGCGTGTCAAACGCCAGCGACGACTTGCCGCTGCCCGACAGCCCCGTTACCACCACCAGCTTGTGGCGCGGAATGTCCAAATCGACGTTTTTCAAATTATGCGTGCGCGCGCCGCGGATGCGGATGGTGTCGTTGTCGCGGGCTTCTGAGTGGGGAGTTTTGCTGTCGTTTTGATGATGGTGGTTACACATGGTCGGACTGTCTTAAGCGGCTAAAATAAAACGGCTATTGTAACACTTTTCGCTTGGGTTTCAGATTGCGGAAGGTCGTCTGAAAAGCGGAGGAGACAGGTTTTCAGACGACCTTCTTTCGCATTCCGTCCGAAAAACGGGCGCAGCCGCTAAAAGCGTATCGGATTCCGTTATAATGGCGGCGATTTGAATAAAATTTGAATAGAAAAGGATTGATTTATGAACCGTCTGTACCCCCACCCGATTATCGCCCGCGAGGGCTGGCCGTTTATCGGCGGCGGTTTGGTATTGAGTTTGCTGGTGTCTGCCTGCTGCGGCTGGTGGTCGCTACCGTTTTGGATTTTCACCGTATTTGCCCTGCAATTTTTCCGCGATCCCGCCCGCGAAATCCCGCAAGATCCCGAAGCGATTTTAAGCCCTGTTGACGGACGCGTCGTCGTCGTCGAGCGCGCGCGCGATCCTTACCGTGATACCGAAGCGTTGAAAATCAGCGTGTTCATGAACGTCTTCAACGTCCACTCGCAAAAATCGCCTGCCGACTGCACCGTAACCGCCGTCGAATACAATAAAGGCAAATTCCTCAACGCCGATTTGGACAAAGCCAGTACCGAAAACGAACGCAACGCCGTACTGGCGACCACTGCGTCAGGCCGCGAAATCACTTTCGTCCAAGTCGCAGGCTTGGTTGCCCGCCGCATTTTGTGTTACACCAAAGCAGGCGAGAAACTGGCGCGCGGCGAACGCTACGGCTTTATCCGCTTCGGTTCGCGCGTCGATATGTATCTGCCGGTTGACGCGCAGGCACAAGTTGCCATCGGCGACAAAGTAACCGGCGTGCGCACTGTTTTGGCGCGCCTGTCGCTCCAAGCCCCTGAAGCTGCGGCACCGACTGAATCCGCAAGCGCCGCACAAACGCAAACGCGCGCTCCGGCGCAAACCGCTGCCGAAGTTGCTCAATCCGAAATCGAAGCGGCTGCCGATAAAGTCCGCAATGCCGCTAAGCAGGCTTTAAAGGATTAAAACCTTCCCACAAACAAAAAGGTCGTCTGAAAATGAGTCGAGCGGGTCGCGCTCAAACCTTTCAGACGACCTTTTTATATGGTTGCAAGGACAAAAGACATCCGTCCTTACCATCCCCTGTCCGAATATCCTGAATCTTGCGGAACAGAGTAACCGCCCTCTTCCGATGCAGGCGGATAAGAACCCGGATACACACCGTCGTCTGAAACAGGATGGCGGTTTTTACCTTTATCCTTTTCTTTGTCTTTCTTTTTATCTCTGTCGGGAATGACGGCATCAATAACTGCGCCCGTACCTTTGACGACAACCTTGCCCGCCGTCATGACGGTCGTTGCCGCCAAATCGACTGCCGCCCTGACGACGCAGCCGTTCAGCGCCAGGCGGACCAAAGGCAGAAGCAAGGTTTTCATCTTCATTTTCATGAATGCGGACATCCGCAATGACCGTCATGCCCGCCATCACAGCCTGCCGCGTGTTCGTGCCACGCGTCATCGTCGCCGTCAAACTCTTCTATTTCGTCAAACTCACCGTTTTCGACCAATTCGACCAACTCTTCCAAACTTTGCGCCCCTTCTACCCAAAAACACGGAATATCGGGTGGCGTATCGGGAGCCAGCAGGGCTGCATCGCCCTCGTGCCAAGCTATCCAATAGCCGTTGGCCGTTTGAACAAATTGCGCGTCGGGATGAATGGTTTCGCCTTCGGTGCCAACCAGCATACGCTCGGCAATTTCAGTCTGATAAGGCAGGATGTTCATAATCTTCTTTCTACGGTCGGTAAAATCCATATTGTAGCCGAAATTTCTACTTTCATTGCGTCCCGCCCATTCCTGCTTGAAGCTTTGTTTCAGGCGGCGCATAATCCCCGATTATTTTCAATAAATCATCCACTGCAAAGGAAATCGGATGCAAAACTACCTGACCCCCAATTTTTCATTCGCCCCCATGATTCCCGAACGCGCTCTCGGCAGCCGCGTCTGGGATACCGAAGGCCGTGAATACATCGACTTGTCGGGTGGCATTGCGGTCAACGCGTTGGGACACTGCCATCCCGATTTGATTGCCGCGCTGGCGGAGCAGTCGCAAAAATTGTGGCATATTTCCAATATCTACACCACCAAACCCGCGCAGGAATTGGCGCAAAAGCTGGTAGAGCATACCTTTGCCGACAAAGTGTTTTTCTGCAATTCCGGCGCTGAAGCCAACGAAGCCGCGCTGAAACTGGCACGAAAATACGGACGCGATCATTTTGGTGAACACAAAACCGAAATCATCTCCTGCCTGAACAGCTTCCACGGACGAACGCTGTTTACCGTCTCTGTCGGCGGCCAGCCCAAATACAGCAAAGACTATGCGCCGCTGCCGCAAGGCATTACCCATGTTCCGTTCAACGATATTGCCGCATTGGAAGCTGCCATCAACGAAAACACTTGCGCCGTAATCATCGAGCCGATTCAAGGCGAAAGCGGCATCCTGCCTGCCACGCAGGAATATCTGCAAGCCGCGCGCCGTTTGTGCGACGAACACGGCGCATTGCTGATTTTGGACGAAGTGCAAACCGGTATGGGGCATACGGGCAAACTGTTTGCCTACGAGCATTACGGCATTACGCCCGACATCATCAGCTCCGCCAAAGCATTGGGCGGCGGCTTCCCTATCGGCGCGATTCTGACCACTGACAAAATCGCGCCGACCTTCGGACCGGGGACGCACGGTTCTACTTTCGGCGGCAATCCGATGGCGTGCGCCGTTGGTAGTCGTGCGTTCGACATTATCAACGCGCCGGAAACCTTAGCTCATGTTGAAAAACAAGGACAAAAATTTCAGACGACCCTGCGGGAATTGGGCGAGAAAACCGGCGTGTTTAAAGAGGTCCGCGGTATGGGGCTGCTCATCGGCTGTGTGTTGGCGGACAAATACAAAGGCCGCGCTTCGGAAATTACCGCCGCTGCATTGAAACACGGCCTGATGGTATTGGTTGCCGGAGCCGACGTCGTGCGCTTCGCCCCCAGCCTGCTGCTAAACGATGAAGATATGGCGGAAGGGCTGAAACGCTTGGAGGCTGCATTAACTGAATGGATAGCCTGATTTAAGAAATTATGAACCAAGGCTTTCTTGGTGATTTCAAAAATTTTTCAATCACCATGGCTTATTTACATTAAAGGTCGTCTGAAGACAAACAAAACAGGTTTTCAGACGACCTTTTTTGCACCTTTCCTTCATCATATAAAACAACATTTCCCTACATTGTCTGTCATTTGATGTTTGTTAAAAATTTTGCCGACTATTCGTGTTACGCTTCGCAAACAAATTGATTTTTCAAGGGAAAGGAGCAGGATATGCCGTCATTGAGAACGCAAATCGCCGGTTTTTCTTTTGACAACTGTCTGATGAACGCCGCAGGCGTGGCGTGTATGACCGTAGAAGAATTGGAAGAAGTCAGGCAATCCGCCGCGGGCAGCTTCGTCACCAAAACGGCGACGCTGGAAGCGCGTGCGGGCAATCCCGAGCCGCGTTACCGCGATGTACCGCTGGGCAGCATCAATTCCATGGGTTTGCCGAATCAAGGCATTGATTACTATCTGGATTATTTGCTGAGCCTTCAAGAATCGCAGCCCGAACGGACATTTTTCCTCTCGCTGGTCGGTATGTCGCCCGATGAAACACACACGCTGTTGAAAAAAGTGCAAAACAGCGGTTTTAAAGGCATTACCGAACTCAACCTTTCCTGCCCGAACGTCCCCGGCAAGCCGCAAATCGCCTACGATTTTGAAACGACCGAGCGGATTTTGGGCGAAGCCTTCGGCTATTTCGACAAGCCCTTGGGCATCAAACTGCCGCCGTATTTCGACATCGTCCATTTCGACCAAGCGGCGGAAGTGTTCAACCGCCATCCGCTGAAATTCGTCAACTGCGTCAATTCCATCGGCAACGGCATGTATATCGAAGACGAATCCGTCGTGATCCGGCCTAAAAACGGCTTCGGCGGCATAGGCGGCGAATACATCAAACCGACCGCGCTTGCCAACGTCCACGCGTTCTACCAAAGATTGAATCCGTCCATCCAAATCATCGGTACAGGCGGCGTTTATACCGGTCGCGATGCGTTTGAACATATCTTGTGCGGCGCGAGCATGGTACAAATAGGCACGGCACTGCATCAACAAGGCGTCGAAGTTTTCGAACGCGTTTCGCTTGGCTTGAAAGCCATCATGGTACAAAAAGGCTACGAGACGCTCGAAGACTTCAAAGGCAAACTGAAATATCTGGGGTAAGTCTACTCGGATGAAGGGGAAAAGGTCGTCTGAAAACCTGAATCGGGCTTTCAGACGACCTTAGTATTTACGCATTCAGAAATGCTCTTCATCTCCCGAACCGCTTCAACTGTCAAATCTAACCCGATCCTTCAAAATATCATCTAAAAACAGGTCGTCAAACAGGTCGTCTGAAAAACAAAAAACAGCCCCTGCCCCTTCCTTTTTTATTGAAACGCAGGCTGCTTTCACACTTAGCCTATGTCAGCAACCCTGGCTTTTTCAATCATTGTCAGTTAAGCAACCGCAAAAAAGGGGCTTTCGCCCCTTCCTTTTACCACAAGCTTTCCGTACGGATTTGCCTCCAACCTTGCCCGGTTTCTTCCACCACAAACGGCACACCGCTGACACCAAACTGTTGCGCAAGATTGGCACCATCAGCAATACGCTGTTTGGCAAGCTGTTCGATTGCACGATCTTTTAAAATCCCAACCGCTTGCTGACAGCCGATTTGGCATAAAACATCTGCCAATACATCCAATTTTGCCGTATCCAAACCTTCTTCGTAACGTGCTTTTTGAAAAGCACGCAAGGCTTCCGGTTCGCGAGCAGGCTCGGTAGTTTGCACCGCCGTTAAAGCCTGCACCAAGGCGAAAGAATTGAAATTGGTCGGCTGCTGCAAAATGTTTTTGCGATAATTTTCGCTAAACGGCAGCCCTGCGAGCTTGGCGATGCGCCGGTCGTTTTCCCAAGCATGTTCCGCCCAATCGGGCAACATGATTTTGTCGCGGCAAAATAAGCCTGTCGGAACAAGTTTGACATCAGCAGTTTGCGCCAATTTTGAAATGCCGTCTGAAACGGAATAACACCATCCGCAAAGCGGATCAAACAAATAAAGAATCTTTTGCGCTGCCATATTTTTTACCCCACTAAAAGCGAAGTCATACTGAGCGAACCTGCGACAAGGTTGTCGTTGAAAAACGTAATGGCATCATCCGGTTCGCGCAATGCCATGATGCAAAGAAAAGGCAGATAATGTTCCGGCGTCGGCACGGAGAGCATCGCCTTTTCGCCCAGCCGTTCGTAATGAATCAAAGTGTCGTCATCCCGCTCGACAATCGCCTGATTGACCGCTTCACGGAACGCAAACGCCCAATCATAACTCGCGCCGATTTGATTGATATGCGCCCTGCTCATCACGCTCAGATTATGGATAATATTGCCGCTGCCGATAATCAACACACCCTGTTCGCGCAAGGCGGATAATTTTTTCGCCAAATTGAAATGCCATTCCGCCGACTGCAAACGGTTAAGGCTGAGTTGTACCACAGGAATATCGGCATCGGGATACAGAAATTTCAACACCGCCCACGCACCGTGATCAAAACCGCGCATCGGATTCAGCCCGACATTCTCCGGCTGCAATAACGAGCGCACCTGCTCCGCCAATTCGGGCGAACCGGGCGCCGGATACTGCACTTGGCTCAGTTCTTCAGGAAATCCGTAAAAATCGTAAATCATTTCAGGATGTTCACCCGATGTAACCTGCAAACGTCCGCTGTACCAATGCGCCGAAATCATCAAAATCGCTTTGGGTTTGGCAAACTTTTGCGTAATCAGGCTGAGATTTTGGTCGAAAGGATTTTCCTTATCCAACACATTCATCGGACTACCATGCCCAACAAACAATACAGGCATTTTTTTCATCATTGCCTCCTTAAAATATTTGATGAGGTGGATTGTACGGATAAATGATTAAGCAATAAATCTCAATTTATGAACAATATAATTTCCCAATAGGAAATGATGAAGTATTCTTTGGCTTTGCTGCAAAGTTAAAAAGAGGTCCGAAGATTCGGATTTCAATAGCAATACCTAAATCAATCTAATCTGCCTAAAAGCACTTAATTCTATGACTGATAACTCAACGCCAGAATATTATTTTTTAATAGCAAATTGAGACCTTTGCAAAAAAGCCCTTCCCCCGACAGCCGAAACCCAAACACAGGTTTTCGTCTATTTCCGCCCCTAATTGCTCCTGATTTTACCCAAATATCCCCTTAATCCTCCCCGAATACCCGATAATCAGGCATCCGGGCCGCCTTTTAGGCGGCAACAGGCACACTTAGCCTGTTAGCCGCTTTCAACAGGTTTAAACACATCGCTTTCAGATGACTTTGCGCACTCACTTTGAGCAGACCAAAATAGGCTGCCCGGGCGTAGCGGAATTTACGGTGCAGCGTACCAAAGCTTTGTTCGACCGCATAACGGGTCTTCGACAAATAGCGGTTACGTTTGGTTTGCGCTTCCGTCAGCGGACGGTTGCGGTGGGCTTTGCGCATAATGCCGTCCAGCAACTGATGCTCTTTTAGATGTTGCCGGTTTTCCTTACTGTCATAGCCTTTATCGGCATAGACGGTCGTACCTTCGGCAATGCCTTCCAACAAAGGCAACAGGTGGTTGCACTCATGTGTATTGGCCCCAAGCCGCCTAACGCTCCTCCAGCCCGGCCAAAATCGCACAATCTGGGCAGTCGTCTCCCGCGCAGGCATCGTGCCAGCGTTGCAGCTCGGCCACCATGCCCTGCAAGCGTTCGATTTTGGCTTCCAGCTCGGCGATGTGCCGCGCGGTGAGCGTTTTCACTTCGCGGCTGGTGCGCTGCGGGTTGTGTTGCAGGCTCAAAAGCTGCCCGATCTGCGGCAGCGAAAAGCCCACTTCCCGTGCATGGCGGATAAAGCGCAGCCGGGCAAGGTCGGCCTGGCCGTAGCGGCGGTAGCCCGCTTCGCTGCGCGCGGCCGGGGCGAGCAGGCCGTGTTTTTCGTAGTAGCGGATTTGTTTGGCGGAAAGGCCGCTCTCGGCCGCGGCCTGGCTGATGTTCATCATGATGCTTGACCTTTACTTCGGGTGAAGCTTTATAGTGGCGGCACTTAGCGGGAAAGCAAGAGCAGACCCATCATTTCAGGCTACCTGAAAGCTTTGGCTGCAACGGGCTTTAAAACCTCAGCCTCATTCCAACAGAAAGGAAACCCTATGCAAACCATCACATTAAACATCGAAGGCATGACCTGCGGCGGCTGCGTGAAAAGCGTTACCAGCATCCTCGAAGGCGTAAACGGCGTGGACAAGGCCGAAGTGAGCCTGGAAAACAAGAACGCCGTCGTGGAATTCGACCCCGCCCAAACCAACCCCGCCGCGCTGATAGAAGCGGTGGAAGACGGTGGCTTTGATGCGGCTTTGTAAATCGAATCGCAACAAATCGACTGCAACACCCCAAAGGCTACCTGAAAACCCTGCTCCGCTTTTTTCAGGTAGCCCAACCACATTCAGAAGGAAGAAACCATGCAACAAAAAGTCCGTTTCCAAATCGAAGGCATGACCTGTCAGGCCTGCGCTTCGCGCATTGAAAAAGTGTTGAACAAAAAAGATTTTGTCGAATCGGCGGGGGTGAACTTTGCCAGCGAGGAAGCGCAGGTGGTGTTTGACGACAGCCAAACCTCCGCCGCCGACATCGCCAAAATTATCGAGAAAACCGGTTACGGCGCGAAGGAAAAGACGGAAGACGCGCTGCCGCAACCCGAAGAAACCGCGCATGTAAGCTGGCGGTTGTGGCTTTTGCTGGCGATCAATATTCCGTTCCTGATCGGCATGGCGGGAATGATGATCGGTCAGCACGATTGGATGATTCCGCCGTTGTGGCAGTTCGCATTGGCGAGTGTGGTGCAGCTTTGGCTGGCAATCCCGTTTTACAAAAGCGCGTGGGCAAGCATTAAGGGCGGGTTGGCGAATATGGACGTGCTGGTTACCATCGGCACGGTATCGATTTACCTGTATTCCGTTTATATGCTGTTTTTCAGCCCGCACGCGGCGCACGGCATGGCACACGTGTATTTTGAAGTAGGCGTGATGGTGATCGGTTTTGTGTCGCTGGGCAAATTTTTGGAACACCGCACCAAAAAATCCAGCCTGAACAGCTTGGGCTTGCTGCTCAAACTCACGCCGACCCAAGTCAACGTGCAACGCGATGGCGAATGGAAACAACTGCCTATCGACCAAGTGCAAATCGGCGACCTTATCCGCGCCAACCACGGCGAACGCATCGCTGCCGACGGCATCATCGAGAGCGGCAGCGGTTGGGCGGATGAGAGCCACCTTACCGGCGAGTCCAATCCCGAAGAGAAAAAGGCGGGCGGCAAAGTGTTGGCGGGCGCGCTGATGACCGAGGGCAGCGTGGTTTACCGCGCCACGCAGCTCGGCAGCCAAACCCTGCTCGGCGACATGATGAACGCGCTCTCCGAAGCGCAAGGCAGCAAGGCGCCGATTGCGCGCGTGGCAGACAAGGCGGCGGCAGTGTTCGTGCCTGCCGTCGTGGGCATCGCGCTTCTGACTTTTATCGCCACTTGGCTGGTTAAAGGCGATTGGACGGTTGCGCTGATGCACGCCGTTGCCGTTTTGGTGATTGCCTGCCCGTGCGCGCTCGGTCTAGCGACGCCCGCCGCGATTATGGTCGGCATGGGCAAGGCGGTAAAACACGGCATTTGGTTTAAAGACGCAGCGGCGATGGAAGAAGCCGCCCACGTCGATGCCGTCGTGTTGGACAAAACCGGCACGCTGACCGAAGGCAGGCCGCAGGTTGCCGCCGTCTATTGCGTTCCCGATAGCGGCTTTGACAAAGACGCTTTGTACCGCATCGCCGCCGCCGTCGAACAAAACGCCGCCCACCCGCTCGCCCGCGCCATCGTCTCCGCCGCCCAAATGCGCGGTTTGGAGATTCCCGCCGCACAAAACGCGCAAACTGTCGTCGGCGCAGGCATTACCGCCGAAGTCGAAGGCGCGGGATTGGTTAAAGCGGGCAAACTTGATTTTGCCGAATTAAAGCTACCTGAAAACCTTTCAGACGACGTCTGGCGCATCGCAAGCATCGTCGCCGTTTCCGCCAACGGCAAACCCATCGGCGCATTCGCACTCGCCGACGCGCTGAAAGCCGATACCGCCGAAGCCATAGGCCGTCTGAAAAAACACGGCATCGACGTTTACATCATGAGCGGCGACAACCAAGGCACGGTCGAATACGTCGCCAAACAACTGGGCATCGCCCACGCCTTCGGCAACATGAGTCCGCGCGACAAAGCCGCCGAAGTGCAGAAACTCAAAGCCACCAGCAAAACCGTGGCGATGGTCGGCGACGGCATCAACGACGCGCCCGCACTCGCCGCCGCCAACGTCAGCTTCGCCATGAAAGGCGGCGCGGACGTCGCCGAACACACCGCATCCGCCACGCTGATGCAGCATTCGGTCAACCAACTCGCCGATGCCCTACTGGTATCGCAAGCCACTTTGAAAAACATCAAGCAAAACCTGTTTTTCGCCTTCTTCTACAACATCTTGGGCATCCCGCTCGCCGCACTCGGCTTCTTAAATCCCATCATCGCGGGCGCGGCAATGGCGGCAAGTTCGGTTTCGGTGTTGAGCAATGCGTTGAGGTTGAAACGGGTGAAGATTGAGTAATATAGTCGCGTAATATAAAGCAAAGGTCGTCTGAAACCCCTTCCCTCTTTCAGACGACCTTTCTTTTCTAATATGCGGTTTCCAAACACTTTTTGCGGTACAATACCGCCCTTAAATTTTCCTTATTTCAAAGCACAAACCGCCATGTCCAAAAAAACCAAGCAAGAATTAGAGAACAACAAACTCAACAAACGCCTGCGCCACGCCGTCGGCGACGCGATTAACGATTTCAACATGATCGAGCCGGGCGACAAAATCATGGTCTGCCTCTCCGGTGGCAAAGACAGCTACGCCCTCCTAGACATCCTGCGCCAGCTCCAAGCCAGCGCGCCGATTGATTTCGAACTGGTTGCCGTCAATCTTGACCAAAAACAGCCGGGCTTCCCCGAAGAAGTGCTGCCGACCTATCTCGAAAGCATAGGCGTACCGTACAAAATCGTCGAAGAGGACACCTACTCCACCGTTAAACGCGTATTGGACGAAGGCAAAACGACTTGTTCGCTGTGCAGCCGCCTGCGCCGCGGCATTCTCTACCGCACTGCAAAAGAATTGGGCTGCACCAAAATCGCCTTGGGACACCACCGCGACGACATCCTCGCCACCATGTTTTTAAATATGTTTTACGGCGGCAAACTCAAAGCCATGCCGCCCAAGTTGGTGAGCGACAACGGCGAACACATCGTCATCCGCCCGCTGGCGTATGTGAAAGAAAAAGATTTGATCAAATATGCCGAACTGAAGCAATTCCCAATCATCCCGTGCAACCTCTGCGGCTCGCAGCCCAACCTGCAACGCCAAGTCATCGGCGATATGCTGCGCGATTGGGACAAACGCTTCCCCGGCCGTATTGAATCCATGTTCTCCGCCCTGCAAAACGTCGTACCCTCCCATCTTGCCGACCCCGAGCTTTTCGACTTCGTCGGTTTGGAACGCGGTCAAACCTTGAAACACGGCGGCGATTTGGCGTTTGACAACGAAAAAATGCCCGAACGCTACTCCGACGGCAGCGAAGAAGACGAAAGCGAAATCAAAATCACCCCGTCCAAACCCGAACGCAAAATCATCAACATTCTGGCAAACAAGCCGAAAACTTGCGGCGCATAAAACAAAAATCCGGATGCCTTGTCCGGATTTTTTATTTCTTTGCACAAACCTGCCTTGAATCATCAGGACGTGCAACCATAATACGGTAAGTCGTCTGAAAACTGGGATTTTACGGGAAAGACGATACAAACCGTTCCATTTTAATCCGCCGCAAAACAAGCTCAGCGTGCTTCGCATACCCTTTTCCCTTCCATCAAAAAAGGACTGTTATGACTGCCATTTTCATCCTGCTCGGTTTAATCGCCATCTGTGTCGGACTGCTCGGCACGGTTTATCCCGCTATTCCCGGATTGGGATTGATGTTCGGCGGCGCATGGCTGCTTGCATATGCCGGCGATTATCAGATTTACGGTACAAACACCCTAATTTTTCTCGCCGTTGTCGCTGCCATCGGCACGGCGATGGATTATGTCGCAGGCGCATTAGGGGCAAAATATACGGGAGCCAGTAAAACTGCAGTTTGGGGAGCGCTAATCGGTGGTATCGTCGGCGCGTTTTTTTCCATCCCCGGACTGTTGTTCGGCCCGCTCATCGGCGCGGGTGTCGGAGAATTCTTGGCACGCCGCGATATGTGGCAGGCGGGCAAAGTCGGACTAGGGACGTTTATCGGCTTCATCATCGGTACGGTTGCCAAAATCGGTTGTGCCTTGACGATTGTGATGATCCTTCTAGTTATGTGGGCGGCAAGCTGGTTTTAACCTGATCATTGCAAAAGGTCGTCTGAAAATGGTTTTTCAGACGACCTTTTGATTTTTTACCTGATCGGAAAGTTATCCATTGCCGCAACAGGCTTTGTATTTTTTACTGCTCCCGCAGGGGCAAGAATCGTTTCGCCCGATTTTTTCACCTTCGCGACGTACGGTTTGCGGTTTATTGATGATTGCCTGCCAATACCAGTAAATATCCAGCAGGACATGCGGCAGGTCGGATTCGAGTTGTGAAAGTTCTTTTTCAGTCAGGTGCAAAATGATTTCGCCGTTTTGCTCTTCGTCGTAAATGCCACCCAAAGCCATGATCGGATAAAACAGGTCTTCAAACTCCTCCTGATCGACTGCTTCAAACCAATCGGTCGGCACGACATCCAAGGCATACAGATAGGCGTTACACCAAGTGTACACGTCGGGATTGCCCGCTGCATCTTCGTAAAACCACAAATCGGGCAACATTTTACTGCCGAGCTTGATACGCAAATCAGCCGCCAGCGCCATCACCAAACGCTCGATTTCGGTACGCTCTTTCGCGTCAAACAATGATTCTTCACCCAACACTTCAGGCAGCCAATCGTTCGGATTCAAGGCATCGGGACCACTCAACAAAGCCATCATAAATGCCTGTACCTCATCGCAGCGCATGGTGTTGTGTTGTTCCGATTTGGCATCGAGCAGCTGCATCAGGCGCACGCGGGATGCTTCGTCAAATGCTTGTAATTGCATGGTTTTTCCTTATTTTTAATGATATATCCGTTATCCGAAAGGTCGTCTGAAAACCATTTTCAGACGACCTTTTCATCAATCCTGCCTATTTCGAACTGCTGCCGAACAAGCCTTTGAACCACAATACGATATCATCCCACATCCGTCTGAACCAGCTGCCTTCTTCAACGGAATGGAGGGCGACGACGTTTTTCTCGGTAATGACTTTGCCGTCTTTGACGATTTTGAGTTTGCCCAAGGTTTGACCTTTGCGTATCGGGGCGACAACGGGCTGGACGGTTTCTAAAATCGGTTTGATGTTTTGTCCGGCATCGTGGGGAATCGTGATGTACACGTCTTCGAGGAAGCCGACGTTCACCGATTTGCTGCTGCCTTTATAAACTTTGACCTTGGAAATGATTTCACCGCCGTTGTAGAGCTTGGGCGTATCGAATGCCTGCAACGCCCAGTTGAGCAGTTTGCCGCTTTCGGACGCGCGGGCTTCGGTGGAGTCGGTGCCTACGACGATGGAAACGATGCGTCTGCCGTTGCGTTTGCTGGAAGCGGCAAGGTTGTAGCCTGCGCTTTCGGTGTGTCCCGTCTTCAGACCGTCGACACTGGAGTCGCGGTAGAGCAGGAGGTTGCGGTTTGGCTGTTCGACATTGTTGTATTTGAAGGATTTAATCGAAAATACGGGATAGTATTTCGGATAATCGTGTATCAGCGCGGCGGACAAAATGGCTAAATCACCGACGGTGGAAACGTGGCCTTCGGCAGCCAATCCGGTCGGATTTTTAAAGTGGGTTTTGGTCATGCCCAAACGCTTGGCTTCGTCGTTCATTTGTTGGACGAACACGTCCACCGAGCCGCCTCCCATGGCTTCGGCAAGCGTGGTGGCAGCATCGTTGCCGGATTGGACAATCATGCCTTTAATCAAATCGCTGACGCTGGCGGGAACTTTGGGACTGAGGAACATCCGCGAGCCTTCGATTTTCCAGCCTGCATCGGACACGGTCAGCATTTGGTCGGCGCGCAATGTGCCGTTTTCCAAAGCCTTGAACGTGAGGTAGGCGGTCATCATTTTGGTCAGCGAAGCCGGTTCGATTTGGGTGTCGATATTGCCGGAGGCAAGCACTTGATGGCTTTGCAAATCGGTAACGATGTAGGCGGCAGCGGCAATGGCAGGCGGCGCATCGGGGCTGTTGATGCTGGGCATCATGGCTTCGGGTTGGGATGCGGCGGCAGGCGCAGGCTCGGAAGCTGCAACAGCAGGGGCTGCGTTGTTTTTAGCCGCTTGCGGCGCGGCTTGCGCGGCGGCAATCATCATTGCCGCGATCAATACGGATAATGTTTTTTTCATCGGGATGTGGTGCGGAAACAGAAATAAAAACAACCGCGTCGTGCGGTTTGGCACAAAAGGCAGTCATTATACCGCCGCAACTTCGCTTTGCTAAGATTTTTCTTGATTTCAGACGACCTCGAGGGTATGGTTTTACCTTTCCGCCGTTTTGTTGGCAAAGTTTGACGCGGGCGGCGGACACTCCTTTTGAAATAATCCTCCGGCACACAAAACCATGAACAACCGCCCCTCTTATTCCGATTACCTCATCCGCATCCTGACCGCCTCCGTTTACGACGTTGCCGTCGAAACGCCGCTCGAACCCGCAATCGGGCTGTCACGTCGTCTGAACAACAACGTCCTGCTCAAACGCGAAGACCTGCAACCCGTGTTTTCCTTCAAAATCCGCGGCGCGTACAACAAAATGGCGAAGCTGCCCAAAGAAGCGCTCGCCTGCGGCGTCATCGCCGCCAGCGCAGGCAACCACGCACAAGGTGTCGCCCTTTCGGCACAGCGTTTGGGCTGCCGCGCCGTCATCGTCATGCCCGAAACCACGCCCAAAATCAAAATCGACGCCGTCAAAAGCCGTGGCGGCGAAGTCGTCCTCAAAGGCGTTTCCTACAACGATGCCTACGATTACGCGATGGAGTTGGCAGAAAAAGAAAAACTGACCTACATCGCCCCGTTTGACGACCCCGACGTGATTGCCGGACAAGGCACGGTCGGCATGGAAATCGTGCGCCAGCGTCCCGACGACATCCATGCCATCTTCGTCCCCATCGGCGGCGGCGGACTGGCTGCGGGCGTTGCCGCATTCGTCAAACAAGTCCGCCCCAGCATCAAAGTCATCGGCGTGCAAACAAACGACTCCTGCTGCATGAAGCAATCCGTCGAAGCCGGAAAAGTCGTCAGCCTCAAAGACGTCGGCCTCTTCTCCGACGGTACCGCTGTCAAAGTCGTCGGCGAAGAAACCTTCCGCCTCTGCCGCGACCTCTTGGACGACATCATCACCGTCGATACCGACGCCATCTGCGGCGCCATCAAAGACATCTTCGACGACACCCGCAGCATCACCGAACCCGCAGGCGCCCTCGCCCTTGCCGGCTTGAAAACCTATGCCGCCCGCAACCGCATCCAAAACCAAACCCTCATCGCCGTAACCAGCGGCGCCAACATGAATTTCCACCGCCTGCGTCACGTTTCCGAACGCAGCGAATTGGGTGAAGGCAACGAAGGCATTTTCGCCGTTACCATCCCCGAAGAGCGCGGCAGCTTCCTCAAATTCGTCAACCTGCTCGGCAGCCGCAACATCACCGAGTTCAACTACCGATACGGCGACGACCAAAAAGCCCACATCTTCGTCGGCCTGCAAACCGCAGGTTCCCAAGACCTCGCCGTCATCAGCCGCCAACTGACCGAAGCCGGACTGCCCAATGTCGACCTGACCGACGACGAAATCTCCAAAATTCACATCCGCTACATGGTCGGCGGACGCACAACAAAAGTCGCCCACGAACGCTTAATCAGCTTCGAGTTCCCCGAACGCCCCGGCGCACTCGCCCGCTTCCTCAACCATATGCAGGGCGGCTGGAACATTACCCTCTTCCACTACCGCAACCACGGCGCCGACTACGGCCGCATCCTCGTCGGCATCGACGTCCCGCCCGGCGACAATCAAGCCTTCGAAAACTTCCTCGAAAGCCTCGGTTACAGCTATCAGGACGAAACCCAAAACGCCGCATACCGCCTGTTCCTTGCGTGATTGGAAGGGAAATATAAAAGGTCGTCTGAAACCCTGTTTGATGGTTTTCAGACGACCTTTCATCTTTCGGACAACCGATACCAATCCGTATCAACTGTCCTGAATTTGATGTGCTTAACGCCAGTAGCGCCACCAAGGCATGTCGTTCGGCTGCCATTGGTGTTGCAGGAAGGGGCTTTGCGGGAAGTTGGTTTCCAAGACGCGGCGGGTGTCGGCGGCGAGTTGGGGTTTGTCCAGTTTTTTGTAAGCCAGCTCCATCATAGCGAGCGATTCTTCGACGTAGCGGGTATTTTGGTAACGCTCGACGATTTTTTGGGCGCGGTTGACTGCGGCGAGGTAGGCGCCGCGTTTCATGTAGTAGCGGGCAACGGAGATTTCGTTACCGCCCAATGCGTCCACCAGTTTCGCCATGCGCTCGGTGGCGTCGGCGGCGTATTTGCTCTCCGGATAGCGTTGTACCAATTCGGCAAATGCTTGGTATGCGCTGCGGTTGGCTTTAGGGTCGCGGTCGGACCAGTCTTGGGAGGCGAGTTTGTTGAGGAAGGATTGGTCTTCGTTGAACAGAACCAAGCCTTTGAGGTAAAGCGCGTAATCCATATTCGGATGTTGCGGGTGATGGCGCTGGAAGCGGTCGATGGCGGCGAGGGCTTTTTCAGGCTCGTCGTCTTTGTAATAGGCGTATGCGGTGTCCAGCTGCGCCTGTTGCGCGTAGCGGCCGTTGGGGAAGCGGGATTCTAAAATTTCGTATAACTTGATGGCTCGCGTATAATTGCTGCTGTTCAACTCGTCATGCGCTTCGGCATAGAGTTTTTCCACGTTCCAATCTTGTGTGATTTGCGCGTCTTTATCGACCGTACCTTTATTGCTTGCACAGGCACCCAGTGCCAGACTTAACGAAACTACTAAAAGAATTTTTTTCATGCAGAATACTTCCTTTGATAATGAAGCCGATTATAGCGACGATTTAGACTTTACGTCAGCCCCCGAAGCAGAAAGTTGTGTTAATTTGACTGTTCCGCTGGAGCTTGCGGGCGGGCGGCTGGATGCGGTGTTGGCAAAGCTCATGCCTGATTATTCGCGCAGCCGCCTGACATCGTGGATTAAAGAAGGCGCGGTTATTGTAAACGATAAGCCCGCCCAACCCAAAGACAAAATGATAGGCGGAGAATCCATCAGCGTAACGGTACGTCCGAGCGAAGAGAATCTCGCGTTCAAACCCGAAGCGATGGATTTGGATATTGTGTACGAAGACGATACCGTCATCGTCGTCAACAAACCCGCCGGACTGGTCGTCCACCCCGCCGCAGGCAACTGGACGGGGACGCTGCTCAACGGCCTGCTGGCGCATTGTCCCGAATTGAGCCAGATTCCGCGCGCGGGCATCGTCCACAGGCTAGACAAGGAAACCAGCGGCCTGATGGTGGTCGCCAAAACCCTGCCTGCACAAAACTCCCTCGTGCAGCAACTTCAAGAACGCACGGTCAAACGCATTTACCGCGCCGTCGCCAATGGCATTGTTCCCTTTGACGGAAAAATCGAAACCCAAATCGGACGCGATCCGCACAACCGCCTGAAAATGGCAGTCGTCAAATTCGGCGGCAAACCTGCCGTGACACACGTCAAAGTGTTGGAACGCTATCTTGCCCACAGCTACATCGAATGCTCGCTCGAAACAGGCAGGACGCACCAAATCCGCGTCCATATGCGCGAAGCCAACCACCCGCTTGCCGCCGACCCCGTTTACGGCAACCTGCGCCATCCGTGCAGCGAACCGGTGAAAGAAGCCGTTAAAAGTCTGGGTGCGCGTCAGGCTTTGCATGCCTACCGCTTGAGTTTCGTCCATCCGAAAACCGGCGAAACCGTTTCCTTCGAAGCCCCGATTCCCGACGATATGTATCACCTGCTCTCTGTCCTGCGCCTCGAAGCAGGCTTGGATTCGTCTTTGAGCAAAGAAGAAGAATGGCAGGACAAACTCGGCACGGATGACGATGATGATTGGAACGAAGACGACTACGACGTCGAAGTGGTTTATGTGAGGGATTAAGGTGTTTCAGACGACCTGTTACTCAAGGGTCGTCTGAAAACGAACTTCATATAAAGTTTAGATAAGGTTTATCCAATGGCATCATTCATGCTGCACTGGCAAGAATCCGAACCTCTGATTTCTCAGCGACAATTAAAAATTTACAGCAATCCCGAATCTCTAGATTCCCGCCTGCGCGGGAATGACGAAAAACCAAACATCCATTTACCCTAAGAGCAGTTAATAAACCCTTGCTGCTACGCACCTATTCCGACACACCATGAAAACCATCACAGAAACCTTAAACCTCGCCCCGCAAGGCAAAAATTTCCTGACAGCCGACTGGCCTGCGCCTGCCAACGTGAAAACCCTGATTACCACCCGCAACGGCGGCGTAAGCCAAGGCGTGTATCAAAGTTTGAACCTCGGTTCGCACGTCGGTGATGATCCTGATGCCGTGCGCCGCAATCGTGAAATCGTGCAGGAACAGGTCGGGCTGCCCGTTGCCTACCTCAATCAAATCCACAGCACCATCGTCGTCAACGCTGCCGACGCATTGGGCAACACACCCGACGCAGACGCTTCGGTGGACAACTCGGGCAAAGCCGCCTGCGCCGCGATGACTGCCGACTGCCTGCCTGTCTTGTTCTGCGATAAAGCAGGGACGGTCGTCGCTGCCGCACACGCCGGCTGGCGCGGTTTGGCGGGCGGCGTGCTGCAAAACACCATAGCCGCAATGAATGTCGCGCCCGTCGAAATCATGGCATATCTCGGCCCTGCCATCGGCGCGGACGCGTTTGAAGTCGGACAAGACGTGTTCGACGCATTTTGTGCCCCCATGCCCGAAGCGGCGGACGCATTCGAAGACATCGGCGGCGGTAAATATCTTGCCGACATCTACGCGCTGGCGCGTTTGGTTCTGCGCCGCGAAGGTGTGGACATGATTTACGGCGGCACACACTGCACCGTCTTAGAGCGCGACACTTTCTTCTCTTACCGCCGCGACGGACAAACCGGCCGCATGGTCAGCCTAATTTGGTTGGAACAGGTATAAAAGGTCGTCTGAAACGCCCCATCCTCTTTCAGATGACCTTCGCAAGACTTAATCCGCCAACATTCAAACCCACCCAATCCGCACCGCTCAAAAGGATATTCTCATGACTCAAAAAAACGAACACCGCTCCCACCCTCAAGGCGAGCTTTTGCTGCGCACCGTCGCCATGCCGCAAGACACCAATCCCAACCAAGATATTTTCGGCGGCTGGATTATGTCGCAAATGGATTTGGGCGGCGGCATTTTGGCGGCGGAAATCGCGCAAGGCCGCATCGTTACCGTCGCCGTTCAGGAAATGAACTTCATCCGCCCCGTTAAAGTGGGCAACGTCGTTTGCTGCTACGGACGCTGCGTGCGCGTGGGCAATACTTCGCTGCAACTGAAAATCGAAGTTTGGGTGAAAACGTTGATGAACGACCACCTGACCGAAGACCGCCAACTCGTTACCGAAGCCATCTTTACCTACGTCGCCATCGACAGCGAAGGCAACACACGCCCTATTCCAAAAGAAGGCAACCCTAAACTGCAAGGTCTGATTTAAACCCTGATTTAAGCAAAGGTCGTCTGAAAACCCATGTTGGAGATTTTCAGACGACCTTTTGACTTAAGGCGATACAGGGCTTGCCATTGACTGACGGGATGAAACAGAAACACTCACTCCGGATCGTCCGTAAACGCATTCGCCCGAAATATCGGTACGAACGTCAACAGATAAAGCACGAACACGGCGGCGGTCAGAATCGCGGGAACGGTGATGAAGAATATCGGATTCACGTTCATTAAAACAGCGCGCGAGACGGCGGCGGCGAAGAGGATGGGAACGGCGATGCGGCAGAGTTTGGGGTAGTCGAGTTTGGTAAAGCCGCTGTGCCACAGTCCGGCGGTCAGCCACACCATCATCACGCCACCCATCATGCCGCCGAGGGTAATCAGGTGCAGGGGCGCGGAGGCAGGCAGGTTTTGCAGTTTCGCCGCGCCTGTCCACAGATAGCCTGCGGCGGCAAAGAGTTGGAGCAGGTAATAGGTGCGGACGTAGTGTTTGCGCAGGAGTTCGTGATGGTGCAGTTCGCGCAGCTTGGCAAGCAGGATGAAACCGACGGCGAGCGCGGTAAAACCGGCGGTTTGCGCGGGCAGCCAAAGTTCGGCGGCGGCGTGTAGCAGCAGGAAGGTGATGGCGATGTTTTTATAGACGACGTTGGGGATGAATACGGGGTCTTTCAGACGGCATTCTTTAAGAGCTTCCGCGCCCAGAAGGACGCTGACGCGCACAGATACGAACATGACCGCCGCCATGTTCAGATGCACTTGCGCGCGCAGCAGGTTCAAATCGCCGCTGACGGCATAGGCCGTCTGAAAAACGGTAAACGCGGCAAGCAGCATCAGCAGGGCGAAGTTGTCAGTGTTGCGGTCAAGCCAAATCAGCCAGGCGCAGAACAGCAGCAACACCAGCCAATAGCCGGCGACGAAAAACGAAGAGGTTTGCGTCGCAAACGGCAACAGGACGGATGCGGCGAGCAACAATGCCGCCATCAAAGTAGCAACAGGTTTCAGACGACCTTTATAACCCGTCCATTCGAGCATGGCGGCAGTCAGAAAACCGCCGTATGCCTCAGGCAGCATGAGTTCTAAGAAGATTTGGCGGTGCAAGACGATGGCACCGGGGCTGATGAGAAACACCAACACGCCGAGTATGGCAAGTACCGCCGCGCCGACGAAAAACGGCCGCATGGGGTGGGTGAAGAATTTATTCATGGTTTGGCTTGATTCTGCATGAAGATGCTTCTGGATATGGATTTATTGGGTGGCCAGGGCCGTATCTTTTGCCAAAGAGGCAAGCCTGCGGCTTGCTTGCCCTCTCCCACGGGGAGAGGGGATCAGACTGTCGTTCCCGAACATTTTCAGGTTTACCTGCCATCCGATTCCCAATCCTGCGCTCTCTGATTTTCAGCAACCTGATTCCCTCTCCCGTGGGAGAGGGTTAGGGAGAGGGCAACGAACCGCAAGGTTCGTCAGATACTCAAATACCCGTATCATTCATATTATTGATATTATTGTTTGAATTGTATTATTTTCAATAATAATAAATAATCCTAAACCAATATAAATAACAGCCATTATCCAACGACTAAACTTCTCTACAATTTCACCAACACCTGAAATATTAGCCAATCTTTGTGCTGCATATACTAAAACAAAAATCAATATTAAAAATACAAGAAGAGTAACTAATAAGTCGACAAGATCTAAAGTCACAAAGTAAGGAACAAAAAGTCCAATATTATCTGCACCACAACTAGCAACTGTAACCAAAGCAACAATACCGACTAATTTTGACAACCCTTTTTCATCCAATTCTTTTTTAGCTCTTTTTTCGCCCTCACAATCGTCGTAAATAGCAACTTTAATACCTAAGTAAATCGGTATTAAACCTAATAAACCCAACACCCATTTTTCCGGAACATAATTCAAAACAAAAGCTAGAAATAAACTAACTAATATTAAAATTACAGAACCTAAATATTGTCCGATATAAATATCTCGATATTCTTTTCTAGTATTTGCTCTAGCAAAAAATATTAATAGTATTACCAACAAATCTACTGCTGTAGCAATATATAAAACAGCAGCAGTAATCACAGTCGAAAACATAAAGCACCTCATAATGAATCCCCTACCCCCTTGGCACCACGGCTTTTTCAAAAACCGAATCGCGTTCGGATAACAGATTCGTATCTTTCGCTAAAGAGGCAAGCCTGCGGCTTGCTCGCCCTCTCCCTAGCCCTCTCCCATGGGGAGAGGGAATTGGGCTGTCGAGCCTGAACATTTTCAGGTTTACCTGACATCTGATTCCCAATTCTACGGCTCTCTGATTTTGAGAAACCTGGTCCCCTTTCCCCGTAGGAGAGGGTTAGGAAGAGGGCAACGAACCGCAAGGTTCGTCAGACACTCAAATGCCCGTATCACTCATAATAATGAATCCCCTGAAACTCCCTTGCCACCACGGCTTCTTCAAAAGCCGAATCGCGTTCGGACAACAGATTCGTACCTTTCACCGAAGAGGCAAGCCTGCGGCTTGCTTACCCTCTCCCTAGCCCTCTCCCACAGGGAGAGGGCTAGGGCTATCGAATCCGAGCATTTTCAGGTTTACCTGCCATCTGATTCCCAATTCTACATTCTCTGATCTTCAGCAACCTGATCCCCTCGCCCCGTGGGAGAGGGTTAGGGAGAGGGCAACGAACCGCAAGGTTCGTCAGATATTCAAATTTCCCCTCATCACTCATAATAATGAATCCCCTGAAACTCTCTTGCCACCACGGTTTCTTCAAAAGCCGAATCGCGTTCGGACAACGGCGTGGGCAGGGTTATCACGTTTTGCACGTTCATGCCCTTAGTGGAAAGCAGCATGATTTCATGGCTCAGGCGCGCGGCTTCGAATCGGTCGTGCGTTACCAGCATACACGCCATGCCCTGCCGCTCGATTTTTTCCACCAGCATGGCAACCAAAATATCGCGTAAATCGCGGTCCAAACCGACAAACGGCTCGTCCAGCAAAGCAAGGTCGCAACCACACAGCAGCAGGCGCAAAAATGCTACCCGTTTCGCCATGCCGCCGGACAATTCGGTCGGATATTTGTTCAAATCGCCCGCAGTCAGCCCGACTTTCGCCGCCAGCGCGACGATTTCGCCTTCATCGGGTTTGTCCATAAAAATAGCGATATTCTGCATCGCGGTCAAGTTTTCCGGCAGGCGGTTTTCCTGAAACAGAAAACCCGTTTTGCGGAAAGTATTGCGTATCGTGCCCGATTTCGGCGTTTCCAAACCCGCAATCAGCCGCAAAACCGTCGTCTTGCCGCAGCCGCTCGGCCCGAACAAAGCTTTTACTTCGCCGTGTTGCAGGTTCAAACTGAAATCGCGCACAATGGGATCGCGGAGAATTTCAAAACGCACGTTTTCAAGATAGAGCATCATCTTCTCCACGGCATAAACAAAATTTCCAAAGGCTTGGTAATCAGGTATTCAAACAGCGACACAAACACGATAACCAACACCACATAAGCCATCACCGTCGAAGTCTCCAACATCGCCCTCGCGTCCGCAATCCGCGCGCCCACGCCTTCGCTCGCGCCCAAGAGTTCCGCCATAATCACCACCTTCACCCCCATCGCCACCGCTACGCCGATGCTGGAAATCACATAGCCCGTCAGATGCGGGATATACAGATAACGGATTTTTTTCAGACGGCCTAATTTATAAGCATCAAACAATTCCTCATGCTGTTTGTTCACGCTCGCCATTCCGACCGCCACACTCGCAAACGTCAGCGGCGCAACCAACACAATGATGGTAAACAGCACGCTCGGATTGCCGAAACCGAACCAAAACAACGCCATCACCACCCAAATAATCGGCGGCATCGCCAACAAAACCGTAATCACAGGCTTGAGCAACGCCATCGCCGTCTTAAATCTGCCCGCCACCAGCCCCGCCGCCAATCCCGCCGCCAGCGCAACCGAAATGCCCACCACCGACCGCCACAGCGAAATCCCGATTTCGTTTTCCTGAAAATGTTTCAATAAATCAAACGACTTTTGAAACACCTCCACCGGCGCAGGCAGCATAAACTCGCCGAACACGGCGCTGCCCCACGCCCACAACGCCACTACCATCATCGCCACGCTCAAACCGGCAAAGCCGCTCCAAAGGTAGTCAATGATGTAAAACACCGCAGGCTGCGGTTTGCGTATTTTGTCGGTTTTAATCATGGTTTGTGTGTTGGTTGATGGGGATGGTTTGGGGATGATAGGTCGTCTGAAAAAAGTAGGTCGGATACTCGTATCCGACAGCCCCGTTTAGCCAAAATATCAGGTTCAAGAACCCGACCTACGCTGCTGATAGGTCGTCTGAAAAAGTAGGTCGGATACTCGTATCCGACAGCCCTTTTAACCGAAATGTCGGATTCAAGAATCCGACCTACGTTGCTGATAGGTCGTCTGAAAAATGGTAAATCAGGCATTCACGACCACCCTCCCCCTTTTCAGACGGCCTTTCTCCCCCCCCCGTTAAGCCAAGAAGAACCCATTATCCGGCAGCTTGCCGCCCAGAAGTTTCGGGTTGAACTGCATCAGGATTTCGTAAAACTTCAAAATCTCGTTCTTCACTTCGCTGCCTTTGGTTACCGTCAGCCGCGCGCCGTCCAAGCCCATGACTAGGGCGGGTTCGGGGGCGGGGAGGTAGTTTTTGCCGATTTTTGCCGCGCTTTGGCGGTTGGCCAGTATCCAGTTGAGCGCGTTTTTCAAATCTTGATGGAAGATGTCAAACTGCGCTTTGTGTGCGTGAAAATATTCTTCGTTGGCGATGATGCCCGCCATCGGAATCAGCGGTTTGGTGTCAAACGCCTGTCCCCATGCTTTCACCAAATCAAAACCGCGCACGACGTTCACGCCCATAGTTTTGCCTTTGAGCATACCCGCGCTCGCCATCGGTTCGGGCAGGATGGCGGCGTGGTAGTCCTTACTCAAAAACAGCCCTACTGCTTCGGGCGGCGTGGCAGTGTAAGTGATGCCGACTTTGTGCGCGTCGATTTTCAGTTTTTTCAACAAGGCTTGCAGCACGATGTCGGGCATGTCGTTTTTAAACGGCACAAGGATTTTTTTGCCGACCAAATCCTGCGGCGAGGCAATCGCGCTGCCTTTGCAGACCAACTGCGTGATGCCGTTGGTCAAAATATTCACCATGCCGACTTTCTGCCCTTGGTTGCGCAGGTTCAAGCCGACATTGCTCGGACTCATCATCACTTTAAATTGCCCGCTCGCCACGCCCGCGCGAAGCTGGTCGGGCGAACGCCAAACCTTGAGCGACACATCTGCCTGCTTCGCCAGCTTGCCCTGCAACGCCGCTACTGCAATAGTGACGCTGGGCATCGCCGGCGCGCCGTACACGGTAAATTGTTCTTTACCGGCAGCCAACAATGAAGGCGAAACGCCTGCCGCTGCCAGTGCGGCGGTCATTTTTAAGAAATCACGTCTTTTCAGTTCCATTTTTCAATCTCCTGGTTAGGTAGCACGGGCTTCAGCCGGGCTGTTTAACAGAATCCCTCTAAGATGGATTTGAGCTGCGCCAAACATAGGAATGGACACACCACAGCCTATCTAGATCCGCAACTCTGTTTTTCCATCCACATTCTGATAATAATTTTTATTCATTATGCTATTAAAGAAAATGGAAGTAAAGGCACGATTGTCCCGACATCCGTTTATATATAGAAACGCAGATTTTTTTCGGCATTACACCTATCAATAATATTGAAATAAAAGGTCGTCTGAAAACGGTTTTCAGACGACCTTTTATTTCCCAATACGGTTTAATTTGTGTTTTTCGGTTTTAAAGAACCAAGATAAATCGCCGACAAAGTCAAAACAACACCAAACCACTGTAAAGTGTTGATCGGCTTGTCCAGCCAAAAATAATCAATCAGTAAAGCGGCAACAGGTTCGGAAAGCAACAGCAAACCGGTTAAAGACAGGGACAGCAGCGGAATTGCATAGGCAATCATCCCCCATGCCAAACATTGCATGACCACGCCGTATATCAAGACCAAGCCTATATCGCGCCATCGCGCCGGGTATAGGGCGTTGCTGTCGAAAATCAGCGCGGGGACAATCAGGGACAACGCGCCGCCGAAACTCAAAACCATCATCATCGGAAAAAGCGCCACCCTTTCGACTTCATGCGTTTTGCGGACGAACACCATAGACAATGCCAAAAGCCCGCCCGACGCAATTCCGCTGACAAAGCCCCATAAGGCGTGGGCATTGTGGTTGAACTCGGGACTGCCGATTAGGACAATCCCGCCAACTGCCAATATCAGGCTCACAACTTGCAGGCTGTTCAAGCGTTCTTGAAAAAAGAAAAATCCGATGGCAGACAGGAAAAATATCTGCAAGCTGTTGAGCAATGTGGAAATCCCGGGCCCCACCGCATATACGCTTTCATGCCACAATGACAAATCAAACGCCAGAAATATGCCGGACAACATGGCATATTTGACCGCCCTTCTGCTTTTAGGCAGCTTTTGCCCGAAAAAACGGCAGAGCAGCCAAAACACGCCCGCCGCAATCAGCAGCCGCCAAAATGCAACTGCATACGGGCCTACGGGGACGAATCTGACGATCAGGCTTCCCAGCCCGAATAAGACGCAGCCGAAGATGAGAAATGGTGCTGCATAAGAGTCGGAACGGATATTCATGAACTTACTCGGCAACGGATTGGCATGAGGATTTAAAGTGATGAAAAGGATTGTGCATGGTAACGCGAATCCGAAAGAATAATAAGTAGGTGCAATATTTTATTTCCCTTCCGGCTTCTCCTGAGAAAAATCAGTACGCTTCGGAAACTTAACCATACAGATCAGGTTTCAAAACAAAACCGCTTCCGCATAGATAACTGGAAATTGACAATGATGAGAACCTGCTTTCAAGTTATTCCGCCGAAAAGCCAAAGGTCGTCTGAAAACTGATTTTCAGACGACCTTTGGCTTTATCGGAATGAAACGGGCAACTTATTGGATGCTGCTGCCGATGCGGCTGTAATCGCCGAAGTTCATCCACACGAAGAAGGCTTTTCCGACGATAAGTTTGTCGTCCACAAAGCCCCAGTAGCGGGAGTCGGCGCTGTTGTCGCGGTTGTCGCCCATGGCGAAGTAACGGCCTTCGGGCACTTTGCAGGTAAAGCCGCTGCCGTCTTCGGCGTATTGGCAGTGTTCCAAACCGCTTTGCTCTACGGAATAATCGTTTTCAGGCATGATTTCCATACGGTATTTGTCGAGCGCGGGGATCGAGATGGTGGGCTGTCCCGGCTCTTTCAGGATGTTGAAGGTTTTGCCGTTGAGGGTCGTCTGAAAAAGTTCGGGGTTGTGGATTGCGGACGGCTCGGTATCGTCAGGGTAGGAATAAGTGCCGTTCGGTTGGTCGGGGGCAACTTGTCCGTTGACGGTCAGGACTTTGTCGCGGTATTCGACGGTATCGCCCGGCAGTCCGACGATGCGCTTGATGTAGTTCATTTCAGGCTGGACGGGGTAGTTGAACACGACGACGTCGCCGCGCTCGATTTGTCCGGTCGGAATCAGGACGTTGTTGATAATCGGGGTTCTGATGCCGTAGGCGAATTTGTTTACGAGGATGAAGTCGCCTTTAACCAAGCCCGGGCGCATGGAGCTGGATGGGATTTGGAATGGTTCGGCGATGAAGGTGCGCAGGATGAAGACGACGAGGATGATCGGGAAAAAGCCGCTCATGTAGTCGGTAAAGTGGGCTTTGTCCTGGTGCGACGGGTCTTTTTTCAGACGACCTTTGTGGATTGCCCAAACGATGCCGGTGAATACGACAAATATCAGCAATACGGCGGTAAAGCTCATGTAAAAAGACAGGATGCCGAAAACGCCGATCATGCACAAAAGATACGCCCATTGCAGACCGGAGCTCCATTCTCCGTTTTCCTGACGTTCTTTGCTGCT
Source organism: Neisseria sp. DTU_2020_1000833_1_SI_GRL_NUU_006 (assembly GCA_032388755.1). NCBI lineage: Bacteria > Pseudomonadati > Pseudomonadota > Betaproteobacteria > Neisseriales > Neisseriaceae > Neisseria > Neisseria sp. DTU_2020_1000833_1_SI_GRL_NUU_006. Next base: position 616,252 of record CP135593.1, on the reverse strand, counting down.
TATGAAATAAAGGAAAATGCCGATAACGATGGCGGCAATCGCGCCGTAGATTAAATTTGTGCTCATTATTTGTCGCTCACTTGCAGAATCGCCAAGAACGCGCTTTGCGGGATTTCCACGTTGCCCACTTGTTTCATGCGGCGTTTGCCTGCTTTTTGTTTTTCGAGAAGTTTTTTCTTACGGGTAATATCGCCGCCGTAACATTTCGCCAAGACGTTTTTACGCAGGGCTTTGACGTTTTCGCGGGCGATAATCTGGCTGCCGATGGCGGCTTGGACGGCGATGTCGAACATTTGGCGCGGAATCAGCTCGCGCATTTTCGCTGCCAGTTCGCGGCCTCGGTGAACGGCGCTTTGGCGGTGCACAATCAGGCTCAGGGCATCGACTTTTTCGCCGTTGACCATGATGTCGAGCTTAATCAAATCAGACGGTTGGAACTCTTTGAAATGGTAGTCCAGCGAGGCATAGCCGCGCGAAGTGGATTTGAGTTTGTCGAAAAAATCCATTACAACTTCGTTCATGGGCAAATCGTAAGTCAGCATGACTTGACGACCCATGTACTGCATATTGACCTGCACGCCGCGCTTTTGGTTACACAAAGTCATGACGTTGCCGACGTATTCCTGCGGCACGAGGATGGTCGCGGTAATAATCGGCTCGAGAATGGTTTCGATGCTGCCGATGTCGGGCAGTTTGGACGGGTTTTCGACTTCGATTTTTTCGCCGCTCTTCAACACGACTTCATAAACCACCGTCGGCGCGGTGGTAATCAAATCCATGTCAAACTCGCGCTCCAAGCGTTCCTGCACGATTTCCAAGTGCAGCAGACCCAAGAAGCCGCAGCGGAAGCCGAAGCCCAATGCCTGAGAAACTTCAGGTTCGAATTTCAACGAAGCATCGTTAAGCTGCAATTTTTCCAAAGCGTCGCGCAAAGCTTCGTAGTCGTGGCTTTCCACGGGGTAGAGTCCCGCGAATACTTGGCTTTGTACTTCTTGGAAGCCGGGCAGCGGCTCAGAAGCGGGGTTGGCAACCAAAGTCACCGTATCGCCGACTTTCGCCTGTCCCAATTCTTTCACGCCGGTAATCAAAAAGCCCACTTCACCGGCTTTGAGTTCTTGTTTTTGAACCGATTTCGGTGTGAATACGCCCAGTTGCTCAACCTGAGTTTCCGCCTTGGTGCTCATAAAGCGCACTTTGTCTTTCAGCTTGATGATGCCGTTTTTCACACGGATCAACATGACCACGCCGACGTAGTTGTCAAACCACGAATCGACGATAACGGCTTGCAGCGGCGCGTTTTCATCGCCGGTCGGCGCGGGGATTTTGGCAACGATTTCTTCCAAAACGTCTTCCACACCGATGCCGCTTTTGGCGGAACATTGCACCGCGCCGACGGCATCGATGCCGATGATGTCTTCGATTTCCTGTTCCACGCGTTCGGGGTCGGCGGCGGGCAGGTCGATTTTGTTCAAAACAGGCACGACTTCCACGCCCAAATCAATCGCGGTATAACAGTTCGCCACGGTTTGCGCTTCCACGCCTTGCGATGCGTCAACGACCAACAGAGCGCCTTCGCAGGCGGACAGCGAACGGGAAACTTCGTAAGAAAAGTCGACGTGTCCCGGCGTGTCAATCAGGTTGAGCTGATACACCTGTCCGTCGCGTGCTTTGTAGTTGAGCGCGGCGGTTTGCGCTTTGATGGTGATGCCGCGCTCTTTTTCGATGTCCATGGAGTCGAGCACCTGCGTACTCATTTCGCGCAAATCCAAGCCGCCGCAGTATTGGATGAAGCGGTCGGCAAGCGTCGATTTGCCGTGGTCGATGTGGGCAATGATGGAGAAGTTTCGGATATTTTTCATATTGTTATTTTGAAAGATAAGCAGTGATTTTGAAAAGGTCGTCTGAAAATCAAATAGACCGTTCAGACGACCTTCAGGCAAAGTGAAATAGCCTGACATTCTAGCGGAAATTTACTGTTTCCGCATGATTTTATGCGTGTTTTACAGCGACGCGACAATCTTTTCCACCATTTTCGCCGAGCTTGCCGCCGCCGTTTTCAAAAACTCTTCAAAGCTGATGTCCGCTTTTTCATCCGCCGAGTCAGACATCGCGCGGATCACGACGAAAGGCGTGTTCAACTGGTGGCAAGCTTGCGCAATCGCCGCTGCTTCCATTTCCACCGCTTTGACTTCGGGGAAGTGGCTGCGGATTTCCGCCACGCCTTCGCTGCTATGGACAAAGCGGTCGCCGCTGACAATCAAACCTTGTTCTACCGCCGCGCCTTCAAACACTTCCGCCGCCTGTTTTGCCTTGCCGACCAAGAGGTCGTCTGAAACAAATACGGCGGGCAGTTGCGGCACTTGTCCCCAAACATAGCCGAACGCCGTTACATCGACGTCGTGGTGCGCGATTTCCGTGCCGATCACTACGTCGCCGACTTTCAAACCTTTGCCCAAGCCGCCCGCACTGCCGGTATTGATGACGCAGTCAGGCGTGAATTGATGGATAACCCAAGCCGTTGAAACCGCAGCGTTGACCTTGCCGATGCCGCTCAATACCAATACCATGCGTTTGCCCGCTATCTCGCCTTCGTAGGCGGTAAACTTACCGAAAGACACGCTTTTGACGTTACCCATTGCTTCGCGCAAAAGCTCGATTTCCTGCTCCATCGCGCCGATGACCGCAACTGTTTGTACAGACATTTTTTACCTTTCCATAAAATTGTGGGCGGTATTATAACAGCAGCGGCGGCATTCCATACCCGTATTGAATCCGCCATATTGCCCGCCTGTCTTATTATTCGATACGGTAATCTTGCCATTTTTATGTATCATGATTTATTTGATATAATCCATTTTAATAAAATAACCACCGAAATTACCCAATATCATGATGACCAATCCTCCCAGCGCAAAAGACGAATTGTTCACTTGGCTGCGCCATATGAACAAATACAAAGGCTCCGACCTCTTTATTACGACCAATTTCCCGCCTGCGATGAAAGTGGACGGCAAAATCACGCCGATTACCGACGAGCCGCTGACCTCCGAAAAATGCATGGAAATCGCTTTTTCGATTATGTCCACCAAACAAATCGAAGAGTTTTCCTCCACCAACGAATGCAACTTCGCCATCAGCCTGCCCGACACCAGCCGCTTCCGTGTCAATGCCATGGTGCAGCGCGGCGCGACGGCGTTGGTGTTCCGATCCATTACCAGCAAAATCCCGAATTTCGACAGCCTCAATCTGCCGCCCGTCTTGAAAGACGTGGTGATGAAAAAACGCGGCCTCGTGATTTTCGTCGGCGGTACCGGTTCGGGCAAATCGACCTCGCTCGCTGCGATGGTTGACCACCGCAATGAAAATTGCCAAGACCACATCATCACCATCGAAGACCCGATTGAGTTTGTCCATCAACACAAAAAAAGCATCATTACCCAGCGCGAAGTCGGCGTGGATACTGAAAACTGGTTTGCCGCACTGAAAAACACCCTGCGTCAGGCGCCGGACGTCATCCTCATCGGCGAGATTCGCGACCGCGAAACCATGGACTACGCCTTGGCGTTCGCCGAAACAGGCCACCTCTGTCTCGCCACGCTGCACGCCAACAACTCCAACCAGGCGCTTGACCGCATCATCAACTTCTTCCCCGAAGAGCGCCGCACCCAGCTTTTGACCGACTTGTCGCTCAACCTGCAAGCCTTCATCTCGCAACGCCTGATTCCCCGTGAAGGCGGCAAGGGCCGCGTAGCCGCAGTGGAAATCCTGCTCAATTCGCCGATTATTTCCGAGATGATTCAAAAAGGCGAAATCCACGGCATTAAAGAAATGATGAAAAAATCTACCGCCATGGGCATGCAAACCTTCGACCAAGCGCTTTACGAGCTGTACGAACGCGGCGACATCAGCTTCCAAGACGCTATTAAAAACGCCGACTCCGCCCACGACCTGCGTTTGGACATCCAACTGCGCAGCCGCCGCGCCCAAAACGCCGGCCCAGATTTGGAACTGATTTAAAAGTTGTCGAAATGAGCAAAGGTCGTCTGAAAAATACTTTTCAGACGACCTTTTAAATAACCAATTAAATTACATAGTTCACTGCATAAAAGCTTCCATAGGACATTAGGTGTAGGAAAACGTCGCGTTGTTTTCACTCATATACTTGTCAGGGTCTTTTACCGATGGGAACAGATAACGGCTATATCCTGTCAGCTCCTTCATTTCTACCAAGAGTTCAAGCGTCCAATCGGCAAGGGGGACGATATGCGGGGCTTTCATCTTCATCTTGGCGACGGGTATGCTCCATTCTGCCCCGTCTAAATCAAATTCCGACCATTCCGCTGTCCTAAGCTCTCCATTTCTGACAAAGGTCAGCATGATTAGCTGCATGGCTATTTTTGTTTGCTGTTCGGCTTGTTCCAACATCAAACGACGGTAAAACTCGGTCAGCTCGGATTGCGGTAATGCGGGCTGATGTTTCTTTTTTGGGGCTTTGATTAAACCTACCAAAGGAACAGCGGGGTGGTTCTTTGCCCGCTCCGTCCGTATCGCATAAGTGAAAACAGACTTGATGCGCTGCAATATCCGCCCCGCCGTTTCAAGCGCTCCCCTTGCTGCCACCGCTTTTACCTGACTGACTTTGATTTCACTGACGGGCAAACTGCCCAGCGCAGGGAAACGTCCTTTTCCAAGCTGTCCCATACACGGGCGGCGTGATTGCCTGTCAATCCCGTTTCACGGTGTTTGTGCCACTCGGCGGCGATGTTCCGAAAGGTATTAATGACGGCGGCTTGCCGTTCGCGCTTTTCCTGTTGTTTGGCTTCGCCGGAGTCTTGCCCCGATACAAGCAAGCGGCAGGCGTTTTCGGCGGCTTGGCGGGCTTCTACCAGTAATACGGTCGGATATTTGCCGATTGAAAGCGTTTTCCGTTTGCCGTTATACGAAAAGTCAAACCGCCATAACTTCCCGCCGTTCCTATTGATATACAGATACAAGCCCTTCCCGTCATTCAGCTTGAATGGTTTTTCGGCGGGCTTGGCGTTTTTGATTTGGCGGTCGTTCAGCTTCATTTTTACGGTATTTTTTCGAGGTATTTTTCAGATACCGCAAAAGATACCGTAAATTTTAGGTTTCTTCAATTAGGGCGGATTAGGCGGGATTAGATGACAAATAGATACCAAAACCAGCGGAAAGCCTTATCTGTCTTGGCTTTGGTTTACGGTGTTAGACTGCAATAGGCAAAAAAATAACCGCTTTAAAAGCGGCTGTGGTGCCCGGAGCCGGAATCGAACCGGCACGGCCGGTTTAGGGCCGACGGATTTTAAGTCCGTTGTGTCTACCTATTTCACCACCCGGGCGCAGACTGTTTTATATTGAAAATTTGGAGGCGGGGGCGCGGATTTGAACCGGCCTGTATAAGGGTTGCACCCCTTATAGCATAAACACTCTGCCACCCCGCCATGAAATGAGTGGAGGCGAGAGTCGGAATCGAACCGGCGTAGACGGATTTGCAATCCGCTGCATAACCACTTTGCTATCTCGCCAAACAAACTACCAGGTAGTATTTAAACTGGAGCGGGAAACGAGTCTCGAACTCGCGACCTCAACCTTGGCAAGGTTGCGCTCTACCAACTGAGCTATTCCCGCATATCCAAATGTGCCTTAAGGATGGAGCGGGAAACGAGTCTCGAACTCGCGACCTCAACCTTGGCAAGGTTGCGCTCTACCAACTGAGCTATTCCCGCATGGGACACATCTGAAAATTAAACTGTGGAGCGGGAAACGAGTCTCGAACTCGCGACCTCAACCTTGGCAAGGTTGCGCTCTACCAACTGAGCTATTCCCGCATCGGAGAAACTTTATATCAACTAAGACAGGATTCATTTGGAGCGGGAAACGAGTCTCGAACTCGCGACCTCAACCTTGGCAAGGTTGCGCTCTACCAACTGAGCTATTCCCGCCGAATATCTGTTTTTGCTGCTGTTTCCGAAGAAGACGCAATTATTATGGATTTGAAACTTGTCGTCAAGAGGTTTGTTTTATTTTTTATTTGATTTCCTGCCATGCCATTTTCAGATAATAGAACATTGACCAGAGTGTTAATACAGATGCGATAAACATCAATATGTTACCTGTCTGGTAAAAAATATTGTCAAACTGATTAGAGGCTAAGAGCAATAAAAATATGGCAACCATTTGCGCGGCGGTTTTAAATTTGCCGATGGTGGCAACGGCAACGCTGCTGCGTCTGCCCATTTGCGCCATCCATTCCCTCAAAGCGGAAATGGTGATTTCCCTGCCGATGATGATAATGGCGAAAATAACATAAGTACGACCAAGGCTGACCAGCAGCAATAATGCGGTCGCTACCATTAATTTATCCGCAACGGGATCGAGGAAGGCGCCGAAATCGGAGGTTTGCTTCCAAAGCCTTGCTAAAAATCCGTCAAACCAATCGGTTACGGCTGCGAGTGCGAAAATGATAGCGGCAGTCCAATTGACGGTTTCCGGTGCAATCCACCCTTTTGGCAGGAAAAACAGCAAAGTAAAGACCGGAATCAGCAAAACACGCATCCAAGTCAGAAAAATCGGTATGTTCCAAGGCATGATTTACCTTTGATGTGGTTATGATAGTTAATTTGCCTATTATAACGGACTTGTCTGTCTGAAAGCATATGTTTTCACCATCTTTCAGACAGCAAAAGCCTTCAAATCCGTTTGTTTTTTCGATAAAACCTGCATTGAGGCAGCCATTCTTTTTGGCACGGGTCGTCAATAAATGACTTTAAAACGCTTTGAAAGGTTTGATTTTGGGCGTTGTATATGTTGCCTTTTAGATAACACGACGCGTAATAATGCGCCAATAAATCCGCCTGCTGCTCCATATTCAGCATACTGAAATGACAAATATCGGACAGCTTGGGATAGAGATAGGCACGACGGTGACGGTAACCTCCGCTGACGAACAAAAATAATCCGCCCAACCAAGTTTTAAAGCCTTGCTGATACTGCCAAACATGGGTCAATTCATGAATCATCCATATTTGATAGGACGCGGAAGCAAGGGCGAAGTCGTCAGGGCAGTTATTACGCGGGAAATAGATGTTCCCATTGGGCGAAACGGCAACCTGCATGGTAGGCAGACAAGGAATGCCGCGATAAATTTTGACGCAGGCGTAATCAATGCTGTCGGCAAAAATCAGCTTTGCCATTTTGATTTCGTTGTCCGTCAGCCTACGCCAGCGTTTGCTCATATCTTATCCTTGTTCCTTCCATGACGACCGAGGTCGTCTGAAAACGATTGCTCTGCCTTAGCAGTCATTCAGCTACGTTTACAACCGATACTGCCATATCCCCTACCCTCTTTATAGTGGATTAACTTTAAATCAGGACAAGGCAACGAAGCCGCAGACAGTACAGATAGTACGGAACCGATTCACTTGGTGCTTCAGCACCTTAGAGAATCGTTCTCTTTGAGCTAAGGCGAGGCAACGCCGTACTGGTTTAAAGTTAATCCACTATATTTGCGCCAACATCATCACAAACCTTACAGTATGAAGGTCGTCTGAAATTTTTCAGACGACCTTTTGAGCCTGTCAAACAAACTACTGTCCTGAATCTTTCGGTTTCTGATCGGCATTACCAAACAATTTGTCCATAGGGGTCAAATTGATCGCATTGCCTTGGCTGACGATCCATTTGTCTTCCACCCGCCAAACACCTGAACTGTCTTCCACGCGCAGATACCAATGGTTGGTCGGCGGCAGGGGTTTGAAAGTCGCTTCATACTCCATACGGCCGTTTTGGATTTCCGCGCTGACGACGCGCAGTTTGACAGTTTGGTCTTCCGATTTTTTAGTCGGGTGCATCAAAAGGAGATTCAAAGGCTGTTTGGGATCAAATTCTCCGCTGACAAAGACTTTGGCAGCATCTTTATCCGGACTGATCAGCACTTGCACCTGCATATGCCGCTTCACTGCCTCTTCATCGCGGTGAAGCTGGATGTCGATGTGTTTGCCGTCTTTGTAATAGTCGTCCGTTACCAAATCGGTTGCATGTTCTTTGGCGACGAAGAACATGGCGACACTGGCAATCACGACGAAAATAGGCCCCGCCATCAACACCCACGGCCAAATGTGTTTGTACCAAGGTTTGACTTGTTTTTGCTCGGACACGTTTTATTCTCCGATAAAGGTTGCTTCTTCTTCCAAGATAGTGGGTTTGCCATCTGCTTTGCCGGTTTCGCGATAAGTGAAGGTAAACTCAATCGGATGGCTGCCCTTGTCGGCGTATTCGGGAATGGTGGAAACTTGGACAGGGATGGTCAACGTTTGGCGCGGTGCGATTTTCACGCCGCCTTCCGGCAATCCGGTCAGGGCAATTTCTTCAAAGCCTTTGACTGCCGCAGTCATCACTTGTTCGTTTTCGCTATTGTTGATAATGCGCAGGTTGTATGCGTTTTCCAGCCAACCTTTGCTGTTTTCGCGCACCATCACGCCGCGGTCTTTCAAAATATCGACTTCGACCATTTTACGGGTGGAAAGTCCGACCAAGAAAGCGATAATAACCACCAGCAAAACAGCGCCGTATCCCGCCACACGCGGACGTTTCAAGCGTTTTTTGATGTCGCTTTCAGGATATTCGTGTTCCAACGCGCCTTCGGTCGTATAGCGTATCAAACCGCGCGGGTAGCCCATTTTGTCCATGATTTCGTCGCAGGCATCAATACACGCCGCACAGCCGATACATTGGTATTGCAAACCGTCGCGGATATCGATACCGACGGGACAGACCTGTACGCACATGGTGCAGTTGATGCAATCGCCCAATCCGCTGTCTTCCTTATTAGCAGTTTTCTTGCGTGCGCCGCGCGGTTCGCCGCGTTCGGTATCGTAAGAAATAATCAGCGTGTCTTTGTCGAACATCGCGCTTTGGAAGCGTGCATACGGACACATATGCAGACACACTTTCTCGCGCATAACGTGGGCAAAGAAGAAGGTCATGAAGCCGTAAAACGCTGCGGCAAACATCGCGCCGCCGCCTGCTGCTCCGGCAAACAAGTCGGGAACGAACTGGCGGATCGGGACAAACCAGCCCGCAAAGGTAATGCCTGTCCACGCGCAGACAAGGAAAATCAGCAGGGCTTTAGTTGCTTTGATGCGGATTTTAGTGAAATTCCACGGCGATTTTTCCAGCTTCAGGCGTTTGTTGCGGTCGCCTTCGACTAAGTTGTCGATCCACAACATGATTTCGGTGTAAACCGTCTGCGGGCAGGAATAACCGCACCACAAACGTCCGGCAATCGTCGTCCACCAAAACAGTCCGAAAGCGCAAATCATCAGCAACAGAGCAAGGTAAATCAAGTCGCCCATACCCAGCGACAGTCCGAAAATGAAGAAATGTCGGTCCGGAATATTGAAAAGCACCGCCTGACGGCCGCTCCAGTTGAACCACGGAATCACATAAAACACAAACTGCGTCGCCAATACGGCGGCAATACGCAATTTGGCGAACCGCCCTTCCGCTTTTTTCGGATGGATGCGTTCGCCTTCGGGATGGATTTGGATGACGCTGGATTTGGGTTTTGAGGGTTTGGGCGGAGCGGTTTTTGCCGGTTTCTCGGACTGCTCTTTCGGAGCAGCGTTTTTTTCTTCTGACACAGCGTTTTCGGCTTGGTTTTCTGTTGACATTTTTCAGTGTTCCTTCGTGTGTTTGCGCGCAGGTCTTTTATTCTGATTACTGGTTTGATTGGTTTTTCAGACGACCTTTTATATGCGTCGGAATCATATCATTTGAGCTTGACCAAAGCAAAAAGCCCTACTTGGCTTTTATATGCCACCCGTTTTGATTTTTCCGTTGCCCAAGTCTGAAATCGGCGATATTCAAGCAGTTGCATATAACCGATGACGCTATGCTTATAGCGAATCGCTATATCTCCGATAAAAATTTATAAACTACTGTTTCAAAACGGAATAACAGTTAATCTCATCTGCTTTGCCTGTTTCAGACGACCCCTTATGCGGACAATTTTTAAAACAGGACAACGCGAAACCGATGCCGTACCGGTTTGAAGTTGTCCTTCTGATAGACGGAAAGGTCGTCTGAAAGCCGCCCATATCCTTGAAAGCCTGACCGAATCGGGCGATAATCAACGGAATTTTCTTTACCGTTATTACCGTTTCAAACCAATACAGCAAGGAAGGTACAAAATGTCTCAACTGGCAAACGCAATCCGTTTCCTCTCGGCCGATGCCGTTCAAAAAGCAAATTCCGGCCACCCCGGCGCGCCCATGGGTATGGCGGAAATGGCGGAAGTATTGTGGACGAAATTCCTGCGCCACAACCCCGCCAACCCCAAATTCTACAACCGCGACCGCTTCATCCTCTCCAACGGCCACGCGTCCATGCTGTTGTACAGCCTGTTGCACCTGACCGGCTACAACCTGAGCATTGAAGACTTGAAAAATTTCCGCCAGCTGCACAGCAAAACCCCCGGCCACCCCGAATACGGCTACACCGACGGCGTGGAAACTACGACCGGCCCGTTGGGACAAGGCATTGCCAACGCGGTGGGTATGGCATCGGCGGAAAAAATCCTTGCCGCCGAATTTAATAAAGACGGTTTGAACATCGTTGATCACTACACCTACGTCTTCATGGGCGATGGCTGCCTGATGGAAGGCGTATCGCACGAAGCCTGTTCGCTCGCCGGCACTTTGGGCTTGGGCAAACTGATTGTTTTATATGATGACAACAATATTTCCATCGACGGCAAAGTGGACGGCTGGTTTACCGAAAACATCCCGCAACGCTTTGAAAGCTACGGCTGGCACGTCGTTCCCAATGTAAACGGCCACGACACCGCCGCCATTCAAGCCGCTATCGAAGCCGCCCGCGCCGAAACCGGCAAACCGTCCCTCATCTGCTGCAAAACCTTAATCGGCAAAGGCAGCGCCAACAAAGAAGGCAGCCACAAAACCCATGGCGCGCCTTTGGGTGCGGATGAAATCGAAGCCACGCGTAAACATTTGAGCTGGGCTTACCCCGCCTTTGAAATCCCGCAAGAAATTTACGACGCATGGAGCGCGAAAGAACAAGGCGCGAAACTGGAAGCGGAATGGAACGAGCTGTTCGCGCAATACCAAGCAAAATATCCTGCCGAAGCCGCAGAATTCGTGCGCCGCATGGATAAAAAACTGCCGGACAATTTCGATGCATACGTTCAAGCCGCATTGAAAGAAGTGTGCGCCAAAGCCGAAACCATCGCCACCCGCAAAGCCAGCCAAAACAGCATCGAAATCCTCGCTAAAGAGCTGCCTGAACTGGTGGGCGGTTCTGCCGACCTGACTCCGTCCAACCTGACCGACTGGTCGGGCAGTGTCTCCGTTACCCGCGACAAAGGCGGCAACTACATCCACTACGGCGTGCGCGAGTTCGGCATGGGTGCCATCATGAACGGCCTTGCCCTGCATGGCGGCGTAAAACCCTTCGGCGCGACTTTCCTGATGTTCAGCGAATACGAACGCAACGCCCTGCGCATGGCGGCGCTGATGAAAATCAACCCCGTCTTCGTCTTCACCCACGATTCCATCGGCCTCGGCGAAGACGGCCCGACCCACCAACCCATCGAGCAAACCGCCACCCTGCGCCTGATTCCGAACATGGACGTATGGCGTCCGTGCGACACCGCCGAATCGCTGGTGGCATGGGCGGAAGCGGTAAAAGCCAAAGACCATCCGTCCTGCCTGATTTTCAGCCGTCAAAACCTGAAATTCCAAGCGCGCAACGAACAACAACTGAACGACATTAAACGCGGCGGCTACGTCATCAGCGAAGCCCAAGGCAACGCCCAAGCCGTCATCATTGCCACCGGTTCCGAAGTCGATCTGGCTCTGGAAGCGCAAAAAGCCCTCGCCGCGCAAAACATCGCCGTACGCGTCGTTTCCATGCCGTCCACCAACGTCTTCGACCGCCAAGACGCCGCCTATCAAGCCGCCGTCCTGCCTGAAGGCCTGCCGCGCATCGCCGTAGAAGCCGGACACGCCGACGGCTGGTACAAATATGTCGGACTGAACGGCGCAGTCGTCGGTATCAACCGCTTCGGCGAATCCGCCCCTGCCGAACTGCTGTTCAAAGAATTCGGCTTTACCGTGGAAAATGTGGTGGATACTCTGAAATCAGTGCTGTAAGCGGCAGCCATCGCATCAAAGGTCGTCTGAAAACGGGAGATAAGATTTTCAGACGACCTTTTTCCTTTATAGTGGATTAACTTTAAACCAGGACGGCGTTACCTCGCCTTGCCGTACTATCCGTACTGTCTGCGGCTTCGTCGCCTTGTCCTGATTTAAATTTAATCCACTATAAAACCGCCCAAACCGGTTTAACAAAAATCCAAATACCCATACAGCGGCGCAACCCTTCCTACATAAATGAAGTAGCGCAGAAATGTCGGATAAAGCGTCGTCTGAACCCCTCCTATTCCCAATAATCTTTTGCCATATCTTGAAAGCCGCACCGCTAAACCGTAAAATTAAACCTTACTAAATTTGATATAAATTTACATCCAACCCATCTTCCCCGCCAATTATGATGACCCGCCTTACCGCCTATCGGAAAACCATCCTCATCTGCCTGATTTTATGGGCATCCATCGTCGCCGTTTTCTCCGCCGAACGTTTCTTCATGCTGCACCATTTCGTTTCAGACGACATCCGCAGCCGTTATGCGGGCGATTTGGCGGCTTTGTTTGCCAAAGGGCTGTTGTTCGACATCAAAATCGCCTCCGTTGCTGCCGCCTTCCCCTTCCTGATCGGGCTGTTCGGACTGGCTACGCAGAAAACCGCCGCCTTTACCCTACGTCTCCTACCTACCGTCGCAACCGTCCTTTTCCTGACCGTCTTTGCCGCCGCGCTGGGCAACTGGTTCTATTACAGCGTTTACGACCGTCAATTTGACGTCTTCGTCTTCGGGCTGGCGGACGAAGATACCCGCGCTGTCCTGAAAACCGTCTGGTCAGACTATCCCGTCATTCCCTGTCTTGCCGCCTTGATTGCCGCAGCTTTCGTTTTCGGCAAAATCTTCAGCCTCATCCACCGCCGCACCCGCTTTCAGACGACCTCATGGGGGAAAACCGCTTGGATTGCCGCCGTCCTCTTACCTATCCTCGCGCTTGCCGCAGGCATACGCGGCTCGTTCGGCAAATTCCCCCTGCGTCAGACCGCCATGCAGATTTCTGCCGCACCGCAAATCAACAAACTCGTCCCCAACGCCCTGACCTCCCTAAGCTGGGCAGTCAACGAATACCGCAACAGCAACGACTTCCATCCCGTCTCCGACGAAGACGGCAGCCGGCTCATCAGTACCCTGCTCGATAAAAAAACCGACGCCGACTTGACGCAGCTCTTTGCCCAAACCGCCGCAAACGCCGCCGTCGAAAAACACCGTCCCAACGTCGTACTCACCGTCATGGAAAGCATGAGCGCGCATCTTTTGAACATGGACAATCCCGAACGGGACCTCTTGGGCGAACTGGGCAAACACTGGCAGCAAGACTGGGTGTACCGCAAATTCGTTTCCGAGGGAGACGGCACCAGCGACACCCTGCACCGCTTCTTCGTCCGCAGCCCGCGCCTCAACCTCAGCCAATCCCTTGCCAAAAACAAAACCTTCCCAGGCAACATGTTCAAACCCTATCTCGATGCCGGCTACCGCGTCGTCTATATTACGGCGGGCAACGGCGGCTGGCGCGATTTCGACACCTTCCTGCGGCACTTGGGCGTCAACGAAATCATCGATGAAAACACCCTCAAAACCCACTATCCCGAGGCAAAATCCGACACATGGGGCGTACCCGACGAATTCATGTTCCGTTATGCCGAAGAAGAACTCGCGCGCGCCGAAAAAAGCGGCACGCCCGTATTCATCATGATGATGTCCGTGACCAACCATCCGCCCTACCGCCTGCCCGCGCCGCATCAGGCGAAAAACTTCCGTTTGGACGAACAAGAGCAAAAACGCCTTGCCAACCTCGCCTCAGGCAAAGAGCTGAATGAAATTTTCAACACCTTCCGATACAGCAACGACCAACTCGGCCGCTTTATCGGCAAAGTGAAAACCATCGCGCCCGACACCATTATCGCCGCCACCGGCGACCACAATATGCGCGCCATCGGCTATCCCGAATCCGCCGATGCCGCACTCGGCCACAGCGTCCCCTTCTACCTTTACGTTCCGCAAGCCTACCGCGGCAACGCCGAATACCATCCCGAACGCGCAGGTTCGCACAAAGACATCCTGCCGACCCTCTACAACTTAAGCCTGTCCAAATCGCGCTACTACCAAACCGGCTGCAACCTCACCGCCCCGCAACCTGATTCCGCATGGTGCGGCTACGGCTACAACCCCGAAGTCATCATTACCGAACGCGGTTTCTATCATCAACACAGCAAAGCATTCCACAAATGGGACAACAAAAACATCCAAACCGCCGAAAGCCGCCCAAGCACGCCGGATAACGAAGACCAAGCCATTATCCGCCGCGCCTCGGCATATACGCCGTTTCTTGAATGGCAGATCAACCGGATTATCAGCACCCAATAAATCCGTTTATCGCCAAAGGTCGTCTGAAAAGTTTCAGACGACCTTTTTATATCCATATAAACCGCCTTTGCTATAACGGCATTTACTTCACTTATCAAACTTGCCCACAAAACATTTTAAACCTACAATGCCGCTGTTTATCACATCTCCGAGTCCATCATGTTTTTCGTCCTTTCCCCCGCTAAAAACCTCAATGAAAAAGCCCCTGCGCCCGTCAAAGAATTCACCCAACCCGACCTCTTGGCGGAAGCCGAAATCCTGATGCGCCAACTGCGTGAACTTGCCCCGCAGCAAATCGCCGAGCTGATGCATGTTTCCGACAAAATCGCCCTCTTAAACGCCGAGCGCAACGCCGAATGGCATACACCGTTTACCCCCGACAACGCAAAACAGGCAGTCTTTATGTTCAACGGCGACGTTTACGAAGGCATCGCCGCAGACACCCTCAAACCCGAACAAATCCAATATCTGCAACAACACGTCCGCCTGCTTTCCGGCCTCTACGGCGTCCTGCGTCCGCTGGATTTGATGCAGCCCTACCGCTTGGAAATGGGAACGGCGTTTGCCAACACACGCGGTAAGAACCTGTATGAATTTTGGGGCGACATCATCACTGACCTGCTGAACGACACCCTTGCCCAAGCAGGCAGCGACATATTAATCAACCTCGCTTCGCAAGAATATTTCAAATCCGTCAACACTAAAAAACTCAAAGCCCGCCTGATTATCCCCGTTTTCAAGGATGAAAAAAACGGCAAATACAAAATCATCAGCTTCTACGCCAAACGCGCGCGCGGACTGATGGTACGCTACGCGGCGGAACATAATATTACCGACCCGGAAATGCTGAAAAACTTTGATTACGAAGGCTACTCATTTAACGCAGCCGCGTCTAACGAGTCCGAATGGGTGTTCATGCGCAAAGAACAAACCAAGTAAAAACAAAAAACTAAATATTCACCTTAAAATTTCGCTTGGCAAACCCGACAAATTTCATTATTATTCCCGCTTCAAGAGACGGAAGCGTGGCAGAGCGGTTTAATGCAACGGTCTTGAAAACCGTCGAGGGTTGATAGCCCTCCGTGAGTTCGAATCTCACCGCTTCCGCCATTTCTTGAAAATAGAAAAACCAAATAAAAATGAAGTGAAGCCCAGCCAACAACATTTTTATTTGGTTTTACTTTATTCTACGGAAACGTGGCAGAGAGGCTGAATGCAGCGGACTCGAAATCCGCTGAGGGTGCAAATCCTCCGTGGGTTCGAATCCCACCGTTTCCGCCAAATCGGACAAAAAGCCGCTGCAAAAACAGCGGCTTTTTGTTTTTCTCCTGAAGTCTCCCTCAATAAAACCCCTCCTCGGATTGTTAGAACAAACTCAAACAAGAAGTAGCCAAGCCTTATCGTTTACTTCTGTTTATCCATCCGAAAAATGAAAAAGCTTCATTGAAAAAGGTCGTCTGAAACCGTTTGACCCAACGTTTCAGACGACCTTTTCAGTTTGTATAGTGGATTAACTTTAAACCAGCACGGCGTTGCCTCGCCTTGCCGTACTATCTGTACTGTCTGCGGCTTCGTCGCCTTGTCCTGATTTAAATTTAATCCACTATATAAAGCTATATCACAAAATCCAGCAGGTAAAAGTCTTCTTTGCCCACGCCGCATTCGGGGCATTTCCAATCGTCGGGGATGTCTTCGAACTTGGTGCCGGGGGCGATGCCGTGTTCGGGATCGCCGAGGTCTTCGTCGTAAATCCAGCCGCAGGGGCCGCACATGTATTGTGCCATGGTGTGTTCCTTCTGATGGTTGAGGTCGTCTGAAAACGGTTGGTAAAAGGTTTTCAGACGACCTCTTGTTAGTCTGTTTCAGCCCTTATGCCGCTTCCAGCGCCGCGATTTCTTTGCGCAAGTGTTTCAACGCGGGGGTAACGATGGCGACGAACATGGCTTCGCGGACGCGGCGTTGGGCGGGGCTGCGCATGAGGTAGCCTTTGGCGCCGGCGTGTAAGGCGGCGGATTGGGCGGCGGCAAGCGTCAGCTCGGCGGCGGCTGCGCGCAGTTTCAGCGTAGCGAGGTTGTCGGGCGTGTTGTTCCAAGCCAAGTCTGCCAGTCGTTCGGTGGTTTGCCATGCTTCGTCCAAGGCGGCTTTGAGGCTGTCGTAGCTGTCGTCGAGGTAGCTGTTGACCTCGGCGTTGACGACGTTGGCGATGCGGATGATGCCGAGGCTGCCGTCGATCACGCCCGCGCCGATACCGATTTGCAGCAGGATGAAGCCGGACTTGATGGAGGAGATGTAGTCGGAGAACTGTTCGGGCGCAGCGATCACGTCTTCGTCAGGGATGAATACGTCTTTGAAGTTCAGGCTGAACGTGCGCGTGCCTTCGAGGGCGCAGAATTCGGGGCAGGCTTGCAGGGTCACGCCTTCCCATTGTCCGCCGGTGATGAACATGACGTAGCCGTCGCCGATTTGGGCGGTATTTGCCCAGATGTGGTCTTCGCCGATGTTGGATACCCACGGCAGCGCGCCGTTGACTTTGTAGCCGCCGTCCACGCGCTCGGCTTGAAGGTTGTGTTTTTCAATGCCGGCGAGGTGTTTGACGGTATTGGACATGCCCGTACCCGCCAAGACTTTGCCTTGCAGGATGTCGGCGAGGTATTTGTCTTTGACGGCTTGGTTGGGTGTTTGGTGCAGATACCACGCGCAAGCCGCCTGACACCATGCGCTGAACGAGGTCGCGCCGCATTCTTTGCCGACTTCGCGCAGGACGGCGATTTGCGTCGCCAAACCCAAGCCGTTGCCGCCTTCCGCTTCCGTGCCGACTGCGCCGAAACCGCCGATGGCGCCGAGTTCGCGCATAAAATCTTCGGGATACAAACCATTGCGGTCGATTTCGTCCACTAAGGGTTTGAGTTTGGCTTTGACGAGTTCGGCAACTTGAGACAATAAGGTTTCACGGTTCATGGTCTTATCCTTGAAAATGGGTGGAGACGGCGCGGGAAGGGCGTTCCGTTTGAAAGGGGACGCGGTCTGTTACAGAGACAGCGGTTTTGAAAAAGGTCGTCTAAAAACGGGCAAACGGTTTTGCCGACGCTTTTCAGACGACCTTGGGTCAGAATTAGGCGAATGCCTGCAATTCAGGGTTGATGTCTGTTTGCGCGACGTTGTTGACGTAGTTGCACAAAGTTGCCAAGGCAACGCCCATTACGACTTCGACAGCCTGCTGCTGATTGTAGCCGGCGTCGAAGAAGGCTTTGAGTTCGGCATCGGATACCGCGCCTTTTTTCGCCATCACGGCTTGGGTAAACGCAGCGAGCGCGCCCAACTTGGCATCGTCAAATTCGCCTGCCGCCAATGCGCGCGAGGCTTTGATGGATTGTTCGGACAGGAGTTTTTTCAGGGTCGCCAGCTTGGTGTGGCCTGCCACGCAGAAACCGCATTCGTTGGTGCGGGCGGCGATGATTTGGATGACTTCCACTTCGCCGGGAGTCAGGCTGTTGGCGGCGTTCAGCTTGCCGACTTCCTGATAGAAGGCCAACGCTTCGGGCGCGTTGGCCAGCACGCCGATGAGGTTCGGGATGAAGCCGTTGCTTTTCAGTGCGGCTTCGACGCGGGGTTTTGCTGCTTCGGGAGCGGTTTCGACGGTGTGTACGGTTAAGCGTGCCATATTTATACCTTTGTTTTCAGTGTATTGAACGGAATATGGCATACTACTCCGATTGGCGTTTTTCGGGAAAGACTGATTGGTTATGTGCTACAAACCAAAAGTTATAAGCAAAAAGGTCGTCTGAAAACCGAATACAGTTTTCAGACGACCTTTCATTTACTTATACCATCCCAACCTTATCATTCAGCCCAGTTTTTCTTCTTACTGGTTTTGCCTATACCCGGATTGAAGCTATTAGTCGGGTCTAGTTTGCGGTAGAACTGTTTGAGCGCGGGTTTGGCCTCATATAAATGTCCGACGTTGTGTTCGGCAGGATACTGCGCGCCGCGTTGGTCTAAGAGATGCAGCATTTCGTGTTCCAATGCCATGCAGTCGTTGCCTTTTTTGATGATGTAATCCTGATGGAAAACGTGGCACATGAAATGTCCGTAGTAGAGTTTGTGGATGATTTTATTGTCGATTTCCGACGGCAGTTTTTCAAACCAGTCGCGGTCGTCGCGGCGCAGGGCGATGTCCAGCGCCACCAAATCTTCCACTTCGTCGTCATGCACGGCGCGGTAGCGGATGGCGGCTGAGGCGACGGCAAAACGGTGCAGCATGGCGGCTTGGGTTTCTTCGGCGTTGCATTCGAAAAACGCGCCGCCGTGGTGCGCAAAATACTCTTTCAAAAACGCGCGCGCTTCATCCACGCCTTTTCCGCCTATTTTCAGAATCAGATGGTGTTCGTATTTGTCGCGGTAATCGCGCATGGATTTGGGTAGGTGGTCGGGTAGGTATTTGCTGACGAACTGCATGACCTTGTCGGAAAAATGTTTGGGCAGAAAGCTGACTTTTTTGCCGAAGCGATCAACTTTGGCTTTAAAATCAAATAATTTCGGCAGTTGGTGCGTACCGAATTTCTTGATGACGTAGAACGTGTCTTTGCCGTACACGTCGGCAATATCGAAAGCGTCGCGATGGATGTATTCGCCGGAAACGGGCAGGCTTTCAAATTCGCCCAAGGCGGCGCGGCGGATGTCGGTCAGTTCGTTGATGTCGTTAGTGCCGATATAGAACACGGCGGTTTGTTTCTCTTGCGGGAAGGTGTCCAAGCGGACGGCGAAAACCATCAGTTTGCCCGCGCAGCCGGACGCTTCGTAATGGCGCGCGGGGTCGGCGTTAAAGCGCGCGGCGGTCGGCTCGTCCACTTGGCGGACATGGTCGCAATAGGCATGGTCGTGTCCTTTACCCGCGTCTTGCGTGATGTCTTTTCTCTGATAGTGATGACCTTGAAGGTTGGTCAGGATTTCTTCGGGCGTATCGCCCAAATCTATGCCCAAATGGTTGACCAGCTCCAGTTGGCCCTCTTCGTTGATTTGGGCGAACAGCGCCATTTCCGTGTAGGCAGGGCCGCGCTGCACCAATGCGCCGCCGGAATTGTTGCACACGCCGCCCAAGACAGACGCGCCGATACAGGAAGAGCCGATGACCGAATGCGGTTCGCGCCCCAAAGGTTTCAGCAGCAATTCGAGCTGGTTCAGGGTAGAGCCGGGCAGGCAGACGACTTGTTCGTTGTTGTTGATGGTTTGGATGATGTTCATCCGCATGGTGTTTACAATCACGATGTCGCGGTCGTAATCGTTGCCGTCGGGGGTCGAGCCGCCCGTCAAACCGGTATTCGCCGCCTGCGTAATCACAATCACGTCCGCTTCGACGCAGGCCTGCAAAATTTTCCACATTTCCAGAATGGTTCCGGGGCGCACCACTGCCAACGCCCTACCCTCGCCGAAACGGTAGCCTTGGCGGTATTGTTCGGTTTTCGCGGGGTCGGTGATGATGTATTTTTCGCCGACGGTTTGAGTCAGGCTGCTGATTAATTGCGAGGCGTTCATGATGCGCTCCTGATGGGTTTGTTTGTGGTTCTTCCGGGGAGATATATATCTGCGGGAAACGCAGGCAATCGACCCGATATATCGAAA
This sequence comes from Neisseria sp. DTU_2020_1000833_1_SI_GRL_NUU_006, assembly GCA_032388755.1. NCBI lineage: Bacteria > Pseudomonadati > Pseudomonadota > Betaproteobacteria > Neisseriales > Neisseriaceae > Neisseria > Neisseria sp. DTU_2020_1000833_1_SI_GRL_NUU_006. The sequence continues at coordinate 596,035 of CP135593.1, read as the reverse complement.
TGAAAATATTGTAGTAACGCAACAAAGTAAAGTAAAGGTCGTCTGAAGGCAAATTTTTCGAATCGCCCCGATATTTTGACCGAATGCCGTACCATCATCTGAAACACCCCTCAACAAAAAACCTTATTCAATCCAAGCTTTGGTTTTCAGACGATCCTATCCCTTTCCGGTGCAAACTTTGTGAATAATCAATTTTGACACTGATAGCGTCTTGCCAGCCTATGAGTTTTAAAACATAATGACTCGGCCTTTTATCAATAAAAAATGCTTCTCAACAATAACATCATTCTTCAGAAAGCCGCGCCTTTCTATTCTTCCAACTAAAATCTCCCGCGCGTCTTGCCTGATGGCACGTTACTAAAACCGGCTGAAAACAGAAGTTTTGCCGCTCCGCTTTCCGTTTATACGGAGCGCGGCGGGTAGGGTTTTCTTAACTGTCAATCAAGTGAGGACGCTTCATGAATCAGTCAAAACTTCTCAGATGGTCCATTACGGTCGCGCTGGCGGGTTTTCTGTTCGGTTTCGATACCGTCGTGATTTCCGGTGCCGATCAGGCATTGCAGGAATTGTGGAAAAGCCCGGATTGGTTCCACGGCTTGGTCGTTATGTCATCTGCGCTTTGGGGGACGGTCATCGGTGCGCTCTTTGGCAGCATACCGACCGATAAATTCGGGCGTAAAAAAACGCTGGTTGTCATCGGCGCGTTGTATGTCGTCGGCGCGCTCGGTTCTGCCTTGGTCAACGACCCTTATTCCTTCGCCTTCTTCCGCTTCATCGGAGGCTTGGGCATCGGCGCATCGACCATTGCCGCGCCTGCCTACGTTACCGAAATCGCGCCTGCCGAAAAACGCGGACGCTTGGTGGCGATGTATCAATTCAACATCGTCTTCGGTATCCTGATTGCCTATCTTTCCAACTATATTTTCTCCGGTCTGAATTTGGGCGAGAACACTTGGCGTTGGATGCTGGGAGTACAAGTCGTCCCTGCCTTGATTTATACCGTCATGGTGTTGAGCATTCCGCTTTCGCCGCGCTGGTTGGTGATGAAAGGGCGTATCGACGAAGCGCGCAAAGTGCTTGCCTTGGTCAATCCTGATGCGGACATTGAAGAATTGGTCGCCTCCACCCGCGAAGACAGCGGTAAAAAAGAAAGCCTGTGGCTGAAAAAATACCGCCTGCCTGTTTTACTGGCATTCCTGATTGCGTTTTTCAACCAAATGTCGGGCATCAACGCCTTCCTCTACTACGCACCGCGTATTTTTGAAATCGCCGGTTTGGAAAAAAGCGCGGCCTTGGGCGGCAGCGTGGGCGTGGGTTTGGTCAACCTGATTTTCACTTTCGTCGGCTTGGCATTAATCGATAAATTCGGCCGCCGCCAACTGATGTATATCGGCTCGTTCGGCTACATCATTTCGCTCGGTTTGGTGTCGCTTGCCTTCTTCCTCGGCTGGAAAGGCATGGCGGTTCCGCTCTTTTTCTTCCTCTTTATCGCCGCACACGCCATCGGTCAGGGTACGGTGATTTGGGTGTTTATCTCCGAAATTTTCCCCAGCCACCTGCGTGCACAAGGTCAGGCGTTGGGCAGCTCGACCCACTGGGTGCTTGCCGCCTCCATTCCTGCTGCTATTCCGTTCCTGTTCGGCAGCATTGGGGCGGGTTGGGTGTTCGTCTGCTTCACGGCGATGATGGTGTTGCAGCTTTTCTTCGTAATGACGATGATGCCCGAAACCAAAGGCGTGCCGTTGGAGGAATTGTCCAAATCACTGATTAAAGAAGATGCTTGAATCGATATGAACGAAAAGGTGGGCGGATTCGCATTTGAAGTGCAACTTTCCATAACAGAAAAAGGCCAGTATGCGGTAGCATACGGCCTTTCCTGCAAGAAAGATTGCCATGAGCTACACACAACTGACCCAAGACGAACGATACCATATCCAATACCTGTCCCGCCACTGCACCATCGCCGAAATCGCCAAACAACTTAACCGCCACAAAAGCACCATCAGCCGCGAAATCAAGCGGCACTGCATCCAAGGACAGCAATACAGCGCCGAAAAAGCACAGAAGCAAAGCCGGCTGACCAAACAGCACCGGCGAAAACCCTATAAGCCCGATTCGCAGCTGGTTCAACACATCGACACCCTTATCCGCCGCAAACTCAGTCCCGAACAAGTATGCGCCTATCTGCATAAACACCACGGGATCACACTCCATCACAGCACCGTTTACCGCTACCTTCGCCAAGACAAAAGCAACGGCGGCACTTTGTGGCAACATCTCAGAATATGCAGCAAACCCTACCGCAAACGCTACGGCAGCATATGGACCGGAGGCAAAGTGCCCGACCGCGTCGGCATAGAAAACCGACCTGCCATCGTCGACCGGAAAACCCGCATCGGCGATTGGGAGGCCGACACCATCGTCGGCAAAAATCAGAAAGGCGCGTTATTGACCTTGGTCGAACGCGTTACCCGCTACACCATCATCTGCAAATTAAAGAACTTAAAAGCCGAAGACACTGCCCGGGCGGCCATTAGGGTATTAAAGGCATATAAAGCCAGAGTCCACACCATCACCATGGATAACGGCAAAGAGTTCTACCAACACACCAAAATAGCCAAAGCATTAAAGGCAGAAACCTATTTTTGCCGCCCTTACCATTCGTGGGAGAAAGGGCTGAATGAGAACACCAACGGACTCATCCGGCAATATTTCCCCAAACAAACCGATTTCCGAAACATCAGCGATCGGGAGATACGCAGGGTTCAAGATGAGTTGAACCACCGGCCGAGAAAAACACTTGGCTGCGAAACGCCAAGTGTTTTATTCTTGAATCTGTTCCAGCCACCGGTACCCTGGTGTTGCACTTGAAATCCGAATCCAAGGCCGTCTGAAAAAAAGGTCGTCTGAAAACCGAATCAGGTTTTCAGACGACCTTTCTAATTGACGTAATGAAGACAAGCAGAGAACTTTACAAAATTCTTATTCCCGAAAGCCGAAATCCAAACAAGGATTTTAAGCTCTTTCTCTGCTAAATTTCTTTTTTTATACTCGAATACTGGTTAATCGGGTATTCGAGCCACCTTTTAATTTCCAACAAACATTCCTAGCCTGTTATCCACTTTCAACAGATTCAAATATGCCGCTCTTAGATGGCTTTGCGCATTCACTTTGAGCAGCCTGAAATAGTCTGTGCTGCTAGAGCGTAGCGAGATCGATATTTACGGTTTAGCGTACCGAAGTTTTTTTCGACCACATAACGGGTTTTCGACAAACATCGTTTACGCTTCATTTGAGCTTACGTCAGCGGGCGGCTGCGGTGATCTTTGCACATAATGCCGTCGACACCCGATAATCTTCCAAATGTTGCCGGTTTACCTTGCTGCGTAGCCTTTGTCGGTATAGATGGCCGCACCTTCGACCAGACCTTCGGGCAAAGGGAACAGATAGTTGTTGCAATCATAGCTATTGGCGGGAGAGGTGTTCAGTTTCTCGATATAATTTTGCGCATCAGTGTAAGTATATTTTTTAACCGATTTTGTAAAGGCTGTTTTTCTTTGTTCGGCAGGCATTTTGGGTCTTGCTTGGTGTGGTTTGGCCACTGACATGTTTTTCCTCATCCGCCTCTTCGGTCTGGTTCTGTTTACTGCCAATAGTAGTGCTGCGGATAGTTTCTCTACTTTTAGACCTTTTCGGTCAATTGTCGTTTAATAAGTTCCAGCAATTCGGAAAAGGTGTTGCCTTGCACTCGCCAGTTGCGATAGCGGCATAAGGTGCTGTAATCTGAAATGTTCAGTTCATCAAAACGACAAAACAGGTTGAAATCGATGCGGGTGACGAGGCTGTGTTCGGGTTCGGAAAGGTTGTGCCACTGGCCGAGCAAGACAGCTTTGAACATGGACAACAGGAGATAGCGGGAAGGTCACGGTGGTACCGGTTCTTTGACGATTCAGGTATGCTCGATCGAGTGTCAATCAATTACCTAATCCAACTTCAATAGTGGGTAAGCAGTCAATGTGTTTGCTATCATGGCCCGTGCAGTTTTTTGGAAGAAGGTATTCATGAGACATCCCCTAAATGTCTTAGTAGGAATTTTGCAAAGGTCTAAGTCCATCTAAAACCGATTTGCAACTCGAAACATTTACAAGATCGTATCTATTCTCTTTTGGTCTCTTCTTAGCCTTTTTGATCTTCTCTTCCCCCTCAAAAGCTCTCTACCCCTACCTCCCCTGACCGCTATCCACAGCAATGAACGTGAACGCGATATTTGGCGGAGACGCGGTTAGCATTGTCCGCGAACAGAGCAGGCAGTTTCAATAATTTTTATAGGCACGAAGACCGTCCAACTCCAGTCTGCATTCGGACGGCCTTTTCATTACCCAATTTACTACGCATATTCCTGTTCTAGAGGGGCACTCGGGTTTATTTTTTAGGTGCCGGGACGGCGTTTTTAGCTTTTGGGTTTGCGGGTGCGGGCGCGACGGTTGCTTCGGCCTTCAGTTTGGAGAAGATGCCCTCGCCGATGCCTTTGACGTTTTTGAGCTCCTCCACCGATTTGAAGCCACCGTGCTGCTGGCGGTAGTCCGCAATGGCTTTCGCTTTGGCCGGACCGATGCCGGGCAGGGCTTCCAATTCGGACGGGGAAGCGGTGTTGATGTTGACGGCTGCCAGCGACAGCGAGGCGGTCAAAACGGAGAGTGCGGCAAAGAGGAATTTTTTCATAAGGACGTTTTCCTATCGTTTCGTTAATATGGACGGCAACGCCCGGAATGCGTTACCACTGTATATCTTATTATCATATCCTTTCCATTATTTCAACTCAAACAATTTTAAATATTTCCAACCTTACTATCTCCAAATGTATTGATTCCGCAACATCTGCTAGCCCGCCTCAATTTCGGAGCGTACCCGCCCGCATCATCAAGCGTCCATCCTTCTGCAACCGGAGCATTCGGCGTATCACCCCATTTTGCCCACCGCCGCCATACAAGGCAGGGATGTCCGGTTCGCCAAACCCGTCAACGATACAAAGTAAAAGCCCCCGACATCTGTCGGGGGCTTAGGATAGGTGTTTGGCAGTGACCTACTTTCGCATGGAAGAACCACACTATCATCGGCGCTGAGTCGTTTCACGGTCCTGTTCGGGATGGGAAGGCGTGGGACCAACTCGCTATGGCCGCCAAACTTAAACTGTACAAATCGGCAAAGCCTCAATCAATATATCCGGTGATGACTGAATCAGTCAGTAAGCTTTTTATTTGAAGTTCTTCAAATGATAGAGTCAAGCCTCACGAGCAATTAGTATGGGTCAGCTTCACGCGTTACCGCGCTTCCACACCCCACCTATCAACGTCCTGGTCTCGAACGACTCTTTAGTGCGGTCAAACCGCAAGGGAAGTCTCATCTTCAGGCGAGTTTCGCGCTTAGATGCTTTCAGCGCTTATCTCTTCCGAACTTAGCTACCCGGCTATGCAACTGGCGTTACAACCGGTACACCAGAGGTTCGTCCACTCCGGTCCTCTCGTACTAGGAGCAGCCCCCGTCAAACTTCCAACGCCCACTGCAGATAGGGACCAAACTGTCTCACGACGTTTTAAACCCAGCTCACGTACCACTTTAAATGGCGAACAGCCATACCCTTGGGACCGACTACAGCCCCAGGATGTGATGAGCCGACATCGAGGTGCCAAACTCCGCCGTCGATATGAACTCTTGGGCGGAATCAGCCTGTTATCCCCGGAGTACCTTTTATCCGTTGAGCGATGGCCCTTCCATACAGAACCACCGGATCACTATGTCCTGCTTTCGCACCTGCTCGACTTGTCGGTCTCGCAGTTAAGCTACCTTTTGCCATTGCACTATCAGTCCGATTTCCGACCGGACCTAGGTAACCTTCGAACTCCTCCGTTACTCTTTGGGAGGAGACCGCCCCAGTCAAACTGCCTACCATGCACGGTCCCCGACCCGGATTACGGGTCTGGGTTAGAACCTCAAAGACACCAGGGTGGTATTTCAAGGACGGCTCCACAGAGACTGGCGTCTCTGCTTCTAAGCCTCCCACCTATCCTACACAAGTGACTTCAAAGTCCAATGCAAAGCTACAGTAAAGGTTCACGGGGTCTTTCCGTCTAGCAGCGGGTAGATTGCATCTTCACAACCACTTCAACTTCGCTGAGTCTCGGGAGGAGACAGTGTGGCCATCGTTACGCCATTCGTGCGGGTCGGAACTTACCCGACAAGGAATTTCGCTACCTTAGGACCGTTATAGTTACGGCCGCCGTTTACTGGGGCTTCGATCCGATGCTCTCACATCTTCAATTAACCTTCCAGCACCGGGCAGGCGTCACACCCTATACGTCCACTTTCGTGTTAGCAGAGTGCTGTGTTTTTAATAAACAGTCGCAGCCACCTATTCTCTGCGACCCTCCGAGGCTTACGGAGCAAGTCCTTAACCTTAGAGGGCATACCTTCTCCCGAAGTTACGGTATCAATTTGCCGAGTTCCTTCTCCCGAGTTCTCTCAAGCGCCTTAGAATTCTCATCCTGCCCACCTGTGTCGGTTTGCGGTACGGTTCGATTCAAACTGAAGCTTAGTGGCTTTTCCTGGAAGCGTGGTATCGGTTACTTCATGTCCGTAGACACTCGTCGTCACTTCTCGGTGTTAAGAAGACCCGGATTTGCCTAAGTCTTCCACCTACCGGCTTAAACAAGCTATTCCAACAGCTTGCTAACCTAACCTTCTCCGTCCCCACATCGCATTTGAATCAAGTACAGGAATATTAACCTGTTTCCCATCGACTACGCATTTCTGCCTCGCCTTAGGGGCCGACTCACCCTACGCCGATGAACGTTGCGTAGGAAACCTTGGGCTTTCGGCGAGCGGGCTTTTCACCCGCTTTATCGCTACTCATGTCAACATTCGCACTTCTGATACCTCCAGCACACTTTACAATGCACCTTCATCGGCCTACAGAACGCTCCCCTACCATGCCAGTAAACTGGCATCCGCAGCTTCGGTTATAGATTTGAGCCCCGTTACATCTTCCGCGCAGGACGACTCGACCAGTGAGCTATTACGCTTTCTTTAAATGATGGCTGCTTCTAAGCCAACATCCTGGCTGTCTGGGCCTTCCCACTTCGTTTACCACTTAATCTATCATTTGGGACCTTAGCTGGCGGTCTGGGTTGTTTCCCTCTTGACAACGGACGTTAGCACCCGCTGTCTGTCTCCCGAGAAACCACTTGATGGTATTCTTAGTTTGCCATGGGTTGGTAAGTTGCAATAACCCCCTAGCCATAACAGTGCTTTACCCCCATCAGTGTCTTGCTCGAGGCACTACCTAAATAGTTTTCGGGGAGAACCAGCTATCTCCGAGTTTGTTTAGCCTTTCACCCCTATCCACAGCTCATCCCCGCATTTTGCAACATGCGTGGGTTCGGTCCTCCAGTACCTGTTACGGCACCTTCAACCTGGCCATGGATAGATCACTCGGTTTCGGGTCTACACCCAGCAACTCTTCGCCCTATTAAGACTCGGTTTCCCTACGCCTCCCCTATTCGGTTAAGCTCGCTACTGAATGTAAGTCGTTGACCCATTATACAAAAGGTACGCAGTCACACCACAAGGGCGCTCCCACTGTTTGTATGCATCAGGTTTCAGGTTCTATTTCACTCCCCTCCCGGGGTTCTTTTCGCCTTTCCCTCACGGTACTGGTTCACTATCGGTCGATGATGAGTATTTAGCCTTGGAGGATGGTCCCCCCATATTCAGACAGGATTTCACGTGTCCCGCCCTACTTTTCGTACGCTTAGTACCACCGTTGAGATTTCGAATACGGGACTATCACCCACTATGGTCAAGCTTCCCAGCTTGTTCTTCTATCTCGACAGTTATTACGTACAGGCTCCTCCGCGTTCGCTCGCCACTACTTGCGGAATCTCGGTTGATTTCTTTTCCTCCGGGTACTTAGATGGTTCAGTTCTCCGGGTTCGCTTCTCTAAGTCTATGTATTCAACTTAGGATACTGCACAGAATGCAGTGGGTTTCCCCATTCGGACATCGCGGGATCATAGCTTTATTGCCAGCTCCCCCACGCTTTTCGCAGGCTTACACGTCCTTCATCGCCTATCATCGCCAAGGCATCCACCTGATGCACTTATTCACTTGACTCTATCATTTCAAGAACTTCTCTGACTTTGCCTGACATTCCGTTGACTAGAACATCAAACTTGAATTTCCTACTCTGATAAAGCTTACTGCTTGTTGTGTCTTAATCCCGCCTTTTGTCTTTCGGGATTAAGTCGATACAATCATCACCCAAATACTGTACCTGTTTTTCTTTTCCTGTTCGGGAGACAACTGACCGTTTGCAATCGGCCAATCATCAAAAACAGACACATTGTCTTTGTTTGTTGATTTCGGCTTTCCAATTTGTTAAAGATCGATGCGTTCAATATTGCTATTTACTTCGCAAATCAAAATGAGCTGATTATTATAGCAGCCTTTCTTTTTCCGTCAAACTGATTCGTCAGCAGACTTCTCTTTAGAAAAAAAGAAAGCAGTTACACTGCCTTTTTAACTCGCTTTGATTTGGAAAGTATTGGTGGAGGCAAACGGGATCGAACCGATGACCCCCTGCTTGCAAAGCAGGTGCTCTACCAACTGAGCTATGCCCCCGTTCTTGGTGGGTCTGGGAGGACTTGAACCTCCGACCCCACGCTTATCAAGCGTGTGCTCTAACCAGCTGAGCTACAAACCCGGATTCTCTTCTTAAGCGAACCTTGTCTTCACTCAAGCATTTTTCCGCATCTTCTACAGTTTACCGATAAGTGTGAATGCGACAGCCTCTTCTTTCTCTAGAAAGGAGGTGATCCAGCCGCAGGTTCCCCTACGGCTACCTTGTTACGACTTCACCCCAGTCATGAAGCATACCGTGGTAAGCGGGCTCCTTGCGGTTACCCTACCTACTTCTGGTATCCCCCACTCCCATGGTGTGACGGGCGGTGTGTACAAGACCCGGGAACGTATTCACCGCAGTATGCTGACCTGCGATTACTAGCGATTCCGACTTCATGCACTCGAGTTGCAGAGTGCAATCCGGACTACGATCGGTTTTGTGAGATTGGCTCCGCCTCGCGGCTTGGCTACCCTCTGTACCGACCATTGTATGACGTGTGAAGCCCTGGTCATAAGGGCCATGAGGACTTGACGTCATCCCCACCTTCCTCCGGCTTGTCACCGGCAGTCTCATTAGAGTGCCCAACTTAATGATGGCAACTAATGACAAGGGTTGCGCTCGTTGCGGGACTTAACCCAACATCTCACGACACGAGCTGACGACAGCCATGCAGCACCTGTGTTACGGCTCCCGAAGGCACCCCTCCGTCTCTGGAGGGTTCCGTACATGTCAAGACCAGGTAAGGTTCTTCGCGTTGCATCGAATTAATCCACATCATCCACCGCTTGTGCGGGTCCCCGTCAATTCCTTTGAGTTTTAATCTTGCGACCGTACTCCCCAGGCGGTCGATTTCACGCGTTAGCTTCGCTACTAAGCAGTCATGCTGCCCAACAGCTAATCGACATCGTTTAGGGCGTGGACTACCAGGGTATCTAATCCTGTTTGCTACCCACGCTTTCGGGCATGAACGTCAGTGTTATCCCAGGAGGCTGCCTTCGCCATCGGTATTCCTCCACATCTCTACGCATTTCACTGCTACACGTGGAATTCTACCTCCCTCTGACACACTCTAGTCACCCAGTTCAGAACGCAGTTCCCAGGTTGAGCCCGGGGATTTCACATCCTGCTTAAGTAACCGTCTGCGCCCGCTTTACGCCCAGTAATTCCGATTAACGCTCGCACCCTACGTATTACCGCGGCTGCTGGCACGTAGTTAGCCGGTGCTTATTCTTCAGGTACCGTCATCAGACAGGGGTATTAACCCCGCCCTTTTCTTCCCTGACAAAAGTCCTTTACAACCCGAAGGCCTTCTTCAGACACGCGGCATGGCTGGATCAGGCTTGCGCCCATTGTCCAAAATTCCCCACTGCTGCCTCCCGTAGGAGTCTGGGCCGTGTCTCAGTCCCAGTGTGGCGGATCATCCTCTCAGACCCGCTACTGATCGTCGCCTTGGTAGGCCTTTACCCCACCAACCAGCTAATCAGATATCGGCCGCTCAAACAGCGCAAGGCCAAATGGTCCCCTGCTTTCTTCCTCAGAATATATGCGGTATTAGCTAATCTTTCGATTAGTTATCCCCCACTGCTCGGTACGTTCCGATATGTTACTCACCCGTTCGCCACTCGCCACCCAAGAAGCAAGCTTCTCTGTGCTGCCGTCCGACTTGCATGTGTAAAGCATGCCGCCAGCGTTCAATCTGAGCCAGGATCAAACTCTTATGTTCAATCTCTAACTTTTTAACTTCTGGTCTGCTTCAAAGAAACCGACAGGACAATGTCTAAAACATCATCTTGTCTGTCTTTCAAACAGTGTGAGGCTGTCGCACTCACACTTATCGGTAATCTGTTTTGTTAAAGAGCGAAAACGAATTATAAAGCATTTCATCTCATTGTCAATCAAAACTTTTCTTAAAACCTCGAAAAATCAGACCAACTGTGATATACTTGCCTGTTCGTTCAATCACCGCCGAAGCAGCGAAGAACCGAACTATACCCCTCCCCTCAAAAACCGTCAACTCCTAAACAATAAAAAATTCTACAAAACCCGACAACAACCTGAAATTCAACAACTTTTATTTCAGACACTATTTCAGAACTTTCAAAACACCATCAATCCAAACCCAAACAGCCCAAAACAATTCAATTCACACATCAACAAACAGAAACTCAACTCCCAACACCTAATAACACCAAAGGTCGTCTGAAATCTTTTTCAGACGACCTTTGAAATCACTACAACATATCCAAATTCAGTTCAGACTTAATAACAAATCCCTAAAAACATTTGGGTCTTTGATAAAAGTCATCTCACCCTCTTGGGGAAAATGAAAATCTAGCAGTCTTGATACCCAAAAGCGTACGCACCCAGCCCGCTGCGCCACAGGAAAATATTCCTTCTCCGCATCAGATAGCGGACGAATGTTTTCATAACCGTCAATAAACGCTTTGCATAACTTCGCATCCAACTTGTTATCAGAAGTTCTCGACCAATCATTTACTGCGATTGCCAAGTCATACATGAAATTTCCATTACATGCATAATAGAAATCGATGAACCCAGCCACATTTTCCCCATCCAACAAAACGTTGTCTTTAAATAAATCGGCATGAATGATGCCGGATGGCAAATGACCGCCGAGATTGTTTTCCAAATCCGAAATTTCCTTACCCAGCAACTGGGCATCAGCCTCATTCAACTGTGGCAATAATTGTTCATAAGCTTGCTTCCACCATGTGTTATATCGGGGATTTTCCATTTTTTCGGGAAAATCTTGAACCGCCAAATGCATTTTGGCCAACATTGCTCCCGTGTTAAAACACTGCGCCTCGGTCGCCCATGCGGTATCCGCACCATTTAATCTGGTAACGACGCAAGCCGGTTTACCTGCCAATACCGAATCCAGCTTTCCATCTTTTCGTACAATCGGACTTGGACAAGCTACGCTTTTACTACTCAAATGCTTGTTCAAATTCAAGAAAAATGGCAATTCATCCTGACGCAACACTTCAAATACAGTTAAAACATAGCTGCCTTTAGAAGTATTCAAAAAGTAATTACTGTTGGTAATTCCCTGTGCAATGCCTTGCAGGGAAACAAATTCCCCCAGATCATAATCTGACAAAAACTCCCGTATTTGCTCATCAGAAATATTAGTATAGACAGACATAAACTCAATCCAGTGTAAACAATTAATTACAGTATTTTCAGACGACCTACAAACCCAATTCCCTGAGGAAGCGCACGTCGTCCGCCCAGCCTGATTTGACCTTGACCCAAACCTTTAAAAACACTTTAGTATCAAACAGTTTTTCCATATCGAGGCGGGCTTCGGTGGAGATTTTTTTCAATTTTTCCCCATCTTTGCCGATTAAGATGGCTTTTTGGCTGTCTTTATCGACCAATACGGCGATGTAAATTCGGTAGAGTCCGTTTTCCTCTTCTTCGAATTGTTCGATTTCCACGTTCATGGCGTAGGGCAGCTCTTCGCCGAGGTAGCGGAACAGTTTTTCGCGCACGATTTCGGTGGCGAGGAAACGGCTGGAACGGTCGGTCACCATTTCTTCCGGATACATCGGCACGCTTTGGGGAAGGTAAGGTCTGAGGCGCGCGAGCAGGTTGGCGATGCCCAATCCGTGTTTGGCGCTGACGGTTTCATGCCCTGCAAATTTGAATTCTGCGCTGATTTGGTCGATAAATTCCTGCAAACCGCTGCTGCCCGCTTTGTTTTTGTCGATTTTGTTGATGACGAGGATGACGGGTGTGTTTGTCGGCAATTGTTTCATCACGATGCGGTCGGCATCGGTAAAGCGCATGGCTTCGACGACGAAAACGACGGCATCGACGCCGCTCAACGCTTCGGTTACGTTTTGATTGAGGCGGTCGTTCAGGGCGTTGCGGTGTTTGGTTTGGAAACCGGGGGTATCAACGAAAACGAATTGGGCGGTGTCGTCGGTGTAAATGCCGGTAACGCGGTTGCGCGTGGTTTGGGCTTTTTTACTGGTGATGCTGATTTTTTGCCCGATGAGGTGGTTCATCAGCGTGGATTTGCCGACGTTGGGTCTACCGACGATGGCGACGAAGCCGCAACGGTAGTCGGCGGGATGGCTAGATTCGTTTTGCAGGAAGGTTTCGATGTCCATGATGGCTTTCTGTTTGAAGTTTCAGACGACCTTTTCGTCTTGTCATAGGGGCTGTCGAGATTTAATTTTCCAAGTGGATTTTTGTTCACAAAGCGGAAGATTTAAGGCGGAAGATGCCGCTTTAGGGATAAAAAGCACGGAAACTATTGAATGTCGTCAGACCCTAGGTCGTCTGAAAAATAAATCGGCTATTTTTTCGCTTTTTTCAAAGGATGATGTTGCTCGAGCCATTGCAGCGCTTCTTTGGCGGCTTGCTGCTCGGCAACTTTGCGGCTGCTGCCTTGTGCTTTGCAGATGAAGCCGAGTTCGCCCAAGTCGCATGAAATCAAAAACATACTGTCGTTGGCATGTCCGATTTGTTCTTCGATGCGGTATTTGGGCAGGGCAAGGCGGCGGGCTTGGAGGGCTTCTTGCAGGGCGGTTTTATTGTCTTTGCCCTGCGTTTTGAAATCGGCGCGTTTGACGCGTTCGGCAAACAAGTGCCGCACCACTTTCTCCGCCTCGGCGAAATCCGCATCAAAGCTGACGGCGGCAAACATCGCTTCCATAGCATCGGCAAGGATGGAGGGTCGTCTGAATCCGCCGCTTTTCAATTCGCCCGCGCCCAAATAAAGCCCGTCGCCGACATTCATTTCCAAAGCGATTTCCGCCAACACGCCTTCATTGACCAAGCTCGCGCGCAAACGCGACAATTCGCCTTCGGTCAGCTTGGGGAACGCGTCAAACAACATTTTGGCGACGGTGTAGTTCAAAATCGAATCGCCGACGAACTCGAAACGCTCGTTGTTTTTCGCATGGTAGCTGCGGTGGGTCAGCGCCTGCTGCAAAAGCGCGGTATCTTTGAAATGGTAACCCAGTTTATTCTGAATGGCGGCATGCGCCTGCTGTTTTAACACATCTGTTTTCATGAGGACGTTTGTCTTTCTTCTTGCTTCGGCGTATCGGGCGAGAGGCGGCGAAAATCCAGCCTCCCAAACCAACCCGAATGCGTTTCGGCACTTCATGCAAATACGGAAACACTTTAGGGCTGCAACAGTCGTCTGAAACACAGTTCAGCGCGTTTCAGACGACCAGCATTGTACCATCAAACCATAAGCGGCAAATATATAGTGGATTAACTTTAAACCAGTACGGCGTTACCTCGCCTTGCCGTACTATCTGTACTGTCTGCGGCTTCGTCGCCTTGTCCTGATTTAAAGTTAATCCACTATAAAGATACACGGTGCAGAGGCTGCCCTAATCATGATAAAATCCGCACAATTTTTACGGCATGCACACACCGCAATGAATAAATTTGCCCAAGCCCTCTCAGCCGCCCTCGACCGCTGCATCGTGACCAATACGGTAGCCAAACAAGGCGAACCCGTCGGCTTCCTCTACCGCGAAGCCCCCGTTTTCGAAAACGACAGCGGCTGGCGTTTCTTCAGCGGCGACGAGACCGACGAATACACCGACGATCCCGACAATTTCAGCGTCGTCAGCCTTTCCGAAATTACCCAGTCCAATCCCGCCATCGCCGAGCTGATAACCCAACCCGAAGGCAGCGCATGGGAAATCGGCGAAGACGGCGATTTTCAAGCCGTTGCCGACTGGCAGCCGCAGGAATAAATCCCCAATATCGTTTTCAGAAAAGTCAAACGTCGTCTGAAAACCCGTTTACCGCTCAAAATACAAGGAAACACCATGAACATCATCGCCCCGAACCTCGACGGCGCACACCTACGCATCGGCATCGTACAAGCCCGCTTTACCAACGAAATCGGCAGCGAAATGCTCAAAGTCTGCTGCCGCACCCTGCAAGAATTGGGCGTAGCCGACAACAACATCACCATCGCCACCGTACCCGGCGCGCTCGAAGTGCCGCTCGTCCTGCAAAACATGGCAGCCTCCGAGCAATACGACGCGCTGATTGCCATCGGCGTCGTCATCCGCGGCGAAACCTACCACTTCGAACTCGTTTCCAACGAATCCGGTTCAGGCGTAACCCGTGTCGGACTCGACTACAACATCCCCATCGCCAACGCCATCCTGACCACCGAAAACGACGAACAAGCCGTCGCGCGCATTGAAGAAAAAGCCGCCGACGCCGCCAAAGTCGCCGTCGAGTGCGCCAACCTCGTCAACCGCCTGATTGAAGAGCAGTTTGACGACGAAGAAGAATAAGCCCGAACGCGAAACCCTTAGCTTTGCCGCATTCCGGTTTCGCACCATCTGCCGGACAAACCGTTTTCAGACGACCCGTCATCCGACAGAGGTCGTCTCAAACATTCATTACCGCACCTACCGTGCCGCCAACGAAGGAATCCCCATGAAAACCCCACGCCGCCGCGCCCGCGAGTTAGCCGTACAAGCCCTCTACCAAGCCGGCATCAACAACACCGCCGCCCCCGAAATCGCCAAAAATATCCAAGACCAGCCCGACTTTGCCAAAGCAGACGAAGAGCTGTTCAACAAACTCTTCTTCGGCACGCACACCCACGCCGCCGAATACATCCAGCAAATCCGCCCCCTGCTCGACCGCGACGAAAAAGACCTCAGCCCCATCGAACGCGCCGTTCTGCTGATGGCATGTCACGAATTGAGCGCGATGCCCGAAACCCCCTACCCCGTCATCATCAACGAAGCCATCGAAGTGACCAAAACCTTCGGCGGCACCGACGGACACAAATTCGTCAACGGCATCCTCGACAAACTCGCCGCCCAACTGCGCCCGAACGATCCGAAACGCGGCAATGCATAATTTAAATGAGCAATCATGAAAAAGGCCGTCTGAAAATTTCAGACGGCTTTTTTTGTTTGACATGGGAGTTTACATCGCCCCCGAAGGTCGTCTGAAAATAAGAAACCTTTTTTACCACCGTCGGACTAACAGATTATCAACGCAATATTTAAGGAGCTTTATGACTGCTTTCATCCGCTTCGCTTCAGTGTTGCTGACCGCATCCGCATTGACTGTCAACGTAAGCGCCGCTGCCAAACCCGTTGCCGAAAAACGCGTTGCGGTGCAGTCTTCCAAAGGCAAGGTCATGCTGCCCGCCGGGTATGCCAAAATGATCAACGACTTTCCTGAGCCTGATCCGAAACTGCTGGAGCCGATTCCTATTTCAAATGTGAAATCGCCATACGGACGGGCGGATTTGGTCAAATTTTTCGAAATCGTTTTTCAGTCTCATTCGGAATTGATGGCGGCACAAGATGAATTTAACCGGGCCGGAGAAAATTCGACACATTCTCCAGAATTTTTTGAAGCTGCAAAAAAGCTGGATGATGAGTGGAAAAAAGTTACCGGAAGATTTTTGGATGCTGATTTCCGCGATCCTGAAATTAAAGCAGTGGTCAACCGGAGGGTCGAAATCAATATATTGGCAAGTAAGGTTTTGGAATATTTGATAAAACATCAAAAAACCTTGATGGGTGAAGGAGAAAAAGATCCTGAAATAAACCGATTGGGTGTAATGGCTTTTCGAGAAAAACAAAATAAAGCTCAGGAAGAAATTAAGAAAAGCAATGCAGAAATATTGAAAGCCGTCCGTGCATTAAAGAAAAAATATTCCCTATAATCCCCCCAAAGGTCGTCTGAAAACGCTACCGAAGCCGTTTCAGACGGCCTTTTTGCAAACTGATTGATAACATATTAAAACCATATCCCAAGCCTGCCGAAATATGCCATAATAGCCACGCAGCGCGCTTTTGCGCCGCATTCGAAAAGAAAAACCTAACCTACAAGAGAATATCCCATGACTAGCAAAGCCACCATTATCTACACCCATACCGACGAAGCCCCCGCGCTGGCGACCCAATCCCTGCTGCCGATTGTGCAGGCGTTTACCCGTCATGCCGGTATCGAAGTCAAAACCAGCGATATTTCCCTGTCCGGCCGCATTCTGGCGGCGTTCCCCGAATATCTGACCGAAGCGCAGCGCGTACCCGACGCGCTTGCCGAGTTGGGTGAACTGGTGAAACAGCCAGACGCCAACGTGATCAAACTGCCGAACATTAGCGCATCCGTACCGCAACTGACCGCCGCAATTAAAGAATTGCAGGCCAAAGGCTTTGCCGTCCCCGACTATCCTGCCGACCCGCAAACCGATGAAGAAAAAGCCGTACGCGAACGTTACGACCGCATCAAAGGCAGCGCGGTCAACCCCGTTTTACGCGAAGGCAACTCCGACCGCCGCGCGCCGAAAGCAGTGAAAAACTTTGCGAAAAAAAATCCGCACAGCATGGGCGCATGGACCAAAGACTCCAAAACCCACGTTGCCACCATGCAAAGCGGCGACTTTTTCCATAACGAACAATCCGTTACCGTACCCGATGCGACTTCCGTATCCATCGTGTTCACCGACAAACAAGGCAACAAAAAAGAGCTGCGCGAGCCCGTCGCCCTGAAAGCCGGCGAAATCATCGACGCGACCGTGATGAGCAAAAAAGCCCTGCTCGCTTTCCTTGCCGAACAAGTGCAAGACGCGAAAGCAAAAGGCGTATTGTTCTCGCTGCACATGAAAGCCACCATGATGAAAGTGTCCGATCCGATTATCTTCGGACACGCCGTCAAAGTATTCTTCGCACCCGTCTTTGAAAAATTCGGCGACAAACTGGCTGCCGCCGGCGTCAACGTCAACAACGGCTTCGGCAACCTGCTTGCCAATCTGGACAAACTGGATGCGGACACCCGCGCTGCCGTCGAAGCCGAAATCGCCGCCGTTTACGCCGCCAACCCTGATTTGGCGATGGTCGATTCCGACAAAGGCATTACCAACCTGCACGTCCCCAGCGATGTTATCGTCGATGCCTCCATGCCCGCGATGATCCGCAACTCCGGCCGCATGTGGGACAAAAACGGCAAAGCGCAAGACACCAAAGCCGTGATTCCCGACAGCAGCTACGCAGGCGTTTATCAAGCAACCATCGACTTCTGTCGCGAACACGGCGCGTTCGATCCGACAACCATGGGTACCGTGCCCAACGTCGGTCTGATGGCGCAAGCAGCCGAAGAATACGGCTCGCACAATAAAACCTTCGAAATCGAAGCCGACGGTCAAGTTCAAGTCATCGATGCGGCGGGCAAAGTCCTGATGCAGCACGACGTTGAAGCTGGCGACATCTGGCGCATGTGCCAAACCAAAGACGCCCCCGTCAAAGACTGGGTACAACTCGCCGTCAACCGCGCCCGCCTGAGTAACACGCCCGCCGTGTTCTGGCTCGACGAAAACCGTCCGCACGATAAAAGCCTGCTCGCCAAAGTCAAATCCTATCTTGCCGAACTGGATACCGACGGCCTCGACATCCGCGTCCTCGCTCCCGAAGAAGCCGCCAAGTTCAGCTTGGGTCGTCTGAAAAACGGCGAAGACACCATTTCTGTAACCGGCAACGTCTTGCGCGATTATCTGACCGACCTTTTCCCGATTTTGGAACTCGGCACCAGCGCGAAAATGCTGTCCATCGTTCCGTTGATGAACGGCGGCGGTATGTTTGAAACCGGCGCGGGCGGCTCCGCACCGAAACACGTCCAACAATTCCTCGAAGAAAACCACCTGCGTTGGGACTCGCTGGGCGAATTCCTCGCGCTCGCCGTATCGTTTGAACATCTGGCGCAAAAAACCGGCAACACCAAAGCCCAAGTCCTCGCCGATACGCTCGATGCCGCCACCGAAAAACTGCTGTTGAACGACAAATCGCCCAAACGCAAAGCAGGCGAACTCGACAACCGCGGCAGCCATTTCTACCTCACCCTCTACTGGGCGCAAGAACTGGCAGCTCAGGATAAAGACGCAGAACTGAAAGCGGTATTTGCGCCGTTGGCAGAAACCCTGACCGCCGACGAAGCGAAAATCGTTGCCGAACTTTCCGCCGCGCAAGGCAAAGCAGCCGATATCGGCGGCTACTACGCCCCCGACGCTGCAAAAGCCGCGCAAGCCATGCGCCCGAGCGAAACGTTCAATCAGGCATTGGCAAAGCTGTAAAAGCATTACGGTAAGGCTGTAAACATGAAAGGTCGTCTGAAAACCTGTATTTAAAGGTTTTCAGACGACCTTTTTGGTACTTAGCTTTTATACAGTTCTTATTTTTCGTCCTTGCAACGCCGGCTGAAAAACTGGTTTTGAATTTTACCGACGCTTTGCCAATCTCTCTTTCTTAGGGTTTCCAATAAATCCCCGCTTACGTCGAAATAATGAGGCTGGTGGCGGAAAAGGCGCTCAAAATAAACGAGCCTTGCCATTTGCTATAAAAACCGGACTCAAGAATCCTGCCTACGGATGAAAAGGGCTGTGATAAAATCTTTGCGTTTTCACCATCCCTTTCAGACGACCTTTTTATGTTGAACCCATCCCGAAAACTCGCCGAACTTGTCCGTATTTTGGAAGAGGGCGGCTATATTTTTGCCGGCGATCCCGTGCAGGCGACGGAGGCGTTGCGTCATGTCGAGGGCGGTGTGGAAGGAAAAATCATCCGCCGCGCGGAGATGATAGACAGAGACCGCCGGCTTCGGCATACCTTGGAACAAGTGCAGACCGGGTCGTTTTGGCTGTGGGTCGTGGCGGCGACGGTGATGTTCAGTACCGGATTTTCCGGCACTTACCTTTTGATGGACAGCCAAGGGCTAAATTTTTTCCTGATTTTGGCGGGTGTGTTGGGCATGAATACGCTGATGTTGGCGGTATGGCTGGCAACGTTGTTCCTGCGCGTGAAAGTAGGGCGGTTTTTCAGCAGTCCCGCGACGTGGTTTCGGGGTAAAGACCCCGTCAATCAGGCGGTGTTCCGGCTGTATGCGGACGAATGGCGGCAGCCTTCGGCGCGTTGGATCGCCGGCGCGACTTCGCACAGTCTATGGCTCTGCACCCTGAGCGGGATGCTGGTGTCGGTATTGCTGCTGCTTTTGGTGCGCCAATATACGTTCAACTGGGAAAGCACGCTGTTGACCAATGCCGCTTCGGTACGCGCGGTGGAGATGCTGGCATGGCTGCCGTCGAAACTCGGTTTCCCCGCCCCGGACGCGCGGGCGGTGGTCGAAGGTCGTCTGAACGGCAACATCGCCGATGCGCGCGCGTGGTCGGGCTTGTTGGTCGGCAGCATTGCCTGCTACGGCATCCTGCCGCGCCTGCTGGCTTGGGTGGTGTGCAAAATCTTTTTAAAAACAAGCCAAAGCAAGCTGGATTTGGAGAAGCCTTATTATCAGGCGGTCATCCGCCGTTGGCAGAATAAAATCGTCGATGCGGATACGCGTCGGGAAACCGTGTCCGCCGTTTCCCCGAAAATCACCTTAAACGACGCGCCCAAGTGGGCAGTCATGCTGGAAACCGAATGGCACGAAGGCACATGGTTTGCGGGCAGGCTGGCGCAGGAATGGCTGGATAAAGGCGTGGCGGCGAATCGGGAAGAGGTTGCCGCTTTGGAAACGGAATTGAAACAGAAACCCGCCCAGCTCCTCATCGGTGTGCGCGCGGAAACCGTCCCCGACCGCGGCGTGTTGCGGCAGATTGTCCGACTCTCGGAAGCAGCGCAGGGCGGGGCGGTGGTGCAGCTTTTGACGGAACGGGCGCTTTCAGACGACCTGTCCGAAACATTGGACCACTGGCGCAACGCGTTGGCAGAGTGCGACGTGGCATGGCTGGAACCTGACAAGGCGGCGCAGGAAGGTCGTCTGAAAAGCCAATAACGCACTTGAAATGCCCTGTTAAGCCGCCATCCTGAAAAAGGTCGTCTGAAAATCCATTCTCTCAAAATATGATGAACAACCAACCCCTTTCCCTCGCCGTCGTCGGGCACACCAATACCGGCAAAACCTCGCTCCTGCGCACCCTGTTGCGCGACAGCGGGTTCGGCGAAGTCAAAAACGCCCCGTCCACCACGCGTCATGTCGAAGAAGCCGCGATTACCGACGGCGCCGACACGCTGCTGTACCTGTACGATACGCCCGGGCTCGAAGACGCGGGCGGCGTTTTGGATTGGCTGGAAACCCATACGGATGCACGCGCCGACGGCATTGAGCGGCTGCAAAAGTTCCTCGACAGCCACGGCGCGCATCACGATTTCAACCAAGAAGCCAAAGTGCTGCGGCAGCTTTTGCAAAGCGATATGGCGTTGTACGTCATCGACGCGCGCGAACCCGTACTCGACAAATATCGGGACGAATTGACCATTCTGTCATGGTGCGCCAAACCGGTCATGCCCGTGTTCAACTTTACCGGCGGACAGCTTCCCGAAGCGTGGACGACCATGCTGGCGCGCCGCAATCTCCACGTTTTCGCAGGGTTCGACACCGTCGCCTTCGATTTTGAAGGCGAATTGAACCTCTGGAACAAGCTTGCCACCATGCTGCCGCAGCATGACATCATCGACCGCCTGACCGCTTCCCGCCGCCGCGAATGGACGCGTCTGGACAAAGAAGCGCGCCACGAAATCGCAGGTTTCCTGCTCGATGTGGCAGCCTTCACACAGGAAATCGACGAAAACGACGACCCCGCGCCCGTCCTGCAAACCATGCAGGCAGAAATCCGCCAGCTCGAACGACAGATGCAGCAGCGGCTGTTTGCCCTCTACCGCTTCTACCACAGCGAAATCGACGGCGGCGACTGGGTGCCCAAAGCCTTCCATCAAGATCCGTTCGACAGCGAGTTACTCAAACAATACGGCATCCGTACCGGCACGGGCGCGGCAACCGGCGCACTCATCGGCTTGGGGCTGGACATCGCCACGCTCGGCGGTTCGCTCGGATTGGGTACGGCAATCGGCGGTTTTTTGGGCGGTATCCTGCCCAATACCCGCACCATTTCCGACAAGCTCACCGGTCGCCAAACCCTGCACACCGACCCCGAAACCCTGACCCTGCTCGCCGCCCGCGCCCTCGATTTGCTCCACATCCTGCAAACGCGTGGCCATGCGGCGCAATCGCAAGTCGAGTTGCACAGCCGCAAAGCGCCCTGGACGCCGGACAAACTCCCGTCCGAACTCAACAAAGCGCGCAGCAGGTGGAAATGGTCGTCCCTCAACACCCACCTCCCCGAAACCAGCCGCGCCGAGCGCGAGGAATATACGGAAAGTTTGAGCCGGAAATTGGGCGGATAAAAAATCAAAGGTCGTCTGAAACCTTAACTCCAGGCTTTCAGACGACCTTTGCCATATCTGCAACCTCCCCCACTCTACTAAATGTAGCGGGCCGAAAATCCAAAAAAACGCCGCAGCGTGGATTTTACCCGCAACAACACAATACCGAATTGAAAAAGGTCGCCTGAAAGTCGGAATATAGGTTTGAGGAAACTTGCTATATCCGTTTTCAGACGACCTTTTTACAAAGACAGCGCATTGCGCCGTCAAACTTTCGTGTAACGAGACAAACCCAAATCATCGCTGCGGATTTCGGTTTCCTTACCGCAGACTATATCGGCGGCCAGTTTGGCAGAGCCGAGCGACATGGTCCAACCCAAAGTCCCGTGTCCTGTGTTCAAAAACAGGTTTTCCAATGGTGTTTTGCCGATAAGCGGCGTGCTGTCTGGCGTCATCGGCCGTAACCCGCTCCAAAATTCCGCCTGCTGCAAATCTCCGCCGCCCGGGAAAAGGTCGTTGACGACCAATGCCAAAGTAGCACGGCGTTTTTCGGATAAATGCAATCCGTAACCTGACAACTCCGCCATACCGCCGACGCGGATGCGTTTGTCGAAGCGGGTGATGGCAACTTTGTATGTTTCATCAAGAACGGTGGAAACCGGCGCTTTTTCATCATGAACGACAGGGAGGGTCAATGAATAGCCTTTTACCGGATAAATCGGCAAATCCCAGCCCAAATCCTCCAAAACCGTTCTGCTGAAACAGCCTAAGGCGCATACGAATGCGTCTGCCTCAAACTGTCCTTGGTCGGTTTCAACGGCAGTAATGCGGCATCGGTCGTGTATGATGCGACGTATGTGATGTCCGAATTCAAAACGCACGCCTTTCTGTATGCACAAATCGCGCAGTTTTCGGGTAAACAGACGGCAATCGCCGGTGGCATCGGCAGGAAGGTGCAATCCGCCTGCGATTTTAGGTAAAGCATGGTGTAGCGCGGGTTCGAATTCCAAGCATTCTTCAGGTTTCAGACGACGTAGGGGAACGCCGTAACGTTCTAAAACGGCAATGTCTTTTTCAGCAGCGGCAACTTCTTTTTGCGTGCGGAAGATTTGCAAAGTCCCCTTGTTCCTACCTTCAAAATCAATGTTTTCCTGTTCTTTAAAAAGACGGAACATTTCACGGCTGTATTCCGAAATCCGAACCATCCTCTCTTTATTGATTTGATAACGCTCCGCCGTACAGTTGTCCAGCATTTGTTTGAGCCAGCGGATTTGAAACAGGCTTCCGTCGGGTTGAAAAATTAAGGGCGAGTGTTGCTTGAACATCCACTTCAAGGCCTTGAGCGGAATACCCGGAGCCGCCCAAGGCGTGGTGTAGCCGTAAGAGAGCTGCCCGGCATTGGCAAAGCTGGTTTCCATTGCCACATCGTCGGCGCGGTCGATGACGGTTACGTCATGCCCTTCGGAAGCCAAATACCATGCGGTTGAAACTCCGGCGATACCTGCGCCCAAAACAATCAGCTTCATATCTTCTCCTTAAAATTTAAATTATTTTTAATTATGAATGGCTAGTTTAGGATATTTTTATTAGAGATATTCACTTTATTTTTAATAATTTCGTATGTATTATCCCTATTTAATGACATTCAAAAGGAAAAGCATCATGAAAGAACTGGATAAAACCGATCTGAAAATTTTAAAATTTCTGCAACAAAACGCCCGGATACCGATGACGGAGCTGGCGGAGAAAGTGGGGCTTTCGACTACGCCTGTTACCGAGCGCGTCAAACGGCTGGAGCGCGATAATTTCATTACCGGCTATCACGCCCGCCTCAATCCGAATTTATTGGGCAAAGGATTGTTGATTTTTGTCGAATTGAAGCTGCGTTCGAAGTCAGGCAATATTTTTGAAGATTTTCGTCGGGAAGTCATGAGGATTCCGCAAATTTTGGAATGCCACTTGGTATCGGGCGAATACGATTATCTGATTAAAGTCCGCCTGCCCGATATGTCGGCCTATCGAGATATGTTGGGCAATATTTTACTGCACCTGCCTGCCGCGGCGGAAAGCCGAAGTTATGTGGTGATGGAGGAAGTAAAAGAAGAAACGGTATTGGATTTGGATTGAGTGTAGGACAGAAGCCAAGATTAGAATAATTACACTGGTAGATAGTAGATAGGGAAATATGAAATATTGTAACTTCTTTGCTTATATCATTAGATTGAAAGAAAAAAGCAAAAAAAAATGCACACATCAATAAGATGTGTGCCAAGTCTACAAAGGAGAAATAGAGGAGAAACTATTAACTGACTACTCGAACCAGCTAACGGGACGAATTATGCGCTTTAAGCGGAAGTAATGCAAGTTTTTTCTTGTAAAGTTTCTCTTTGATTGTTGTATTTTTGTATTTTGTAGTTATATTCCATGAAGTATAAATAAATTAAGAATAACCCTTTGGCAAAATCAGGCTCTTTCATTCAAAGGGAAAAGGCCGTCTGAAAACCCTTTCCCTTTAAAGGAGGGCGGTTTTCAGACGACCTTTTGCCTTAATCGTTCAAACCGGTTTTATTCTTCGTCACCCGTATCGCTGATGCTGATGCTGTGTTCCATCCTGCTCGGGTGGATTTTCAAGCCGCCGCAGCCGGATTTCTCGGCGGACAGGCGGTCGAGGTAGGCTTGGTCGATGTCCCCGGTTTGATAGATGCCGTTGAAACAGGACGAATCGAAGGATTCGATTTGCGGATTGAGTGCTTTGACGACGGTTTCCAAATCGCTCAAATTTTGGAAAACGATGCCGTCCGCGCCGATTTCGGCGGCAATTTCCGCCGCGCTGCGCCCGTTGGCAATCAATTCTTCGCGCGTGGGCATGTCGATGCCGTACACATTGGGATAGCGTACTTCGGGAGCGGCGGAGGCGATATAGACTTTGCGCGCGCCCGCTGCGCGTACCATTTCGACGATTTCGCGGCTGGTCGTCCCGCGCACGATGGAATCGTCCACCAGCAATACGCTTTTTCCTTCAAACTCGGTTTCCATCGGGCTGAGTTTTTGGCGCACGGATTTTTTGCGCGTCGCCTGACCGGGCATGATAAAGGTGCGGCCGATATAGCGGTTTTTAATCAAACCTTCGCGGTAAGGCTTTTTGAGGTGGACGGCAAGTTCCATCGCGCTGGGACGGCTGGTGTCGGGAATGGGCATCACGACGTCGATGTCGTCCACGGGCAGCTCGCGTTTGATTTTTTCCGCTAAGGACACGCCCATGTCCAAACGCGATTGGTAAACCGATACGCCGTCGATCACGGAGTCGGGACGGGCAAAATAGACGTATTCGAAGAGGCAGGGGCTGAGTTTGGCGCGGTCGCTGCATTGACGGGCAATCAGTGTGCCGTCAAAGCCGACGAATACCGCTTCGCCCGGCTGGATATCGCGTTCCAAATCGTAGGCAAGCGCATTGAAGGCAACGGATTCGGAGGCGACGGCATAGGATTTTCTGCCTGCCTCGTCGGTTTGCGAACCCAACACCAGCGGGCGTATGCCGTAAGGATCGCGGAAAGCGAGCATGCCGTAGCCCGCAATCATGGCAACCACGCCGTATGCGCCGCGCACCAGGCGGTGGACTTCGGCAACGGCGTTGAAAATATTGTCGATATTGAGCCGGTGGGGATTGGCGTTTTTAGAGACTTCGCGGCGCAATTCGTGCGCGAATACGTTGAGCAAGACTTCGGAATCGGAGCTGGTGTTGACGTGGCGCAGGTGTTTGTTGCACACGTTTTCATACAGTTCGGCGGTATTGGTGAGGTTGCCGTTGTGTGCCAACACGATGCCGAAAGGCGAGCTGACGTAGAAAGGCTGGGCTTCCGCGCTGCTGCCCGCGTTGCCCGCCGTAGGATAACGGACGTGGGCGATGCCCGCGTTGCCGACCAAATCGCGCATATTGCGTGTGCGGAACACTTCGCGCACCATGCCTTTGCCTTTGTGCATATGGAACGTGCCGCCCTCGGCCGTTACAATGCCCGCCGCATCCTGCCCCCTGTGCTGCAACATCTGCAAACCGTCGTACAGAAGCTGGTTTACCGGCTCATGGCTGACCAAACCTAATACACCGCACATATCGTCTTCTCCGAATTCGAGGTTAACTTGGAAACTAGAATTATAGAATAAATCGGACAAAGTTGCCCAAATTGTTGACAATATTTTCATGTCAACCCCAAAAATACGGAAACGTCGTCTGAACAAACGGCTGGAGTTTTTCAGACGACCTTTGCGGCAGACCATCCCTATTTCAATATACAATAGCAGCTCAAACCCTATTCCTACCACACCATGACCGCCAACCGCACCCTCATCATCTCCGTCTTCATCGTCGCCAGTTGCGGCCTCGCCTACGAACTCATCATCGCCGCGTTGGCGAGCTATCTTTTGGGCGACAGCATTTTGCAGTTTTCCTCCGTCATCGGACTTTATCTTTTCTCGATGGGCATAGGCGCGCACCTGACCCGCTACATCAAAGACGAAGACGTGTTGCACCGCTTCATCGAAATCGAACTTTTGGTCGGCATCATCGGCGGCATTTCCGCACTGGCCTTGTTCGTCGCCTTCGGGCTTTCCGCCGCCCCGTTCCGCACCCTGCTCTACGCCTTCGTGTTGATTGTCGGCGCAGTCGTCGGCATGGAAATCCCGTTGGTGATGCGCGTGTTAAACCGCAAAGGCGCAGAGTTTAAAGAACTCGTTTCCAAAGTCCTGACCTTCGACTATTTGGGCGCACTCGCCGTTTCCTTGCTCTTTCCGCTTCTCCTCGCCCCCAAACTCGGCATGGCGCGTTCCGCCCTCTTGTTCGGCATCCTCAACGCCGCCGTCGCCTACCTGACCGCACGCGTATTCAAAGCCGAACTGCCCCGCTACCGCGCCATCCGCCTGCACGCGCTGATTGTCTTGTCCGTCCTCGCCGCCGCTTTCGCCTACGCCGACCGCATCTCCTTCAAAGCCGAACAAAGCTATTTCGGCGACCCCGTCGTCTATCAAAGCCACTCGCCCTACCAACGGCTCGTCGTGACCCGCTGGAAAGACGACACCCGCCTCTACATCAACGGCAACCTGCAATTCTCCTCGCGCGACGAAGCCCGTTACCACGAAGCCCTCGTCCTGCCCGCCATGCAGATGGTTCAAAACGCCTCCCGCATCCTCATCCTCGGCGGCGGCGACGGATTGGCGGCGCGCGAAGTCTTGAAATACCCGCAGGTCAAACACGTTACCCTAGTCGATTTAGACCCCGACATGACCGCCACCTTTAAAACCTCCGCCACCTTAAGCGCGCTCAACCAAGGCTCGCTGTCCCACCCCAAAATGCACGTCGTCAACGACGATGCCGCCAAATGGCTGGAGGGGTCGTCTGAAAAATTCGACGTCATCATCATCGACCTGCCCGACCCGTCCAACTTCTCACTGGGCAAACTCTACTCCGTCCCCATGTACCGCCTCGTCGCCCGCCATCTTCATCCGCAGGGCAAAATCGTCGTCCAATCCACCTCGCCCTACTTCGCCCCCAACGCCTACTGGTCGGTCGTCTCCACCCTCGAAGCCGCCGGCCTTTCCACCGCCCCATATCACGTTTACGTCCCCTCCTTCGGCGAATGGGGATTTGTGTTGGCAGGCTTCGATAAACAATTCCCCGTCCCGCAGAAATTCGACGTCCCTACGCGTTATCTGAACGCCCAAACCGCCGCCGAAATGTTCCGCTTCCCGCCGGACATGGCAAGGCGCAAGGTTGAGCCGAACTATCTGAACAACCAAATCCTCGTCAGCTATTTCGAAAGCGACTGGCGCAACGTCATCCGTTGAGCTTTTTCCCAAAACAAAGGTCGTCTGAACACTTTCAGACGACCTTTTGACTACCGGCTTTCAACTCTTACTCTTATTTTTTCGAGTTTGCCAACCCAAAGTCGGGCTATAGCTAAATTATAGTAGATTAAATTTAAACCAGTACGGCGTTGCCTCGCCTTGCCGTACTATTTGTACTGTCTGCGGCTTCGTCGCCTTGTCCTGATTTAAATTTAATCCACTATACTTTCTTTCAGATACGCAATTTACCGGTTGTCGTCATTCCTGAGCAGGCGGCAATCCATTTTTGAAATTCAGAAACTGTTTTTCAAACCAAGGTTTCTCAAGTTTTACGATGGACTCCCGCCGTAGCCTGTCCTCGCGTAGGCGGGGGCGGGAATGATGGAATTTAATGATATGCCGGAATTAAAATTAAGTATGTTTGCCAGATTCGGAAGACGTTTCGAATAGGATGTCGCATCATGGGCTTTGCCAGCGAAAACTTTCCTTCCCGCCGTCTGTCCGACTGCAGCAATCTGGAGACACAGCCTGCACCACGACAACTTTTCAAACGGCCTTCCAACCCGCCCCTAAAGCGAACGATTGCGTCCCGCGTTCGCCCGAGAAAACCGTTGTTCTCAAAATCCAAAAGGTCGTCTGAATTTTTCAGACGACCTTTCTTCCTGTACATCCTTCCTTACCTGCACTCATACCCAAAAATCGCGTGGCGGATCGAGAACAGGTTTGACAATACCAGTGCGGATGGCGAAGTCGCCGAAGCCTTCGTCGTCGAGGCGGTTTTGCGCCCAGTTTCCGACCCAGCCGTCGACGATTTCGAGGATTTCGGGTTCGGTAATGTTTTCTTTAAAGAGACGCGGGATGCGTGTGCCTTCGCGGTTGCCGCCTGCGTAGAGGTTGTAGCGGCCGACGGCTTTGCCGACCAAACCGATTTCGGCGAGCATGGCGCGGCCGCAGCCGTTGGGACAACCCGTTACACGCAAAACGATGTATTCGTCTTCCAAGCCGTATTTGGCGAACATTTCGTCGATTTTGTCGGAGAACGACGGCAGGAAGCGTTCGGCTTCCGCCATCGCCAGCGGACAGGTTGGCAGGGCGACGCACGCCATGGAGTTTTCGCGCTGGATGGTGATGGATTTGCTGATTAAGCCGTGTTCTTTAGCGATTTTGTCTATGGTGTCTTTCAGCTCGGGCGGGACGTTGGCGACGACGAGGTTTTGGTTGGCGGTCAGGCGGAAGTCGCCGGGGTGGATTTTGGCGATTTCGCGCACGCCGGTTTTCAACGGTCTGCCGGGGTAGTCGAGCAGGCGGCCGTTTTCGATAAACAGGGTCAGGTGCCAGTTGCCTTCGAGTCCTTTAACCCAGCCGATGTGGTCGCCGCGATGGGTGAAGGCGTAGGGGCGGATAGGTTCGAACTTGATGCCCATGCGCCGTTCAACTTCTTCTTTGAACACTTCGACGCCGACGCGCTGGAGGGTATAGCGGGTACGTGCGGCTTTGCGGTCGCTGCGGTTGCCCCAGTCGCGCTGGGTGCTGACGACGGCTTCGGCGGCGTTGAGGGTGTATTCGAGGGGGACGAAACCGAATTCGTAGGAGGTGTTGGGGTAGGTTTTGGTGTTGCCGTGTTCGCTGGACAGCCCGCCGCCGACAAGGACGTTGAAGCCGACAAGTTTGCCGTTTTCTTCGATGGCGACGAAGCCTAAATCATTGGAATGGATGTCTACATCGTTGTCGGGCGGGATGACGACGGCGGTTTTGAATTTGCGCGGCAGGTAGGTTTTGCCGAGAATGGGCTCGACGTCGTCGGCGATTTCTTTGTTGCGCGGTTCGGTCGGTTCGGTGGTGAACACTTTTTCTCCGTCCAGCCAGACATCGGCGTATGCCATAGTGCGCGGCAGGAGGTGCATACTGATGCGTTTCGCCCATTCGTAGGCTTCTTGGTGCAACGGGCTTTGAACGGGATTGCTGGTGCAGAGTACGTTGCGGTTGACGTCGCTGGCGGTGGCGATGGAATCGAGGCCGAGTTTATGCAGGGACTGGTGCGCCAGCTTCAAATCGGTTTTTAAAATGCCGTGGTATTGGAAGGTTTGGCGGTTGGTCAGGCGGATGGAGCCGTAAATAGTGTGGTCGCCGGCAAATTCGTCTATGCCCAGCCACTGCGCCGGTGTGATGATGCCGCCGGGCAAGCGGCAGCGCAACATCATGTTTTTTAGGGGTTCGAGTTTTTGGTCGGTACGCTCGGCACGGATGTCGCGGTTGTCCTGCTCGTACATACCGTGGAAGCGGATGAGCTGGAAATTGTCGGCGGTAAAGCCGCCGGTAAAGTCATCGGTCAAATCGTCTTTGATGGTACCGTGCAGATAGTCGCTGCGGTCTTTCAGGGCTTCGTTGCCGGAAAGCGGGGTGTCGGGCAGCTTGGCGCGCGGGTCGGCGGTGGTCGTCATAGGGTGCTCCTTATTCTCAGTTTGGAGCTACTTTAATCAGGTCGTCTGAAAATGGGAAAGAATGGTTTGTTCGATTTAAAGATGATTTCGTTATATCCAAAAGATTACCTGTAATGTAGGGGCACACTGCACCAAATAGAAAAAAGGTCGTCTGAACATTGAACTGCACCCCAAAAGTTGGACATCCCCTCCAACTCACAAGGTGCAGTTTTTTTATGGGCAAATATACATTACACTTCAAATACCAAGCCGTACTCCACTACCTGCACATACGCAGCCAACAGCGTACCGCAGACCACTACGGCATCTCACGAACCCACCTGAGACGTTGGATAACCGCCTATCAAGAAGGCGGCATCGGCGCACTTGAACATCCCCAATCCAAAACCATGCCCCAACACCGCAAAAACCCCTTCATCGCCGACAAACCCGATCAAGAAAAAACGCAGGCAGAGCTTATTGAAGAGTTGTGCTATATGCGCGCAGAGGTCGCCTACCTAAAGGAGTTAAAAGCCCTCAGCCAAAAACAGACCGAAAAGGACAAAGCCAAACCGTCCAAACACTGAGGGCGCAACACCCGCTCAAATACCTGCTGCACATCGCAAACCTGCCCAAAAGCAGCTTTTACTGCCATCACCAAGACCGGCCCGACCCCGATGAAGCCGACAAAGCCCTTATCGCCGAAATCTACGAACGGCATAAGCATTGGGTTGGAACCGCAAAAAAGCGGCACGGTTGATGAAACAGAGAGACGATTATATAGACTACTACAACCGGGAGCGTTGCAGTTTGAAATTGAAAAAGCCGAGTCCCGTCGCATACAGAACCCGGCTTGCACAGAGCACCTGAATAGGGCTTTTATCGGGTATCCAAGATTTGGGAGGCAGTCCAGCTTTCAGACGACCTTTTCCCCATCCCGGATTCTACAAAAGCAAAAACACCGAAGACCAATCCATCTTCGGTGTTTTTTAATAGGGTGGCGAGCCAGACCCCCGGCACTGACGCATCGGAGTGGGCTGCTGGCTTCCGCCCCTGACCCGGTGTTCCGAATTACCATGCGGGGAGACCCGCCGTAAGAGAGTGGCATTATAACTGTTTTACGGGAAAACTCAAGCGCGACGGCATCGAAGGTCGTCTGAAAAGTCTTTTTACCTTTAAATTGTCAACAATATTTGCCTTTTTGAAAATTATTCCTATTGAAACATTTTTCGCCTTTTCCGTTGAAAAACATCGGAATTTAAACTACATTATCGCTTTTCCAACGAGTTGTCTGATTGTTTTGAAAATCATTTTAACTTCGTTGAAGCTGCGCTTTCAGACGACCTTTTCATAAAAATACGGCGAAATCATGCTGCAGCTTTCCGCAGTTTCGCCATACCAATAATCATACGGACACACCGCCACCATGACCACGACTACCGCCCCGCAGCGTATTCGGGAAATTCCCTACAACTATACTTCCTACACCGACCGCGAAATCGTCATCCGATTATTGGGCGACGAAGCGTGGCAGATTCTGCAAGACTTGCGCGGACAGCGCAGGACGGGGCGTTCGGCGCGGATGCTGTTTGAAGTGTTAGGCGATATTTGGGTGGTCGTGCGCAATCCGTATCTGGTCGATGATTTGCTGGACCACCCGAAACGCCGTGCCGCGCTGGTGCGCGAAATGCGCCACCGTTTGAACGAAATCCGCAAACGCCGCGACGACAATCCGCAAGTCGATGTATTGGTTGCGGAGGCGGAAAAGGCGGTCGAGCGTTTTGACGGCGGCTTTGACGAAACGCGCCAAAAGCGGCGGCAGATTTTGGAACGTTTGAGCAAAATCACCAAGCCGCACAATATTATGTTCGACGGGCTGGCGCGGGTGACGCACGTTACCGATGCGACCGACTGGCGCGTCGAATATCCGTTTGTCGTCGTCAATCCCGATACGGAGGCGGAAGTCGCGCCTTTGGTGCGCGCCTTAATCGAGCTGGATTTGGTCATTATCCCGCGCGGCGGCGGCACGGGTTATACCGGCGGTGCCGTGCCTTTGGATGCCATGAGCGCGGTCATCAATACGGAAAAGCTGGACAAGCATCGCGGCGTGGAATTTGTCGAACTGGCGGGCTTGGACGGCAAACATCCGATTATCCATTGCGGCGCGGGCGTGGTAACGCGGCGGGTGGAAGAAACCGCGCATCAGGCGGGTTTGGTGTTCGCCGTCGATCCAACTTCCGCCGATGCGTCCTGCGTGGGCGGCAATGTGGCGATGAACGCGGGCGGTAAAAAAGCCGTGCTGTGGGGGACGGCGTTGGACAACCTCGCCTACTGGCAAATGGTCAACCCGCAGGGCGAATGGCTGCGCATCGAGCGCGTGCGCCACAATTTCGGCAAAATCCACGACGAAGAAACCGCCGTGTTCGACGTTCACACGCTGGATTCAGACGGCCTCAATGTCGTTAAAACCGAACGCTTGGAAATCCCCGGCCACAAATTCCGCAAAGTCGGTTTGGGCAAAGACGTTACCGACAAATTCTTGAGCGGCCTGCCCGGCGTGCAGAAAGAAGGTACGGACGGCATCATCACCAGCGTCGCCTTCGTGTTGCACAAAATGCCGAAATACACGCGTACCGTGTGTATGGAATTTTTCGGTACGGTCGCCACCGCCACGCCTTCTATCGTCGAAATCCGCGATTTCCTGCTCGCCCACGACAGCGTTCGGCTGGCGGGTTTGGAGCATTTGGACTGGCGTTATGTCCGCGCCGTCGGCTACGCCACCAAAGCGGCGGGCAAAGGACGGCCGAAAATGGTTTTGTTGGCGGACGTGGTTTCAGACGACGAAGCCGCCGTAGAGGCCGCCGCCGCACACATCTGTGAACTTGCCCGCGCCCGCGACGGCGAAGGCTTTATCGCCGTGTCGCCCGAAGCGCGCAAAACCTTCTGGCTCGACCGCAGCCGCACCGCCGCCATCGCCAAGCACACCAACGCCTTTAAAATCAACGAAGACGTGGTGATTCCGCTGGAACGGCTGGGCGAGTATTCAGACGGCATCGAACGCATCAACATCGAGCTTTCCATCCAAAACAAACTCACCCTGTGCGCCGCATTGGAGCAATATCTGTCAGGCAAACTCCCTATCGACAAAATGGGTACGGACCTGCCGACCGCCGAACTTTTGGGCGAACGCGGCAAACACGCCCTTGCCCACGTTTCCGCCGTCAAAGCGCGTTGGGACTGGTTGCTCGCCCATCTGGATACGCCGCTTGCCGACTACAAAGCCCGCTACGGCGCAGCCGTCCATGCCGCGCCCGAAGCCAAAGACGACGAGAGCTGTTTCACCGCATTCCGCGATTTCCGCCTGCGCGTGTCCGTCAAAGAAGACGTAATGAAACCGCTCGCCGAAATCTTCAGCGGCAAAACCGACACCAAAATCATCGAAGGTTTGGGCAAAATCCACGCCAAAACCGTGCGCGGCAGAGTCTTCGTCGCCCTGCATATGCACGCCGGCGACGGCAACGTCCACACCAACATCCCCGTCAATTCAGACGACGCCCAAATGCTTCAGACGGCCTACCGTTCGGTCGAGCGCATCATGAAACTCGCCCGCTCGCTCGGCGGCGTGATTTCCGGCGAACACGGCATCGGCATCACCAAGCTCGAATTTCTGACCGATGAAGACTTGCAACCGTTTTGGGACTACAAAAACCAAGTCGATCCCAAACACACATTCAACCGTCACAAACTGATGAAAGGCTCGGACTTACGCAACGCCTACACGCCGTCTTTCGAGCTTTTGGGCGCGGAATCGTTGATTATGGAAAAATCAGACCTCGGCACCATCGCCGATTCCGTCAAAGACTGCCTGCGCTGCGGCAAATGCAAACCCGTTTGTTCCACCCACGTCCCGCGCGCCAACCTGCTGTACAGCCCGCGCAACAAAATCCTCGGCGTGGGGCTGCTGACTGAAGCCTTCTTATACGAAGAGCAAACCCGCCGCGGCGTTTCCATCAAACACTTCGAAGAACTCATGGACATCGGCGACCACTGCACCGTGTGCCACCGCTGCGTCAAACCATGCCCCGTCAACATCGACTTCGGCGACGTAACCGTAGCCATCCGCAACTACCTTGCCGATTCCGGCCACAAACGCTTCGCGCCCGCCGCATCGATGGGCATGGCGTTCCTGAACGCCACCGGCCCGAAAACCATCAAAGTCCTGCGCGCCGCCATGATACAGACCGGCTTCCCCGCGCAGAATTTCGCCTACAAAATCGGCAAACTCCTGCCCGTCGGCACCAAAAAACAAAAAGCCGAACCCAAAGCCACCGTCGGCACCGCCCCGGTCAAAGAACAAATCATCCACTTCATCAACCGTCCTTTGCCCAAAAGCGTGCCCGCTAAAACACCGCGCTCCATGCTCAGCATCGAAGACGACAAAAGTATCCCCATCATCCGCAACCCCGCCGCGCCCGAAGATGCCGAAGCCGTGTTTTACTTCCCCGGCTGCGGTTCCGAGCGTTTGTTCAGCCAAATCGGACTCGCCGTCCAAGCCATGCTCTGGCACGTCGGCGTACAAACCGTCCTGCCGCCCGGCTATATGTGTTGCGGCTATCCGCAAGACGCGGGCGGCAACAAGGCAAAAGCCGAGCAAATGAGCACCAACAACCGCGTCGCCTTCCACCGCATGGCGAACACCCTCAACTACCTTGACATCAAAACCGTCGTCGTCAGTTGCGGCACCTGCTACGACCAACTCGAAAAATACCGCTTTGAAGAAATCTTCCCCGGCTGCCGCATCATCGACATCCACGAATACCTGCTCGAAAAAGGCGTGAAACTGAACGGCGTGAAAGGTCAGCAATACCTCTATCACGACCCCTGCCACACCCCCATCAAAACCATGAACGCCACCCAAATGGCAAGCAGCCTCATGGGGCAGAAAGTCGTCTTAAGCGACCGCTGCTGCGGCGAATCCGGCATGTTCGCCGTCAAACGCCCCGACATCGCCACCCAAGTCAAATTCCGCAAACAGGAAGAAATCGAGAAAAACCTCAAAGAGCTGCCGCAGGGCGAACCCGTCAAAATGCTCACCACCTGCCCTGCCTGCCTGCAAGGCCTGAGCCGCTACGCCGACGACAACGACATGCCCGCCGACTACATCGTCATCGAAATGGCGAAACACATCCTCGGCGAAAACTGGCTGGACGAGTTTGTGAAAAAAGCCAACAACGGCGGCGTGGAGAAAGTGTTGCTGTAAGGCGTACGGTTTTCAGACGACCTCAAAGGTCGTCTGAAAACCGTCATTCATTAAATCGGCGGAGAGACTTTGGAAGGTTGGAGTAAAGACTGTTTTGATGAACCAAGTCGCCGAAAGCAGTTTGATAAATTTCCTTTATCTTCCAAAGTTGAAAAGGGGACGGTTCAGGATTTGGGTTTTGCCTGTGAACTCTGTATTCCCATCTCCTTTCTTTCAGACGACCTTTACGTTTTAAGCAGATAAAATCCTATCCCTTCTTCAACACTTTCCGACTATGAAAAAAAGTCGTCTGAAAACCTTAAACCAAGATTTTCAGACGACCTTTTTTATCCGGCGCGGCAAATGTTTGCAACTTAGCCCAAGCTACCGCCGAACCTACATCCCGCCGTAATTCGGTCCACTCGCACCTTCGGGGCAAATCCAAGTAATGTTTTGCGTCGGGTCTTTGATGTCACACGTTTTGCAGTGCACGCAGTTGGCGGCGTTGATTTGCAGGCGCGGGCTGCCGTTTTCTTCAACAATTTCATAGACACCGGCCGGACAATAGCGCGTTTCGGGTGAGGCGTATTCTTTGTAGTTCACGTCTATCATCGTTTGCGGATTTTTCAGCACCAGATGGTCGGGCTGGTTTTCTTCGTGCGCGAGATTGGCGAGGAAGACGCTGCTTAAACGGTCGAAGGTCAACACGCCGTCGGGTTTCGGATAATCAATCGGCTTGCACGCGGCGGCTTTTTTGAGCTGCTCGTTGTCTTTGCCGTGATGTTTCAAGGTCCACGGGGCCTTGCCTCTGAAAATCATCTGGTCGATGCCGGTATAGATTGAACCGAGGTAAACGCCCCATTTGAATGACGGACGGACGTTACGCGCAGCGTAAAGCTCTTGATACAGCCAGCTTTGTTCAAAACGTTGCTGATAATCCGACGCTTCTTTGCCGCTGTCGAAGCTTTCCACTTCTTCGAGGTTTTCCAACAAGGGGAACACGGCTTCAGCGGCAAGCATGGCGGATTTCATGGCTGTATGGATGCCTTTGATACGCGGCATATTCAGGAATCCGGCGGCATCGCCGATTAAAACGCCGCCTTTGAATGAGAGCTTCGGCAGGCTTTGCAAACCGCCTTCAATCAGCGAACGCGCGCCGTAAGCGATACGGCGACCGCCTTCGAAGGTTTTGCGGATTTCCGGATGGGTTTTGAAACGTTGGAACTCTTCAAACGGCGACAGATAAGGGTTTTGATAGTCCAAACCGACCACAAAACCGACGGCGACCTTGTTGTCGTCGAAATGGTAAACAAACGCGCCGCCGTAGGTTTTGCTGTCCAGCGGCCAGCCCGCGCTGTGTATAACCAGACCTGGCTGATGTTTTTCAGACGACACTTCCCAAATCTCTTTGATGCCCAAGCCGTAAGTTTGCGGCTGGCTGTTTCGGTCGAGTTGGAAACGCTCGATGATTTGCTTGGAAAGCGAACCGCGGCAACCTTCGGCAAACAGGGTTTGCTGCGCCCAAAGCTCCATGCCGGGCTGGAAACTGTCGGTCAGCTCGCCGTCTTTACCTACACCCATATTGCCGGTTGCAATGCCTTTGACCGAACCGTCTTCGTGATACAGCACTTCGGCAGCGGCAAAGCCCGGATAGATTTCCACGCCCATATTTTCCGCCTGCTCCGCCAACCAGCGCACAACTTCGCCCAAGCTGGCGATATAATTGCCGTGATTGTCAAAATTAGGAGTAACCGGCAGATTGAACGCTTTTTTCTCAGTCAGGAACAACACTTTGTCCTGCGTTACCGCGCGCGTCAGCGGCGCGCCTTTTTCTTTCCAATCGGGAATCAGCTCATTCAGCGCAATCGGATCGATGACCGCACCCGCCAGCGAATGCGCACCCGCCTCAGAACCCTTCTCCACCACGCAAACGCTGATTTCGCGCCCGTTTTTTTCGGCAAGCTGCTTGAGTTTGATGGCGGCGGACAAACCCGACGGGCCTGCGCCGACAATCACGACATCGTATTGCATACTGTCGCGGGTGATGGATTCTGTCATGGCGGTTCCTGTATGTTTATTATTGAATTGAAAACCCGCGATTATACAACGGGAACATATAGTTACCAAATACAACAAAGGTCGTCTGAAAACCATATTTTCGGTTTTCAGACGACCTTTGCCGGAATTTCAATCAGCACGCCGCCATTTTACCTGCCCGACCGCAAATTCCGTCTGACGTTTCGGACTGCGTGTGAAAAACGCCTTATCCCCGCCAGTATCCGCCCCTTTCGGCACAACCGCCAAAATCTTACCTGCCAAATTTCCCTCGCGGGTTTTCCAAGCATCCAAAAACTGCGCTCTGCTCATGGAAACATGACCCAGCGACGGGTCGGCAAGCAAAACCGTATTGCCGTCTATACCGCGCAATACCGAGAAATGATCGTCCTTACGGTATTTCAGATACACGATGACGGGAATTTTCAACTGCGCAAGCTGCTCGAAAGACAGAGCATAGCCTTTCGCCTCAAAACCCAAATCAGGCATGATGCGCTGCATATCCTCAAACGACGCACGCATCTGCTCCTTATCCAGCTTTTTCAACACTTCTTCTTCCGTCAGCTTTTGCCCGTAAAAATTGTTCAAAAGCGTCGCCACCGAAGCCGCCCCGCAGGAAAAATCCAAATCCTGCTTCACAATATTGAAATCGCGCCTCTCTTTCCAACTTTGCACTTTGATTTTTCCGTAAACAACAGGATTATCGTTAAACATCGGTGCAGCATTCAGAGGACCGGATAAAGAAACGGCAATAGGCACTGACAGACAAATACGTTTAAACATCATCATACCTTCTAAAGATATATGTAAGAGGTCGTCTGAAAAGGCTTTCAGGCGACCTCTTGCAAAATTATTCTTACATGCCGGCTTTCTTAGCAAACCAGACAATCCTATTTCCGGCATGATATTTTCCGTTTATCGAAATACGGCAAGCCATACCGCAAAAATGCCACGCGCTGCCGATTTCAACGGTAATTTTCGTACCGCTTTCTTCAAATTCCAGGTATTCCCCCATCAGCGAATGCAAAGGAGCATACGCCATCTCGGCTTCGTTATGATAAACCCGCCTTCCGTTGATATAGACTTCCGCCCCTGTCCGCTCCAAATTCCAAAAATTGTGTACCACAATCTCTATATCCCGATATTGGGCAGACCATGTTTTTTCGAAGGTTTTCATAAAATTTCCTATACCTGTCCAATCAGCACATATCAATTGCATTATTACATCTCAATACGATAAATATTTCTTAAGTCAAAATGCAAGTCTGACCGTACCTTAACTGTCAAAATTTTATTATTTTTTATTGATTTTAAAACAATTTCTGCAAAATTCTCTTCGCTTTCTCTCTTTTTTAGAAGCACATCAGAAAAAATAAAACTTCCCCGATTAAATTCATAAATATGTTTCAACCATTCACCTCCTCTTTCTGTAAGACAAGATTCAGTTTCATTCTTCCTTATTGTATAAATATTTCCCTCACAAAATCTGAAATAAATCCATAAATCCATCTTCTTCATAATTAAAGAAAAAGTTTCACCCCAAGATTTTGTCAGCAATTCGCAGGGTTGCGATGTGGCAATCAAACAGCCGAAAGAAATTTTTTTATCTCATACATGGTCGAAACCAGATTCTGTTATTTCAAGATCCATTTTTTCGTCAACAACTGAATCCGCATTTTTGAATTAACGTTTCCATAAGCTGCCGTTTATCTAAACCGGCAGGTTCAGTTTCAAAATAAGCCTGATATGAAGACTGTAAGCATTTCAGAAAAAGATCATCGGAAGACATATCCGCCGAATCAAATACAACTGTTTTGATTTTGGTACTTACCCAAAACCCTTTTTGCTCTTTTTCTACTATACGGAAATTCAGAATATTTCCAACCGAATCAAAAGCACGGTAAACATCATCCATCAAATCCTGCTGCTCTATTTTAAAGCCCCTTTCACTTGGCTAATGAAAGGGGTAAACATCATCCATCAAATCCTGCTGCTCTATTTTCTTTTCCAATTCCGACAATCCTTGAAATATATCCAAAGACACATCTTCAAATAGAAAAAAAGGAGGGGTTAGAAGCGGTTTTTCCATAATCTGTCCGTAGATTTTGATTCCCAAGGGCGAAGAAATTCTCTTGTTGTTTACAGGTTAGAAAATCAAAGCCCGCTTAAAAGTATAACTGTACGCCCAATTTCAGCAAGCGCAGGTCGAGTTGCCAAGCCCAACAAAACCGTTGAATCACATGAATGTTTGGTTATAACTCAACCTTATATCTATACTTACCGAAAACCTCAAATCATTTAATAAAAATAAAACCTAACTACTTACTAATACGGTAAACAACATCTTCTCTTAACAAGGTTTTATCTGTTATCTCATTTAAAGACAATAAACTTTTTGGAAGCATCTCTAATTTATTCATATCACTCATATCCCCTACATACAGGAAAAAATCTTGGGGAATCCCCCTTAATCTTTTTAATAATTCTTCACAAAGCCTAAAATGATTTAAATTTAGGTTCTTTTTATTTTTTTTGATAAATTCGAGATAACCACGCTTATTAGAAAAAATTTCAGGATATATTCCTTCTCCCTCTGAAGAAGTATATATCCATTCATATAGGGAAAAATTCTTATACCCAATATGAAACAAAGTGTGTTCATTATATTTCGAAAAACCTAGAAGCTCTGTATCTGTTGGTTTATCGAAATAAACAATTATTGCAGAAGACATAACAACTATTCCAAATCTGGCTTAATAAAAATTAAGCCAGACTATTTAACTATTTACGATAAAAGGTATGACCTGTAACTTTCGAACTTTTGTGTTGATAATGTGGCATATAACTTTTATGAGTACCATGAGCATCATGACGAATCACATTATTTTTACCCCATGCATTTTGAA
This sequence comes from Neisseria sp. DTU_2020_1000833_1_SI_GRL_NUU_006, assembly GCA_032388755.1. Lineage (NCBI taxonomy): Bacteria > Pseudomonadati > Pseudomonadota > Betaproteobacteria > Neisseriales > Neisseriaceae > Neisseria > Neisseria sp. DTU_2020_1000833_1_SI_GRL_NUU_006. The sequence goes on along the minus strand of CP135593.1, from coordinate 555,716 downwards.
CTGCACCCCAAAAGTTGGACATCCCCCCTCCAACTCACAAGGTGCAGTTTTTTATGAGCAAATATACATTACACTTCAAATACCAAGCCGTACTCCACTACCTGCACATACGCAGCCAACAGCGTACCGCAGACCACTACGGCATCTCACGAACCCACCTGAGACGTTGGATAACCGCCTATCAAGAAGGCGGCATCGGCGCACTTGAACATCCCCAATCCAAAACCATGCCCCAACACCGCAAAAACCCCTTCATCGCCGACAAACCCGACCAAGAAAAAACACAGGCGGAGCTTATTGAAGAGTTGTGCTATATGCGCGCAGAGGTCGCCTACCTAAAGGAGTTAAAAGCCCTCAGCCAAAAGCAGACCGCAAAGGACAAAGCCAAACCGTCCAAACACTGAGGGCGCAACACCCGCTCAAATACCTGCTGCACATCGCAAACCTGCCCAAAAGCAGCTTTTACTACCATCACCAAGACCGGCCCGATCCCGACGCAGCCGACAAAGCCCTCCTTGTCGAAACCTACCGGCGGCATAAAGGACGCTACGGACAAAGGCGCATTGCCGCCGCATTGGGTTGGAACCGCAAAAAAGCGGCGCGGCTGATGAAGCAGTTGGAACTGAAAGCCCTCATACGGGCGAAAAAAGCCTACCGCCATCCCGCCATGGGCGAAATATCGGAACACCTCCTCAAACGTCTTTTCACAGCCGAAAAGCCCAACGAGAAATGGCTGACAGACGTGACCGAACTCAAAGGAAAGGACGGCAAACTGTACCTCTCTCCGATATTGGACCTGTTCAACCGCGAGATCGCCGCCTACGCCATGAGCCGCAGAGCCGACAGCGAAATGGTGAAGGAAATGCTCGAAAAAGCCGCACCCCGTCTGACTGCTAAAGGAACGATTCTTCATTCGGACCAAGGCGTGCTGTACCGTACGGCGGGGTATAGGGAATTGCTTGCGGGGCATTCCATGGTTCAAAGCATGTCGCGAAAGGCGAACTGTTGGGACAATGCGCCGATGGAGAGTTTCTTTGCGGTGTTGAAGACGGAGTGTTTCTATAACGCAGGTGAATTGACGGTAGATGAATTGATGAAGCAGATAGATGACTATATGGATTACTACAACCGGGAGCGTTGCAGTTTGAAATTGAAAAAGCTGAGTCCTGTCGCATACAGAACCCGGCTTGCACAGAGCGCCTGAATAGGCTTTTATGAGTGTCCAAGATTTGGGGGCCAGTTCATTTTGCGCCAGTTTTGCTGAATATCTCTGATTATTAGTAATTACATTACCACCATTACGTAACACATTAACTGCCTGCCCCTGAGATAATTTACTTCCTTTAATTATATGAGTAAAACCACGCGACATTACAGTAACTCCCCGCCATGCAAGAGCAACCCAAGCCCCCTCAGTCTCCTTCATTTCCTTCTGAGAAAGCTCCGCCAACTGCATAGGCGTATCTGCCTGCGTGTGGAACACTTGGTTTTCAAATGCCTGATTATCCATGCTGTTTGCCATTGCGGGAGCGGCAATCATCGTCAGAATCATCATGGCTGCGGTAATTTGTTTTTTCATAAAAGTCCTTTTTTTACAAGGTTGGAAAATCAAAGCCTGCTTAAAACGTATGCTGTACGCCCAATTTCAGTTCGGAGCTGCTCTGCCCTGAAATATTGAAGCGTGCGGATGCGTTTAAAGACGTGGCTTTGGAGAAGCCGAGGCCTGCGCCGAGATGGGCGTAGGTAGATGTATTCCTTGCGGATTCTTTTTTGCCGTCCAGTCGGTCGGGCTGCTTGCCCAGCCATTGGATGCCGCCCGTGAGGCTGATTCTGTCGTTGGCGGCGAAGGATATATTGGGATTCAGCATCCAGTAGTTGCCTGCTTTGTATTTGACGTCGTCTGAAAGGGTTTTGCTGCCGTTGATGCGGTAGGCGGCAGTCAGGGCGAGGATGACGGGGTCGATGGCTTTGTAGGTGGTCGCGCCAATCAGCCATGATTTGCCTGACGGGGCTTTGCCGCGTGATTTTTCGTAAAGCGTGCCTTCGAGAAAGCCGATAAGGGCGGGATTTTTGTCGTCTTTGAGGAAAGTGTGGCTGATGCCGAGGGATACGTCGGAGAGGTGCTTGTCGCGGTTTTTGCTGCTTTCGCCGTCGAATTGTCGGTCTTCACGCCACAAGTAGCTGCCGCTGCCGTAAATTTCGGTGTTTCCGGTCAAGCCGTAGCGCAGACCGAGTGTGCCGACGAGCATATCGCTGTTGCTGCCGTTTTCCTGAATTTCGGTCGGGACGGGGATAAAGGAAGCGGAGCCGGTCTGAATGTAAATTGGCGCAGCAAGTTCGGAACGGCTGTTTTCGCTGTTGATATAGGTAACGGAAGCGTCGAGTTTCAATTTGCCCTTGTCCGTCATGATGTCTTCGATATTCAAAGGCAGGTCGGCGCGGACAACCAACGGAGCAACGATAACGAATGAAATAAGGATATTTTTCATATTGTTGTTTTATTGGTTTAAATTAAATTTTGCGGGTATTAATGAAATTTAGTGTAGTTTGTCTAACTGATATTTTTGATGACGCCTTTAAATCTGATTTTTTTTCTATGAAGGTTTTATTTTTGCGTAAAATGCCGTTTGAAGCGGCTTATAAACAAAAGGTCGTCTGAAAACCATATTTTCGTTTTCAGACGACCTTTTGACTTTTTTCGATTCAAACCAATCAAGCGGTTTTATTTTTTCATCGCATCAGTCAAGGCTTTGACGTTGTAGCGGTACATGCCGATGTAAGTATTGGCAGGTGCGCCGCCGAGTGCGTCGGAGTAGAGTTTGCCGCTGACGTTGACGCCGGTTTCTTTGGCGATGCGGTCAACCATGCGCGTGTCTTTGATGTTTTCGGTGAACACGGCTTTGATGCCTTCGCGTTTGATTTGGCGGATGATGGAAGCCACTTGTTTGGCGGACGGCTCGGCTTCGCTGCTCACGCCTTGCGGGGCGATGAACTCGATATTGTAGCGTTTGCCCATGTAGGAGAACGCGTCGTGTCCGGTCAGGACTTTGCGCTTAGCAGCGGGAACGGTGTTAAACGCAGCTTGAGCGTCGCTGTGCAGTTTTTTCAGCTGCACTTGGTAGTTGCCCAAGCGTTGTTGGTAATAGGTTTTACCTTCGGGGTCTGCCTGAATCAGGGCGTTGGCGACGTTTTGGGCATAGGTTGTCATCAAGACGGGGTCGTTCCAGACGTGCGGGTCAAATTCGCCGTGGTCGTGGTGGTGGCCTTCGTGGTCGTGATGATGTTCGCCTTCTTCGGCTTTAAGCGCCTGTATGCCTTTGGCTGCTTCGGCGAAGGGGACTTTGCTTTGTTTGACGGCGCGCTGAACATCAGCCGCTTCCAAGCCCAAGCCGTTGAGCAAGACTAATTTTGCACCGCGGATTTTTTTGATGTCGCCGCTGGTCATGTGGTAGGCGTGGGTGTCTTGGTTGGCACCGACCAAATTTTGCACGGCAACACGGTCGCCGCCGATTTGTTTGGCAACATCGCCCAAAATGCTGAAGCTGGTAACGACGTTCATCGGGGCTGCATAAACTGCGCTGGACATTAATGCAGCGATGACGCCAAGTTTCCAATGTTTCATGTTTTCTCTCTCCAGATTGATATAACGTAACATTTTTATTTTAAAACAGTGGGACGGAATCTTCAAGCAGCCTCCGCTTATAGAGGATTCCCTAGCCTAAAAGTTTTTAGGTACTGCAATTTTTAGTTTTCAGACGACCTTCGCACCTATTGTTTTCGTGGACGGAGTCCACGCTACGGCATTGTGTTGCCGACAAACGTTGTAGCGTGGGCTTTGCCCACGAGCCATTGAAAATTGAAGATTTCAGCAAACAAACCCCTAAAAATCTTAAACGCAAAAAAAGCAGACCCATCAGGCCTGCTTTCAATCTTTCCTATTAATCCAGATTCAAAACGGCGGAGGTGTAAACGTCCTGCACGTCGTCCAAATCTTCCAGCGCGTCAATCAGTTTCTGCATTTTGACGGCGTCTTCGCCGGAGAGTTCGGTTTCGTTTTGGGCGCGCATGGTGACGTCGCCGTCAACGGATTTGTAGCCTGCGGTTTCCAATGCCGCTTTCACGCCCGCCCAATCGTTCGGGGCGGTGATGACTTCGATGGAGCCGTCGTCGTTGGTGATAACGTCTTTCGCACCGGCTTCCAAAGCGGCTTCCATCAGCGCGTCTTCGTCAACGCCGGGTTCGAACACCAAATAACCCTGATGCACGAAGTTGAACGCTACGCAGCCGTCGGTGCCCAAGTTGCCGCCGTTTTTGGTGAACGCGTGGCGCACGTCGGCGACGGTACGGGTTTTATTGTCGGTCAGGCAGTCCACCATCAGCGCCGCGCCGCCGATGCCGTAGCCTTCGTAGCGCAGTTCGATGTATTCCACACCTTCCAAATTGCCCGTACCTTTGTCGATGGCGCGTTGCACGTTGTCTTTGGGCATATTGTTTTCGGCGGCTTTTTCCAAAGCCAGGCGCAGGCGCGGGTTGGCGCCGGGATCGCCGCCGCCCATGCGGGCTGCGACGGTGATTTCTTTAATTAAACGGGTAAAGATTTTGCCGCGTTTGGCATCTTGACGGGCTTTTTTATGCTGGATATTCGCCCACTTGCTATGACCTGCCATATATGGATTCCTTTCGATTTTCCGCCTTATCCGGCGGACTCTTGCTCATTTTCAAAGGGCGCATTTTAACATAGGTTGAATATACCTAAAATATTCAGACGACCCTGCATTCTGCCTAAAAGGTCGTCTGAAAACGCCGATAGAGCCCGACAAACGCAAAAATCTTGTCTTTGCCCAAACCTGACCCTTTTTTTCGTTTGCCTCACAAAAGGTTTACGGTATCATGCAGGCCTGCTTCAGGATTGTTGACAACTTGGGGCGAAACGGACGCAGCCGGCCTGCTCGCCGCGCCGTCCGACACAACGGCATTCAACGGAGTAACCGCCGCAGAATGCCGTCATCTGTTCATTTTTCAATATAAGGTTTGTAATTATGGAAGAAAAATTGTCTGCACTGGTGGGCGCAGTCAATCTGATTCTGTGGGATTACATGCTGATTTACGCCCTTTTGGGCATCGGCCTGTTTTTCACACTCTATCTGGGCGCGCCGCAGATTACCAAATTGGGGGCGGGGTTTAAATCCGTTTTCGGCGGTTTGTTTTCCAAAAAAGACAAAGACGATAAATCTTTGTCGCAATTCCAAGCACTCGCCGTTGCCGTCTCCGCCCAAATCGGCACGGGCAACGTCGCCGGTGTGGCAACCGCCATTACCGCAGGCGGGCCGGGCGCGATTTTTTGGATGTGGCTTTCCGCCGTTTTGGGGATGTCCACGATTTTTGCCGAAGCCCTGCTCGCGCAAAAATACCGCGTCGTCAGCCACGGCAAATACATCGGCGGCCCCGCGTTCTACATTACGCACGGTCTGACCCCGAAAATTGGGCGCGGCGCGGCGCGTTTCTTATCGGGCTTTTTCTCCATCGCCCTGATTATCGCGCTGGGTTTTATCGGTAACGCTACGCAGGCAAACTCCATCGCCTCCTCCGTTACCATCGCCTTTAACGTACCGGCTTTGGCAGTGGGCATCACCCTCGCCGTCCTTGCGGGCATGATTATCGTCGGCGGCGTAAACCGCATCGCCAACATCGCCCAATTCGTCGTACCGTTTATGGCGATTATCTATATTTTGTGTGCCGTCGTTATCCTGTTTGAATTCTCCGACCACATCGTACCGATGTTCAACCACATCTTTACCGCCGCCTTCAATCCCGAAGCCGTGTTAGGCGGCGCGGCAGGTATCGGTATGCGCGAAGCCGTCCGTTACGGCGTGGCACGCGGGCTGTTTTCCAACGAAGCAGGTATGGGTTCGACGCCGCACGCGCACGCAACCGCCGACGTTAACCACCCCGTTCAACAAGGCTTGGCGGCATTTATCGGCGTGTTCATCGACACGATCTTGGTCTGCACCGCCACCGCACTGATTATCCTCCTGACCGATGCCAACCTTTCCGGCGAACAAGGCGCGGCGGTGACCCAATTCGCCTTCAGTAAAGCCTTCCCCGGCTTCGGTTCGCAACTGCTCGCCGTATGCCTGACCTTCTTCGCCTTCACCACCATCATCGGCTGGTACTACTTCGGTGAGTCCAACATCCGCTTCCTCTTCAGGGGAAAACACTTGGGCATCTACCGCGCGCTCGTGCTGCTGGCTATCGTGTTGGGCACGCTAGGCAAAGTCGATTTGGTTTGGAGCCTGTCCGATATGTTCAACGGCTTCATGGTCATCCCCAACTTAATCGCCCTATTCCTCCTGCGCAAAGAAATCCGCGCCGTTTACGACGATTATTTGGCGCAGAAAAAAGCAGGCAAAGGCTTGTCCTACCAATATGAATTCCACGAATTCCACGACAAGGCTTAATCCGCAATCGTGAAAAGGTCGTCTGAAAAGTTTTCAGGCGACCTTTTTTAAATTCCGGACATTTATTTCGTTTACTTCGTTTTCAACCAAGCAAACCAGACCAATACGACAACGAAACAAAAATAAGCGATGCTCCAAACCGGCAGCGCAATACCCAAAAAATAATCCGGTACGGCGCAATTGCCGAAGCCGCGCACGATGGGTTCGAACCAGTCAAACAACGGCCAGTCCTTCAAGCGGAACGTCCACGGAGCGCCGCAGGAAGGTGCCGTACCCGGCGGCAGACTTTGCAACCACAACTGATAAGCCGCCGTCCCTATCCCGTACACAGCAGGCGCGCTGATAAGCAAAGCGGAAAACGTCCGCCCCACTTTGGAAGACTGGCGGAAAAATACCGCCAGCAAAGCCGCCATCCCGACTGCCAATACGCACAAACGCTGCACGATGCATAATACGCAGGGATTCATCCCTAAAACATATTGCGAAACAAACGAACCGCAGGCAGCCAATACGGATAAAACGAGCAAAAACAAGGCTGTTTTTCTAAAAAAATTCATAATATCAAAGCTCTTTGTAAATTTCAGACGACCTCTTCATGCCGTCAATCGGTGTCTATTTTACTACAAAACCAATCCCTTCCCGAAAAGCCCTGCCCATTCGCTGAAATTCAAAAAAGTACCCACCCGTTATTTGGCAATCCGCAATAATCGCTGAATCTTTCCGAAATCAGAAGCCCGGATTCACATCTGTTCAGGAAGGTCAGGAATGATGGGAATATTTTCCATTTTAACCTGCTGTAAAATGCACCGAATCAAAATTTCTCGCACATACTTTACGCCACACCCCGATACATTTTCAGACGACATTTCCACAATTTCGTATCAAAAACAGGATTCAGCCGTGCAAAACAGATGAAACTGTGGCATAATCCGCCCGTCTTCACAAAAAGACTTCAGGAGTTTGAACGGGTTCGCGCTCGTCAAACTTGTCCGAACCGAATAACGGTTCTTTTATTTTTCGGAGTTATCCATCATGGCATTGACCGTAGAACAAAAAGCACAAATTGTTAAAGATTTCCAACGCAAAGAAGGCGATACCGGCTCTTCTGAAGTACAAGTCGCTCTGTTGACTTTCCGCATCAACGACCTGACTCCCCACTTCAAAGCCAACCCTAAAGACCACCACAGCCGTCGCGGCCTGTTGAAAATGGTCAGCCAACGTCGCCGTCTGTTGTCTTACTTGCGCCGTACCCAACCTGATACATACCGCAACCTGATTACCCGCTTGGGTCTGCGCAAATAATTTATGCTTTACCGGACACCGCTTGCAAAAGCGGTGTTTTTTTTATGGAAAAGGTCGTCTGAAAACGTATTGGTAAAGTTTTCAGACGACCTATCTCTTATGCTTGCGAGAGATTTAATCTATCCGTATATATTCCACCGACAAAATCTCAATCTCCTCGCACCCTTCCGGTGTATTCAAGATGACTTCGTCCCCTTCTCTCGCTTTAATCAGACAACGCGCCAACGGGGAAATCCAAGAAATTTTGTTTTGCGCGGTATCGATTTCATCGACACCGACGATTTTGACGGTTTGCTCGCGTCCGTCGCCGCGCAACAGCCCGACAGTTGCGCCGAAAAACACTTGGTCGGTCGCTTCGCGCAATTCAGGATCGACGACGACGGCGGCTTCCAAACGCTTGGTCAGAAAACGGATGCGGCGGTCGATTTCGCGCATACGGCGTTTGCCGTAAAGATAGTCGCCGTTTTCGCTGCGGTCGCCGTTGCTTGCCGCCCAGTTGACGATTTGGACGATTTCGGGACGTTCTTTATTGACCAGTTGATACAGCTCGTCTTTCAACGCCTGCCAACCAACGGGCGTAATGTAGTTTTTGGTTTCGGTACTCATGATATATATCTGATTATTTAGGATATACGGCAGTTTCAACAAAACTCCGAACTGCCGCATTGAAATGACTGATTCTACCGTCCTTAAGACGGAAGGTTCAAGCTGTCTATATTGATTGCAAAACCCTATCCATCGGCTTGAAAATGCCGCAAAGGTCGTCTGAAAGCCTACGATGCCCGTTTTCAGACGACCTTTATTGATTAAGTATTCGAATTTTAGGCTGTTTTTAAAAATTCCATTCAGCTCCCAACGACCATTGACGGCTGCTGCGTCGTGCATAAGGGGCATTGCTGCGGATGCGGCTGTATCCGTAATTCAAGGTCGGCGTGATGCCTTTGTAGGACAATTTGTCATGGCTGAGGCTGACGGAGAGGGAGCGCTCGCGGTTGCGTTGCGGCTCCGTGCCGAATGCCATAATACCTTTATAGCGGCGGTTGGCAAATGAAGCGGTCAGGCGGCTGTTCAGCCCGCCTAAAAACGGCCATTGCTGTATCCAGCCTATATTGAACCCGTTGCGGCGGTAGGCGGCATTGTTGACGGCATTGCGTATGTTTTTGTTTTCAGGAACAAAGCGGTTGTATTGCCAACCACCGAACAGGGTCGTTCTGCCGAAACGGCGTGCCAGGGAGAGATAGGTGCCGTCGTGCCAACCGTCGTTACGCAGCGCACGATCGGTTTCCCGATAGTTTTGGCGGTAGCGTTCCAGCGAGTAATAAAGTTGTGTCGCGTTGCCGAGATTGACCATATGCGAAAGCTGTACGCCGACCCCGTGTGCCAGCATATAGGGCGCGGCGCGGCGGTTTTTTTCTTTTTTGCTGTCAAATTCGCTGCTGCCCGCCAACTGTGCCTGATAAAACGGTAAAACGCTGACGGTTTGTTTGCCGTCCTTGCGCTGCCAGCCCAAATAAGCCCTGCCAAACGCATCGTCGTAAGCCGATTGGCGGTCGAAAAAATAGCTCGTTCCGCTGAGGTTGGCGCGGAATTTGACGGCGTGATGCCCGTACAGCGGGGTGAGTTTTTCGGTGTTCAATTCGTAATTCAAGCCGTTGGCACTGACGGGCAAAGTAACGCTGCATGCGGTTTGCCCCCTTGTTTCGATGCAATAACGCGGAGCAGCGTTGTTGGCGTTATCGCTATGCACGGGACTGATTCCGCCTGACCATTTCCATTCTGTCTGCCGCTTGACGGCTTCTTGAAAACGTTTGACGTTTTCCAAAACGGGGGCAGGTATATCGCGCTGCGCGGCATGGCGGAAATGCGCCGCCGCTTCGCCCAAACGATAATCTTGAAACTCTGCCGCCGCTAAATCCAATAATATGCGGTCGTCTGAAACGTCGGATTCATAAAGGGTACGATAACGCTCGACCGCTTCGAAAGTCCGCCCTTTCAACTTTGCCAGCAAAGCATCGGCACGTGCAATCAGCTTGGGATTGTGGTTGGGCTGTTTGCGGTAAAGTGCGGCAAGCGAAGAAACCAAATCTGCGCTATTGCCGTTAAGTGCTTGAATCAGCGCGTCCTCTAGAATACGCGGGTTTGCCGCTAAAAAATCATCGCCGACCACAGTCGGTTCGCCGACATTCTCATTCTTTTCAGACGACCTTTCTTCTTCGGACAAAATATCCAGCCATTGTTTTTGCTGCACTTGTACGGCAGCATCCTGAGAAGGCGAATCCTGCCGGACACCCCCTTCGGGCAATTCAGCCAAGACTGCGGAAGGCAACAGGCAGCATAAAGATACCGAAACCATTTTTTGTTTTATTCTTAACATTCAAAATCATCCGAAATATATGTGTATATCGCAGGGATAGCCAAATGCAAACCGCCATGCCCTACTGATTCCCCCTGTCAGGGATTTACGGCTATCAAAGGTCGTCTGAAACTTTTCATACGACCTTTTTTGCGTAAAAGCAACAGATTCGCATTAAGATGCAGCATTATAGAGGTAAAATTCCAAAACAAACATAACTGATTTATTTTTATGGTTTTATAAATTATTCAAATGTTATTCAACGTAGATTCACGAAATGAATCAAGCCAACCGACCGAACTCGCCTAATATAGTAGCTTAACTTTAAACCGGTACGGCGTTGCCTCGCCTTGCCGTACTATTTGTACTGTCTTCGGCTTCGTCGCCTTGTCCTGATTTAAATTTAATCCACTATATATCTTCCATATCCAGAGCGATAGCTTGATCCACACTACACTAATTTCCTCTACCGGCAACGAAGTAGCGGCATCAAATCAGACATTCAGATTAAATTCCAACTCAATATCATTCATTTATTTACTACCTAATATTAACTCTAAAAACTATTTAAATTATTAAAAACCATTTGGGTATTGCCAAAATATTATAATTATTACACAATATTTGAATATAATTAGTAATAATTATCATTATTTAATAAAATATATACCAATTAAGTGAGATCTGTCATGAAAATCAAAGTACCTGCAATTTCTGCGGCAACAACCCTGATCCTGACTGCCTGCACGGGAGGAGGCGCATCCGAACCCAAAGTCCCCGTTGCCATTCCGACAGCGCAACCTATCGCCAATATCAAGCTGAGTGATGAGAGCAGTGCAATAAAGACCATAAACACCCTTTCCCGTAAAGGCGGCAGTCTGCATGAAGCGGAGCTCGAAGTGAAAACATCATGGGGCAGCTACCCCGATAAACAATATGTCTATCAAACCCCTTCCGGCAACTATTACAACATCAGCTCATATTCCGACCCGATTGTCCCCTCCTATTCCAGCCCGTCTTATGCCCTGCGTACCCGCCACGAAGGTCAGCCTTTGTCTGAAGGTGGAAAACTGTTTGTCTGTTGCAGCAATTCCGGACAGTTCATCAACGCCCCGGCAACCAAACAGGACCATCTCAAATTCGGCGCATGGATAAATGCAGACGGCACGGCAGACCTGTTTGTCGGCGGCAAACCCGTCGGAACGGCGAAACCGTCATGGAGCACACCGTCGGACAGTACAGTGGCAAAAGGCAAAACCACATACGAAGTTTGGGCAGTCCGCGTCCGCAACGGCAATATCGTTACCTCCACCTATGAGCCCGGAAAATCCTTTGGGTCGTCTGAAAAAACCGCGCCCAAGCTTTCGCTGCTGACTGCCAATTTCAACACCAACAAACTCGGCGGCACGATTTTAGGTAATGCGGATTACGGTCCGGATGTTGTGATGAAAGATGTTGGCATCAACGGCGTTGATTTCTCGGGCACTGCCGAATCCGACGGAAAAAACGGAAAAGTCGAAGGGAAATTCTTCGGTCAATTCAACGGCGGACATCCAACAGAAGTCAGCATAGGCGGTAAAGTAACCTTTAATGCCGATAAATCGTTGGATACCGTATTCGGCGGTGTAGAAAACTCATCAGACCGCGATACTACAGATAAAAGCTTGACACCTGTCAGCAAGTAACCGCACATCAAACATCCCAATAAACCGATAATTCAGTACATCTTAAAGAGGCAAAAAATGTCCTTCCCCTTCAAACCCGTACTGCTGGCAGCCATTGTCAGCCAAACTTTCCCTGCCTTCGCTGCCGACCCCGTACCACAAGCCCATCAGGACTTGAATGAAGTCAAAGTCATCGGCGGCCGTAAAGCCCAAAAACTCGGCGAAGAGAAAGTCCGCCGTCAGGCATTGGATAAACAAATGGTCTCTGATGAAAACGACTTGGTACGCTATGATCCGGGCGTCAGCGTCGTCGAAGGCGGACGCTCAGGTTCTAACGGTTTTACCATACGCGGCGTCGATAAAGACCGTGTCGCCATCAACGTGGACGGGCTGGCACAAGCAGAAAGCAGGTCGTCTGAAGCATTCCAAGAACTGTTCGGCGCACACGGCAACTTCAATGCCAACCGCAACACTTCCGAACCCGAAAACTTCTCGGAAGTTACCATCACCAAAGGCGCGGACTCGCTCAAATCCGGCAGCGGCGCATTAGGCGGTGCCGTCAACTATAAAACCAAATCCGCAAGCGACTATGTTTCCGAAGAAAAACCTTACCACTTAGGCATTAAAGGCGGCTATATCGGACGCAACAGCCAAAAATTCAGCAGCATAACCGCCGCAGGAACCTGGTTGGGACTGGATGCATTGATGGTCTATACCCGCCGTTTCGGTAAAGAAACCAAAAACAACAGCGACGCTGCCGATACCGTCATCACCGACAGCAAACAAAGCTGGAGTCCGAATGCCGGCATGACCAACTACGGCAGCCGCGGCATAGCGCGCAGCAAACCTGACCCTCAAAATTGGGAAAACATAAGCACCCTGTTCAAGCTGGGTTACAACTTCAACGATCAAAACCGTATCGGCTGGATTTACGAAGACTCTCGTACCGACCGCACAACGACCGAATTGTCCAATATGTGGGCGGCAGACTGGAAAGGCGACGCACTGGGCGACACCCGTTCCCGCCAAGACATCTCCTACCGCAAACGCATCGGTTTCGAATACAAAAACCAACTTGACAAAGGTCCATGGGACAGTCTTAACCTGCGTTACGACCGTCAAACCATCGACATGAGCACTTGGACCTGGGATTTGCCGACCGATTACGCCAGCAACGGGGTCAACAGCGACGTGTACCATATGTTCCGCAACATCCGTCAAAAAAATACCCAATTCGGTGCCGATGCCGAAAAACAAATCGACTTCTCCAAATCGGTATGGGCAATGCAATACGGATTGGGTGGTTCCAAAAACGACAACGGCAATAGAGATCATAGCTATTGGGTACGCCTATACGACCCGAAATACCAAACGTCCAACAATCAAGAATTAACCATGCTGGTCGAAAGCTCCTCCAAAAACCGTTTTGCCTACTGGAACAACACCTTCCAATTCGGCGACAGCAGCCAATACCGCCTCAATGCCGGGGTTCGCTACGACAGCAGCAGCAGCAAAGCCAAGGACAATCCCAACTACTCTACCGCTATTCGCAGCCAACTCCCCTATCTTGGCAGCGAGCGTAAACACAGCGGTTTCAGCTACGGCTTAGGACTAGACTGGAAATTCACACCGCATTTGAATCTTTTGGCAAAATACAGCACTGGCTTTCGCGCGCCGACTTCGGACGAAACCTGGCTCTTGTTTCCGCATCCTGACTTCTACCTTAAAGCCAATCCTAACCTGAAGGCGGAAACTGCCAAAAACTTCGAGCTGGGACTTGCCGGCAGCGGCAAAGCAGGAAACTTTAAATTCTCCGGCTTCCAAACCCGCTACCGTAATTTTATCGAGTTGACCTACATGGGCGTATCTTCCGACAACCCCAACAGCCCTAATTATGCGCCGATTTCCGACGGTACCGCCTTGGTCAGCTCACCCGTTTGGCAAAACCAAAACCGTTCCTCCGCATGGGCGAAAGGTTTGGAATTTAACGGCACATGGAACCTTGACAGCATCGGTTTGCCGCAAGGCACGCACGCAGGTATCAACGTCAGCTACATCAAAGGCAAAGCCAAACAGACCAACGGACAGGAAACCCCGATTAACGCCCTTTCCCCGTGGTCTGCCGTTTACAACCTGGGCTACGATGCTCCTTCCAAACGCTGGGGCATCAACGCATACCTGACCCACACCGCAGCTAAAAAACCGTCTGACACCGTCCACAGCAGTGATGATTTGAACAATCCCTGGCCTTTTGCCAAGCACAGCAAAGCCTATACGCTTTTCGACCTGACAGGCTACGTCAACTTGGGCAAATATTTCACCCTGCGCGCCGGTGCGTACAACATCGGCAACAAAAAATACTATACTTGGGAATCGCTGCGCAGCATCCGCGAATTCGGCATAGTCAACCGCGTCGACAACAAAACCCATGCCGGTATAGAACGCTTCACTTCTCCGGGCAGAAGCTACAACTTCACGCTTGAAGCCAAGTTCTAAAAGCGTTTGAAGTAACAAGAAAGGTCGTCTGAAACTTGAAATCCAAGTTTCAGACGACCTTTTTCTATTAACGTACAACAATCGGCAGAGAAAATCCTCACCAAACGTTTATGGAATAAAAACAAATAATGAACAAGACGCAGGCTGAAGCCAATGCGACGCTGTACGCCCGCGCCGTTGAAGCCCTTGCAGGTCGTCTGAATATGGGAATCCGTGATTTTGATGCGGCATACGGCGGTTTAAACGTGGTCGGAGAAAGCCTGATTGACGACGGCGTATTGAATCAGGCGTTGGCAAGCAACCCGCCGCGCGGATGGGTGCATAGCGAAAACCCGCAGGACGCAGCGGATTTATGGAACGGAAACAATAAAGCAGAGGCCGTGTTTTGGAATACTCGCAATACCCGATTGGAAGAACAATTTCCCGAAACATCGGGCTATTCTGTATCTGTAAATCAAAGCGCGATTGAACACATCAAAAACAACCATGGAAACGCAGAAAGCGAAGCGAAGCGCGGACAGATTGCCATCACAGGCGAAGACATAAGCCGAATCACTGATATTGTTTCAAATTATGACGCAATAGCCAGTGAGCCAATCAAAGGAACAAACAACAGACGCTTTGCATTTGCAAAACAGTTTGACGATGGGTTGATTGTGTATCTTGCCGACAGTAGCAAAAAACGGCGCGATTTACGCACCGTTTCTATGTGGAAGTATCCCCAATCGGCTAATGCCCAAGACGTGTTACAACACGCCGTGTCCCTATCAAACCTAACGCCCGAAGCGGAAGGGGGCATATCCCACAACTCAAATTCTACCCCCAACGCCGACGCCAATCAAGACATACTGTATCAAGGCGGCGCAGACCGTGGAATGTTCAGCCGTGAGCATAACCTGATTGCCCTGTTGAAAAACGCCGACGCTTCTACATTCGTCCACGAACTGGGGCATTTCTTCCTTGAGACGAATACCCGCATCGCCCGCGACCTGACCGCCAAGCCTGCCGAGAACCTGACCGGGCAGGAACGGCAATTCCTGTCCGACGTTCAGACGACCTTAGATTGGTTCGGCGTGAAAGACCTTGCCGCATGGGACGCAATGAGTCTGGACGAGCAGCGCGAGAATCACGAGAAATGGGCGCGCGGTTTCGAAGCCTACCTGTACGAGGGTAAAGCACCAAGCGAAGAATTGCGCGGGGTATTCCGCCGTTTCCGTTCATGGCTGAAGCAGGTGTATCAATCCCTGAAAAACCTGAACGTAGAATTGACCGACGAAGTCCGCAGCGTGTTTGACCGAATGTTTGCCAGCGACGAGCAGATTCAGCAAACCCAATACATCAACGGCATGGCTCCGATGTTTGATATAGTGGATTAACTTTAAACCAGTACGGCGTTGCCTCGCCTTGCCGTACTATCTGTACTGTCTGCGGCTTCGTCGCCTTGTCCTGATTTAAATTTAATCCACTATAATAAGGCGTAAGCGAGCATGGACCAAGCTAAGCTGCCCTACCCCTTTCAGGCAACTCCCCATTAAGTTTCTTCTATCTTCCAAAAGAAAAGGTCGTCTGGAACTTTCAGACGACCTTTTGCAGGGGGTATTCAAGCTAGGATTTATTTATCGCGGCTGAATACGATTTTGGTTGCTTGGATGGCTACGCAGATTGCACCGCCGATGAAGATCAAGTCAGCTGCCGTACGTACCCAGCGCAGGGTGTCGAGGATTTCCATTTGCAGGAACTCTTCGCTACGGGCATACCACAGACCATGAGTGATGGCCGCATGTGCTTGGATGGCGCCGACCGGCAGCAGGCTGACGGCAATCATGCCGACCAAACCGCCGTTGAGCAGCCAGAAGCCCCAAGTCATCACTTTTTCGTCGAATTGTGCGTTTGGTTTCAGGTAGCGGGCAACCAGCAATACGAAGCCCAGTGCCAAGAAGCCGTACACACCGAACAAGGCTGCGTGTGCGTGGACTGCGGTAGTGTTCAGGCCTTGGATGTAGAACAGGGAAATCGGCGGGTTAATCAGGAAGCCGAATACGCCGGCACCGATCATGTTCCAGAAGGCAACTGCTACAAAGCACATCAGCGGCCAACGCAGGCGTTTCGCCCAGTCGGAATTGTGCTGGTAAGACCAATGCTCGTAGGCTTCGCGACCCAGCAACACCAGCGGTACGACTTCCAACGCGGAGAAGCAGGCGCCGATTGCCATAGAGGCTGAAGTAGAACCTGTGAAGTACAGGTGGTGCAGCGTACCCGGCACGCCGCCCAACATATAAATAGCACCGGCAGCCAGAGTAGATGCGGTAGCGGTACTGCGGCGGACAAAACCCATGTTGTAGAAAATGAAGGCAAAGGCTGCGGTAGCAAACACTTCGAAGAAGCCTTCTACCCACAGGTGAACTACCCACCAGCGCCAATATTCCATGACGGCAATCGGAGATTTCTCGCCGTAGAAGAGACCGGGCGCGTAGAACACACCGACACCTACCACTGAGGATACAAACATCGCCAACAGGTTTTTATCCACACCTTTTTCTTTAAAGGCAGATACCGTGCAGCGCAGCATCAGGAAAAGCCACAACAGCAGGCCGACCATCAGCAGGAGTTGCCAGAAACGGCCCAAATCGAGATATTCGTAACCTTGGTGTCCGAACCAGAAGTTCACCTCGGGCGGAATGACGTGCGTCAGGGCGAGGAAGTTGCCTGCGTAAGAACCGCCCACGACGATAAACAGAGCGATGTAGAGCAGGTTTACGCCTTCGCGTTGGAACTTGGGATCTTTGCCGCCGTTAACAATCGGAGCCAAGAACAGACCTGCCGTCAGGAAGCCGGTTGCAATCCAGAAGATGGCGGATTGGATGTGCCAAGTACGGGTCAATGCGTAAGGGAACCAGTCGGACATTTCGAAGCCCAGTGCTTCGTCTATGCCGTAGAAACCTTGACCTTCGACGGTATAGTGCGCGGTCAGGCCGCCCAGCAGCACTTGCACCACAAACAGGGCGACTGTCAAAAAGACGTATTTGCCCAGTGCTTTTTGGGAAGGAGTCAGTTGAATTTTGGAAATCGGATCTTCAGTCGGAACTTCCACAACTTCGTGCTTGGTCAGGAAGGAGTAACCCCACATCAAAAAGCCGATACCCATCACCAGCAAGACTATACTAGTAAACGACCACATGTAGTTTTCAGTAGTCGGCACGTTGTTGATCAGAGGCTCGTGCGGCCAGTTGTTGGTGTAGGTGAAAGTTTCGTCAGGACGGTTGGTCGAAGCAGACCACGAAGTCCAGAAGAAGAAGTTGAACAGTTTTTCACGCGCTTCTTTACTTGGCAATGTGTTGTTTTTCATTGCGAAGTGTTCGCGGGTCGTCTGAAGGGCGGGATCATCGCCGTATACTCCGTGGTAGTAAGGCAGAATGCTCTCAATGGCTTTGGCACGGGTATCGCTGATGACGACGCTGCCGTCTTCCTTGATACGGCTTTGATTACGGTATTCGTCGGCAAGGCGGGTTTTCAACACGGCTTGTTCTTCAGGAGAGATCTCGTCGAATTTTTTGCCGTAAGCCTCTTGCGCGGTCAAATCCAACCATGCGGCCAGCTCGCGGTGCAGCCAGTCGGCAGTCCAGTCCGGAGCTTGATATGCGCCGTGTCCCAATACGGAACCGACTTCCATACCGCCTGTAGTTTGCCAGGCTGATTGACCTGCCAAAATATCGTCTTTGGTCATCAGCTGCTTGCCTGATACCGAAACGACTTTCTCAGGGTAAGGCGGGGCTTTTTTATAAACCTCGCTGCCCATGTAGCCAAGTATGGTGAAGCAGACTGCCAAGACGGCAAACAGCGTATACCATAGCTTCTTGTACTGTCCCATTTCAGAACTCCTTATTTTGGTAAAAAGTGGTTGCTTATAAATTCATACTATATGAATGTTAAAGATTGTAGCACTCTTTTCAGGCAAAAGAAATATTCTCTTAACAACAATCTTTAAAAAACAGGTATATAGTCAATAATAATTCTTATTCTCAAAATTCAAAATCATTTTTGCGAAGAATTGGATAAAACATGTGAATAATAATAGATGATTTGATGTAGTTTTGACTAATCATTAAGTATTAAGAATGGCGCTAAAGGTTCATATTCAATGAATTAATTGACTTAAGTCAAGATATGACAGCGAATCCGCCTACATAATCCTACAAAAGTTCACAAGAGATGCCTTTCAGACGAGACGGATATAGACGTTCAGAAAGTGCCAAAAGCGGTATGCCGCAGATAACAGAGTTTGAGAATTTACCCTAACCTTCTTAGATAATTAACTAAAGGAAATGACAACTATGAAACGCCAAGCTTTAGCTGCAATCATTGCTTCAGTTTTTGCTTTAGCCGCTTGTGGCGAACAAGCCGCCCAAAAACCTGCCGAGCAAACCGCTTCCGCTTCCGCTCCTGCAGCTTCCGAGGCTCCTGCTTCCGGTGCTCAAGCTGCTGCCGAAACGCCTGCAGCCGATCTGCCTGTTATCGACGCGGTAACCACCCACGCTCCTGAAGTTCCGCCTGCCATCGACCGCGACCATCCTGCACGCGTACGCGTCAAAATGGAAACCATTGAAAAAACCATGAAAATGGACGATGGCGTGGAATACCACTACTGGACATTTGACGGCGACGTTCCGGGCCGCATGATCCGCGTACGCGAAGGTGACACCGTAGAAGTCGAATTCTCTAACAACCCGTCTTCTACCGTACCGCACAATGTTGACTTCCACGCTGCTACCGGTCAAGGCGGTGGTGCAGAAGCCAGCTTCACTGCTCCGGGTCGTACTTCTACATTCAGCTTCAAAGCCCTGCAACCCGGTCTGTACATCTATCACTGTGCCGTTGCCCCTGTCGGTATGCACATCGCCAACGGTATGTACGGTCTGATTTTGGTTGAACCTAAAGAAGGCCTGCCTAAAGTGGACAAAGAGTTCTACATCGTACAAGGTGACTTCTACACTAAAGGCAAAAAAGGTGCGCAAGGCCTGCAACCGTTCGATATGGACAAAGCCATCGCAGAACAACCTGAATACGTTGTATTTAACGGTCACGTAGGTTCTATCGCCGGCGACAACGCTCTGAAAGCTAAAGCTGGTGAAACCGTTCGTATGTACGTTGGTAACGGTGGTCCTAACTTGGTATCTTCCTTCCACGTTATCGGTGAGATCTTCGACAAAGTTTACGTAGAAGCTGGCAAACTGATCAACGAAAACGTACAAAGTACCCTGATTCCTGCCGGTGGTGCAGCGATTATCGAATTTAAAGCCGACATCCCGGGCAGCTACACTGTGGTTGACCACTCTCTCTTCCGTGCGTTCAACAAAGGTGCTTTGGGTCAATTGAAAGTAGAGGGCGCAGAGAACCCTGAAATCATGACCAAAAAACTGGAAGACAAAGCCTATGCAGGTAGCGGTGCGGCTTCAGCCCCTGCCGCTTCAGCTCCGGCTGCCCCTGCATCTTCCGCAGCAGCGCCTGCTTCCGCAGCATCTGCAGGTAAAGGCGGCTACTAATCCAGTCATCTCGGCGTAGAGACAGAAAAAAGCCACTGCTGTTCCGGCTGATGCAAGGACAACAGTGGCTTTCTTCCACAACCAATCGAAAGATTGGTTTTTCAGACGACCTATCAAGTATCGAAGGTCGTCTGAAAAACCAGTTTCAAGTATAGTGGATTAAATTTAAATCAGGACAAGGCGACGAAGCCGCAGACAGTACAGATAGCACGGAACCGATTCACTTGGTGCTTCAGCACCTTAGAGAATCGTTCTCTTTGAGCTAAGGCGAGGCAACGTCGTACTGGTTTAAAGTTAATCCACTATATGCACGAACCGACAAGCCCAAAGCACAATAATCAGACGGCTTTTAAGGATTTTTATCCGGTTTCGCTATATAATCAGAGCCTAATACTCCGTATTCAGATGAGAAAGCCCGTTATGAAACTCATACCACTCCTCGCCTTCTTTACCCTTGTCGCAAGCGGCAGTGCAGCGGCGGCCGAAATGGCAAAAGTTGAAGGCGGCAGCTACCGCCCGCTCTATCTGAAGAAAGAAACAAGCCTCATTAAAGTCAAACCCTTCCAAATCGACAAATATCCCGTTACCAATGCCGAATTTGCAGAGTTTGTCAAAAAACACCCGCAGTGGCAAAAAGGCAAAGTCAGCTCCAAACAAGCCGAGCCTGCCTACCTCAAACACTGGGTTAAAACCGGCAGCAACAGCTACGCACCCAAACCCAACGAACTGAAACATCCGGTAACCAACGTATCTTGGTTTGCCGCCAATGCCTACTGTACTGCGCAAGGCAAACGCCTGCCGACCATAGACCAATGGGAATTTGCCGGACTGGCCTCCGCCACACAGAAAAACGGTTCTGCCGAACCCGGATACAACCGTACCATTCTTGACTGGTATGCAGACGGCGGCAGAAACGGCTTGCGCGATGTCGGCAAAAGCAAACCCAACTACTGGGGCATTTACGATATGCACGGCCTGATTTGGGAATGGACGGAAGACTTCAACAGCAGCCTGCTCTCGTCAGGCAATGCCGATACGCAAATGTTTTGCAGCGGCGCATCCGTAGGCTCCAGTGACCCATCAAATTACGCCGCCTTCCTGCGCTACGGCATTCGCACCAGCCTGCAATCGAAATACGTCCTGCACAACCTAGGCTTCCGTTGCGCCTCGAAATAACAGGTTTCATCACCAAAGCAGCTTTGGCGGTACTGAAAGGTATCGCCTTTTTTTTGAGTTTTAGGTTAATTTGAAAATAGCGAATGGACAAAACCTCCTCGTGCCTAACAAATTTAGCATGACCAAGTTTCTAACGGGCTGAATATTCCAAGCAACTGGTCTGTTCCTCTACCTCTTCGTAATTTTCATTAATAAATATACCGGCAAACCAAAAGGTCGTCTGAATGTTTTTCAGACGACCTTTATTCATTCCTATCAAGCTGACTGTATCGGGATAATACGGTTTTGACCGCGTTTTACACCGCCTTCGCAATAATTGGTTTTGACGTATTCTTCGACAATCTCTAAGAATTCGGCTGCGATATTGTCGCCTTTTAAAGTCACTTTGCGTTCTCCGTCAACATAAACCGGGGCAACAGGGGTTTCGCCGGTTCCGGGCAGGCTGATGCCGATGTCTGCCAGTTTGCTTTCGCCCGGTCCGTTAACGACGCAGCCCATTACGGCAACGTTTAAAGATTCTACACCGGGGTAAAGGGTGCGCCATACGGTCATTTTTTGGCGAAGGTAATTTTGTACATCTTGGGCAAGCTCTTGGAAGACTGTGCTGGTGGTGCGTCCGCAGCCCGGGCAGGCGGTAACCATGGGGGTAAACGAGCGCAGTCCCATGGTTTGTAGAATTTCCTGACCGACGATGACTTCCTGCGTGCGCGAGCTGTCGGGTTCGGGGGTCAGGGAAATGCGGATAGTGTCGCCGATGCCTTCTTGAAGCAGTACGGCCAAGGCGGCAGTCGAAGCGACAATGCCTTTGCTGCCCATACCTGCTTCCGTCAAGCCTAAGTGGAGCGGATATTGGCAGCGGCTGCCCAGCTCGCGGTAAACCTGAATCAAATCTTGAACGGAGCTGACCTTGCACGACAAGATGATTTTGTTTTCAGGCAAACCTAATCGGACGGCTTTTTCAGCAGATTCCAACGCCGAAATAATCAAGGCTTCTTTCATGATTTCTTCAGGCGGTTTGGGCGATGAGGACGCCAGATTGGCATCCATCATGCGCTTGGCGAGGCTTTGGTCAAGCGAACCCCAGTTGACGCCGATACGGACGGCTTTGTCGTTTTCGGCGGCAGTCCGAATCATATAGGCAAATTTTTCATCACCTTTTGCGCCTTTGCCGACATTGCCGGGGTTGATGCGGTATTTGGACAAGGCTTTGCCGCACTCGGGAAATTCTGCCAACAGACGTTCGCCATTGAAATGGAAGTCGCCAATCAGCGGGGTGGTGTAACCCATGTCGTCCAAACGTTGGCGGATTTCGGCAACTTTGGAGGCGGCTTCCGGGCTGTTGACGGTAATGCGCACCATTTCTGAGCCTGCATCGCTCAATTCTTTGACTTGCAGGGCGGTTGCTTTAGCATCTGCGGTGTCGGTATTGGTCATCGATTGCACGACAACGGGGGCATCCGAACCGACGGTGAGATGATCGATTTGTACTTGATGGGTTTGGCGGCGTTTGGGTGTGTTCATCTTTATTTTTTTCCTGCTACAAATGAAGCGGATTTTTCACCTGCGGCGCGGTATTGTATCAGCTGGATGGGCGTTCCGCCGTAATTGGCTTGCGCACCTGCGGCAATGCCGATCCAAACGTTGTAAGGCGCCCCGCCTTTAAAGCGTTTTTCACTGCCTGCGGGAATGATCCGGCTGAAAATCATGGTACCTTTCTTGTCGGTGATAATCAGATTGCTTCGGTATTGGACTTTAATCCAAAGCTCGTCTGAATCGACGTTGACTTCAGGTTCAGATGCCGCTGCTTCGGATTCGGCGACACTTGAAGCTGCTTTTTCGGCATTGGATATTTCTTGTTTGCCGTTTTCTGCCATATTGGAAACGGCAACATTTTCTTTTTTCAAATCCGGCGTCTGCATACTGTTGCGTACTGCATCGCTGTTTTGCGCGACTTGTTGTTCGTTTTCATGATTGGACTTGCTTTGCCAAACATAAATACCGCCGCCAAGCAGGATGAGCGCCGCCATGCCCAAAACCCATTTGGGAAAACCGACTTTTTCACCATCTTGGTAGTTTAAGCCGGTATTTTGTTTGCGGTCTACCAGATAGACATGGTCTTCTTCCGGCGCGGAAATGGCTTTCAGACGACCCGTAATGGTTGTTTCATCGATTTTCAACAGACGGGCATAAGAACGCAGATAGCCCATAACGAAGACCAATCCTGAAAAGAAAGAATAGTCTCCTTTTTCGAGCGCTTCAATTTGTTCGGCAGACAGTTTCAACCGTCGCGCTACTTCGTCAATATCCCAACCTGATTTTTGTCTGAGTTGTCTCAGCTCATCTCCCAATGATTGGGCAGTTTGAATGTCGTATTCGTTTTTCTTTTGATTTTCCATGTGGTTACTTACCTGTGGTTGCCGCCTGTAATTGTTCCGAGTAGGGGAAGTTTGCCCTTAGCTGGGCTTCGTATTCGTAGGCTGCCTGGCTATTGCCCAAAGCAGTCGCCAATTTCCAACCCAGCAGCAAATCATCTGCCTGCAAGACATCGACTTTGCTTTGGTATTGACGGAAATAATAGTCCGCTTCGTTTAAATTGCCTGCCAGCATTTTGGTCCTTGCCAATTCTTTAAACGCAGGCGGGAATTGAGGTTGCGCAGCCAAAGAGCGTTCGAGATAAGCTTCTGCCAGCGAATATTGTCCCATCTTCGCGCTGCAAATGCCCTTGTTGAGGTTGGCGATAAACGGAGAAGGATAAGTCGGATCGGCCAGGGCTTTGTCAAAATAACTGATGGACTGGGCAGGATTATTCATCTCGCTGCACAAGAACCAGCCGTAGTTATTGTTGATTTCCGCATTGTCAGGTTTCAAGGATAGGGCTTTTTGGAAGCTTTCCTGCGCCTTTTCGCGCACTTTGAGATATTGATAGATTTGTGCGCGAACCAGCCATGCATCTTCATTGCTGCTGTCCGCTTTCAATGCCTCTTCAATACTGACCGTTGCTTGACGGTAATCGCCCCCGCGCATGTATTCGATAGCCAACTGGGTTTTGATATTGGCGACCTGTGTCGCACGTTCCGCTCTGCTTGGACCTTTCGGGCCGGCGCATGCGCCCAAAACCAAAGTTAAAATAATGGGTTGCCAAATGTTCAGTTTCATAATCAGCTCTGTTGTTCAACCAAAATCTGCTGCCATTTTTGTTGGCGGCGTGTTTTATCTTGTACTTGTCCTGCCAATTGACCGCAAGCTGCGTCAATATCGTCGCCACGTGTTTTGCGGACGGTTACCACGAATCCTGCCTGCTGCAAAATATCGCGGAAAACGCGGATATTTTCATTGGTAGAGCGTTCGTAGCCGGAATTGGGGAAAGGATTGAACGGAATCAGATTGAATTTGCACGGTACGTCTTTTACCAGCTCAATCAGTTCGCGCGCATGTTGCGCTTTGTCATTGATTCCGTCCAACATAACGTATTCAAAAGTAATGAAATCTCTTGGTGCTTTGACCAAATAGCGTTGGCATGCCGCCATCAACTCTTTCAACGGATATTTTTTATTCAGCGGAACGATTTGATCGCGTACTTCGTCGTTGGAAGCATGAAGGGATACTGCCAGCGCAACAGGCATCGCATCGCGCAGCCTGTCCATTTGCGGCACCATACCCGATGTAGAAACGGTAACGCGGCGGCGGCTGAGGCCGTAGCCATGATCGTCCAGCATAATGCTCAGCGCAGTAACGACATTATCAAAGTTCGCCATTGGCTCGCCCATGCCCATCATGACTACATTGGAAATCACGCGTTCGTTTTTCGGCGTAACGCCCATTGCTTTATTTGCCCACCACAGTTGCCCAATGATTTCGGCAGCGGTCAGATTACGGTTGAAACCTTGGCGGCCGGTAGAGCAGAAGGTGCATTCCAATGCGCAGCCGACTTGCGAGGAAATACACAACGTACCGCGTTCTGCTTCGGGGATAAACACTGTTTCCACGCCGTTGCCCGTTCCTACATCCAACAGCCATTTGCGCGTCCCATCGGCGGATTCTTGCGCCATCATTAGTTTAGGCACATCCACGCTTGCCTGTTCGTTGAGTTTCAGGCGTAGGGATTTTGCCAAATCGGTCATTTCATCGAAACTTTGCGCACCGGCTTGGTGGATCCAGCGCATGACTTGTTTGGCGCGGAACGGTTTTTCGCCCATCTCGGCAAAATGATGGGTCAGTCCGTTTAAATCGTAATTCAGCAGATTGGTTTTCATGTGGTTTATTTCTTGGTAAAGCTTTTAATAAAGGCTGTCTTGATAAATCTTGCGAATCCGGCGGATTAGGGCGTTACATAGTGGGTTTGAACATGCACTGAATCTTGTTGAGCAAACAGCTTTTATTTCCAAGCTTCTTCTATCATATTTTCAGACGACCCCCATTTGAGAAAGGTCGTCTGAAAATAGATTGAGACAAACAATATCGACAAAACCGTCCAAACGCCCGAACCGGTCGGACGTTCGAACGGCATCTATCGTTAACGCGGGCAGATTTCGCTTTGGCTAAAGAAGTAGGCAATCTCGATTGCTGCGTTTTCCAGACTGTCAGAACCATGTACGGCGTTTACGCTGAGAGATTCGGCAAAATCGGCACGTATCGTACCGGGAGCGGCTTCCGCAGGGTTGGTCGCGCCCATCAGTTCACGGTTTTTTGCAACGGCATTTTCACCTTCCAACACCTGAATCATGACAGGACCGCTGGTCATAAAGGCAACCAAGCTGTCGTAAAAAGGACGCTCTTTATGGACAGCATAAAACTCTTGGGCTTCGCGCACGCTGAGGTGCTTCATTTTGGCGGCGACAATACGCAGTCCGTTGTCTTCAAAACGGCTGTAAATTTTGCCGATTACATTTTTACCTACAGCATCGGGTTTAACGATGGAGATCGTGCGCTCAATAGCCATATTATGTCCTTGTTTTTATTGCGTTGTGCAATAGTCTGAGGTTGGGGAAAATGAACTACTATTTTATCAAATTTCAGTATACTTTGGGGAAAGCCACTCTTTTTTCTTCTCCTGAATCTTATTTTTTTAACGTCAGATGCGGTTGCTCCAAATAAACTTCCGATTGCATTTCCACCATACGGCTGGCAGTACGGGTAAATTCTTCGGCGAAATCGCCTTCGACATAAATATCGTTTACGCTTACCGCGCTGGTGGCACAGAGTTTTACTCGGAAATCGTACAATACGTCAATCAGCCATGTAAGGCGGCGCGCTTCGGCTTTTTCCTGCGGCGTCAGACGTTCCAATCCTGATACGAACACCATTTCATAATGTTCGGCCAAATAGAGGTAATCGGCTTGCGAACGCGGACCAAAACATAAAGCGCGGAAATCGAACCAAATGGCGCGGTCGGATTGGGCTTTGTGCGGAATTTCGCGCCCGTGTATTACGCTGACACCGGGATTCAATTCAGCAATTCCCGCCATTTCTTTAAATAAAGCAGCCAGTTTCTGCTCGTTTTCTTCATTGTTGGGAACGAAGAAAATCTCGGCAGGACGTAAAGTACGCAGACGGTAGTCTTCCCCCCCGTCAACATTTAAGACGGTCAGACTGGATTCAATCAGCGCGATGGTCGGCAGAAAGCTGCTTCTGTTTTGACCTTGGGGATAAAGCTCGGACGGAGCATAGTTGGAAGTTGCCACCAAAACCACACCTTCGCTCAACAAGTTTTCCAGCAGGCGACCCAAAATCATCGCATCTGCAATATCGCTGACGTGAAATTCGTCAAAACACAATACGCGGGTCTCTTTGGCAATCTCAGCAGCAACTGCTTTTAAAGGGTTGGCTTCACTTTTCAAGTCTTTCAAACGCTTATGGATTTCCGCCATAAAGGCATGAAAGTGGACACGGCGTTTGCGGCGGTATGGCAAACAGCCGAAAAAAGCATCCATCAAGAAACTTTTGCCGCGACCCACGCCGCCGTAAAAATACAGACCTTTCGGTACTTGGGGAGAGCGCAGGCTGCGCCCTAGGAAACGATTGCGTTTGCGTTTGAACATCATCAGTTCCGTCCACAAACGATCCAAATATTCAATCGCCCGCGCCTGTGCTTCATCGCGGATGAAATTCGGTTGTTCAGCTGCCGCCTGATACCAAGTCAGCGGGCTGTGGTTTTCAAACGGAGGGGCGACAAACAGTTGACCTCTATCACTCATATCTGACCTTTATTATGTTTTTGGGTTTGACAATTATAGTGGATTAACTTTAAACCAGTACGGCGTTGCCTCGCCTTAGCTCAAAGAGAACGATTCTCTAAGGTGCTGAAGCACCAAGTGAATCAGTTCCGTACTATCTGTACTATCTGCGGCTTCGTCGCCTTGTCCTGATTTAAAGTTAATCCACTATACGTTTTATCAACGGGCAATCATTAAAAGAAACGTATTATAGATGATTTCAGACGCCCCTATGAATTTTCCATTACAAATCCCACCCAAATTACGAAAACAATAGAGAACCATATTTTCAGACAACAAAAACGCCGCATTTCTGCGGCGTTCGTTTACTCAGGTTTAGTTGGCATTTTCTTGTAAAGCCAAGTCCACACGTTCACGCAATTCCTTACCGGGCTTGAAGTGAGGGACGTGTTTTTCAGGCACTTCCACACGTTCGCCGGTTTTGGGGTTGCGGCCGATACGGGCCGGGCGATGGTTCAAATCGAAGCTGCCGAAACCACGGATTTCAATACGCTGACCGCGAGCCAGCGAGCGGGTCATGGTGTCAACCAAAACCTTTACGCTGTATTCGACGTCTTTTGCCAGCAATTGGTTACCGTTTTTCTCGGCAAAAACTTCTGCCAAACGAACCATTAATTCAGACTTCGTCATGTCTGCAACCTTATTCTTGGTCGCCGGACAGTTTGGCTTTCAGCAAGTCGCCAAGGCTGGTAGTACCTGCGCTGGCGGTTGCAGCAGCGTTGACTGAATTCAGGGCTTCACGGTTTTCTTTAGCGTCTTTGGCTTTAACAGACAGGCGGATGCTGCGGTTTTTGCGGTCGACGGTTACGATAACGGCTTCAACCTCATCACCTTCTTTCAGTTTGGTGGTCAGGTCTTCAACGCGGTCGGCTGCGAATTCGGAAGCAGGTAGATAGCCTTCTACTTCGTCAGACAGGGCAACAACGGCACCTTTGGCATCAACAGATTTCACAGAACCTTTAACCAAAGAACCTTTGTCGTTTACGCTGATGAAGTTACCGAAAGGATCGCCTTCCAGTTGTTTGATGCCCAAAGAGATACGCTCTTTGTCAACGTCGATTGCCAATACAACGGCTTCAACTTCTTCGCCTTTTTTGTATTTGCGTACAGCTTCTTCGCCGGCTTCAGTCCAAGACAGGTCAGACAGGTGAACCAGACCGTCGATACCGCCGGGCAGACCTACGAATACGCCGAAGTCAGTGATGGATTTAACCGCACCAGAGATTTTGTCGCCTTTGTTGTGGTTGGCGGCAAATTCTTCCCAAGGATTGGCTTGACATTGTTTCATGCCCAAAGAGATACGGCGGCGGTCTTCGTCGATTTCCAGAATCATGACTTCGACTTCGTCGCCCAATTGTACGACTTTGCTTGGGTGTACGTTTTTGTTGGTCCAGTCCATTTCGGAAACGTGTACCAAACCTTCGATACCTTGTTCGATTTCAACGAACGCACCGTAGTCGGTCAGGTTGGATACTTTACCGAACAGGCGGGTACCTTGTGGGTAACGACGGGTCAGACCGCTCCAAGGATCTTCGCCCAGTTGTTTCATACCCAGAGAAACGCGTTGTTTGTCTTGGTCGAATTTCAGGACTTTGGCTTCAACTTCTTGACCGACTTCCAGAACTTCGCTCGGGTGTTTCACACGGCGCCATGCCAGGTCGGTGATGTGCAACAGGCCGTCGATGCCGCCCAAGTCAACGAATGCACCGTAGTCGGTGATGTTTTTAACGATACCTTTGATGATAGAGCCTTCTTGCAGGTTTTCCAGCAGGGCTTTGCGCTCTTCACCCAAAGTAGCTTCCAGAACGGCACGGCGGGAAACCACGACGTTGTTGCGTTTTTTGTCCAGTTTGATGACTTTGAATTCGATTTCTTTGCCTTCAAAGTGGGAAGTGTCTTTAACGGGACGTACGTCAACCAAAGAACCCGGCAGGAATGCGCGGATGCTGTTGATCATAACGGTCAGGCCGCCTTTGACTTTGCCATTGATAACACCGGACAGGATGTCGCCGTTTTCCATCGCTTCTTCCAAAGCGATCCAGTCGGCAGCGCGTTTGGCTTTTTCGCGGGACAGTTTGGTTTCGCCGAAGCCGTTTTCAACGGATTCGATGGTAACGGTAACGAAATCGCCAACTTTAACTTCAATCTCGCCCTGAGCGTTTTTGAATTCAGCAACGTCAATCAGAGATTCTGATTTCAGGCCTGCATTAACGGTAACGAAGTTTTGATCGATTGCCACGACTTCGGCAGTAATCACCTCACCCGGGTTCATTTCTTGCAGGGTAAAGCTTTCTTCAAGCAACTGGGCAAAATTTTCCATAGTCATATATACTCTTTTCGGTACACCGCCAAGGGGTGCGGGGTAGGTTGGAGAATGCCTGCCGCCCTTGGCACGGCAGGCTTTGAAAATAAATATTTCAGACGACCTTCGGATGCTCCAAAGGTCGTCTGAAACAAAACGCAGGGATTATACCCTAAATTTCAAACTTTATGATACCAATCAAGCACTTTTTTTACAGCTTCTTCGATACTCAGCCCGCTCGTATCCAAAAGTTCCGCATCGGGAAGCTGCTTTAAGGGCGCGACGCTGCGGCGGCGGTCCGCTTCATCGCGTGCCTCGATGTCCGACAAAATCCGTTCAAATTCCAAGCCTTCGCATGGAATGCCGATTTGTTTGGCGCGGCGTTCCGCCCGTATTTTCGCACCTGCGGTCAGAAAAACCTTTAACGCCGCATCGGGGAAAACAACCGAACCCATATCGCGCCCGTCGGCGACCAAACCTTTTCCCGTTAGAAAATCACGCTGCCGCTGCAAAAGCGCGGCACGCACTTTTGGCAACTGCGCCACTGCAGAAGCGCCCATGCCGATGGCTTCGCTGCGGATTTGTCCCGAAACGTCTTCATCATCCAAAAAGACCTGAGTGCCTTCAAAGCGGGCGGGCAGATTTTCTGCCAGCGCGGCAACCGCCTCTTCATCGTTCCATTCCACATCCCGTTTCTTCGCATACAGCGCGGTCAGGCGGTATAACGCGCCGGAGTCCAGATAATCGAACCCTAAAGCCTGAGCGATGCGGGAAGCGACTGTGCCTTTCCCCGATGCACTGGGTCCGTCTATGGCGATGACTTTTTGTTTGGTATTCATATTTTGGCTTTCTGAGAATAATGTAGGAGGTCGTCTGAAAACAGATGCACCGAAAATATCTTATTTTTCGAATATGCGGGCAATGGTTAAAGTTCTACGACGACCCGGAATTTTACGGGGATAATGTTAAAAAGCAAATCTGACTATTCATCAGTTACTTCACCAGAAAAGGTCGTTTGAAAGCCCTATTTTCGGTTTTCAGACGACCTTTCTATCTATTTCTCTTTAAACCAACAATTCCCTCCAGCGTTTCACTTGGAAGCGGACTTGCTCCGGCGCGGTTCCGCCCAAGTGGTTGCGCGCGTTCAGACTACCTTCGGGTGTCAGTACGCCGTACACGTCGTCTGAAATCAGGTTGCTGAAGCCTTGCAGGACTTCGAGCGGCAGTTCGCTCAAATCGACGCCCGCTTGGTCGGCATGGCGCACGGCTTGGGCGACGACTTCGTGGCTGTCGCGGAAAGGCATGCCTTTTTTCACCAAGTAATCCGCCAAATCGGTGGCGGTGGCGAAGCCCTGCATCACGGCGGCGCGCATATTGTCGGGTTTGACGGTCACGCCGCGCATCATGTCAGCGTAAATCCGCAGGGTGTCGATGAGCGTGTCGGCGGTGTCAAATAGCGGTTCTTTGTCTTCCTGATTGTCTTTGTTGTACGCCAAGGGCTGCGATTTCATCAGGGTAATCAAGCCGATAAGGTGCCCGATGACACGGCCGGATTTGCCGCGCACGAGTTCGGGCACATCAGGATTTTTCTTCTGCGGCATGATGGATGAACCCGTACAGAAGCGGTCGGCGATGTCGATAAAGCCGAAACGCGGACTCATCCACAAAATCAATTCTTCAGACAGGCGGCTCAGGTGAACCATAATCAGCGAGGCGGCGGCGGTGAACTCGACGGCAAAATCGCGGTCGGATACGGCATCGAGCGAGTTTTGGCAGATTTGTTCGAAACCCAGCAATTCGGCGGTGATTTCGCGCTGAATCGGATAAGTCGTACCGGCAAGGGCGGCAGCACCGAGCGGCATACGGTTGACGCGTTTGCGACAGTCGGTCATGCGTTCGAAATCGCGTCCGAGCATTTCGACGTAGGCGAGCATGTGGTGTCCGAAACTGACGGGCTGGGCGACTTGCAGATGGGTGAAACCGGGCATGACGGTTTCGGCGTTTTGTTCCGCCAAATCTACCAAGGACGTTTGCAGGCTCCGAATCAGGTCTTGAATGACGGTAATCTGGTCGCGCAGCCACAGGCGGATGTCGGTGGCGACTTGGTCGTTGCGGCTGCGGCCGGTATGCAGGCGTTTGCCGGCATCGCCGATTTTTTCGGTCAGGCGGCGTTCGATGTTCATGTGAACGTCTTCCAAATCCAGCGACCAAGAAATAGTACCGTCCTTGATTTCTGCTATAATCTCCGCCATTCCCCGACGGATCGCCGCCAAATCTTCTTCACTCAAAACACCTGATTGAACAAGCATTTGCGCGTGCGCCAGCGAACCCTGAATGTCCCACTCGGCAAGCCGTTTGTCGAAATCGATCGAACCGGTGTATTTTTTCACCAGCTCGGAAACAGGCTCGTTAAAACGGCCCGACCAGGTTTTGTCCTTACTCATGGTTTCGTCCTTCAGATAAAATAACAGAGCCAATAAGGCTCGTATAAACGCATTAAAAGAAAACGGTTGGAAATTTTATGTCTATTATACGTCAAATCAACAATACATTCGCCGCCCCCGACCTGCGCAATTCCGCGACAGTCGTGCGCCTTTTGATTATTGTCTTGGGCAGTCTGTTTTTTCTGCCCTTAATCAGCGATTCCTCACTCTCCTATTCCGCAGAAATTTACCATCACTCCAAATGGATTTTCCCCGTATTTTTGGGTATTTTGATCAAAGCCTATTTCGTCAATATCTTCACCCCTGCCATCAAAACATCGCCCTACGGCGTCATTATTACCTATTTTTTGAACTTATCGATATTTGCAATCGTCGATTTCTTTATTCTGAAAACACACGGCAGAACGCTCTCGCAACATTTTTTCCTGTTCAACCTGTTCCTGCTCGGATTGATGTATTACGAAGGTTCCCGCCGCAACGGCCTTGCACCTTCGGTTTCCGAAGCCCGCCTCAGCGCGCTGACCGCCCGTATCCGCCCGCATTTCCTGTTCAACAGCCTCAATGCCGCCATCAGCCTCATCCGCCTGCGCCCGTATGATGCGGAAACCCTGTTGGAAAACCTCGCCAACCTCTTCCGCGCCCAACTGCGCGACGGCAGCCAAAGCAGCTCTTTAGGACAAGAAATCGAATGGGCTCGCGAATACATCGCCATCGAACAAATCCGTATGGGTCATATGCGCGTGCAGGTTATGTGGCAGCACCAGGCGCCCGATGACGCGGAAACGCCGCACCTCCTGCTCCAACCCCTTTTGGAAAACGCGGTCTTCCACGGCGTCGAGTCGACCCACCGCCCCGGCATGATCACCGTGTTTACCAAGCTCAACAAATCATCCATCTATATCCGTATCGAAAACCCCTACACCCCGCCCGAAAGCAGTGAAAACACCAAACCGCACAAAGGCAACTCGATGGCATTGCACAACCTCAAAGAACGCCTGACGCTGATGTACGACAACGATGCCAAAATCCAAAGCCGCCAACTCGACGGCATTTTCCGCGTCGACATCCGCCTGCCTTACCGCAAAAAAGCCTCTGATGTGAACAGGCTGTTCGGTTGAGAAAACATCATCGAATATGACAACAAAGGTCGTCTGAAAACCCGATTGAAAAGGGTTTTCAGACGACCTTTTTATTTTAATAGCCTTGATTTACTCTGCAGGCGGCATTTGGGCGGCGGTTTCCAGCATCCATGCTGTGGTTTCGGCAAAGGCAGGGCGGGCGAGATGTTTGGCGGCGTAGCGTTGCAATACGTCGGATTCATCGGCGGGCAACACTTTCCAATTTTGCGTTAAGTGCAGAATCAGCGCGGAGCAGTACAAATCCATCGCGGTAAAGCTGTTGCCGACGATGTAGTCGCGGTTTTTCAAGTGTTCGCGCAAGGTGTTCCATGCGGTATCGAAATCGCCGTAACCGATTTGGAGGCGGCATTCGGGCGTATCGACGGGCAGGTTGTGCAGTTTGTTGAAGGCTGCGTATTCGAGGTGCATCAATATACACATCCAGCGGTAGTATTCGCCGCGTTCCAATGTACCTGCGGCAGGGATGAGGTGTTTGTCGGGGAACTGTTCCGCCAAAAAGGTAATGATGGCGGTCGATTCGGTCAGTACAGCATCACCAAATTTGAGCGCAGGGACTTGCCCTTGTGGATTGATGGCGAGATATTCGGCGGATTTCATTTGTGTGCCGAACTGGACGGGTACGACGGTGTATTCCGCGCCGCATTCTTTGAGCATCCATACGACGTATCTGCCGCGTGAAAAGGGATGGGTGTAGAGCGTGATGTTGTGCATGTTTCTTCCTTTTACACGATGAATGGTTTTGGCAAAACCACAGCGGGTTTTCAGACGACCTCATCAATAGGCGATGCTTTTTGCTGCTTCGTTCAAACCGTTTTCCAAAGATTCCAGCATGGCGGTATAGCCGTCGCCTTGTTGCGGGGTGGTAACGTCAAACGGTTTGTTGCGCCCGTCCGGCCACAGGGCGTAGCCGCTGACGGTAGTCTGCCCCTGATAGCTGCCTTGGAAGGCTTCAACATAGATTTTCAGGGTTTGCCCGCTTTGGCTGCGCGAGGCGGGAACGAAAGTATGGCGCGGGTTGAGGCGGTTGAGTTTGTTGCTGAGGTTTGCCGCCAGCGCACCGTCGAGCGGCGCCGCCCAAAGGTGGTTCTTCGCCAGATTCACATGATACGCGTCGGTTTGGTAAACGAGGCCGCCGTTGGCAAGCGGTTCGGCAAGGTTGACTTTGACCGCTATTTCACTGCCTTGAGCCGCCGGCCGGATGTATTGGCTGTCGGGCAGGACGAAATATTGCGGGCTTTGCGCGGTGCCGCAGGCGGCAAGCGTCAGGGCGGCGGCAATCGGGAAGAGGCGCATTATCGGCTTCCTTTCGGGATGGGGTCTTTGCTGCTGCTGTTGAAAATCAGCGCGTTGGGTTTTTCTTTCAAGGTATTAATGACGGGCTGTACGTCTCTGAGGGTTTTGTCCAAACTTTGCAGGGTATTTTGCACGTCGCCGTAGATGGGCGATTGCGGCGATACGCCTTGCAGGGTTTGACGCAATTCTTTCAGGGTTTGGTTCAGCTCGTCCGGAATGTTTTGCGTTTGCGGTTTGCCGACCAGTTTGTCAATGGAGCTTAGGGCGGCATTGGCGGATTTGAGGGTGGATTTGAGTTCGGCAAGCGAGCCGTTCAACCCGGCAACGGTTTTATCCAACGGCAGGTTGTTGAATTTCTCCAGCAAATCCGCCACTTTCGCCTGCAAATCGTCCAAACCGCCGCCTTGAGTGGCAATGACGGTATCGCCTGCGTAAACGGTGTGCGGTCTCAGCTTGGGCGAAGACGAGGGTTGGTCGGTCAGTTCGACCATTTTGCTGCCGGTAATCAAGTTGTTGCTGGAAATGGTGGCGGTCAGACCTTTGCCCAAAGCTGCTTGGAATTGTTGTTTCCAATGCTCTTTGCTTTGTTCTTCGGCATTGATTTCCATGCGCGACGGCTCGATGCGGATGCGCACGGGAATCCAGCCGTTTTCAAACAGATGCAGGCTGTCGTTTCGGTCAAAATAGGGAACGTCGGAAACCACGCCCACATTCAGTCCTTTATATTCGACAGGCGAACCGGCGGTCAGCCCGCGTACGGACTGTTTGAAAAACGAGGTGTAATACAACGAACGGTCGTCGGGCAGGTTTGCCACTTCGCTGCGGCTGTCGTAAAGCGTGAAACTGTCTTCGCTTTTCACATTTTTGCTGTTTTTGGTTTTCGGCGAATCAAACGAAATTGCGCCGGAAAGCAACGCGGGCAAAGGAGCGGAATTGAGTTTCACACCGCTGCCCGTGGTTTCGATATTGATGCCGCTCTCCAGCCAAAAGCGGCTTTCCGAATTAATCAATTTGTCGTTCGGGCTTTGGATGAAGATGGTGTAATGCACGGTTTGGTCGGCAGGCTCGAAATGCGCGCTTTCTACCTGTCCGACCATAAAGTTTTCATAAAGCACCGGGCTGCTGACGTTGAGGATTTTATCGTTTTGACCGACCAGCTTCAGACGCAGGCCGCTTTGTCCGATGGCGGCAATCGGCGGGATGTCCTGCACTTCAAATACGTCCTTTGTCTCTTCACTTTTGCCGGGCGTAAACGCGATATAAGAACCTGAAAGAAGCGTACCTAAACCGGTTACACCGCTCTGATCGATACGCGGCCTGACCACCCAAAACTGGGTATCGCTGCGTATCAGATCGGTTGCGTCCGCATTAAACTGGGCGGTAACTTCCACGCCTTTTTGGTCGTCGCGCAGCTTGATGCGGGTAACGTGTCCGACATCGACGTTCAACACTTTAATCACCGTATTGTTGACTTCAATGCCTTCCGCGCTGTCCATCAAAAGCGTGACGACCGGACCTCGGTTGCGGATGTCCTTTACCAGCAGCCAGCCGCCCGCAATCAGCGCAATCAGCGGAATCAGCCACACGATAGACGTGAAGACATTGGTTTTTTTGACGCGCGCGGGTGCGCGATGCGTTTGAGAAGAATCGTGTTTTTTCATTGTTTCTGGTTATCGTCGGAATCGGGGTCGTCTGAAAGCTGCTGCCGCCTGTCCCAAATCAGGCGGGGGTCGAAATAATAGGCAGACAGCATGGTCAATACCACTACCAGGCAGAAATACACCGCCGCCCCGCCGGGGACGACGCGCGCCATGTTGGTGTGGAAAGAACTCATCAAAATAATAATCACAAAAATATCGATCATCGACCAGCGGCCGATGGATTCGGTAATCCGGTAAAGCACCGACATTTTCGACGCGCTCATCGGCGGTTTGAAATAAGCGGACGCAATCAAAACCGCCATCGCGATAATCTTCAATACCGGCACCAAAATACTCGCGCTGAAAATAATCACCGCAATCAGCCTGTCGCCGTCGTTCCACATATACACAATGCCGTTGAAAATCGTATTGACTTCCAGTGCGGTAGGGTTCGACGAAATCATAATCGGCAGAATATTTGCGGGGAAATACAGGATAAACGCCGCAATCAAAAACGCCAGCGAAATGCTCAGGCTTTTCGGGCGGCGGCGGTACAAATCCGCACCGCAGACCTCGCAAGGCTGCTCGTCTTTATCGCGGAAATACAGGCAGCGGCTGCAACAGGTTTTGTCGTCGGATGCCGTTTGCACCGCATCCCCGCCCGTCAGTTTGTGGATTTTATAATAAACCCAATGCTGCGGAATCGAGACCGAAGTCCGAATCAGCATGACCGACAGCGCAAACATCAAATAAAACGCCGAGCCGAATTCCACTGCCGCCACAGAAGAGAGCTTGATATACGCCACCAAAGTGGAAATAAAAAACACATCCACCATAATCGCATGACGCAGCCTGACCAAAACCCGCGTCGCAAACCGCAGCGCAGGATATGCCCGCTCGCGCACCAGCGCGGTATAAACGTACAGGCAGAGCAGCAAAAACAATACCGGTGCGCCGAAAGTGAGGACGAACATCACTTCCGCCAGAAAGCCGTAATCCTGATAAATCAGGAGCAGCATCATTTCCGGCAGCGACAAGACGGATGTTACGCCTAAGAGTTCCACTCGGATATAAACCATGCTGTACGCAAACGCCATCAGAATCAGCGAAGTCGCCGCGTAAGCCAGCGGCGCAACATAAGGATTGTTTTCTACCTCGACTACTTCATGATTGCACACCGGACAATGCGCTTCCTGTCCCTGCCGCAGGCGCGGAATATCCATGCGGTTGCCGCAGTCCGGGCAATCCACCGTATGCGCCGGCAGCGATGCGTCGGGCAGGTAGGATTTATAACGCCACCAGCGCGTATAGCTAGAAATCGGTTTCATGGGAAAAGGGGGAGGACGGAAAAGTGTATAGAAAGACTCGGCATTATAAGGGAAAACAGAAAGATAGCCTAACCTCACTAAATATCAAGACATCAAAATATCAAGGCATCAAAAAGTCGTCTGAATACATTGCTGTTACTGCCTATATCTGACAAGCCGGAGTAAATCAAAACAGTAAATATCTACATTGTTATAGCGGATTAAAATAAAAATGAGACAAAGCGGCAACGGGTGCCGTTTACGGATAGTATATAAGGGCGTTGGCAACGCTGTATCATTACAATTTTAATCCGCTATACCACCACCCTCCCCTGTAATCTTTTCACTCAAAAATGCCTGATTCAAAAAACTGGGCTACTTTACCACAATAAAATAAAAGGTCGTCTGAAAATAAAATTTCAGACGACCTTTCAAGCATATAACCCGATTAACCCAAATCAAATGCTTTATGCAGGACGCGGGTGGCGAGTTCCATGTATTTCTCGTCAATCAAGACGGAAACTTTGATTTCCGAGGTGGAAATCATTTGGATATTGATGCCTTCTTCGGCAAGGGTGCGGAAGATTTTGGCGGCGACGCCGACGTGCGAACGCATGCCCAAGCCGACTGCGGAGACTTTGCACACGGTGTCGTCGCCGTCGATGGCGGCTGCGCCGATGCTGTCTTGCAGTTTGGTCAGGATTTCAATGGTTTGTTTGTACTCGCCGCGCGGTACGGTGAAGGAGAAATCAGTGGTGCCTTCGCTGCCGACATTTTGGATGATCATGTCCACTTCGATGTTGGCATCGGCAACCGCGCCTAAAATCTGATAGGCGACGCCGGGTTTGTCGGGCACGCCGCGCACGTTGATGCGGGCTTGGTTTTTATCGAATGCGATACCGGTTACGGCAGCTCTTTCCATGTTTTCGTCCTCTTCAAAGGTAATTAAAGTGCCGTTGCCGCCGTCTTGCAGGCTGCTCAGTACGCGCAGGCGCACTTTGTATTTTCCGGCGAATTCTACTGAACGGATTTGCAAAACTTTCGAACCGAGGCTTGCCAGTTCGATCATTTCTTCAAATGTAACCGTATCCATGCGGCGCGCTTCAGGCACGACGCGGGGGTCGGTGGTGTAAACGCCGTCTACATCGGTATAGATTTGGCATTCGTCCGCTTTGAGGGCTGCGGCGAGCGCAACGGCGGAGGTGTCTGAACCGCCGCGTCCGAGCGTGGAAATATTGCCTTCGCTGCTGATGCCTTGGAAACCGGCAACGATGACGACTTTGCCTGCGTCGAGGTCGGCACGCATTCTTTGGTCATCAATGCTTTCGATGCGGGCTTTGGTGTGGGCGGTATCGGTTTTGAGGGCGGCCTGCCAGCCGGTATAGCTTTTGGCATCCACGCCGATGTCTTTCAATGCCATCGCCAAAAGGCCGATGGTCACTTGCTCGCCGGTGGACAAAACTACGTCCAGCTCTCGCGGATCGGGATGCTCCTGCATTTCGTGCGCCAGCGCAACCAGGCGGTTGGTTTCGCCGCTCATGGCGGATACGACGACAACGATGTCGTGTCCTTCGGCGCGGGCTTTGGCGACACGTTTGGCTACGTTTTTAATGCGTTCGGGCGAGCCTACTGATGTGCCGCCGTATTTATGTACGATTAACGCCATGTTTCGTGCTTTCTTGAGGGGAGTTGGTAGGGCAGCAGGGTTTGCTGGAAAAGGGCTTATTATTACTATTTTTTACATGAAATTCAAGAACCGGCGACTCTTTCTCAGACATCGGTTGATTATTGTCATGAAAAGGCTTTTTTATTTCGGATTGCACAAAAAACCGTATGATGAAAAACAGTTTTTCAGACAGCCTTCTATTAAGTCAGAGTCCGTAAAAACCTGACTTCCAGCGTATGCCCGGCTTGACGCGTGTCATGCGATACGCCGAGAAAACGCTGATTCGGAGTCGATTTTCGTGTACAAGGGGTCCGACCAAATTACCTAAAGCCCTACAATCCACAATCTATCATTGGATTTCAAACAACATCTTGTACTCAGACCGTTGCAGATAAAGCCGTCTGCTGGTGCAACACCAGTTGGCCGATGCCTTTTTGTGCCAGCGCAATCAGTTTGCCCAATTCGTCCAAACTGAACGGCGCGCCTTCCGCCGTGCCTTGGATTTCGATGATTTTGCCCGAAACGGTCATAACGATGTTGACGTCGCTGTCGCAGCCGGAATCTTCGGGGTAATCCAAATCCAAAAGCGGTACACCGTTCACGACGCCTGCGGAGACGGCGGCAACGGCTTCGCGGATGGGATTTTCGCTGATGAGGTCGTCTGAAAGCAGCTTGTTGACCGCAATTTGCAGTGCGACGAATGCGCCGGTAATAGACGCGGTGCGCGTTCCGCCATCAGCCTGAATCACGTCGCAGTCAATTAGGATTTGGCGTTCGCCCAGTTTTTCCATATCTACGACGGCGCGCAGCGAACGCCCGATCAGACGCTGGATTTCCTGAGTGCGACCCGACTGCTTGCCTGCCGTGGCTTCACGGCGCATACGCGAGGCGGTGGACGCGGGCAGCATCCCGTATTCGGCAGTAACCCAGCCCTGCCCCTTGCCGCGAAGGAACGGCGGAACATTTTCGTCGATGGAAGCGGTGCAGATAACTTTGGTGTTGCCGCATTCGATAAGGCACGAACCGTCGGCGTGCGGCAGGAAGTGCGGGGTGATTTTGATGTCGCGCAGGCTGTCGGCAGCGCGTGAAGTGCGGGTGTAACTGCTCATGATTTGTCCTTTGGGGAAGCGGTGAAAATTTGTGGTCGGTATTATACGGGATTCGGCTGGATGGCTGTTTAAGGTCGTCTGAAATCGTTTTCAGACGACCTTATCCTATATTGTGTTATAGTCCCGCCACTTTCACTCGTATATTGAAACGGAGTAAAACCATGACTCAATCCATCCATATCCACAGTATGACCGGCTTTGCCAATGCCGCAGGCGAATGCGGCGGCAAGCGCGTGAACTTGGAAATCCGCGCGGTGAACCACCGTTATCTGGATGTCCAATTCCGTATGCCTGAAGAATTGCGTTATCTGGAAGGCGCGTTGCGCGAGAAAATTGCGGCTTCGGCCGCACGCGGCAAACTGGAATGCCGTATTCAGTTGCAGGACGCGGCAGTCGGCGGGCAGAGTTTGGAAACCAATGAAGAATTGGTGAAACAGTTGTCCGATTTGAACAAAACTTGGCGCAAGGAACACGGTTTCGGCAAGCTGACAGTCGCTGAAGTGTTGCGCTTTCCGGGTGTATTGGCAGGTCAAAGCGAAGACCCCGAAGCTTTGGCGAAAACCGTGCAAGAGCTGTTGGACGAAGCGTTGAAAGAGTTTGCCGCCGCCCGCAAACGCGAAGGCAAAAAACTCGGCGAACATCTGTTGCAACGTTTGTCCAGCATGGAAGAAATCGTGGATGCCTTGAGCGAACTGTTCCCCAGCCTGCTTCAGGCGCATATGGACAAGGTGAACGCGCGTTTGGCGGAAGCAGTCGGCAATATCGACAATGACCGTTTGCAACAGGAATTTGCGCTGTTTATCCAAAAATCGGACGTTGACGAAGAATTCAGCCGCCTGCGCACGCACATCGCCGAAGTCCGCCGTATTGTGACAGAAAACAAAGGCAGCGCGGGCAAACGCTTGGACTTCCTGATGCAGGAATTGAACCGCGAGGCAAACACGCTGGGCAGCAAAGCAATCGCGGCGGAATGCACGCAGGCTTCAGTCGAACTGAAAGTCTTAATCGAGCAAATGCGCGAGCAGGTTCAAAACATCGAATAAGCCTTCAAAAATAAAGCAAAGGTCGTCTGAAAAGCCATTTTCCGCTTTTCAAACGACCTTTTTTGATACCGCAATCCGCACCCTGCCCTATTGTTCAATATACTGCCTCACCCTATTTACCAAACCCCCTTCCCCCGCTTTTCAGACGACCTCCTGCCCGCTATAATACGCTTGCAAATTATTTGCATTATCATTTAATTCAGGAGAAACGCATGAGCACCCGTACCGAACACGACACCATGGGCAATGTCGAAGTCCCGTCCGAAGCCTATTGGGGCGCGCAGACCCAGCGCAGCCGCAACAATTTCAAAATCGGCGGCGAAACCCTGCCGCAGCCGCTGATTTATGCTTTGGCGCTGGTGAAAAAAGCCGCAGCCGCCACCAATGTTTCCCTCGGCAGGATTAAGCCTGAGCAGGCGGATTTGATTACGCAGGCGGCGGACGACGTGTTGAACGGCAAGCTCGACGGGCAGTTTCCTTTAGTAGTATGGCAGACCGGCTCCGGCACGCAGTCCAATATGAACATGAACGAAGTGCTGGCAAACCGCGCCAACGAAATCGCCGGTACGGGTTTGGCGGCGTACCAGCCCGTCCATCCCAACGACCATGTGAACCACGCGCAATCGACCAACGACGCGTTCCCGACCGCCATCCACGTCGCCGCCGCGATTGAAATCAACCGCCACCTTATTCCGGCGGTAAAAGCCCTGCGCGACACCTTGGACAAAAAAGCCAAAGAATTCGCCCCCATCGTCAAAATCGGCCGCACCCACTTGCAGGACGCGACGCCGCTGACTTTGGGACAAGAATTTTCCGGCTACGTTTCCCAACTCGACCACGGCTTAGGTCGTCTGAACGACGCGCTCAAAGGTTTGTACGAACTCGCTTTGGGTGGCACGGCAGTCGGCACGGGTTTGAACAGCCATCCCGAATACGCCGAAAAAGCCGCCGCCAAACTCGCCGAACTGTCCGGCCTGCCGTTTGTCAGCGCGCCGAACAAATTTGAAGCCTTGGGCGGACGCGATGCAGCCGTTGCCGCTTCGGGCGCACTGAAAACGCTGGCGACAAGCCTGAACAAAATTGCCAACGACATCCGCTGGCTGGCAAGCGGCCCGCGCTGCGGTTTGGGCGAAATCAAAATCCCCGAAAACGAACCGGGTTCGTCCATCATGCCGGGCAAAGTCAACCCAACCCAATGCGAGGCGATAACCATGGTGTGCTGCCAAGTGTTCGGCAACGACGTTACCATCGGCATGGCGGGCGCGTCGGGTAATTTCGAGCTGAACGTCTATATGCCCGTTATCGCCTACAACCTTTTGCAATCCATCCGCCTATTGGGCGACGCATGCAACAGCTTCAACGAAAACTGCGCCGCCGGCATCGAACCCGTACCGGAAAAAATCGACTATTTCCTGCACCATTCCCTGATGCTCGTTACCGCATTGAACCGCAAAATCGGCTACGAAAACGCCGCCAAAGTCGCCAAAACCGCCTATAAAAACGACAAATCGCTGCGCGAAACCGCCGTTGAGTTGGGCTTGCTGACAGGCGAAGAGTTTGACGAACTGGTTGTCCCCGCCGATATGGTTCATCCGCGCTGATTGATGGTTTGAAATACGGTAAAGGTCGTCTGAAAACCGGGATTGGTTTTCAGACGACCTTCTTTATCTCAACAGCCATATCGCCCGCTTTCTGCAATTTTCAGACGACCTTTCGATAATCCCGTTGCGAAAAGCATTATAATTATCGCAATCCCAGTTCAACCGCCCTACCCCGAAAGGTTCGCATGACCACTTATTCCCTCTTCGTTACCTGTCCGCGCGGTCTCGAAGCCCCTTTATCCCAAGAACTCGAACAACTCAAATGCCAAGACATCCGCGCCGTTGACGGCGGCGTCGCGTGCAAAGGCGGTATGGAGCAGGTGTACCGCATCAACCTGCATTCGCGCACAGCCAGCCGCGTGTTGCTGCGCCTGACCAAAAGCGGTTACCGCAGCGAACAAGAGATTTATAAAGTGGCGAAAAATATCCGCTGGACGGATTGGTTCGGCTTGGAACAAACCTTCAAAGTCAAAGTAGAAGGCAAACGTGCCCAAGTCAAAAGTTTGGATTTCGTAGGACTGAAAATCAAAGATGCCGTGTGCGACGTGTTCCGCGACACTTGCGGCGCGCGCCCCAGCGTCGGCAAAATCCGCCCCGACATCCGCATCCATGCCTTTATCGACGAACGCGACATTCAAATTTTCATCGACACATCCGGCGAAGCCTTGTTCAAACGCGGCTACCGCCAAGACACGGGTGAAGCGCCGATGCGCGAGAACTTGGCGGCAGGGTTGCTGCTGCTGGCGGGCTATGACGGCACGCAGCCTTTCCAAGACCCGTTTTGCGGCAGCGGCACCATCGTCATCGAAGCCGCGTGGATTGCCACCCGCCGCGCGCCCGGTTTGATGCGCCGTTTCGGATTTGAAAAGCTGAAAAATTTCGATACCGCCCTTTGGAAAACGCTGCAACACGAAGCCGAAACGCAAATCCGCCCCGCGCCTGCCCCGATTTCAGGCAGCGACAACGACCGCCATATGATTCGCGCTGCCGTTGCCAACGCCCAAGCTGCCGAAGTGGACACGTTTATCCGTTTTGAAGTCAAAGACGCGCAGGACACCCGTCCGAACGGAGAAGGCGGCATTTTGATTTCCAATCCGCCTTACGGCGTCCGCCTTGCCGAAATCCAAGCCTTACAAGCCCTTTATCCGCAGTTGGGCGCGTGGTTGAAGCAGCATTACGCGGGCTGGCTGGCGGGAATGTTTACCGGCGACCGCGATATGCCGAAATTCATGCGTCTTTCGCCCAAACGCAAAATCCCGCTCTACAACGGCAACTTAGACTGCCGCCTGTTTTTGATGGATATGGTCAAAGGGTCGAACCGATAAATATGATAAAGGTCGTCTGAAACAGATTTGGCGGGTTTCACCAAACGTTTCAGACGACCTTTTGACAAAAAATCAGTATTTCACCGAATCATTGCCACTGTTTTTCTGAATAAACTCGATTTTATAGCCGTCGGGATCTTCAACAAAAGCAATAACGGTCGTGCCGTGCATCATCGGCCCTGCTTCGCGCACGACTTTTCCACCCATTTCTTTTACACGTTCGCAAGCTTTATAAGCATCGTCCACTTCGATAGCGATGTGGCCG
Source organism: Neisseria sp. DTU_2020_1000833_1_SI_GRL_NUU_006 (assembly GCA_032388755.1). Taxonomy (NCBI): domain Bacteria; kingdom Pseudomonadati; phylum Pseudomonadota; class Betaproteobacteria; order Neisseriales; family Neisseriaceae; genus Neisseria; species Neisseria sp. DTU_2020_1000833_1_SI_GRL_NUU_006. Next base: position 511,360 of record CP135593.1, on the reverse strand, counting down.
TAGGCGTTGCCTAAATCGTAGCTTTCGGTATCCCAGTTGTGGGTCAGTTCCAAAACCGTATTTTCAGCTTCGCTGCCATAACCGACAAAAGCCAGCGTGAAACGGCCTTCCGGATAATCGTGGCGGCGCAAGAGCTTCATGCCCAAAACGTTTTGATAAAAGTCCAAGGATTTTTCAAGGTTGCCGACGCGCAGCATGGTGTGGAGCAGGCGCATGATTGTGTTCCTTTTATATGTTGTTAAAACAGGATTTTAACACGAAACGCAAGCCCTAACCCGTATCAATGGCAGCAAACATAAGCTTTCAGACGACCTTTACCGTAAAAGCAAACCATCCGCCGCAGCTATTGCCAGCCGTCGAAAAATTCGCTATAAGGGAATTATATGAAACATATTAACATTTATATACAGACAACCTAAAAAAGGATTCAGAGATGAAAATCGGTATCCCACGCGAGTCATTATCCGGCGAAACCCGCGTCGCCTGTACGCCTGCCACCGTTGCCCTGTTGAGCAAACTGGGCTTTGAAACCGTTGTCGAAAGCGGCGCAGGTTTGGCGGCGAGTTTGGACGATGCCGCTTACCAAACAGCAGGTGCGACCGTTGCCGATAAAGCGACGGTTTGGGCCTGTCCTTTGATTTATAAGGTCAACGCGCCGTCCGAAGGCGAGCTGCCGCTGCTCAAAGAAGGGCAGACCATCGTCAGCTTCCTGTGGCCGCGCCAAAACGAGGCTTTGGTCGAAGCCTTGCGCGCCAAGAAAGTGAACGCGCTGGCGATGGACATGGTGCCCCGCATTTCCCGCGCGCAGGCTTTGGACGCTTTGTCTTCGATGGCAAACATCAGTGGCTACCGCGCCGTAATTGAAGCCACCAACGCCTTCGGCCGTTTCTTCACCGGTCAAATCACTGCCGCCGGCAAAGTGCCGCCCGCGCAGGTTTTGGTGATTGGCGCAGGTGTGGCGGGTTTGGCGGCGATTGGTACGGCAAACTCGCTCGGCGCAGTGGTGCGCGCGTTCGATACCCGCTTGGAAGTGGCGGAACAAATCGAATCGATGGGCGGTAAGTTCCTGAAACTCGACTTCCCGCAAGAATCGGGCGGCAGCGGCGACGGCTACGCCAAAGTGATGAGCGACGAATTTATCGCCGCCGAGATGAAGCTCTTTGCCGAGCAGGCGAAGGAAGTGGACATCATCATCACCACCGCCGCCATTCCGGGCAAACCCGCGCCCAAGCTGATTACCAAAGAAATGGTGGAAAGCATGAAATCCGGCTCCGTCATCGTCGATTTGGCGGCGGCGACGGGCGGTAACTGCGAACTCACCAAACCGGGCGAATTGTTCGTAACCGACAACGGCGTGAAAATCATCGGCTACACCGACATGGCAAACCGCCTTGCCGGACAGTCTTCCCAGCTTTACGCCACCAATTTGGTCAACCTGACCAAGCTGTTAAGCCCGAACAAAGACGGCGAAATCACACTGGATTTTGAAGACGTGATTATCCGAAATATGACTGTTACCCGCGACGGCGAAATCACCTTCCCGCCTCCGCCGATTCAAGTTTCCGCCCAGCCGCAGCAAACGCCGTCTGAAAAAGCCGCGCCTGCCGCCAAGCCGGAGCCGAAACCCGTTCCCCTGTGGAAGAAACTCGCGCCCGCCGTCATCGCCGCCGTGTTGGTGCTGTGGGTTGGCGCGGTTGCACCCGCAGCATTCTTGAACCACTTCATCGTGTTCGTCCTCTCCTGCGTCATCGGCTACTACGTCGTCTGGAACGTCAGCCACTCGCTGCATACCCCGCTGATGTCCGTGACCAACGCCATTTCCGGCATCATCGTCGTCGGCGCGCTGCTGCAAATCAGCCAAGGCAACGGCTTCGTTACCCTGCTTGCCTTCATCGCCATCCTGATTGCCAGCGTCAACATCTTCGGCGGCTTCTTCGTAACACGCCGGATGTTGAATATGTTTAGGAAAGGATAAGGCAGAGGGTTTCAGGCTGCCTTTCCCTGCGTAGGTTCGGATTTCACATCCGATCGCCCGTTAGATGCAGCCTGAAACCGCAGGTCGGGCATTCATGCCCGACAAAGCCGCCGCACAATGAGGCCCAAGCCGTGCACCAATGTCCGACCTCCCTGCTGCCGTCTGACGGAATTCGGTTTGAAGGGAAATCATGCCGAAAAAGCGATTGACTGTTTTACTGCCGCTTGCCCCGTCCGCTGCTTTTGCCTCCGTCCGCATTTCCGGCGGCAGCTATTATGCGTTTGACGGATTTTCAGACGGCATCCGCAGCCATACCGCCGCCGATACGGTGGCTTTGCACGAAAAAAGCGGCTGCTGTTTCGGCACGGGCGGCGACGGACATTTGGCATTTACCAAACTGTTCGATATGGCGCAAACCGCCACGCCGCTGTCGGCATTGGATAATGAGAAAAACCGCTTTCTGCCCGACGGCAGCTTCTGTCTGGTTTATATAAACCGCAAAGACGGCAGCTCGCAGCGGATATTCAGGCAGCCTTGCGGGAATCAACCAAGACCGTGAATCGCACGGATGCAAGGCAGCCTGAACAGCGGCTTGTTTAATGAAACCATTGGAACTTGGAAAATCAGACTTATGGATGCACAAACCTTTACATTGATTACCACCGTCGTTGTCGCACACTTTCTCGCGCTCATCAGTCCGGGACCGGATTTCCTGCTGATTGTCCGCAGCGCGCTGCGCCACAAGCGCAATCATGCGGTCGGTGTGGCGGCGGGTATTGCGGTTGCAAATGCGGTGTATATTGTGCTATGTATGCTCGGGGTCGGTTCGCTGATTGCCCGTTCGCTGTGGCTGATGGTCGGCTTGAAAGTTGCAGGCGCCTGTTTCCTGATGTATGTGGCTATTCATGCCTTTCGTGCCAAACGCAGCGATTATGACTTTATCGGCGGCATGTCTGCCGAAAACCGCACCCAGTCCTCCTTTTTCAAAGAATTCGGCTTGGGTTTGCTGTCGGGGCTGTCCAACCCGAAAAACATCATCTTTTATATCAGCCTCTTTGCCGTGATACTGACCCCCACCGTCGGCACGGGGCTGAAAATCGGTTTGGGGGTGTGGATGGTGGCGTTGATTTTCGTATGGGACAGCATGATAGTCTTTCTGCTTGGGCAGAACCGTATCCGCAGCTTTTTCGGCAAAGCCGCTTTTTACATCGACAAGGCGGCAGGGGCGGTGTTGGGGCTGCTTGGTGTCAAACTGTTGCAGTCGGCAGTAAAGGACGGCGCGTAAACAGACGGGGGCAGAAGAAACTCTGTACAAACGTCGTCTGAAACCATTGTCCAGACGACCCTCTAATTTCCAAACACATTTACTTTCACAAATAATTGGAGAATCACCATGTCTTCAGGACTCGTTACAGCGGCGTACATCGTAGCCGCGATACTGTTCATCTTTTCGCTGGCGGGGCTGTCCAAGCAGGAAACCGCCAAGCAAGGCTGTTATTCCGGCGTCGCCGGGATGGCAGTCGCCTTGTTCGTTACCGTGTTTTCCGAAAACACCCACGGACTGGGCTGGATCATCATCGCCATGCTGATTGGCGCCGCCATCGGCATCTACAAAGCCAAAAAAGTAGAAATGACCGAAATGCCCGAACTGATTGCACTTCTGCACAGCTTCGTCGGCTTGGCAGCCGTATTGGTCGGTTTCAACAGCTATATCGAGCCGGGCAACGTTTCGCACGATATGCACACCATCCATCTGGTCGAAGTGTATTTGGGCATCTTTATCGGCGCCGTAACCTTTACCGGCTCGCTGGTCGCATTCGGCAAGCTCAACGGCAAAATCAGCAGCGCGCCGCTACAACTGCCCGCCAAACACAAGCTCAACCTCGCCGCATTGGTTTTATCCTTTATCCTGATGCTGGTGTTCGTATCCGTTGACGGCAGCGGCTTCATCCTCATCCTGATGACCCTGATCGCCCTCGCATTCGGCTGGCACTTGGTCGCCTCCATCGGCGGCGCGGATATGCCCGTGGTCGTGTCCATGCTGAACTCCTACTCCGGCTGGGCGGCCGCAGCGGCAGGCTTTATGCTCTCCAACGACCTGCTCATCGTTACCGGCGCGCTGGTCGGCTCCAGCGGCGCGATTCTGTCCTACATCATGTGTAAAGCCATGAACCGCTCCTTCATCTCCGTCATCGCAGGCGGTTTCGGTACCGACGGTTCCGCCGCAGCCTCCGGCAGCCAAGAAGTCGGCGAATACCGCGAAGCCAAACCCGCCGAAGTCGCCGAAATGCTCAAAAACGCCCACAGCGTCATCATCACCCCGGGCTACGGCATGGCAGTGGCGCAGGCACAATACCCCGTTGCCGAAATCACCGAGCTTTTGCGTAAAAACGGCACTGAAGTACGCTTCGGCATCCACCCCGTCGCCGGCCGCCTACCCGGTCACATGAACGTACTGCTCGCCGAAGCCAAAGTCCCCTACGACATCGTTTTGGAAATGGACGAAATCAACGACGACTTCCCCGAAACCGACGTAGTGCTGGTCATCGGCGCGAACGACACCGTCAACCCCGCCGCCCAAACTGATCCGAACAGCCCGATCGCCAGTATGCCCGTGTTGGAAGTGTGGAAGGCAAAAGAAGTCGTCGTCTTCAAACGCTCGATGAATACCGGCTACGCAGGCGTACAAAATCCGCTGTTCTTCAACGAAAACAGCGTAATGTGCTTCGGCGACGCGAAGAAAACCGTTGACGAGATCTTGGCGGAATTGAAGAAATAACATCTGAAGCCAAGACAAAAGGTCGTCTGAAAACCTGATTTAAAGGTTTTCAGACGACCTTTTCTTATGAACAAACCACATTAAACACCTCTACTGTTGTCATTCCCGCCCCTGCCTACGCGAGGACAGGTTACGACGGGAATTCATCGGAAATTCTAAGAAACTGATGTTTGAAAAACAGTTGCCGAGATTTAAAAGTAGATTCCCGCCTGCGCGGGAATGACGGTAGTTGGGCAGAAATTTATGCTGCGACTTGCAGCATGCCCCCTCTCCCATCCGGCGGGAGAGGGCAGGGGAGAGGGTGGCTCTATGGGCTGCACGAATTTGATTTTGCTTAAAACCACAAAGCCACCCCCATCCTAACCTTCCCCCGCCGGACGGGGGAAGGAACAAGATTGTTGATGTAATAAAAGGTCGTCTGAAACCAAAATCCCATTTTCAGACGACCTCTCTTCATCCCTCCGCAAAATCTCTAACCCTCAAACGGTGCAATCCCAAACAGGCTGTTTACCGCAAGCTGTTTGCGTCCAGCCATTTCTCCAAGTCTTCGGCGCTGATTTTGCCGCCGTTTTCTTCCAAATCAAGTTTGTTGATTTGTTTGCCTTTGCTGTATTTCGCTAGGACGGGCGTGCCGCCGAGTTTGTATTGTTGGCGGAACGCGGTCCATGCTTCTTTGTCTTGATGCAGGCGGTGGACGTTGACGAAGTAGATTTTGCCGTTCAGGTTGCGGCTGGCGATGTAGCGTTTGAACATGGGCTCGAAGGCGTTGCAGTCGCCGCAGCTCGGGCGGCCGATGTAGGCGTAAACGGTGTCTCCGTTGGCGACGCGTTTTTTGAAGCTCTCGACGGTCAGGCTGTCGAGGTGGAAGTAGATATCGGAATAGGTGCCTTCCAGACGCTTGGTGTTTTCGGCGGAAAGGCGCACGGCAGTTTGCGCTTCGGACAGGCTGTTTTTCAGGGCTTCGGTTTCACGGTCGGCAGCGCAGGAACACAAGAGCAGCGCGGCGGTCAGGACGGGCAGGATTTTCATGATTCGGCTCCTTGGTTGCGATAAGGAAAGTATACGCTTTTCGCGGCGGCGGGGTCGTCTGAAACGCGGGAAACGGCTTTTTTCAGACGACCTTTTGATGTATGGCAATGGGCGGGCGAAGTAGCGTTGTGTAGCGTGGGCTTTGCCCGTGGTGGTTGAGGAGCGTCAGTTTGCTACGGGTTGAACTCGCGCTACGGTAGTGTTTATCTCTCATTTAGCCGCCCTACCCCAGCCATCTCGTCAACAAAAGGTCGTCTAAAACCTAAGTTTTAGGTTTCAGACGACCTTTTATCTTACTGCATTGCGTTCAACTTTAAATGTTGTGTCAACCGATTCAAACCAAGCCGAGCTTTTTCAGCAGCGCGACGCTGCCTGCGTCCACAAGTCTGAAGGTTTCGTCAAAGTCGCCGGTGTACCACGGGTCGGGGACGTGGCGGTAGCCGCTTTCGGGGATAAGGTCGGTGAGTTTGAAGATTTTGTCAGGGTGTTTGCCGAACATTTTTTCTAGTTCGGCAAGGTTGTTGTCGTCCATGGCGATGATGAAGTCGAATTCATCAAAATCTTCGGAACGCACTTTGCTGCTGGTAAAACCTTGATGGTCGATGCCGTGGGCGGCGAGGATTTTGCGCGTGCCTTGGTGCATGTTTTCGCCGTCGTGCCAGCCGGATGTGCCTGCGCTGTCGGTGCGGACGCGGTGGGCTACGCCTGCTTCGCGGGCGCGGTGGCGCAGGACGTATTCCGCCATGGGGGAGCGGCAGATGTTGCCGAGGCAGACGAAGAGTACGGAATGGTTTTTCATAGGCGGTTTAGGCATGTTCGGAGAAGAATGGGTTGTGTCCGTCCAGGGACAGGGACTGCGCGTAGGTCGGCAGGTCGGCATTTTCCGGCAAAACGTCGTGCAGGATGCGGATATGCTCGACGCGGCATTCCGCCATCAGGTCGAGGAAGTTGTGTTGGATGACGGCGATGTTGTCGGAAGACGAAAGGTTCCACACGAACACTTGCGGGACGACTTCAAACGCGCTGTCAGTCGCGTTGAAGCCGAACAGAATCTGCCCGTCCGCCCTTGCGGCGATGACGACGCCGACGCGCGGGCTTTGCATACGGATGGCGCGGATGGCGTTGGTGGCGAACACGTCCATCGCCATGCGCTGACGGGTGTGGCTGCCGTCGGTCAGGGCTTGGAGCGGGGTGTTCGGAGACAGCGGATTGGTGAAGAGGGTAACGCCGGCGGCGGCAAGGCTTTCCTGCCAAACCTGCATCAGCGGCAGGCCTGCCTGTTGCAGGTTGACGCCCAAGGCGGTTTGCAGGTTTTTGTCGCCGTAGCCCAGCGCGTAAACGACGTGGACGGACTGTCCTTCGGGGCAAATCAGCGGTTTGTCTTCAAAGGTTTGCAGGAACGCGGCGGCGGATTCGCTGTTTTGTTTCGCCTTCCACCACTGTTCGGGCGTGATGCCGCTCAGGTCGTCTGAATGGGCGAGGAAGGGCAGCCATTGGGCGTTTTGCGTTAAGGCGCGCAAGTGGGGATAGTTGGACAGGCAGGCGGTCAGCGCCTCGGTAGGCAGCGTCAGGGACAGCGATCGCTCCTGTTTGCAGCCGGCGACGATGACGACGGGCAGGGCAAACCATTGGGCTTCATCGTCGTTTTCGGCGGATAACACTTGGTTGATGCTCTGCATCAGCGCGTTGTAAGTCTCTACATCGGGCGCCATGGTCATAGCGACGGACAGGTTGACGTAGTAGTTTTGATGAAGCTGGCTGCGGATTTCGGTTTGCAACTGCCCCACAGCAATCTTGCGGGTTGCGGCGGTCGTGCCGTGTGCGAGCAGGGAGGCGTTTATCAGTAAATGGTTTTTAACCGGAGTCTGCGGATAAGGGCGTGTGTCGGGTAGGATGAAGGTGTTCATATGGATATAAATCGGTGGTTGGTCCGGACAGATCGGATTATAACAATATCGGGATACGGATTGGGAAAAGGTCGTCTGAAAACGAAAAAAGGCGGGAAATACGCCCGCCTGCCCTCAATCAAAAATCATATGCCCCAATTTATCGGCTTTGGTGTGCAGATAACGTTCGTTTTCCGCATTCTCGCCGACATGGAGCGGAATACGTTCGACGACATTGATGCCTGCATCTTTCAACGTTTGAATTTTTTCAGGATTGTTGGTCAACAGCTTGACGGCGCGGATATTCAGATGGTCGTAGATTTGCTTGGCAAGCGTAAAGTCGCGTGCGTCAACGGGCAGTCCGAGTGCGAGGTTGGCTTCGACCGTATCCATCCCTTCGTCTTGAAGCTTATAGGCACGGATTTTGTTGATTAAACCGATGCCGCGCCCTTCTTGACGAAGGTAAACGATCACGCCGCGCCCTTCTTGTTGAACCGCTTTCATCGCCGCTTCAAGCTGAGGACCGCAGTCGCATTTTTTGGAAAACAGCGCATCGCCGGTCAAGCATTCAGAGTGAATGCGGGTCAGGACGGGGAGGTCGTCTGAAAAATCGCCCATCGTCAAGGCGATGTGTTCTTGTCCGCTCGGTTCTTCAAAACCGTGCATAGTGAAGTCGCCCCATTCGGTCGGCAGGCGGCAGGAAGCAACGAATTTCAAGGTATTATTCATGTTCTTCTTCCTTGTCTTCGATGCCTGCCAATGCTTTCAGCGGCTCGGCAAGTGCCAACGCCAGCGCCGACCAATCTGTTTGGGCTGCGTCATCGGCTTGATCTTTATCGGCAAATTCAACGTGAACCACGCCCAAAACCGTGCCGTTTTGCGTTGCCACAGGGATGGACAACTGGCTTCCGCTGCCCTCGTTCCGGCTGCCTTGGATTTCGTCCAGCGAAAGCCAATAAGCTATATCGTTGGCAATATTCATCCAACCGCTTTGCGCCGTACGGCAGGCAAGGTAAACCGTACCGTTTTCTTCATGAACCGCCAGCAGGTTCTCCAAAGGCTCGCCTTGTGCTGCGATACGAACCAGCCTTGCATGCGGTTCGCCCGGAAGGTGGATGTAAACCGCCGCGCTCTTGACGGCTGTTGCACGGCTGAATACCGAATCCAAAGCCATGAAAACCTGTTTGAGCAAAGTTTCGTTTTCTGGCGTTTCTTCAATATGGTCTGCCAGCTTCCAGCCGTCTTCCTCACGCCACAAAACCGAGCGGTCAATCGAAGCATTGCCCATATCCATCACCGTCTTTGCGGTCAGATAAGCAATACGGAGGTCGTCTGAAGACAGCTTCAAACCCTGTGTCTGTAAAAAATCCTGAATCAGTAAAACAGGCATGATGTTCCTCTTTGATATTAGTGTGTTCCGGCAGATAACCGACCTGCCATTATATCGGTCAGAATAAAGCAATTTCAAGCCAAAGATTGTTTGCAGAGCAGGATACTTTGTGTATAATCTTCGGTTTCATCACGCGGACGTGGCGAAATTGGTAGACGCACCAGATTTAGGTTCTGGCGCCGAGAGGTGTGAGAGTTCGAGTCTCTCCGTCCGCACCATAAATATCAAATAAATCATATAGTTATGATATACAGGGACAGAAATGGGACACCATGCCAAAACCTGCCACAACAATAATCCTTCCATACAAGTAATTTCCATCATCCCAAGCCGCCTAGTCATCAGGCGGCTTTCTGACATTTTAACAGCCAATCAAATACACTAGGTCTGCATATAATCGCCGTTCCAAGAAATACAATCCCATTATTCGTTAATGGGATTTTTTTATGATTGAAATCGTGCCGGTGAAAATATCTGAGCATTTCGATGAGACGCGCAGACTGTCGGTAATGCACTGGCAGGAGACGGAATCTGATTTTTCAGACCGTCCGCCCGAATTGGATATTCAGACCTATCAAATATTGGAAGAGCAAGGCGGAATTATTGCCTTTGCTGCCATAGCAGATGGTGAGATTGTCGGGTATGTATCAGGTTTCCTTTCCCGCCATCCGCATTACGAGCAACTGATAGCGCAACACGACCTGCTTTTCATTCACCCGTCTCATCGCAAAGGTCGAGCGGGGCTGAAGCTGATGCGCGATTTTGAAGCAGCCGCCAAAGCGGCAGGCGCAAAAAAAGTCCTATACCACGCAAAGCCGAACAGCAATTTTGCCAAGTTGCTGGAGCGGCTTCACTTCCAACAAGAAGAAATTATATTTCAGAAAGGTTTGTAATATGCCAGCAGCAGTTCCAATCGCATTGGTGGCAGCCAGCGTAGCCAGCGTGGCTGGCGTCGGCGCATCACTATACCAAGCAAACAAACAAGACAAGGCGAATAAGTCCGCCGCCAATCAGGCAAAAGAAAATGCGCGTAATGCGCAAGCTCAGGCGGACATCGAAACCAACAAAGCCAATCAGAAAAAAACTGATGCGCAGTCTGTTTTAAGCCAACAACAGCAAGCAGCAGGCGGCGCAGGTTCAACTATGCTGACAGGCGCATCAGGTATTGACCCAAACAGCCTGAAGCTTGGTAAGCAGACTTTACTGGGCATTTGATGGGTATTTGACATGATGGAAGAGCAACGCAAAAAAATACACCGCCGATGGGAATCTTTAAAGACCGAGCGTACATCATGGATTAGCCATTGGCGGGAAATTTCAGAAAACATCCTGCCGCGAAATGGTCGATTTATTGACGGTGATTCAAATAACCGGCGCAAGAAGCATAACAAGATTTACGACAATACTCCGATCCGCGCATTGAAAATACTTTCTGCCGGTCTGATGGGCGGGCTAACCTCCCCTTCTCGCCCGTGGTTCAAGCTAGCCATGCACGATGACGAAATGAACCAGTACCATGAAGTAAAGGAGTAGCTGTCAAAAGTCGAGAGCATGATGTTGTCTGTTTTTCAGCGCAGCAATATCTATGGCTCGCTTCATTCGATGTACGAGGAGTTGGCGGCATTTGGTACGGCTGCCTGCATCATTCTTCCCGACTATGAAGATGTAATCAGATGCTACCCGCTGACAATCGGAGAATATGCCGTTGCCTCAAACTGGCGTGGTGAAATCGATACGATTTACCGCGAATTTGAAAAAACCGTCGGTGAAACGGTTGAAGAGTTTGGCATTGAGAATGTCAGCGACGCGACTCGGAAAAATTATGAAGACGGCAAATACGATGCGAAAGTGAAAATCATCCATGCAATCGAGCCGCGCCGAGACAGAGATTCAGCGCGTAAAGACTCGAAAAATATGCCGTACAAGTCGGTGTATATCGAGACAGGCGCAGAAGAAGGAAAGATTTTGCGAGAATCCGGGTTCCTTCGTTTCCCCGCTGTTTGCCCAAGATGGGACATCACCGACAACAATGTGTACGGCAACAGCCCTGCGATGACCGCGCTTGGCGACATCAAGCAGCTTCAATTCAATCAAACCAGCAAACTCAAAGGCATTGACTACCAAGTCAACCCGCCAATCATTGCACCAACCGACATGAAAACACAGTCGGCAGGTTTTTTGCCGGGCGGCATCTTGTATCACGACTCAAACGGAACGGGAGACACCATCCGCTCCGCTTTTGCTGTACGGATAGATTTAAACCATCTGCTTGAAGATATTGCCGATGTTCGCCAGCGTGTCCAGTCCGCATTTTATGCCGACCTGTTTTTGATGGTATCCCAGCAATCGCAAAACATGACCGCCACCGAAGTGGCGGAGCGTCATGAAGAAAAGATGTTGATATTGGGGCCGGTGCTTGAGCGTCTGCAAAATGAGCTTATTGACCCACTCATTGAAATTACATTTGATGCAATGGTTCGCGCAGGGATTTTACCGCCGCTGCCTGACGCGATAGCCGACCAAGATATAAATGTTGTCCTTGTTTCCATCTTGGTGCAGGCGCAGCGTGCCATCGGCGTGAATGGCATTGACCGATTTGTCGGGGCTTTGGCATCGGTTGCCCAAGTCAAGCCCGAAGTTTTAGACAACTTCAACGGCGACAAGTGGGCGGAGATATACGCCGATTCACTGGGTATTGACCCGCGCATCTTGATGAACCCTGAAGAAGTGGCAGCAATTCGCCAGCAGCGCATGGAGCAACAGGCGCAAGCGCAACAACTTCAGCAAATGGAGCAAGGCGCAGTAATTGCCCCATCTTTAGCACAGGCTCAAAGCCTGTCTGATGACGAATATTAGTCTGCATATAATAAAAGGATGACTGTATAAAATGACAAAACATGACGACCTTGAAGCCAAAAAAAGAAAAGACAGCCTGCTGGAAGAGCAGAAAAAGGCAGACTTTGAATGGCTTATGTCAGAAAAGCGTGGTCGGCGCATCGTTCGCCACCTTTTAGAAGATGCTGGTGTATGGCGTTCAACATTTCACGAAAGCCAGTCAATCGCCGCATTTAACGAAGGCAGGCGGAATATGGGCTTGAAGCTGTTAAGCAATGTCCAACCGACCTCAAATTTTCATTTGATTCTAACCGAAGAGGGCAACAATGAGTATTGAGGACCAGCAAGGCGCAGAAAACGAAACATCGGGCGCAGAATCCGGAGTTGAGCCGCAAAATCAAACAGGACAAACCTTGCTTGATACAATAGGCAATCAGGGCAATGCCCCACCACCTGAAGACCACGAAGGCAATCAGGACGAACAAAATGCAGACTCCGAATCTGAAGTTCCTGAAAAGTACGACTTCAAGCCGCCGAAGGTATGGAGTTTGACGAAGAGACCATCAATCTTTACGCCGAAGCAGCCAAAGAAGCCGGTTTATCCCAAGAAAAGGCTGACATCATCTTGGGCAAAATTGCCCCGCATTTGGCGCAGCAACAAATCAAAGCCGTTGAAAAAGCAAGCTCAGAATGGGAAGCGGCTTCACGCGCAGACCCTGAATTTGGCGGCGACAAGTTAAACGAGAATTTGTAGGTAGCTGAAAAAGCTATCGAACAGTTCGCCACCTTGGATTCGGATTTCAAGTGCAACACTAGGGTACCGGTGGTTGGAACAGATTTAAGAATAAAACACTTGGCGTTTCGCAGCCAAGTGTTTTTCTCGGCCGGTGGTTCAACTCATCTTGAACCCTGCGTATCTTCCGACCGCTGATGTTCGGAAATCGGTCTGTTTGGGGAAATATTGCCGGATGAGTCCGTTGGTGTTCTCATTCAGCCCTTTCTCCCAAGAATGGTAAGGGCGGCAAAAATAGGTTTCCGCCTTCAATGCTTTGGCTATTTTGGTGTGTTGGCAGAACTCTTTGCCGTCATCCATGGTGATGGTGTGGACTCTGGCTTTATATGCCTTTAATACCCTGATGGCCGCCCGGGCAGTGTCTTCGGCTTTTAAGTTCTTTAATTTGCAGATGATGGTGTAGCGGGTAACGCGTTCGACCAAGGTCAATAACGCGCTTTTCTGATTTTTGCCGATGATGGTGTCGGCCTCCCAATCGCCGATGCGGGTTTTCCGGTCGACGATAGCAGGTCGGTTTTCTATGCCGACGCGGTCGGGCACTTTGCCCCCGGTCCATGTGCTGCCGTAGCGTTTGCGGTAGGGTTTGCTGCATATTGAGACCTTTGCAAAAAGGCCCTTCCCCCGACAGCCGAAACCCAAAAACAGGTTTTCGGCTGTTTTCGCCCCTAATTGCGCCTAATTTTACCCAAATACCCCCTTAATTGTAGAAAATCGTTGCGTTGTTTACACCACAGGTTGAGAAAAATAAGCCTGCAAGACCTCAAACGGCGTATCGCCGTTCAGACTGCGGTGCGGCTTCACAGTGTTATAAAAATTAACAAAGCGGCACAACTCCTTTTGCCGATGTTCCGGACTCTCAAACGACTGTTTCTCATGCCACATCTCCATCAGGGTACGGATAACCCGCTCCGCCTTACCGTTGGTCTGCGGACGGGCAACCCGGGTAAACTTTTGACCAATCCCGTTCTCGTAACAGGCTACACCGAAAGCATGGTTGGCCGAGCCTTTGTATTCCGTACCGTTGTCGGAGTAAACGCACTCAATCAGGTATGGGCAGGGATCAATCAGGTGTTCGGTCAGAAACTTGGCGGCGCTGTCTGCGGTTTTGTCCGGCAAAATGGCGGCGTATGGCTCCCTTGAGAAATCGTCGATGGCGACAAACAGGTAATCCCGCTTATCGGTGACTTTCTGCCCTTTGAGCAGCGGCAGCCGTTTGGTGTCGAGATGCACCAGCTCTCCGGGGTAGGATTTATTGTAGCGTTTGGCCTGCTTTTTGAGTTTTTCCTGAATGCTGCGTTCTACCTTGGCCAGGCGTTTCATTCCGTACTTTGCCTGTTTGAAACGGTTGTTGGTACTGGTTTGCGGTTTGAGCAGCTTGGCCCTTGCGGCTTTAAGGGCGCGGTAAATGGTGACGCGGCTGACTTGGTAGCGGCGTGCCGGGGAGGTGACGCTTTCCTTCCCCTGCGTGTAGGCCGGCCAAATGGCTTGTCGGTGGTGCGGGGTGAGGCGGGTGTTTTTGTGCATGTTCATGTTTCAGTATTCTCCTGGAAATACTGTAAACAACGCTACTGATTTCTACAACTTACTTTTGATGGTGTTTTTCCTACTGTAGCCAACCTATTACGAGAAAGGCCCAATGGATCAATCCAACCTTGAGCATTTACAGCGAACTTGTAAAAATTGTCCCCTCCACCCAACAGTCCAATCGGGTCCTGATTCACAAACCGCCCCGCCTCAGGCTCGTAATACCGCATCAGGTTGTAATGCAGTCCGGTCTCTTCATCATAATACTGGTTTTGCAGTCTGAACGGCTGATGCGCATCCTTGTAAACCCGTTCGTCCTTTTTCAGACGACCCCAGGCGGTGTATTCGCCGTACCATAAGAGATTGCCGTGGATGTCGGTCATCTCGCGCGGTATGCCGATTTGGTCAGTATGGAAATAGCTGAGGTATTGTTTGCCGTCTTTGGCGTTGTCAAAGATTTGCGCCAACGGTTCGTAGCTGTCTTGGTCGGTATAGATATAGGTGTAGCTGCCTTTATAGGTGTACTCCTGAAGTAATCGCGTTCCGTCCCAGACGAAGTGGGTGCGTTTGGGGTCGGTACTCGTCCAGGCGAGTTTGTCTTGGCGTTCTTTGGAAAGCCTTCTGCCGAACGGGTCGTAGGCGTATGTCCAAATCTCGGTGTTGCCGGAGGGCTTTTTGATTTCGGCGCGGACGAGTTGGTTTTCTAAATCGTATTGGTAATATTGGTTTTCACCATTGGGCAGCTGGCGGTAGATCAGGTTGCCCAGTGCGTCGTAGGTGTATTCGATACCGTTGTATTCTTTGAGGCGGTTGCCGCCGGTAAGGTTGGGGTTGGCAGGTGATTTCAGACGACCTTGAGTTTGGGGGTCGTCTGAAATCGGAGCGGTCGTTAGGTGTACTCCTGAAGCAATCGCGTTCCGTCCCAGACAAAGTGGGTGCGTTTCGGATCGGTACTCGTCCAGGCGAGTTTGTCTTGGCGTTCTTTGGAGAGGCGTCGTCCGAACGGGTCGTAGGCGTATGTCCAGATTTCGGTATTGCCTGCGGGCTTTTTGATTTCGGCGCGGACGAGCTGGTTTTCGAGGTCGTATTGGTAATATTGGTTTTCGCCATTGGGCAGCTGGCGGTAGATCAGGTTGCCCAATGCGTGAATGAGAAATTTTTAAAGAACGAATGTTTCAGACGGCCTCAAAAGAGATATTGAGACCGTCTGAAAATATAAAATTACTTTTTCGCAGCACGAATTTTTTTCAACCCATTCTCCAAAATAGTAACTTTCTCGGGAGGAGTTCCCCTATCCAAAGCATTCCACCAATTATTTACTGGTTTAACAAATAATTGGAATCCTTCATCAGTTACATTTGATTTTCGAATAATCAAATCTTCTTTGATAGAGCCATCCTCATTAAAGGGTTCAATATCAACAAGTAAACCATTCTTTTTAAGAAATGTCATAAGTGCAATAGACATTCTGATAATATCTTCACGATAGTCTTCATCAGAGTTTGCCTCCCAAAATGTCTGAAAATTAAATAATGTCATATCCATGATAATCTCCTAAGGTAGTCTAATAATTTCGGATATTCCGTCAACATGAACCAAGCTTTTGCCATCTCTGACATAGACCCCACCAACATCCCTAATCCTTTCTTCTTTTGCAAGTTGACTACTTTTTGAAGCAGTCTTGCTAGTAACTTCTTGAGCACGCCCCCCACCATTTTTACCAGCACCCTTAATCACAAAATCAAGCTTACGAGATTCACCTGTTAAGGGGTCGCTGACAATTTCGCCCTTTTTATTCCTCAAGTGTTTTTGACTCAATATACGGTCAGCTCCATATTGGGCATCTAAGTCTTTTTTATGTAAGGCTTCGCGAGCATCACCATCTTTTTTATTTTGGATACATTCCCCTTTACCCGCGCTTTTCTTCTTGGATTTCGGTCCAGGTTTTTTCCTAAATGTTCCGTTTTTCTATGGCCATAAATTTTTAAACCAAGTGGATCGATAAAATCCAATACTTGATTACCAAATAAATATAGATTATCTCCACCAAACAACCCAATTGGATCTTGATTGATGAAATGACCCATATCAGGTTCATAGTAACGGAAAAAATTATAGTGCAGCCCGGTCTCTTCATCGAAGTACTGGTTTTGCAGTCGGAACGGCTGATGAGCATTCCGATAGACGCGCTCATCTTTTTTCAGACGACCCCATGCGGTGTATTCGCCGTACCACAACAGATTGCCGTGGATGTCGGTCATCTCTCTTGATATGCTGATTTAGTGGTAAATCAGGTTACTAAATGCGTCATAGGCATAGTAATTAAACTACCACATATTAAAGGTCGTCTGAAAGTTGTTTTCAGACGACCTTAAACTTTGGTTGGCTTCAAACTAACCTACGCTTGTTCAATAGGTTCAATCCATTGATTTTCGATGAGCCATTTTTCTATTTCTAAAAGAAACTTAGGATTAATTTCCTTTAATTCTGGGAACTTTTTTTCATATTTTTTCATTATATCAAAAAAGTAATCTTTGAATTCAGTTCCAATAATTTTTTTTTGAGCATTAATATCTTTCTTAATAGGAATAAAATCCTCCTCATATACGACAATATCAAATCCCAAATCATTATCCTTTTTAGAAAATCTAGACTTTGATTTCCAACCACTATCCTTCTCCAAGCATCTAAAACAAAACCCGATAGAAAATGGTATAGGATACTTTTTAATAATTGGTTCTACTCCATAAAATTCATCACAAATTTTATCTACTTTTGTCCACGATGGATAATCACATGTTGCAAATAACATATTCTTTCCTTTTATTAATGTTTACATTTATTACCAGGGGGTAATTTTCCTCTTCGTTTAATATATTTAAGAATTTTTAGACGCTCCCATATTCTCATCTTAATTTTAGGTCCCTTCATCACTCTTTTATATATCAAATCATTTCTTCGCAGCCATGCTTGAGAATATCGTCTTTGAATCCCATTCTTAACATTCCGTGTTTCTCCAATTTTCCAAATATCTCCTTTTTTCAACCAAACCTTACCTACAGGCTTACGCTTACCCCATTCCATTACAGGATAGAAACCATCGTTAGCAGCTGTTAAGTAGTAAAGTTCTTTAAGTCCTAAGTACGGTGCAACAAAGGCCGTCTGAAAGTTGGTTTTCAGACGACCTCTATGTCAACTGCTAATGAGATTGTTAAAGAACAAATGTTTCAGACGACCTCAAAGAAGATAGTGAGGTCGTCTGAAAAACAGAAACCGCGTGCGTGCTTACCGCACACACCCTACGTCAGGACTGAAGGTTTTGTCCGGGCTACGGCTTGCTATGATTCACTAATAGCATCTATCCATTTATTTTCCAATAACCATTTTTCAACATCATATAAGAAATTAGGGTTAATTTTTTTAAGTATAGGAAATTGTCTTTCTTTTTTCTTCATGGTTTCAAAAAAATATCGATAAAACTCCTTACCTAGTATCTTTCTTTGTGCATCTATATCTTTTTTAATGGGTATAAAATCTTCTTCATAAACAACAATGTCAAATCCAAGGGCATTATAATTATCTTCTTTTGAATATCGAGATTTAGATTTCCAGCCGCTATCTTTTTCTAAACACCTGAAACATAACACTAAATCAAAAGGAAATTCAGTATATTTTTTCAGAATAGGCTGTAAGCCATTCTCTATTTCGCTATCTAATATACTAACTTTACTCCATTTTGGAGAGTCACTCGTAGTTCGTATTTCCATATTCATCTCCTTATCTTAAAAACAAAATAAAACTAATGCTTACATTTATTTCCCGCTGGTAATTTACCCCTTCTCTTAATATATTTAATAATTTTCAACCTTTCCCAACGTTGCATAGCCTTCTTAGGTCCCTTCATGACTCTTATATATTTTAAATTATTTCTATCTAACCATTTTTGAGAATACCGACGCTGAACACCTTTTACAATATTTTTTGTTTCCCCAATTTTCCAAATATCTCCTTTTTTCAACCATATCTTACCCACAGGCTTACGTTTACCCCATTCCATTACAGGGTAAAAACCATCTTTTCTTGCAACAAGATAATAAAGTTCTTTGAGTCCTAAAGGATCAATCCAACTTTGTGTATTGGGGGAAAATTGATAGAAATTTTCTCCTCCTACCAAACCTATCACGTCTTGGCTTACAAAACGTCCTGTGTCTGAATCGTAATAGCGGAAATAGTTATAGTGGAGTCCTGTTTCAGAATCATAATACTGGTTTTGAAGTCTGAACGGCTGATGCGCATCCTTGTAAACCCGCCCGTCCTTTTTCAGACGACCCCAGGCGGTGTATTCGCCGTACCATAAGAGATTACCATGGATATCGGTCATTTCTTTTGGAATGCCGATTTGGTCGTTGTGGAAATAGGCGAGGTATTGTTCTTCGTCTTGGTTGTTGTGAAAGACTTGGGCTAAGGGTTCGTAGCTGTCTTGGTCGGTATAGATATAGGTATAGCTGCCTTTGTAGGTGTACTCCTGCAATAGGCGGCTGCCGTCCCAAACGAAGTGGGTGCGTTTCGGATCGGTACTCGTCCAGACGAGTTTGTCTTGGCGCTCTTTGGAGAGGCGTCGTCCGAACGGGTCGTAGGCGTATGTCCAAATCTCAGTATTGCCGGCGGGCTTTTTGATTTCGGCGCGGACGAGCTGGTTTTCTAAATCGTATTGGTAATATTGGTTTTCGCCATTAGGCAGCTGGCGGTAGATCAGGTTGCCCAAGGCGTCGTAGGTGTATTCGATGCCGTTGTATTCTTTGAGGCGGTTTCCGCTGATAAGGTTGGGGTTGGCAGGTGATTTCAGACGACCTTGAGTTTGGAGGTCGTCTGAAATCGGGGCGGTCGTTTTGCCCTCTCCCCGACCCTCTCCCACGGGAGAGGGAGTAGATGTCGGGATGTCGAGGATGTTGTGGGCGGGGTCGAAGGCGAAGGTTTCGCTGCGGCCGGTTTGGCTGTTGCGGGCTTCCTGAATGCGTCCGATTTTGTCGTAAACGTAATTAAGGACGCCGCTTCTTTGGTCGGCGCTTTGAATCAGGTTGCCGGCTTTGTCGTAGGCGTAGCGGCGGTTGACGGCGCCGCCGGCCAGCGGGTTTTGTTTGCCGTGAAGCGTTTGTGTGCCGCTCCGGACGGTACGCTGGCTTTTCAGACGACCCATGGGGTCGTAGTCGTACAGGCTGCTGATGCTGCCCTGCGTCCTTTGGATTTCTCGGTGCAGTTTGTCGCGTTCGATGTCGGTTATGACTTCGCCGTCGAGGCTGATTTGGTGCAGGTGTCCGCTGCCGTAGTACAGGTAATCGATATGGCGGCCGTCGGGCAGGATGGTGCGGATGCGGTTGCCCAACGGGTCGTATCGGTAGCCTACGGTGGCGCTTTGGCCGTTGTGGACGGTGGTTTCGCCGATGAGGCGGTCGAGTTCGTCGTAGGCGAGTTCGACGCTGCTGTGGTGGTTTCGGGCTTTGGTCAGGTTGCCGGTAATGGGGTCGTAGTCGAAACGGGTGCGGCTGATACCTTCGTCTTTGCTTTGTCCGTTGCGGCCGGAGACTTTGCGGCTTTGTTTTTCGATCAGTTGGCCGAGGATGTTGCGTTTGAAGTGGTGGATGTACCACGTCTCGGGACGGTCTTTCAGACGGTCTTTATCGGTGCTTTGACCGTATTCGGTCTGTTGAACCAGTTGTCCGGCGGCATCGTAGCCGTAGGCGGTGATTTTGCCGTCCCAGCCGGTCGCTGTAGCCAAAATCAACTTCGGCAAACAGCAGCCGTGTGCCGCCGTCGGGGAAGGCAATTTGGCAGAGGTCGTCTGAAAGTCGGTTTTCAGACGACCTCTATGTTACTGTTAATGAGATTGTTAAAGAGCAAATGGTTCAGACGACCTTAAAGAAAGTATTGAGGTCGTCTGAAAAGCAAAAACCACGTGCGTGCTTTCCGCACACACCCTACATCGGGATTGGAGGTTTCATGCGGGCTACTGCTTGCTACGTCGGGACTGAAGGTTTCATGCGGGTTACGGCTTGCTTCGGAAACGAGATTGTTAAAGAACAAATGGTTCAGACGACCTCAAAGAAGATAGTGAGGTCGTCTGAAAAACAGAAACCGCGTGCGTTCCACATACACCCTACGTCGGGACTGAAGGTTTTGTGCAGGCTACGGCTTGCTTAAATCAGGGAGGATAATAGGTTTGTAACTAAGTACTTTATCAGCTATTTCCTCAGAGCTCATGTTTGTCCAATATATATAATCTGATATATTTGGATCTGTGACCAAATTTTCTAATTTTTCAAGAAATACATCTTCATCCTCTTCTGAACCTTCAAAATTTCTTAACTGATCAATCAGTTTGATTAAATATAATCTATCTAACATAATGCTATCCTCTTCCAAAATGGTATTTCGGTTCTAGTATCTCTTTATGGAATTTTGGTGTAACAATCAGCATATTATCCATATCATAAACACCACCACCACGATTAATGGGAGTTTTATGATGTATTTGATACGAGCTTACTTTACCATCATGTTGACATTTGGCTGCTTTAGGTGCTTTTCCCTGAGCCATCCTTTTCTTATTAGTCTCCGAAAAACCCTCAACTAATTTTGGATCTTTTGCTACTTCTTTCCAAAAGGCAGCTCGGAAATCATCAAAACTATCAAAAGATTTACCACGTAATTTATCTGCTACAGATTTAGGAAATACACCAGCATTTCCATGTGTACCCTTCAACCATTTTTTTCCAATTGAATTACCACTTCCTGATGCAATTCCTGGCAAATTTCTAGGACTTAATCCTAAAGGATCAAACCAACTATTTATATTGGGTGAAAATTCATAAAGATTATCCCCACCCAACAACCCAATCGGGTCCTGATTGATGAATCTACCAGTGTCTGGCTCATAGTAACGGAAGAAATTATAGTGCAGCCCCGTCTCTTCATCGAAGTATTGGTTTTGCAATCTAAACGGCTGATGTGCGTTCTGATAAACACGCTCACCCTTTTTCAGACGACCCCAGGCGGTATATTCGCCGTACCATAAGAGATTGCCGTGGATGTCGGTCATCTCGCGCGGTATGCCGATTTGGTCAGTATGGAAATAGCTGAGGTATTGTTTGCCGTCTTTGGCGTTGTCAAAGATTTGCGCCAACGGTTCGTAGCTGTCTTGGTCGGTATAGATATAGGTGTAGCTGCCTTTATAGGTGTACTCCTGAAGTAATCGCGTTCCGTCCCAGACGAAGTGGGTGCGTTTGGGGTCGGTACTCGTCCAGGCGAGTTTGTCTTGGCGTTCTTTGGAAAGCCTTCTGCCGAACGGGTCGTAGGCGTATGTCCAAATCTCGGTGTTGCCGGAGGGCTTTTTGATTTCGGCGCGGACGAGTTGGTTTTCTAAATCGTATTGGTAATATTGGTTTTCACCATTGGGCAGCTGGCGGTAGATCAGGTTGCCCAGTGCGTCGTAGGTGTATTCGATACCGTTGTATTCTTTGAGGCGGTTGCCGCCGGTAAGGTTGGGGTTGGCAGGTGATTTCAGACGACCTTGAGTTTGGAGGTCGTCTGAAATCGGGGCGGTCGTTTTGCCCTCTCCCCAGCCCCTCTCCCACGGGAGAGGGAGTAGATGTTGGAATGTCGAGGATGTTGTGGGCGGGGTCGAAGGCGAAGGTTTCGCTGCGGCCGCTTTGGCTGTTGAGGGCTTCCTGAATCCGTCCGATTTTGTCGTAGACGTAATGGAGGACGCCGCTTCTTTGGTCGGCGCTTTGAATCAGGTTGCCGGCTTTGTCGTAGGCGTAGCGGCGGTTGACGGCGCCGCCGGCCAGCGGGTTTTGTTTGCCGTGATGCGTTTGTGTGCCGCTCCAAACGGTACGCTGGCTTTTCAGACGGCCCATGGGGTCGTAGTCGTACAGGCTGCTGATGCTGCCCTGCGTCCTTTGGATTTCGCGGTGCAGTTTGTCGCGTTCGATTAATCGATATGGCGGCCGTCGGGCAGGATGGTGCGGATGCGGTTGCCCAACGGGTCGTATCGGTAGCCTACGGTGGCACTTTGGCCGTTGTGGACGGTGGTTTCGCCGATGAGGCGGTCGAGTTCGTCGTAGGCAAGTTCGACGCTGCTGTGTCGGTTGCGGGCTTTGGTCAGGTTGCCGGTAATGGGGTCGTAGTCGAAACGGGTGCGGCTGATGCCTTCGTCTTTGCTTTGTCCGTTTTTGTGGGACACTTTGCGGCTTTGTTTTTGGATCAGTTGGCCGAGAATGTTGCGTTTGAATCGGTGGATGTGCCAAGTCTCGGGACGGTCTTTCAGACGGCCTTCATTATGACTTTGGCCGTATTCGGTCTGTTGAACCAGTTGTCCGGCGGCATCGTAGCCGTAGGCGGTGATTTTGCCGTCCCAGCCGGTTTCTTGGATCAAGTTGTCGGTCGGGTCGTAATCGAGACGGTAGGTTTCGCCGTTTTCGTTGGTGAGGACGGTCAGACGGCGGGCTTTATCGTAGTCGAACGTCCATTCTTCGCCGAGGTTGTTGCTGCTTTTAAGCACTTTGCCGTCGGTGTCGTAATGGTCGTATTCGTAGCGGGACACCAGTCCGTCGGGCTGGCTGTGTTCCACCATAATGTGGTTGCGGTAGGCGAAACCGCGCAGTTTTTTGCCGTCGCGTCCGTAAACGGCGGTCAAATCGCCGTAGCCGTCGTAGTCGTAGCGCACCAGTTCCTTACCGTTGAAGGTGACGGAGGTGAGGCGGTGCGCCGCCGTCGGGGGAGGCGATTTGGCAGAGGTCGTCTGAAAGTCGGTTTTCAGACAACCCCTATGTTACTGTTAATGAGATTGTTAAAGAACAAATGGCTCAGACGACCTCAAAGAAGGTTTTGAGGTCGTCTGAACAGAAACCGCGTGCGTGCGTACTGCACACCCCCTACGTCAGGACTGAAGGTTTTGTGTAGGCTGCGGCTTACTCTACATCGAAATTGGAAGTTTCATTGACTACAGTTCGATTACACCTCGATAAAACATTCAAAAAAATCAAAGTGATTTTTATCAAATGCAATTAATAACTTGCCTTCAGGAATTTTTTTTCCTGTCATACCTCCTATACAAATCCCGAGATTCTTAAAAAGAATATATTTTTTTCCTTCGATAAATTCTGAATCGATAGCTTTAAGGTCTTCGATTGAATTTTTAAATATATCAATATCTCCTAATATGGGATTAGAATCTTTTAAGCAATATCCATAAACCAATTTATCGTTTTCATAAACTAACTCACAAGCATTCCTATATTCCACCTTATTATTCATAATATTATCTTCAACCATTCTTGCTGGTTTTCCATATTTTTCTTGTATTTCCTCAATAGAAGTACCAAATACAAAATCACCAATTGATTCATATGGCTTAATCAAGTAGGTCATATTAACCCTTTCCAATATATTTACATTAATAAAATTAGGAACATTTACCAATAATTCTACGCAATCTTGCTGCCTGTTTCCTAGAAATTAATCCCTGCCGTTTGGTTTCCGAAATCATCCTTCCTACATGATTTTATATACGCCTTTTATTCTATTTCAAAGGCAGCAGTATGATATGAAAACCCTTTCGTGCGCACATTTTTGACGAAATAAGATGAAGGTCGCCTGAAAGTTCGTTTTCAGACGACCTCTATGTCAACTGCTAATGAGATTGTTAAAGAACAAATGATTCAGACGACCTCAAAGAAGATAGTGAGATCGTCTGAAAAACAGAAACCGCGTGCGTGTGTACCGCACACACCCTACGTCAGGACTGAAGGTTTTGTGCGGGCTACGGCTTGCTAGAAAATTACTTTTTCACAGCACGAATTTTTTTCAACCCATTCTCCAAAATAGTAACTTTCTCGGGAGGAGTTCCCCTATCCAAAGCATTCCACCAGTTATTTACTGGTTTAACGAATAATTGAAAACCTTCATCCGTTAAATTTGATTTCTTAATAATTAAATCATTTTTTACTGATCCATCTTGATTAAAAGGATTTATATTTACCAACAAATCATTTTCTATTAAAAATTTCATCAAAGACAAAGACATTTTTTTTATTGCTTCTTGGTAATCAACATCTTTACTTCCTGAAATAAATGCATCAAAATCAAATAAAACTATATCATTTGCTTCCATAAGTTTCCTTTCTATTTCAATCGGATAATTTCAGATAATTCATCTACTTTAATTAGGGATGTCCCATCTCTAACATAAATACCCCCAGAATTTCTAATCCTTAATTCTTTAGCACGTTGTGCCGTCTTAGACGCAGTCAAACTAGTTACTTCCTGAGCATGCCCACCACCATTTTTACCAGCTCCTTTTATAACAAAATCAAGCTTACGAGACTCACCTGTTACGGGATCTCTAACAATTTCGCCCTTTTTATTTCTCAAGTGTTTCTGACTCAATATACGGTCAGCTCCATATTGGGCATCTAAGTCTTTTTTATGTAAGGCTTCGCGAGCATCACCATCTTTTTTATTTTGGATACACTCCCCTTTACCCGCGCTTTTCTTCTTGGATTTCGGTCCAGGTTTTTTCCTAAATGTTCCGTTTTTTCTATGGCCATAAATTTTTAAACCAAGTGGATCGATAAAATCCAATACTTGATTACCAAATGAATATAAATTATCTCCACCAAACAACCCAATCGGGTCTTGGTTAATGAAACGCCCAGCCTCTGGCTCGTAATACCGCATCAGGTTGTAATGCAGTCCGGTCTCTTCATCGAAGTATTGGTTTTGCAATCTGAACGGCTGATGCGCATTCTTGTAAACCCGTTCATCCTTTTTCAGACGACCCCAAGCGGTGTATTCGCCGTACCATAAGAGATTGCCGTGGATGTCGGTCATCTCGCGCGGTATGCCGATTTGGTCGTTGTGGAAATAGGCGAGGTATTGTTTGCCGTCTTTGGCGTTGTCAAAGACTTGCGCCAGCGGTTCGTAGCTGTCTTGGTCGGTGTAGATATAGGTGTAGCTGCCTTTGTAGGTGTACTCCTGAAGTAATCGTGTTCCGTCCCAGACGAAGTGGGTGCGTTTCGGATCGGTACTCGTCCAGGCAAGTTTGTCTTGGCGTTCTTTGGAGAGGCGTCTGCCGAACGGGTCGTAGGCGTATGTCCAGATCTCGGTATTGCCGGCGGGCTTTTTGATTTCGGCGCGGACGAGTTGGTTTTCTAAATCGTATTGGTAATATTGGTTTTCACCGTCGGGCAGCTGGCGGTAGATCAGGTTGCCCAATGCGTCGTAGGTGTATTCGATGCCGTTGTATTCTTTGAGGCGGTTGCCGCTGACAGGGTTAGGGTTGGCAGGTGATTTCAGACGACCTTGAGTTTTGGGGTCGTCTGAAATCGGAGCGGTCGCTTTGCCCTCTCCCACGGGAGAGGGAGTAGATGTTGGGATGTCGAGGATGTTGTGGGCGGGGTCGAAGGCGAAGGTTTCGCTGCGGCCGGTTTGGCTGTTGCGGGCTTCTTGAATGCGTCCGATTTTGTCGTAAACGTAATGGAGGACGCCGCTTCTTTGGTCGGCGCTTTGAATCAGGTTGCCGGCTTTGTCGTAGGCGTAGCGGCGGTTGACGGCGCCGCCGGCCAACGGGTTTTGTTTGCCGCGGGGTGTTTGTGTGCCGCTCCGGACGGTACGCTGGCTTTTCAGACGACCCATGGGGTCGTAGTCGTACAGGCTGCTGATGCTGCCCTGCGTCCTTTGGATTTCGCGGTGCAGTTTGTCGCGTTCGATGTCGGTTATGACTTCGCCGTCGAGGCTGATTTGGTGCAGGTGTCCGCTGCCGTAGTACAGGTAATCGATATGGCGGCCGTCGGGCAGGATGGTGCGGATGCGGTTGCCCAACGGGTCGTATCGGTAGCCTACGGTGGCACTTTGGCCGTTGTGGACGGTGGTTTCGCCGATGAGGCGGTCGAGTTCGTCGTAGGCAAGTTCGACGCTGCTGTGTCGGTTGCGGGCTTTGGTCAGGTTGCCGGTAATGGGGTCGTAGTCGAAACGGGTGCGGCTGATGCCTTCGTCTTTGCTTTGTCCGTTTTTGTGGGACACTTTGCGGCTTTGTTTTTGGATCAGTTGGCCGAGAATGTTGCGTTTGAATCGGTGGATGTGCCAAGTCTCGGGACGGTCTTTCAGACGGCCTTCATTATGACTTTGGCCGTATTCGGTCTGTTGAACCAGTTGTCCGGCGGCATCGTAGCCGTAGGCGGTGATTTTGCCGTCCCAGCCGGTTTCTTGGATCAAGTTGTCGGTCGGGTCGTAATCGAGACGGTAGGTTTCGCCGTTTTCATTGGTGAGGACGGTCAAACGGCGGGCTTTGTCGTAGGCGTAGGCGAAGGTATGGCCCAACGCGTTGGTGCGTTTGAGCGGCAGTCCGTCCACTGCGAGTTCGTAGGCGGTTTTGGCGCCGAGTCCGTCGATGTAGGCGGTCAGTCGGTTGAGGCGGTCGTATTCGAAGGTTTCGTGACTGCCGTCGGGATAGTCGGTACGGACGGGGTTGCCCGCTGCGTCGTAATGGTGGCGGGTGATATGGCCCAGTGCATCGGTAACGGTTTCGAGATCGCCGTATTCGGTGTAACCGAAACGGGTGGTTTCGCCGGTACAGTCGGTAAAGCAGACGAGTTGGTCGAGGGTGTCGTAGTGTAGGTGTCGGGTTTTGCCTAAGGCGTCGGTAATGGTTTCGGGCAGCCATTGGGCGTTGTA
Source organism: Neisseria sp. DTU_2020_1000833_1_SI_GRL_NUU_006 (assembly GCA_032388755.1). Taxonomy (NCBI): domain Bacteria; kingdom Pseudomonadati; phylum Pseudomonadota; class Betaproteobacteria; order Neisseriales; family Neisseriaceae; genus Neisseria; species Neisseria sp. DTU_2020_1000833_1_SI_GRL_NUU_006. Next base: position 484,420 of record CP135593.1, on the reverse strand, counting down.
GCCGTAGCTGGTGGTGTAACCGGCGGGGTCGGTGATGCTGACGAGGTTGCCGCGTCCGTCGTAGGTGTAGGCGGTAATCCTGCCTGCGGGATCGTTGACGGCAACCGGCAGGTTGAGGGTTTCGTGGTAGTCGATTTGGGTGCTGCTGCCGTCCGGCGCGGTGATGGCGATGACGTTGCCTTCGGTATCGTAGAGATAGCGGGTTTCGCGTCCGAGCGGGTCGCGTTCTACGGTGATGCGGCCGTAGCTGTCGCGTTCGCTGTCGCTGCGCTGTCCGTCGGCGTCGATGCGGTAGACGAGTTCGCGGTTTTCGTCGAAACCATACACTTCCGTCCGTCCCAATGCGTCGGTAACGACGGTATGGTCTTTACGGTAGTCGAACGTCCATTCTTCGCCGAGGTTGTTGCTGCTCTTGAGCACTTTGCCGTCGGTGTCATAACGGTCGTATTCGTAGCGGGACACCAGTCCGTCGGGCTGGCTGTGTTCGACCATGATGTGGTTGCGGTAGGCGAAACCGCGCAGTTTTTTGCCGTCGCGTCCGTAAACGGCGGTCAAATCGCCGTAGCCGTCGTAGTCGTAGCGCACCAGTTCCTTACCATTGAAGATGACGGAAGTGAGGCGGTTGTCGTAGAAACGCTCGTCTTCGGAAACGAAGACGTCCCGTTCTCCGGCCGGGTCGAAGTCGGGATCGTTGTCGTTCAGACGGATGGAGGAGAATACGGGTCGGAAGTGTCGGCCGCTGCCGTCGTAGATGCTGTGCGGCAGTCCGTTGTCGTCGTAGCAGAGGCGGATATGGCGGCCGTTGCGGTCGAGTTGTGCGACCAGTTGGTAAATGCCGCAGCCGGAATCGACTTCGGCAAACAGTAGCCGTGCGCCGCCGTCGGGGGAGGCGATTTGGTAGAGGTCGTCTGAAATCTGTGAAAAGAAGATTTGTTCGTAAGGATCGAAATAGGCGTCATCCAGACCGTAGGGATCTTCTTCGGCGGAAGCAGGTCTTGGGGCAGCCTCTTCTTCATATAAATCGTCTTCATCGTCGTCGGCTGCGGAATAAGGCTCGTCCGCTTCGTCGCTGATATCCGGCAACGGAATTTCCCTGCCCTGTTCATCAATATAAAGGAATCCGTCGGCAGTACGGACAAGACGCATGGAGAACGGCAGCGACCAACCCTGCCCCAACCAGCCGTTGCCTATTTGGTCGGAATAGTAGCTGCGCTGCCAAACGAGGGGAAGTGGGGAATCGAAAGCAAAGTCGGTCTCGGTATCGTCAAATAGGACTTTGATACCGAGCACTGCATTTACAGGGTTACCAACATTTGTGGCAGCAGCTACCTTACAAGGAATACAGTGGCCATGACCTGAGGTAACTATCCCACCATCGAAGCCCATACCCATGCCGCCGCTAAAACCGCTGACCATTTTACGGGAAGGGGGTTTGGGGCCCGGTTGACCGGGTATCATAGACGCAAGAGAAACCAAATCAGATATGGCATCAACTGCATCGGCTGCAGCAGAATCAGGCGCAACTATGGAAAGGGCAGTGGAAGCAACATCGGCAACCATTTCTATCACATCCACCGGCCCGGCTGCATTGGTCAGCGGCTCAGGTGGATTGGCAGAGCCTTGAGACACCATGGCTGGTGCGGCTGGTTTAGGAATGAGAACACCAAAAGTGTTACCGAAAGAGGCCATGCACTTACTCCCTCCGTCGAGATTCTATTGCTTTTGAAATTAAAAACTAAGATATTTTAGAGACTTAAGACACTAAGTCAAAATAATTCTGACTGTTTCGAAATAGCATTACAACAAAATTATAACAAATAACAAACTGTAAATACATTGTATCTTAAGATACTAAATTTACAATAAATGTTCCGTAAATATACTAATAACATAAAATATTTACCTTACTTATTATTTTAGCGAATAAAAAATATATTAATACATAAACCAAAATTATGGTAAAGTATATATACAGCAGGCATATTGGATATGTTTGAGGCAGCATAACCAATACCTTAAGTAACTTTATCTTTTGTTAATTTTACATCATGTGATTGTTATTTATGCGGCAAATAGAAACCTACTTTTTCGGAAAGCTAAATCAATCTCGTGATTTTATTGTTTCTGAAAATCTCCAAGCTAACGATAAAAATTTTTGGGATGGATGGTTTGATCGTTGCACCAACCAAGATAAGTTAATTCCATTTATCCGAAAGGCGTTTTTCGCATCTCGTATTTGGCTGTTTTGTATTAAACTGCCTGACAACATTACCTATACTGGTATAACAGCCCTTAGTTCGGACCAAACAGGTCGGCAATATCCCTTTGTATTATTTCAAAAGCTTTATACTCCTTCCGAACAGTTAAAATCTATTAATTTTTTTTACAAAAATATAGATTTTTTTAACCAAACATTGATTAATGGTAAATGTGTTTTAAAAGATTGCTTAGATACAATTCACAAACCTAGCAATCCATTATCTGAATCTTTCCTCATTTTTTTATCCAAAACAGATAACATCGGTAGCTTTTGGATGGAATGCGAAAGTGGTAACCATATAGAAAGAGACGGGGAGCCGACATGTTCCCTGTTCAATAAAATATTTGGATTATAAGTAAATGAGTACATTTCCCCTATGGGCTGAACCAATTTCCGCCGACACCCCTGAAGGGGTAAATATTGAATACGATAGCCGCTTTTTAGAACTTCAAAGTGCAGCGGAAGGAAAGCCGGAAAGACAATATGGCGACACCATCATCCCTGCGGAAGAACCTGATTGGGTTACAGTAGAGAAGCTATGCAATCAACTGCTGGCTGAATCAAAAGACCTCCATGTTTTAGCCTATTACACACAGGCTCTTACCGCAAAACACGGGTTGGTTGGCTTTTGCACCGGCTGCGAGGCCATCAAAACCAATGTGGATTTATATTGGAAATCCCTATATCCCAAACTCGAAGATGAGGACGGCGAACCCGACCCGTTTTATCGAATCAATGCATTAAGTGCATTCACGACACTTGATGGCATCGCCAAAGAAGTATTTTCAGCCAAGTTATTAGTAAACGGTCTGACCCAACAGCCTATTACCGTCAAAGAAGCAGTTTCTGTCTTGCAAGGCAATGATCCGCAAAGCTATCCGGGTGGTAAAGAGCGATTGATGCTCGACATCAGGGTAAGCGCTGACACCGGCAAACCGGAATTGATTGCCTTGATCCAAGCATTGGATTATCTGAAAGATATTCAAAACACTTTCTCAACGCAGCTGCAAGACGAACATTCGCTTAATTTCGAGGTGATTCAAAAGCCGCTTACCCTCATTCACAAAGCCGTCAATTACAAGGATGGAAGCACCCCGCAGCTGCAACAGGCAGAACAAACAGAACAGCCTGTTGAAACATCCGTTTCGACCGTTGCCCAAGAGCCATCAACCCTGCAAGAAGCGGATGCTTGGCGTCGTCTGAATATCAAAAATCGTGCTGATGTCGATTTGGCTTTGGAAAAAATCTGCATTTACTTTGAAACGCTGGAACCCAGCCACCCTGCCCCACTATTTATCCGCAGGGTACAGCGGCAAATGAATATGAACTTCTACGACATCATGAAAGATATCAGTCCTGAAAGCATTGCCAATCTGGAAGTTTTGATCGGGAAGCAGGACGAAGAAACGGGAACTTCCAACGAATAAGCTAGTCTATCCGCAATATTTAAAGTTCGTTTAAATAAACAACTTTTATCATTTAAAGGTCATTGAATATGTCACGAAACAAATCATCCGGACAAAAATTTATTGCCCGCAACCGGGCGCCTCGCGTACAGATTGAGTACGATGTAGAACTTTACGGTTCTGAGAAAAAAATTGAGCTTCCATTCGTTATGGGTGTGATGGCAGATTTGGTCGGTAAACCCGTAGAGCCGCTACCTGAATTAGCCGAACGTAAATTTTTGGAAATTGACGTAGATAATTTCGATGAACGCATGAAAGCCCTCAAACCGCGTGTCGCATTTAATGTCAAAAACACGCTTACCGGGGAAGGCAACTTGAATGTAGAGCTTGAATTGGAAAGCATGGATGATTTCTCTCCGGCAGCAATAGCCAAAAAAGTAGGTCCTTTAAACGAACTCCTGCAAGCGCGTACAGAGCTTGCCAACCTGCTTTCATATATGGATGGTAAGAGCGGTGCTGAAGAATTAATCGGAAAAGTCTTGGGAGACAGTGAGCTGCTGAAAAGCCTTGCAGCCGCACCTAAAGCAACAACCAAAGACGAGCAGTAATTTCAGATGAAATCAATAAAGTGAGCGTGAATCATGATTGAAAAGCAATTAGACATCCAAGGGGACGGCGGCGCGAAAAGTGTGTTTGCCGCAAATGAATTTGAACAGCTGCTGCAAAAAGAATTCAAACCCAAAACTGAAGAAGCCAAAAGTGCTGTCAATAATGCCGTAGCGACACTGGCACAGCAAGCTTTGCAAAACGCCATTACTATTTCAGACGACACTTATCAAACCATCGAAGCGATTATTGCAGAGATCGACAGAAAACTTTCCGAACAGATCAATTTGATTCTGCATCATGAAGATTTCCAAAAGCTGGAAGGCGAATGGCGCGGCCTGCATCATTTGGTTACCAATACCGAAACTGATACTTTGTTGAAAATCAAAGTATTGCCCATCTCCAAAAAAGAAGTTGCACGTAACTTAAAACGCTTCAAAGGTACCGCTTGGGATCAAAGCCCCCTATTCAAACGTATTTATGAAGAAGAATACGGCCAGTTTGGTGGCGAGCCTTTCGGCTGTTTGATTGGCGACTACTATTTTGATCACTCTGCACCCGATGTGGAAATGCTCAATAGCCTTGAAAAAATTGCCGCCGCCGCACACTGTCCGTTCATCGCCGGCGCATCCCCCAAACTGATGCAGATGGAATCTTGGCAAGAGTTGGCCAATCCTCGTGATTTGAGCAAAATTTTCCAAAATGCCGAATATGCCCCATGGCGCAGCCTGCGTGATTCCGAAGATTCGCGTTATATCGGTTTGGCTCTGCCACGTTTCTTATCCCGTCTGCCTTACGGTGCCACAACGAACCCTGTTGATGAGTTTGACTTCGAAGAAGAAACTGAAGGCGCGGATCACAACAAATACACATGGGCTAATGCGGCTTATGCAATGGCGGTAAATATTAACCGTTCATTCAAATACTATGGTTGGTGTACCTCAATCCGCGGCGTGGAATCCGGCGGTATCGTTGAAAACCTTCCCTGCCACACATTCCCGACGGATGACGGAGGCGTGGATATGAAATGTCCAACCGAAATCGCCATCAGTGACCGCCGCGAGGCCGAATTGGCAGCATTGGGATTCATGCCGTTGATTCACCGTAAAAATACCGACTTGGCCGCGTTTATTGGTGCTCAATCGCTGCATAAACCGTCTGAATATTATGATCCTGATGCTACCGCCAACGCCCGTTTGTCTGCACGTCTGCCTTACCTGTTTGCGTGCTGTCGTTTCGCGCACTATCTGAAATGTATCGTACGCGACAAAGTCGGTTCGTTCCGCGAGCGTGAAGACATGGAACGTTGGTTAAACGAATGGATTATGAATTATGTAGATGGAGACCCGATTAACTCCACTCAAGAAACAAAAGCCCGTAAACCGTTGGCCGCTGCTGAAGTGGTTGTGGAAGAAGTTGAAGACAATCCCGGATATTACACTTCCAAATTCTTCCTGCGCCCGCACTACCAACTCGAAGGCCTTACCGTTTCATTGCGCTTGGTTTCCAAACTGCCTTCGGCTAAACAGGAATAGTCGGGTTTGGTTTATTTAGGTGGGCATGTTCATGCCCTGTTGTTAAATCCCTTAATTTTTTTAACCTTTTAACAAGGAGAGTAAAAACATGGCTATTGATATGTTCATGAAAGTTGAAGGTGTTAACGGAGAATCAAAAGATTCCAACCACAAAGACTGGACCAACATCGAAAGTTTTGACTGGGGTGCCGAGCAACCCGGTTCGATGACCAGCGGTGGTGGCGGTGGTGCCGGTAAAGTCAATTTCAATGACTTGACCGTAGTTGCCGCTATTGATAAAGCCGCTCCGACCATTCTGAAAAACTGTGCTACCGGCCAACACTTGAGCAAAGTAGAAATTTCCGTATGCAAAGCCGGTGGCGAACAAATCGAATATTCGCGCACCACTTTGGAAGATGTCTTGGTAACCGGCGTGAAATTCATCGGTGTACAAAACAGCGATGAGCTGAAAATGCGTTACTCATTCCAAGCTGCCAAAGTGAAAAACCAATATTGGGAACAAACCGATAAAGGTTCTAAAGGCGCTGAAGTTCAAATGGCCTTCAACATCAAAGAAAACAAATCCGCATAACCACTATGCGCATTTAACTGCAGAAGCCTGGCTTAAAAGGCGTTTTAAGTCAGGTTTTATTACAATAAATTTACTTTTCAGACGACCTCTTTCCTCCTGAAAAGTTAATCGGGTTTCGACTATTACACACTTTATACAAATAAATAAGGAGTTGCTGGGATGGATTTGAAGACTAAATTAACGGACATGATTGAGCTTGTACGTTCAAATCCTGACAATCAGGAACATCGTTTGGCATTGATTCAATACCTCTGTCTGAGTGCCAAATGGGAACAGGCTTTAAAGCAAATCGGGCAATACCAAAAACTGTTTCCCGATACTCAAAAGCCCCTGATGCTCTACCTTATTGAAAACATTTCTGCTGAAATGCATCGCCAGGCAGTTTTGGAAACACAGCAGAAACCTAAAACTCTGGAACAGCACGCAAGCAAACTCGATATTCTTCAAAAACAACTCTCTTTAGTTGCTCATGTTGCAGAGAAAAAAAGCTCTGCTCTCACTGCCGACTACGAAGCCTTATCCGACTGTATCGACGGTACACCAGCGCACATCACTTATATTCTGGCAGATAAATCGGTTGCTGAAACCGACAGCGACTGGATTATGGACGGCGATGTACGTACTGCTTTTGTTTATGAATTCTTCTATCAAGGCCACTACTATTGGCAAACTTGGGACTCTATTGAAAGTATAGCTTTCAAAGCACCAAGCTCGTTGCTCGACATCATCTGGAGGTCGTCTGAAATCAAATTTACCGACGGCGAATGCATCCAATGTACCAGTCCTGCCCGCTATGCCGTTTTGCCGGATGCAGAAACCGAATGGTCGGATATGTTGATGAACTGTTCGCAAACAGACTGGATAGAAGTAGCCGAACAGCTCTTTACAGGCATGGGTCAAAAAACCCTGTATACCGACAGCCATGATTTTGGTCTCTTGGATATTCGCAATATTAAATTCGGACAACAGCGTTAAACCTTATCCATCCTCCGACTCTCGCAATCCATCATGTCGCAATTCAGAAACCAACTGCTGCCTTCTTTGTTTGACAGACTGACAGATGAAGAGCCGCGCAAAAAAAAAGAGGCACGCCCCGATCAGGTCATCAATCTTGACCAATATCGGCAGGCAGTGCTGCGCGATATTCTTTACTTGCTGAATACCTGCAACATGCAAGTGGAAACCATGGAGAAAGATCTGCCTGTTAATGTGCGCTCGTCCACACTCAATTACGGCATTCCGCCCCTGTCGGGAGTGAATTTCTCCGACATAGAATGGCAGGATGTAGAACAAAATATCAAACAAGCCATCATCGATTTCGAACCACGCCTCGAAAGCAAAACCCTGCAAGTTATCGTGAATACCGTAGACGATGATGATGATGCTTTACACAACAAACTTATTATTGAAGTCAAAGGTTACCTGAAACTCAATCCTTATCCCAAAGAGTTCCTGCTACGAACCAGTATGGATGTTGAGACCGGGTTGTTTGACTTGTTAGATGGGGGAAATAGGTCTTGAATAACAAATTATTGTCTTACTACAATAAAGAACTGACCTTCCTGAAGGAAATGGGCAGGGAATTTGCACAGCAATATCCCAAAATCGCCTCCCGATTGGCACTGGATACAACCGACATCCCCGACCCTTATGTTGAAAGGTTATTGGAAGGTGTAAGCTTTCTCACTGCCCGCACCCAACTCAAGCTGGATGCGGAATATCCCCGTTTCGTACAAAGAATCTTGGAAGTCGTTTACCCCGACTTCATCAATCAGAAACCGGCAGCAGCGATTGTCAATTTGGAACCTACCGGTCAATACAACGCCGACGTGATCAATCTACTGGAACGTGGCAGAGTATTGCGCTCATTACCCATCGACGAATTCAAGGTAAGTTGCCCGTTTTCCGTAACCAAAACCACTGAAATCCTACCTTTACGCATAGAAAAAGCCAAATATACCGATTCGCTCGGCTATTTACCAAGTACGCTTCCCGCGCTCAAGGCATCTGCCGGGAAAAAAGTGCAATCTGCCTTGCGTTTGGACTTCTCACTCAGCGTACCTGGCGCATGTTCGGAAATGTTGCCGGATGAATTGTCTGTGTTTTTAGGTACGGAACTTTCTAAATCATCTGCACTGCTGTTTTTACTGGCTTCCGAATGCGTGGGCGTCGTTTGCCACAGTTATGAGAACCCCAAACAATGGTATTACCCGTTGTCCTCCAAACCGGAACATCGGGGATTTCGGGAAGATGAAGCCTTATCGTTTAATTTGGACAAATCCGTCAGCGCATTCCGGATTATGCAGGAATACGCGCGCCTGCCGGAAAAATTCCTGTTTGTCGCTCAAAAAGATATCAAACAGGCTGTCCATCAGGCTGAGAATGACGGACATTTGCCCAAAGTACCCGAACATTTGGAAGAAATCGTAAACGATAAGGGTGTCAATAAAAAAATCATTACCTACCGCAAACGTTATTTCAGTCTTTCATTTTTATTCAGCAACAAAATACCTGAATTGACAGAATTGATCAGTGTAGAGGATTTTTCCGTTAATGCGGTGCCTGTGGTAAATCTATTCAGAAAAAAAAGCTCCCGCTTCCCTGTAAATATCCAAGACCAGGAACACCACGTCATCATCGACCGTACACAACCTTTAAATTATGAAATCTACGCCATCGAACAAGTAAAAGGTTTTGACACCAACAACCGTCAAACCGTTGCATTTTCACCGATGTACAAATCACCGGATATGGGGCTCTTCCCCGAAGCCCAAACTCAGCATGCTTATTTTTCAGCACGGCGTTCAGACAGAGTCCCATCGGAAAATTCTGTCAAAAATGGCTTCCGTTCTTCCTACTTGGGCAGCGAAGTGTTTTTGTCTCTGTCCGACAATCGAGATTACGCTTTCAATTCCGGCATACAGCATCTTTCCGTAGATGCCTGGTGTACCAGCAGGGATTTACCGCTGATGATGCCGCGCGACGGAGAGTCCGATTTCCTGATTGAAGGTTTCCTGCCGGTTAACTCTATTAAGCTGATTTCTAAGTTAACACGTCCTCAAGCAGCTGTGAGTGAGGATCGGACACTTTGGTCGTTTTTAAACCAATTAAGCTTGAACTATCTGTCATTGTTAAACATCGATCAGGAAGATACGCCCGTCACCTTAAAAGAGCTTTTAATGGTGTTTGTTTCTTCTGAAAATGATTTGCTGAAAAAACAGATTGAGTCGATTACACGTGTTGAGACCTCCACCGTGAACAAGGTGGTCCGTCATTACGGAGTTGCAGCGCCTGTTCGAGGCATCAAAATCACGGTTACGCTGGATGAAGCGCAATTGGGCGGTATCCATCCCTTCCTGTTCGGCTCGGTTTTGAACCATTACTTCCAACGTTTGGTGTCAATTAACTCATTCATACAGCTTCAAATTGACACGCTCCAACAAGGACATATGGCTACTTGGCCGACTGCTGTTGGAGAGAGGGTAATCGTATGAGTCGGGTTAACGCTCAAACAGATTTTGGCGACGCATTGGACGATACATGGGATGAAAAACTGACGGGCTTTTTAAACAAAGTTGCCTCCCAGCCCTATAAATACGATTATTTTTCACTCTTGCGCCAGCTTGAGTCCGTCAAATTTGTTACCGGCGGGAAATTATTGGGCAAAGCCGTCAGCCCGAAAATGGAAAAAATAAGGATTCGCCAAGAGCCATCGCTTATTTTTGCTCCCCGCAACATCCAATCGGTTGCCTTATCGCCGCGTTATGTGGAAATTTCCATTAATGGATTCGGTTTGTTTGGCCCATCCGGCCCCCTGCCCCTGCATTTGACCGAATATGCCTATGAGCGTCAACACCAACACGGCGACCGGACATGGACCGGTTTTGCCAATATGTTGCAACACCGTCTGGCTGTCTTGTTCTATCGGGCATGGGCCAACGCTCAGAGCATTATTTCTTTAGATAAAAATGCTGAAGACCGTTTCGGGAAATATATCGTCAGCTTTAATGGGCTGGATACACCGGCCATACATAACAAAGGCTTAATCCACGAATTTGCCAAGCGTTATTTTGCCGGCCTGCTGATGAAGCAAAGCCGTTCAGCAGCCAATCTTCAGCAATTACTCAACCGTTATTTCAAAGTCCCCGTTACCATTCAAACCAATGTCGGGTATTGGGTTGAGGTTGCGGAAGAAAAAACACAAATCGGCATCATGGGTAACTATACGCTGGGAGATGGCCTGCTGCTGGGCGACAAGCTTTACGATGTTCAAAGCAAATTCCGCATTATTATCGGTCCGCTTACCCTACCCGCTTACCGATCATTCTTCAAAGACGGTATCAATACCGCCCGCCTACGGGAGTGGGTAAGGTTGTTTGCCGCAGATGAATATGAATGGGATATACAGCCTGTTTTAATGCAAAAAGAAGTACCGCTCATGGACTTAGGCGGACAAACACAACTCGGCTTAACAACTTGGCTGGGAAATGTTTCCCGTGACGCCGAAGACTTGATCGTCAGCAACCATTAAACAGCTTTTTCAGACGGCCCCTTTGTTGAGAAAAGCTTCTTTCAAACTGTTTTTAGACATACTTGGAATAACTTAATTAAGGACACATCATGTCAAACATCAGCCGCAGCGTATTATTTGGCAAGTTGAATACCACCTTGTATAAAACTCTGGAAAATGCCTACACCTTCTGCCGTCTTCGTGAAAACAGCTACGTTGAGTTGGTTCACTGGCTTCATTCTCTGCTGCAAACCGAAAAAACCGATATCTTCTGCCTGATCAACAGTTTTAATTTAGACGAAGCCAAAGTCCGAAAAGATGTATTGACAGCGGTTGAAAAACTTCCTGCAGGTTCTACTGCCGTTATCGATTTTTCCGAACATATCCAAACCCTTGTCGAGCAAACTTGGACATACAGCTCGCTCAAATTCGGTACCGACAAAATCCGTACTGCTCATATTTTCTACACCATGCTTGAAAATAAGACGTTGCAGAGCATTTTGGCCAATATTTCATCCGAGTTCCTCAAAATCAAAACTGAAACATTGGTGAACAATATTATCGCGATTACTGCAAACTCTGAAGAAAATCTTGATGTTACCCAAAATGCTTTATCTTCGGAGCCTAACGCTACCCACAAAGAAAGTGCCTTGGCCAAATACGGCAGCAATCTCACTGAAAAAGCCAAAAATGGCGAAATAGATCCCCTGACAGGTCGCGATACCGAAATCAGACAAATGATTGACATCCTGATGCGCCGCCGTCAAAACAATCCGATTCTCACAGGTGAGGCCGGTGTCGGTAAGACAGCCGTCGTCGAAGCATTGGCATTGCGTCTGGCGGCCGGAGATGTTCCGCCCGGATTGAAAGACGTTCAATTAATCCTGCTGGATATCGGTTTACTCAAAGCAGGTGCCAGCGTCAGCGGAGAATTTGAATCACGACTCAGAGCGGTTATGGACGAAGTAGAATCCAGCCCGACCCCCATTGTGCTCTTTATCGACGAAATCCATACCTTGATTGGTGCAGGCGGGGCAGCCGGTACGGGCGATGCAGCCAACCTGCTCAAACCTGCGCTCGCCCGAGGCAAACTGCGTACCATCGGCGCGACAACATGGGCAGAGTACAAAAAATACTTTGAGAAAGACCCTGCCCTGACCCGCCGTTTCCAAGTGGTGCAAGTGGATGAGCCCGACGAAAACAAAGCCATCAACATGCTTAGAGCATTAAACGCTTCTTTGGAAAAACACCATAACGTGATTATTCTCGATGAAGCAATTCAGGCAGCTGTGAAACTTTCCCATCGCTACATCCCTGCACGCCAACTTCCCGATAAAGCTGTCGGCTTGATTGATACCGCTTGCGCGCGTGTTGCTGTCAGCCAGCATGCTGTTCCTGGCAGTATTGAATTTTTGCGGAAGAAATCCGAGGCATTAAAACTTGAACAAGCAAATTTGGAACGTGAGAAAAAACTCAGTTTCGATTCTGAAACACGGATAACCAATATCGGCAAAGAATTAACTGAAGTTGAAGGTCGTCTGAAAAAATTAGAAGACAGATGGAAATCTGAAGCAGACTTGGTTACTGGGCTGTTAGAAGTACGTGAACAAATCATGCAAGCGGAAGAAGGAACGGCTGAGAAAGAAACCAAGCAGCTGCATACCCGCCAAAAAGAGTTGGTTAACAAACTGAAAAAACTGCAAGGCATCCAACCGCTGGTTATGCCCTTAGTGGACAGTCGCACCGTTGCCGACGTTGTAGCTGACTGGACAGGTATTCCCGTTGGCAAAATGATGAAAGACGAAGTTGAGGCCGTCTTGCAACTTGCCGATACTTTAAACAAACGCATCATTGGCCAACGTCACGGTTTGGATGCAATCGCCCGTCGTATCCAAACATCACGTGCGAATCTGGATAACCCCAACAAACCTATCGGTGTTTTCATGTTGGCAGGTCCTTCAGGCGTGGGTAAAACCGAAACAGCATTGGCTCTGGCTGATACATTGTATGGCGGTGAACAAAACGTAATTACCATCAATATGAGCGAATATCAGGAAGCTCATACCGTATCCACCCTGAAAGGCGCGCCTCCGGGCTATGTCGGTTATGGTGAAGGCGGCGTACTGACTGAAGCCGTACGACGCAAACCTTATAGCGTCATCTTGCTTGATGAAGTAGAAAAAGCACATCCGGATGTGCATGAAATCTTTTTCCAAGTATTCGACAAAGGCTGGATGGAAGATGGTGAAGGCCGTTATATCGATTTCAAAAATACCATCATTATCCTGACTACCAATGTAGGTACGGATTTGATTATGGATATGTGTGATGACCCTGAAATGCTGCCTACTCCGGAAGGTTTAAACAAAGCCTTGCGTGCTCCCATGCTGAAAACTTTCCCTGCCGCGCTACTAGGTCGCATGCAAGTGATTCCCTACTATCCGTTATCCGACGATATGCTCTCAAAAATTGTGGAATTACAATTAAGCCGTATCGTAGACCGAATTAAAGATAACCACGGTATCGACCTTCACTACACGCCAGAAGTGCTCAAGCTGATTACTTCGCGCTGCACAGAAGTTGAGTCAGGTGGCCGCATGATTGATGCGATTCTGACCAATACAGTTTTACCGCAAATCAGTCGTGAACTGCTTACTTGTGCAACTCAAGGCAAACAAGTTTTAAATGTAAATATTGATGTAAGTAACCATGACTTTACTTATCAATATAAATATAACCCCCGCAAGAAAAATACTTTATAATTTTAGAAAATATTAAAAAAATTTAGTCTTTCAAATTAATTATAACGAACCTATTTATTTCCCTAGTAGTTATATATTGTATGACTGATTGAAATATTTGTTGTCAGACGTAATCTATATTGATGGACTTGAAGGCAATTAAAATGCATAAACAACTAATAAAATATATATCATTCTTAATGATATCCTTAATGGTAAGCTCATGTGCTTCCGACCATAAACCCCCTAAAGAATCTGATGAGAGTGGGGAAAAAATTGATGTACAAATCATAGTTTCTCCTGATGCAAATCCAAATATAGTTGGTCAACCTTCTCCCATCAGATTGGATTTATATCAATTGTCTTCTGATGGAGAGTTCAAAAAATCAAACTATTTTGAACTTACCAACAATGCCAAAGAAAATTTAGGTGAGAAGTTAATCCAGCAAAACCAATTCATGCTGCATCCTGATACGGTTACCATATTGCCGATTAAAATGGATTCCCACCTGAAATATTTAGGAGTAGTCGCGAGTTATCGAGATTTGGATAACAGTCAATGGCAATTGGTATTATTGAAGCAGAAGAAACGATGGTATCAATTTGGTAAACATTATTTCTATGTAAATGTCGGCAAAAATAAATTAACTCAATTATCAAAGCCAGAAATGAAGGACATGTTAAAGGAATATAAAGAGCGGCACCCTGACGATAAAAAAATTAAAGAAAACGGAAAAGCGCGCAAATACGGCAGCGACCTTAGTAAAGGCGTTTTCCGTGAAGAAAAATAATAACTAAAAGATTAAGGATGAAGGAATGGCAATAGAAGCAAAAGTAGTCTGGTCAGAGGGTATCTTTATTACCCCACAGCATTTCCAGCAATTTGAACGTTATCTTGAATCCGGCCTACGTCAATTAGCCGTTTCTCAAGAGGGGCATTTTTGGGGATTCTCTTCGCTGGTGTTAAATTCAGACGGCCTCAAACGAGGGGTAATCGGTATTAATGAAGCAGAAGGTGTTTTCCCTGATGGTTCTGTATTTTTGTTCTCTCAAAAACAACTCGAAAATTTGAGTCTGAAAGTTCCTGCAAATATTAAAGACACCAAAATCTGCCTAGCTGTTACTCTGCCTTCTTCTGTAAATAATGAGATTTATTTTCCCAATCAGGATTCTTCAGACTCATGTCGCTACAAAGCCTTTAATAAAACTCTAGCAGACACTACAAATACTGAATTAGATGGTCGTCAAGTAACACTGGCAGATCTTAATCCGATGTTGGTTTTAGAAAACGACTTAACCAGCGGACAAACTGCCCTGCCCATTGCGCTTATCCGTTCCAGCTCTGCGGACTTTGAAATCATTCTGGACGAATCATATATCCCGCCTTGTCTCGGAAGTCAAAAGCAACAGCATTTAAAGGCTTATATTTCAGAGATATATGGTTTATTGATGCAAAAAAGCAATAGCTTGGCTAATGCTGTGAATGATCCTAACACCGGCGGCTCTGTTGAAGTTATGGACTTCATGATGCTTCAAACTATTAATCGATATTTGGCATATTTGCATCACGAAAATGAAGGCGCACGACAAACACACCCTGAACAATTATTTATTAATTTATCCAAACTATGTGCTGATTTAATGACCTTCCTACCTTCTCGCAAAGTAGGTAATATCCCAGTATATGAGCATAATGACCTAACCTCATGTTTCGGTAAATTATTTTTCAATTTACGTAAATCATTATCTATCGTACTTGAACAACGAGCGATTAGGATTCCGCTTGATATGCGTGATGAAGCGACTCGCGTTGCTCAAACACCAGACCAAAGTTTACTGGACAAAGCTTCATTTGTTCTTGCGATTAAAGCCGATATGCCGAACGAAGCATTGCGCCAAAAAATTCCTAGCGTAGTAAAAATAGGTACCGTGGAAAAAGTAAAAGAATTGGTTGCTTACCACCTGCCTGGAATTAGGGTGCACGCTTTATCTGTTGCACCAAGAGAATTGCCATACCACAGCGGTTATGTCTATTTTGAATTAGACAAAAAGCACGAGCTGTGGGACATGTTTGATACTTCATCAGGCATAGCCTTTCATTTAGCCGGTAATTTTCCGAATTTAGATGTTGAATTTTGGGCAATTAAGTCTTTAAGTTAATTTGGTTTAATTTGGAATTTCATTATGGATAACCAGAATAATGCTGCACACGGCATCGCAAATATTTATAACCCTTTGATTGAGGCTGCCAAACCGGTTTTTATCTTAGTCAATGCGATGCAGCAAACTACCAGTCAATTGTCTACCGACAGTTTGATCAATAAATTTTCTATCCTAATCAATAATTTTGAAGAAAATGCTGAAAAAAAAGGAGCAAGGTACGACGCTATCCGGGCTGCAAAATACTGCCTATGTACATTCGTAGATGAATTGGCTGTTCGTGCGGGTTGGGCAGATGAAACTTGGTCCAAAAACAGCCTGTTAGTATCTTTCTATGACGAAACATGGGGCGGAGAGCGTTTTTTTGAGATTATTCAAAATCTAAAGCAGGATCCGGATAAAAATATTGATTTATTAGAGTTCATGTACTTATGTTTGCAATTTGGCTACAAAGGCAAATATCAAGTATTAAACAGTGGCGAACTTGAAATCGACAAAATCAAGAGAGACTTGCTTGCCTTAATCCACAGCAAAAGGCCAGATCAAACCGCTGCTCTTTTCAAACACAATCCAATCATTACAAATACCATCCAGAGAAAACAGAGACTTACTATTCCTTTATGGGTAATAGGTGTTTTAGGAGCTGTTGTCTCGGGAGTAGGCTACTTTGCTATGCAATGGTCTTTAGGCGATGATTTTGATACTGTCAGTACAAAAGTCAACAATCTAAAACTTCCTCCTGTCACAGCCAAACAGCAAGAAACACAAGGCACCGTCCGGTTACGGCCTTTATTGGAAAATGAAATTGCTAGAAAACTAGTCTCTGTGGAAGACTTCCAAGACAGAAGTACGGTTACTATTTTGGGTGATGGTCTTTTTGAGTCTGGTTCAGCGCAAATCCAAGACCAGTATTACCCTGTCTTGGCTAGAGTCAGCCAAGCTTTGGATAGCGTAGAAGGACAAATCGTAGTGACCGGATATACAGACAATCAGCCCATTCAGAGCTTGAACTTCCCATCCAACTGGCATCTCTCTCAAGCTCGTGCAGACGCAGTAAAAGAAATTTTATTGAATTACATCAAAAATGGCGGAGCTCGTATTCGTTCAGAGGGACGTGGCTCGACCGATCCTGTTGCCCCAAATGATACTTTGGAAAATAGAGCCAAAAACCGAAGGGTTGAAATCACCTTATTCACAACTGGAACCGGCCCCAAACTGGGTAGTGCAGTAGAAGTAAAAACCAATACTTCCACTACTCAGCCAAGCAGTGATGTAAGTACACATCAATAATCTGAAATTGGATTGATACGGAAAAACAAATATGAAAAAAATTCTTTATTTTCTAGGCTCCCGTTCTTTATGGGTAATGCTGGGTATCGCCGGTCTGATTATATTGGTATGGTTTATCGGTCCACTGATTTCCATAGGTGAAATCCGTCCTTTAGCAAACAAGACCATTCGCCTTGCCGTATGTGCAGCCATTATCGGCATTTGGTTAGCTAAAGCCATATTTCGCCAATATCGTGAGTCACGCCGAAACGCTGCCTTACTGAAGGAAATCCGTGCAGCGCAAGAACCCATCTTGAAAAATGCAAGCGATGTCAGCTCAATGAGCCGTCAGTTTGCTGAAATGGATAAGATACTGAAAAACGCCAAATTCTCCAAATCTAAAAATAGTTTATTGGCGAGATTGGAAGAAGGTCAGTATCTTTATCAAATGCCGTGGTATGTTGTTTTAGGTGCTGCAGGCTCCGGTAAAACAACGGCGTTAAAACGCTCTGGTCTCAACTTCCCCCTAGAAAGCACTTTAGGAACATCTGTAAGCGGCTTGGCAGGAACACGCGATTGCGATTGGTTTTTATCAGATGAAATCGTACTTCTTGATACTGCAGGCAGATTGTCTTTACATGACAACCACAGCAATAAAGACTCCAGCGACTGGGAAGAATTTGTCTCCCTGCTGAAGCGCTACCGTCCCAAACAACCTATCAATGGTGTAGTAGTTACCGTAGGAGTGGACGACCTTTTAGGCGGTAAAACCAATATTACCGAAATTTCTGCAGAACTTCGCAAAAGAATCCACGAAATGCATACCAAATTAGGTATACATTTCCCTGTTTATCTTATGATAACCAAACTGGATTTGCTGCATGGTTTTGACAAATTCTTCGATCATCTGACGGAAGAACAAAGAAACCAATATTTAGGTATTTCTCTTTCTGATACAGAAGGGATGGAGACTCCTATTGCCACTGCTTCCAACGCTTTATCAGAAGTTGTGGATAAATTGCGCTCCTCTATGTTGGGCACTATTCACCAATTGGAGTCTTCTGAAGATAAAGCCGCAGCTTTTGCTTTTCCTGAAGAATTTGAACGTCTTAATCAGGCGGTGCTTTCTCTATTTAAAGAGTTATCTAAATCTTCAAAATTTGAGCAACCTATCTCTTGGAGAGGTGTTTATTTCTCAAGTGGTACCCAAACGGGACAACATTTCAATCCCATCTTGGATGGCTTGCAAAACGATTTCCAATTATCGAAAAAATACTTGGATTCGGATCGAACCAAAACTCAAAATAACGAGAGAAGCTTTTTCCTGCACAGACTGTTCTCTGACGTCATCCTTAGTGAAGCAAACCTGGCGGGAGAAAATAAATCTTGGTTTGTTAAAAAGCAAATGCTCTATTGGTTAGGCATTGGAGCCATTGTCACCATAGTTACTGCCTGCTTAGCCATGATGCTGAATAGTTATTCGAATAATCGCTCATATCTTGAGCAGGTTGGCGATAAAGCAACCAAACTGGGGCAAGAGGCGAAGAAATACACAGAAGCTCCTGACCTGCTTAAAGCAGTAACATTTGCAGAACATGTCAAAGATACAACCAGCAGTAGAGAGATTCCCGATCTGTCTTCCCCTCCCCTCAGCTATCGTATGGGCCTTTATCAAGGCGGGCACATGGAAGACGTTGGAGAATCAGCCTACCGCAGAATCCTTCAAGACAACGTGATGCCTTTAATCAGCTTCAAATTAGATGAACTTCTGCGTACAACTAGCGGTTCAGATAAAATCAATGGCTACAATGCTTTAAAAGCTTATCTGATGATGTACGACAAAGAACATTTTGATGCCGTTTTTATGCAAAACTGGCTGATGACTAATTTGTCTAAAGCAGAATCTTCAGGTATGAGTGAGCAACAGAAAAAATCTCTTAAGAAAGCTTTAAACCAAATACTTTCCAAACAAAGCATTACTCCCAGCGTACCCTATGATGAAGAAATGGTAGAACGCCGCAGGCAGGAAATTGCACAAAGAGATATTGCCACTATGGTACTGGAAGATACCATCAACACAGTTGCTCTCTCAGGCAAAGAAGGAATCACACCTGTTTCTTTTTCAAGCATGGGCGGCGTACAAAGCCACTTATTGTTTCGTCGTAAAACCGGCGGAGCTTTAAAAGAACCGATTAACTTCATTTATACCAAAGAGGCTTACATTACCAAAGTCTTGCCTACTATGGTCAAGTCGGCAGAACAGTTTTTTAATGAAGACAACTGGGTATTGGGTAGTTATGCATCACAAAGCCAAAGCAAAGCTTCTGTTCTTTCAGGTGCTCAAAAGCTTTATTTCGGCAATTACATCAAGGCATGGAATAACTATTTGTCTGATTTGTCATTGGTTACGCCCAAGTCATCTCGAGAAAGTATTCAGATTGCCAAGCTTCTATCAGAGAAAAATTCTCCTTTAGTCAATATCATCAAAGGTATCAGCGACAATACGACGCTTACCATTGATAAAAAGATAACGGATAAAGCAGACAGTAAAATTGCTGACTGGTTAAATAGAGCAGGACTGTCAAAGCTCCTAGATGCTGAAGGAGAGGCTAATGTAAAAAATGAATTGTCTGCTTTAAAACTGGCCACTCCCGTTGATGATGCTTTTGCAGATTTCCATAGCTTAACTGAAACCACAAACGATCAACCTCCGGCTATTAACAGCGTTACTGAAGCCATTAATGATCTGTACGTTTATTTGGTTGCCGTTAATGTTGCAGTTGAAAAAGGCGTAGATTTACCTCCTGATGATCCGTTTGTGAAATACAAAGCTGAAGTAAACCGGCTTCCTATGCCCTTCCGCCCAATGTTAGACAGTTTTTCTGAGATTATTTTGAAAAACACCGACAAGATTGTCGATGAAAAACTTATGTCCACCTTGGAAAAACAGTTGGCAACCGTAACAAACAGTTGCCAAGAAATACATCAACAGGGATACCCTTTTGATAGAGGTTCTGAGACCAATGTTGCCTTGGAAAGCTTCAGCAATATATTTGGTCCAAACGGCATGTACAGCAAGTTTACCAATTTGTCAGGGGAGGCCGCCGTATTGGCTCGTTCAGAGAAACTGGAAACATTAACGGCCAAAAACAGCGCATTTAAAGACCGTTTTTCCAAACTGAACGACATTGCAACAATCCGACAAGGATATTTCGACAAAGGATCTGAAACCCCTACTTTTGACTTTACAGTCAAGGTCTTGCTCCTTGATTCCAGCCTGGAAAGTGTGAATATTTCTTATGCAGGGAAAAGCTATGTATACAGTCACGGTCCAGTCAATCCTGCAACCTTTACCTGGCCTTCAAAAGAAGAAAATGCCTTGGCAAAAATCGATGTTTCCTCTCCGCAAATCAATAGTGCGGGTATCAGCTCAACCGGACAATGGTCAATATTCCGTCTGATTGAAAAAGGAAAAATCATTCGTCAAACAGGAAACACTACCGTTGTCGAATACAACATCCAAGGCAAAAACGTTGTGCTTGAATTTACTACTTCTACAGCCTTCAACCCCTTTAATTTAAATAAATTAAGGAATTTTCAGTGCGTTTGAAGGTCGTAGTGCGAATGTAAGCAGGTCGTCTGAAATCACATATTCCAACAAGTTTCTGCCACAGTCCTGTGTGTGATTGAAAAATAGAAAATCTGACACTGAAGCGAAATTGGTTTTTAATGTAAACAAGGAATTTCCCGAAATGAATAGAACAGTAATTGCTCATACACCTTTGGGATCACAACTTTTATTCAAAAAAATGCTTGGAACGGAATTTGTTTCCAACCTTTTTGAATTTAATATCACTTTGGTTTCCAAAGATTCCAATTTACAAGGCAAAGATATTATCGGTCAGCCTATAACATTGGAAATTGATACAGAAGCAGGCAGTCCGCGCTATTTGAACGGTTTGGTGACTGACTTCGGCTATATCGGCGAAGATGAAGATGAAGAAGACTATCATGCCTATACCTGCACAGCCCGTCCGTTTATGTGGTACCTCACGCAGAACACCGATAGCAGGGTATTTGTCGATAAGTCTGTTCTGGATATTACCAATGAAGTCTTGTCCCCGTTCGGATTACCTTTCCAAGTAAAATGCCAAAAAAGCTATCGTACAAGGGGCTTTTGTGTCCAATATCAGGAAAACAGTTTTGACTTCCTGAGCCGCCTATTTGAACAGGAAGGCATTTACTATTATTTTACCCACAGCAACGGCTCGCACGAGCTGGTTATTGCTGATGATGTGGGTATTCTGGAAGCCATCCCTTCTCCTAATATTCCTTACCATTCCAAAAATACTGCACCCGGCGCACCCAACATCGCCTATATCGATGTTTGGGAGGAGCGTGATGCCCTGAAATCCAGCCAGTTCGTGACCCAAGAATACAATTATACAAACGCTAAAGTCCCGATGAAATCTTCTGATTCGGTTCACGATTTCAGTTCTGTCCCGATGGAACATTATGATTTTTATACCGGCTTTAGCGATGTTTCCGAAGCACAAAATTACAGTCAGGTACGCAGTGAAGATCTGAAAAGCCAAACCAAGATCATTACCGGTTCGGGTACTGCATTGACGGTGGCTCCGGGTTATACGTTTACCCTGAGTAAGCACCCGCACTCGTCATCCAATACCGAATACACCATTCTGAAAGCAGATTATGATTTTGAAGAAGCCGGCTATACTACCGGCGACCGTATCGGCAAATTCAGAATTTCATTCCGCGTATTACCCAAATCCTACCCATACCGCCCTCCCCTTAAAACGCCAAAACCCAAAGTTTTGGGCACACAAGCGGCGACGGTAACAGGCCCTGCCGGAGAAGAGGTCTACACCAACGAGTATGGTGATATTAAAGTCCAGTTCCATTGGGACCGCTACGGCAAAATGGATGAAAACAGCTCCAACTGGGTTCGGGTAACGCAAGGTTCTGCCGGCGCGGGATACGGTTCTATCAACACTCCGCGTATCGGTGAAGAAGTGTTGGTTGACTTCATCAACGGAGATGCCGACCGACCGATTGTACTGGGCCGTCTGTACAACAGCGCAATGTCGCCACCATGGGGCTTTCCTGCTGCGGCTAAGCAGTCAGGCATCAAAAGTAAAAGTTTTAATTCGCCACTGGCCAACTTCAATGAACTGATGTTCAACGATACTGCCGGTTCCGAGATGGTCAATTTCCAAGCGCAAAAAGACCTGACCTCGCTGGTTAAAAATAACGAAACCCGCAACGTTAACAACGACCGTACCACCACGATCGGTAACAACGAAACCGTTACAGTAGTAGGCGATCGGGCGAAAACCGTCCAAAAAAACGAAACGGCTTCGATTACCCAAAACCGCACAAAATCGGTGGGTCAAAACGAGACTTCCAGCATTACCCAAAACCAAAGCATTAGTGTTGGTGACAATCAAAGTACCAGCGTAGGTAAAGACCAAAGTGTCAACGTGGGTAAAAACCGCAGCCGTTCTGTTGGCTTGAACGAAAAAGTAGGCATAGGTCAGAGCCAAGCGTTGACCGTCGGACAAGACCAGAACGTTGCTGTCGGCAAAAACCAAGCGCTGACCGTCGGTGCCAACCGCAACAAGACCGTTGTTGTCAACGAAATCAGCAGTATCGGCGGCAACAAACAGGAAACCGTCAGTCTAAACGGCATGAACAATGTCGGCATCGGTCAGATGACCAACATCGGTGCCGGCTATATGTTGAACGTCGGTGCAGGCTGGATGACCAATGTCGTCGGTGCAGAAATGCATAGCGTCGGCTTAGTGATGGGGCTCAACGCCGGTATGAACATCGGCCTCAACGCAGGTCGAAACATCACCTTGTCCGCAGGCAAGAAAATTACCATACAAGTCGGTAGTTCCATGATTTTGATTGATAAAAACAAAATCAGCATCGTCAGCAAAACGATCAAGATCGTCGGCACCAAAGTAGTGGACATCGACGGCAAAAAAGTCGATATCAACTAGAGAAGATACGCCATGTTTGAGTTGCAGAACTTTACCTGCTTTCATACGCAGCAGTTTAAAAATATCGACCAAACAGATCGGGCTTATGATGTAGTCGTCGCCAAAGTCAGCTACGAGTTTGAAATTGACCCGGAAACAGGAAAAACGGAGCTTGCGTTTGCCCGTAAGCAAACGCCGCTCACGTTTGCCGATACCTATTACGGCGATCCCTCGCAAACCTCGACTCAGTTTGAAAGCGACTTCAGCCTCTACAAGCCCAAAACCGACTTGGTCGTCAATGCCACCGCCTATGCGCCCGACGACGTTCCCTCTCGGCAATTTACCGTATCCGTAAGAATCGGCGATTACCAAAAAAGCCTGGCGCTTACCGGGGAACGTTACTGGGTGCGGGAGGCGGCAGGATGGTCTTTGAGCGAACCCGACCTCATCCTTTCCCTGCCTATCCGCTATGAGTTTGCCTTTGGCGGCAGCGCAGTCGAAGACGACCACAAAGGCTATCAACAAAACGCCATCGGTATCGGCTACTATCCGAAGGCCGAACTCAAAAAAAACGGGTTCAAGCGGACACTGAAAGCGCATCAAATCTACGACCCTGCACACCCCGTGCGAGATCCGTCCGATAAGGCCTCGCCCGAAGGCTTCGGCTTTATGCCCCGTTATTTCGCACTGCGAGCCAAACATACCGGCACTGCCGATGCGCAATGGATAGCCAACCGCGCCCCGCTACTGCCTGAAGATTTTTCTATGGCTTATTGGAACGGCGCCCATCCCTCGTTGCAGCTTCCCCATCTGAAACCCAACCATATTTACGAACTGACCTTTACCGGTATGGTGCAGTCCTTCCAAGCACCCAACCAACGATTTACCGTTGATTTGCCGGTAGAGACCGTGTTCGTCCACGCCCATACGGCAAACAACTCGTCATTGTGCAAAGATATGGTATTGGACACCATCCTCGTCGATGTAGAACAACGCCGCATTGATTGCAGCTACCGCACATCTTTTCCGGAGGAGCTGGAAATTGCGGCATGCCAGCTCAGATTCATCGCCCGACACGAACGGGCAGATCAAATCGCGGCCGCCCAAGCTTGTCGGGATTCACAGGATGAATTTATCCCAATCCCACCATCTTTGGCAGCACACGCATAAACCACAAATAGGTCGTCTGAAACCCTAAACCCTTACTCATCCAGCTTTCAGACGACCCCATCCCCTAACAGGAGCAAGCCGCCATGGCATTCAATAAAATCGCCCGTAAAAGCAGTGACTTCAGGGTCGTCTTTACCGTCCCCGATTTCTGCTGGCCGCCCCCTCCTGCTCCTCCTGTCACACCGCCCATCCCCTTCCCGCTCTTCGCCGACTTAGGCGGTGCCCAAACCGTCGCCACAGACGTCCGCCTCAACCGCAAGCCCGCCTTCGTCTTCAAGGCCAGTAAAACCAACCGCACCACCGGCGACGAACCCGCCCTTCCGGGCCGCAAGGGTGTGCTTTCCCGCACCGCCACCAAACCCGCCTGGCCGATGATGCACTCCTCTTCGGTTAAAATCCGCAAGCGCCATATCATACGCGCCGGCGATATGTTCCACATGAACAACAAGTTCAAAAAGAAACTGCCGCCCAAACCCTGTATTTCCTGTAAAGCCGCCGCCGCTGCCGGCCGCCCGGTCAATCCGATACACGGGCTGAAGTTTTTGGAGAAAGAAACCGACTTTGCTTTTGAGGGCATCCTGCCGCTGGTCTGGAGCCGCAGCTATTATTCCGACCAAGACGGTACCGGCTGGCTCGGCGAGGGCTGGAGCGTGCCGGGCTGCCAACGTATCATCCGCGATGCGTCGGGATTGGCCTATATCGACGATCAGGGCCGTTTGTTCCCATTGCCGGAAGTCGATGAAGACGATGAGGAACCGGTATTGTTCGAGAGCGAACAGATTTGGTTCAGTAAAAATCCGGACGGGCATTATGTCATTGCGTCGCTGGACGGTTCGATAGCGCTGCGTTTTGCGCCTTTGGTGGTCGCGGAAGACGGTTCGGACGAAGATTCCACCCTCTTCCCGCTGGTGGCGGTGGAAGACGCCAACGGCAACCATCAGCGTTTCGTCTATCATCCGCTGACCGGTCTGCCGCAATACGTCATCGACGGCAACGGCCGGGGGTTCTCGCTGAACTTCGGCAATGTGGCGGATGAACAGTCGCCCAAAATGCGGCTGCTGTCGGTGTCGCTCTTGGAGGGTTTGCCCGTCTTCGGCGAAACGGTCCGGGTCGGCAGCCCGCTGGTCCGCTACGAATACAACGGCAGCGGCGACCTGCTGCGCGTCATCGGCCGCGACGGCAACGTCAAACGCAGCTTCGGCTATAAAAACAATCTGATGGTGTCGCACACGGATGCGGCGGGATTGGTGTCGGAATACGAATACGACCATTACACTCCGACCGGCAAGGTGTTGCGCAACCGGACTTCTTTGGGCGAGGAATGGCGCTTTACCTATCACGACGGTTATACCGAGGTAACCGACGTGTTGGGCCGTACCGAGCAATATCATTACGATTACAACAACGAGCTGACCAAACGGGTGTTTGCCGACGGCAGCGCCGTATTGATGGAGCGCGACGGTTTGGGCCGTCTGCTCAGCCATACCGATGCGATGGGGCGCGTTACCCGCTATCAGTACAGCAACGAGGGGCAGGTGGAAACCATCGTCCGCCCCGACGGCGCCATCCTGCATTTCGACTATGACGACTGCTACCGTCTGATCCGTAAAAGCGATGCGGAAGGCCGTTATGACGGTTATACCTACGACGAAGCGGGCAACCTGCTGACCCATACCGACCCGCTGAAACATACCACCCGTTTCGAATACGCCGGCAACGGTCTGTTGCTGTCGGTAACCGATCCCAACGGCAGCAGCACCGCCTATCACTATAATGAAAACCGCCAGCCCGACCTCATTACCGACTGCTCCGGTTACGAAACCCGTCTGGCCTACACCCCCGAAGGACAGCTGGCGCGCATTACCGATGCGCTGGGACAGCACACCGAATACCATTACGACGCCGACCAAAACCTTACCCTCGCCCTCTATCCCGACGGCAGCAAAGAAACCTTCGGCTACGATGCCGCAGGTCGTCTGAAAACCCATACCGACGGCGAAGGCCATACCACTTCCTACGAATACGGCCAAGACGGTCTGCCGACCCGACGCACCAATGCGCTGGGGCATACCTTCGGCTACCATTACGACAAAGCCCGCCGCCTGGTCGGCCTCACCAATGAAAACGGTGCCCGCTACCGCTTTGCCTACGACGTCCTCGACCGCCTGATTGCCGAAAGCGGTTTCGACCATAAGCTGACCGGCTACCGCTACAACGCCGGCAACGAGCTGGTCGAGCAGCGCGAATTCGGCGACGACGCCTCCCTTGCCGCCAAACTGATGGCGCAGCTGGGCGGACAGCCCGTCCCCAAAAAAGACGCTGTCCCGCTTTCAGACGACCTCGACAGCCAAACCCCGCTGCGGATTACCGAGTTCAAACGCGATGTATTGGGACGCTTAATCCACACCCTTGCCCGCGATAACGACAAGGTTCAGGAAACCGCTTACCAATACGACCCGAACGGCAACCTCGTCCGCGCCGCCAACCGCCACAGCATCACCTGCTTCGACTACAACGAAAACGGCCAGCTCATCGCCCAGCACCAATGGAAGGTGCCGTCCAAAGAAGAGAACGCTCAAAACGGTTTGCCCGACACCGACTGGCGCGATGCGCAGTACGACATGCTGTACCTGCCCGTTACCGAAACCGTCCGCTACCACTACGATTTCAACGGCAACCGCACCGCCACCGTCCTGCCCGACGGCAGACAAATCAACTATCTGTATTACGGCAGCGGCCACCTGCACCAAATTAGCCTCGACGACGAAGTCATCACCGACATCGAACGTGATCAGCTGCACCGCGAAATCTACCGCACACAGGGTAAACTCGCCAGCCGCTACGAACTCGACCCCTTAGGTCGTCTGAAACGGCAAATCGCCACCCTCAATGAATTGACGGAAGGCGGCAAAGGCAAAACCAAAGTCGCGGCGGGCTATGGCCAAACCGCCGTCAAACGCAACTACGGCTACGA
Source organism: Neisseria sp. DTU_2020_1000833_1_SI_GRL_NUU_006 (assembly GCA_032388755.1). Taxonomy (NCBI): domain Bacteria; kingdom Pseudomonadati; phylum Pseudomonadota; class Betaproteobacteria; order Neisseriales; family Neisseriaceae; genus Neisseria; species Neisseria sp. DTU_2020_1000833_1_SI_GRL_NUU_006. The sequence continues at coordinate 457,213 of CP135593.1, read as the reverse complement.
CCGCACCGGCAACCTGACCCACAGCACCGACCAGCGGACGGGAACGACCCGGTTCGAGTACGACAAACTGGGCAGGATCACAAAAGCGGGCAACGAACTGTTCGCCTTCGACCCTGCGCACAATATCCTCGACATCCCGACGGAAAAGGTCAAACCATACCCTACCCCCTCTCCCGTGGGAGAGGGTCGGGGAGAGGGCAAAACGACTGCGCCGCTTTCAGACGGCCGCGCCGCCATCACCGATAACCGCCTGAAAACCTACAACGGCACGACCTATTACTACGACAATTTCGGCAACCTCATCCACCGCGAGCTGGCCGACGGCGAAGTGCAGAACTATTTCTACGACCTGCACGACCAACTGGTTAAAGCCGAAATCTTCAAAAAGGACGGCACAAAAGAAACTTGGTCCTACACCTACGATGCCTTGGGCAGAAGGATAGGCAAAGGTCGTCTGAAAGACGGAGAAGTTTCAGGCAGCCTCGAAAACCAAACCCGCTTCGTTTGGGACGGCAGCCATCTCTTGCAGGAAATCCAGCCGGACGGCAGATATACCTATATCTACGCAGACCCGGATTCCTACGAACCGCTGGCGCAGGTACATAACCGGACCAACGAAGACGGCGAAAACCGACAACAAACCCACTACTTCCACTGCGACCAAATCGGCATCCCGCGCGAGATGACCGATAAGGACGGCAAGCTCTTGTGGTTCGGCAACTACACCGGCTGGGGTCGTCTGAAAGAGGAAACCAAGGTAACGGATAGTGCTTACCAACCGTTCCGCCTGCAAAACCAGTACGCCGACCGTGAAACGGGGCTGCATTACAATTTCTTCAGGTATTACGAGCCGGATGCGGGTCGGTTTGTGAATCAGGATCCGATTGGGTTGTTGGGTGGGGAGAATCTGTATTGGTTTGCTCCGAATATAAACATTTGGACTGATACCTTAGGTTTAAGAGCTGGGCTTTTCAAGGCCATTCACAAACTAATATCTAAAGTTTTTTCTAAATCTAAGTGTAGTAAATGTAAAGTTGATCCTAAAGACGTCAACGAATTAAAATCTAAAGGAGTAAAATTTAGTCCTGATGATTTGATTGCTACCGGAAGAGATGCCTCAGGAAAAGTAGTCTTTCTAGAGAAGGGAAATGCTAAGGCAGGGTTAGAGCATATTCTCCAAAGACATGGGGATGATTTTGCTCGTATAGGGGTATCTAGGGAACAAGTACCATCTGTCGTAATGGATGCAGTAACAAAAGGAAAAATTGTTGGTCATCAAGGAAAAGATATGGGAAGGCCTATTTATGAAGTAATGGTAAACGGGCAGAAAAGCCGTATCGCGGTTACTACTGGAAGTAACGGGTTTATTGTCGGTGCAAATCCGGCAGGTAGAGTAATAAGATAGGACGATAAAATGAAAAAAATTAAATTAATGCCTGACTATAAATGTTTTCCCATATGGGGTATGGATGATGATAATTTTGGAAATATAGATCCATATTCTTTACCAATATCTAAGTCTCTTGCTGAAGAATTGTTGGGGTGGGCAAATAAATATGATGAAACCTTAAATATAGATGAACCTCTAAACTCTGGATTTGAAAATATAGAGAAAGAAAATATTTTTAAAGACGAAGGTGAAAAATTATTTAAAAAACTCAAGTTGGAGTTAGGAGATCAATACACAGTTATATATCCAAGAATATGATTATTTGATATGTAATATCAGCCGACCCGCCTGCAAAACCAGTACGCCGACCGTGAGACGGGGCTGCATTACAACTTCTTTAGGTATTATGAGCCTGATGCGGGTCGGTTTGTAAATCAGGATCCGATTGGGTTGATGGGTGGGGGGAATCTGTATGCGTTTGCACCGAATGTAAAGGGGTGGGTTGACCCATTGGGATTATGGGCTTTTATTCCCGCATTGCTTTCCGGCTTATTAGTTGCTGGAAGAGTAGCGATAAGTCTCTTATCTAAAGTAGGAAAGATGGGATATAAAGCTGCTAAACAATGTGTTGGAAAATGCAAAAACTTAGGTAAACCAAAATCCCCTGATAAACTCTTAAAAAATGGTAAAGTAGATCATAAGGATATTCAGGCATGGGCTAAGAAACAAAATTTGCAAAATCAATGGAAATCAGATCCTCAAAAATTCCCCAACGGTGGATTTAAATATAATGATGGTACTTATTCCGTTCATGGGCATGGTGCAAATCCCGCAGCACAGGTGAAATTTCCTACATCCAATGCTGCTCAGGGACCAACTGTCAGAATTACAGGTCCCAAAGGATCATTAAGAACCGATGGTACATGGGGACCATTTAAATCTGACCCTAATGGAGCTCATATACCTTTAAAAAATTCACCATATTAACCAGGAAATAATATGAATTCTATTTTTAAACTAAATGAAAAATTGGAAAACTTACCCTCTATTTTAAGTATTGAAGATGAATTACTTTTTATTGATAGATTACAAACGTTACCTATTGATGAAATTAGAAAAAATAAAGAAATATTTAAGAGAATTATCTTAGCTATACAAGAGTCTCATCAAGACAACGGTATATTTGAAATAACTGATGAAAATATTAAGATTTTCTTTGAATTTGTTATCTGGATTAGAAATTTAAAAAAACTATATAACCTTGATTTTGAGAAATATATAGATGGGTTAGATACAAATTTTGATGGTTCAAAACAAATTTGATCCTCAAATGAAAAAACTATACAGCAAGCCGTAGCCTGCATACATATAGAGTGCATATCCCAAGGCACGCACGCAGCCTCTTGTTCCAATGACTTATCAGGTCGTCTGAAAATCTTTTCAGACGACCTAAACAGGGTCGTTTGTTCCCGCTGCCGGAAGTCGATGAAGACGATGAGGAACCGGTATTGTTCGAGAGCGAACAGATTTGGTTCAGTAAAAATCCGGACGGGCATTATGTCATTGCGTCGCTGGACGGTTCGATAGCGCTGCGTTTTGCGCCTTTGGTGGTCGCGGAAGACGGTTCGGACGAAGATTCCACCCTCTTCCCGCTGGTGGCGGTGGAAGACGCCAACGGCAACCATCAGCGTTTCGTCTATCATCCGCTGACCGGTCTGCCGCAATACGTCATCGACGGCAACGGCCGGGGGTTCTCGCTGAACTTCGGCAATGTGGCGGATGAACAGTCGCCCAAAATGCGGCTGCTGTCGGTGTCGCTCTTGGAGGGTTTGCCCGTCTTCGGCGAAACGGTCCGGGTCGGCAGCCCGCTGGTCCGCTACGAATACAACGGCAGCGGCGACCTGCTGCGCGTCATCGGCCGCGACGGCAACGTCAAACGCAGCTTCGGCTATAAAAACAATCTGATGGTGTCGCACACGGATGCGGCGGGATTGGTGTCGGAATACGAATACGACCATTACACTCCGACCGGCAAGGTGTTGCGCAACCGGACTTCTTTGGGCGAGGAATGGCGCTTTACCTATCACGACGGTTATACCGAGGTAACCGACGTGTTGGGCCGTACCGAGCAATATCATTACGATTACAACAACGAGCTGACCAAACGGGTGTTTGCCGACGGCAGCGCCGTATTGATGGAGCGCGACGGTTTGGGCCGTCTGCTCAGCCATACCGATGCGATGGGGCGCGTTACCCGTTATCAGTACAGCAACGAGGGGCAGGTAGAGGCCATCGTCCGCCCCGACGGCGCCATCCTGCATTTCGATTATGACGACTGCTACCGCCTGATCCGTAAAAGCGATGCGGAAGGCCGTTATGACGGTTATACCTACGACGAAGCGGGCAACCTGCTGACCCATACCGACCCGCTGAAACATACCACCCGTTTCGAATACGCCGGCAACGGTCTGTTGCTGTCGGTAACCGATCCCAACGGCAGCAGCACCGCCTATCACTATAATGAAAACCGCCAGCCCGACCTCATTACCGACTGCTCCGGTTACGAAACCCGTCTGGCCTACACCCCCGAAGGTCAGCTGGCGCGCATTACCGATGCGCTGGGACAGCACACCGAATACCATTACGACGCCGACCAAAACCTTACCCTCGCCCTCTATCCCGACGGCAGCAAAGAAACCTTCGGCTACGATGCCGCAGGTCGTCTGAAAACCCATACCGACGGCGAAGGCCATACCACTTCCTACGAATACGGCCAAGACGGTCTGCCGACCCGACGCACCAATGCGCTGGGGCATACCTTCGGCTACCATTACGACAAAGCCCGCCGCCTGGTCGGCCTCACCAATGAAAACGGTGCCCGCTACCGCTTTGCCTACGACGTCCTCGACCGCCTGATTGCCGAAAGCGGTTTCGACCATAAGCTGACCGGCTACCGCTACAACGCCGGCAACGAGCTGGTCGAGCAGCGCGAATTCGGCGACGACGCCTCCCTTGCCGCCAAACTGATGGCGCAGCTGGGCGGACAGCCCGTCCCCAAAAAAGACGCTGTCCCGCTTTCAGACGACCTCGACAGCCAAACCCCGCTGCGGATGACCGAGTTCAAACGCGATATATTGGGACGCTTAATCCACGCCCTCGCCCGCGACGGCAGCGACCGAGTTCAGGAAACCGCTTACCAATACGACTTGGACGGCAGCCTCGTCCGCGCCGCCAACCGCCACAGCATCACCTGCTTCGACTACAACGAAAACGGCCAACTCATCGCCCAGCACCAATGGAAAGTGCCGAGCAAAGAAGAGAACGCCCGCAACGGTTTGCCGACAGCCAAAGCGGTTACGGCGCGGAAGAGATTGCCGATGTGCTGGACCAGCTGGCGTTTACCTACCATTTTTACGGGCACACGGGCGAGGCATACCGACAGAACTTGGCGGACAACGGCATCATCCGGTTGGTCAAAATCAAAGAATTGGAATTTGACCGACCGGGGAAGTTGTCGGAAGGCTGTATGTTGATTTTGGAAGTGGAGAAGCAGGAAGGGGACAAGCTGTTTACGCTTTCGCCTGTGCCGTTAAACGAGATCATTCATTTTATGCGGGACACTTGGCGGTATTGCTGATGCAAAAAGGACGGATTGGAAACCCGTCCTTTTGTTTTGCCGACTGTTTTTCAGGCAGCCTGCACTATTCAAGGCTACCTGAAAATTCATTTCTAAAATAAAAGCTCATTGGTTCAATGCCGCCAATCTCGCCCGAACTTTTGCAGCCGCATCTTCCGTGCTGTTGCCGACAATAACGTTTTGCTTGTCGTCGAAATACTGCACGGCAGGGAGGTCGCGCAGGAAGCTGTCAATATCTTGTGCGGTCAGGAAACGGCCGTGCATATCCCAGCCGACATTGAGGGCACGCCCTTTGACGGCGGCCATGCGGTCGTGCAGATGGCCGTAGAGGTGGTATAGGCCGTGGTGGATGCCGTCCCATTCGTATAAGGGATAGTGGCACAAAATCGCGGTATTGCTGATTTCGGGCAGTTTGAGCCGCAGGTAATGGCTGGCGGACGAGAGCAACGGATGGCCGTCGGCTTTGCGCGTGTTGAGGAAATGTGCTTCGTTTTGCCGAATCAGGTAGTCGTGGTTGCCGTAGATCAAATGGTGTTGCCCGTTGAGCCGTTGCAGCACGGCTTCGATGTGTGCGGGCTTTTTTGCAAAACAGACATCGCCGAGGTTGTACACAGTGTCTTGCGGGGTAACAACGCGGTTCCAGCAGTCGATCAGGTATTCGTTCAGCTCGTCGGCGTTATCGCTTTGCAAGCGGAATTGCGGGCAGTATTGGGCGATGTTGGGATGGGAGAAGTGCCAGTCGGCGGTGAAATAGGTTTGAGGCATGGGATACTCGGTTTCTGGTCATCTGACAATGAAAAATAAGGTGCAGGCTGCTTTAGAGGTCGTCTGAAACAGGGTTGGGGCGATAAAAAGCAGCCTGCACTTTTTTGCCCACCTATCTGCCGGTCAATACCAACCGTTGGCAGAAGGCTTCCCAATCGGCAAGGGGCACAACGCGTGTGCCGTCTGCTAACCGGTGCACATTGGAAGCGCAGGCGATGTGCCAATAGGTGTAAAACGGTAGTTTGGCGATGTCGACTTCCGATATGGCAGGAGCATTATCCTGTTCTGGCGTATGCACAATCGGCAGGCCGAAATAGCTGTATTGGCCGTCTTCCGCCTGATTGCCTGTGTAGTCGGTTTGGCCGCGGTGTCTGCCAGTACGAACAAACCGGCGGCAGAATGCGTTCCAATCGTGCAGAAACACGGCGGCTTGTCCGTCTATCAGGCTTTGGGCGGAACCGATGCTGCTGTCCCGCCAAAACGGGTAGAACGGCAATTCGGCGATGTGGCGTTCCATGACGACCGGGCAATCGCCCTGCCCTGCCGGCCGCATCACCGGAACGCCGAAACAGGCGGTTTCAGGCAAGGCATGTGCAGGCTGCATGAAGGCATTTTGCAGGATAACGACCGCTTCGGCAGGATCGATGCCCAAACAGTCGATGACAGGCTGCAAGGTTGCGGGCAGGTCGCAAAAGCAGCCTGCACCTTCAGGCAAGCAGTACATCGAGTTGTGCGTATGGGCCAGCGGTGCTGCCCATCGGGTAACGGGCGAAGTGCGGATTCGGCCACCTGCGGCAAAGCGTCCCGCCCCGTCTTGGGCGACCGTGCCGTACACCACTGCATACTCGGATTTGCCGGGCGTGTGGTAGCGCGTGAAGGTCCAGTCGGTGAGCTTGCAGGGGGATAGGGTGCTGTCGTGGGGATGTTCGGATGAGATGGGGGTGTCGAGGGTGTTGGGCATGGTTCATTCCTTGAAGGGCGGTTTCGGTAGCTTCAAACATAGGCCGCAGGCACGGCAACCAAATTCTCCGCCAACCAGATTTTTTGCGGGTACTGGTTGATAATCGTACCGTGGGCAATGCCCAATTCGTTTGCCGGCAGCGTATTGCGCAGTAGGTTGAAAGCGGCGGCCATTTTTTTATTGGGATTGGCGGTAGCCTTGATTTCAACGGGATACAGCATCTGCTGATGTTCGATCAGTAGGTCGATTTCTTTTTGATTGGTGTCGCGGTAAAAATAAATCGGCGGTTCTTGGCCTTGGTTGTGGAAGGATTTGATGATTTCGCCCACGATGAAGGTTTCAAAAAACTGCCCGCTCTTGGCTCCGTTTTGAATGGTTTCCGGCGTCAGCCATTTGGTCAGGTAGGCCATCAGGCCGGTGTTCAGCATATAGACTTTCGGGGTTTTGATGGCGCGTTTGAGGTGGTTGTTGCCGTAGGGTTGCAGCAGATAGACGATGCCCGATGTTTGCAGCACGGTGAGCCAACGCTTGACGGTATCCACCGATACGCCGATTTCCTGGGCCACGCTGCTGTAATTCAATAACTCCCCGCTGCGGGCGGCAATAGCAATCATGAACCGAGTGAAATCGCCGCTGCTGCCGACATTGACCAATTGGCGCACGTCGCGTTCGATATAGGTGGCGACATACGAGGCATAGTAAACCTGCCAGTCGGTTGCGGGCTGTGTAGAAAATCGTCGCGTTGTTTACACAACAGGTTGAGAAAAATAAGCCTGCAAGACCTCAAACGGCGTATCGCCGTTCAAACTGCGGTGTGGCTTCACAGTGTTATAAAAATTAACAAAGCGGCACAACTCCTTTTGCCGATGTTCCGGACTCTCAAACGACTGTTTCTCATGCCACATCTCCATCAGGGTACGGATAACCCGCTCCGCCTTACCGTTGGTCTGCGGACGGGCAACCCGGGTAAACTTTTGACCAATCCCGTTCTCGTAACAGGCTACACCGAAAGCATGGTTGGCCGAGCCTTTGTATTCCGTACCGTTGTCGGAGTAAACGCACTCAATCAGGTATGGGCAGGGATCAATCAGGTGTTCGGTCAGAAACTTGGCGGCGCTGTCTGCGGTTTTGTCCGGCAAAATGGCGGCGTATGGCTCCCTTGAGAAATCGTCGATGGCGACAAACAGGTAATCCCGCTTATCGGTGACTTTCTGCCCTTTGAGCAGCGGCAGCCGTTTGGTGTCGAGATGCACCAGCTCTCCGGGGTAGGATTTATTGTAGCGTTTGGCCTGCTTTTTGAGTTTTTCCTGAATGCTGCGTTCTACCTTGGCCAAGCGTTTCATTCCGTACTTTGCCTGTTTGAAACGGTTGTTGGTACTGGTTTGCGGTTTGAGCAGCTTGGCCCTTGCGGCTTTAAGGGCGCGGTAGATGGTGACGCGGCTGACTTGGTAGCGGCGTGCCGGGGAGGTGACGCTTTCCTTCCCCTGCGTGTAGGCCGGCCAAATGGCTTGTCGGTGGTGCGGGGTGAGGCGGGTATTTTTGTGCATGTTCATGTTTCAGTATTCTCCTGGAAATACTGTAAACAACGCTACTAGTTTCTACAGCTGCGGACTTAAGGGACAAAGCTTTAAACTATTACGACCAATGCAAAAACATCAGCTAAACCGCAGCAACGTTTAACTTGTCAAGAAACACGCTTTACCTGTGGATTCGCCCTAAAAAACAAACAGGCAGCCTAAAACATCAAGTTACCGGTCTGAATGCCGTCAAATTGGATAGGCAAAAACCGGCTCAATATGTTGGGCAACACCCGGATGCCTGTCTGCATGAAATCGCCAAACGTTTTGATTGTACGCCAGCCGCCGTTTGCTATGCACTCAAACAGATGGGGATGACGCGCAAAAAAAGACCGCCACTTGCAAAGAACAAGACCCGGCCAAAGTAACGCATTATTTGACACAGCCGGCCGAATTTTCCGACTGCCAACGCGTTTATTGGATGAAACAGGATTTGACCGCTACCTGTTCCGTCCCTATGCCCGCAGCCCGAAAGGGCAAATAGTGAAAGCGCAGATAAGTGGAAAAAGATACCGACGCTTATCTCCGGTGTCCGCACAAGTCGGCAGCCGGCTGATTGCTCCGATGGTTTATCAAAATACGATGACCGGAGTCTTTTTTGAAGCGTGGTTTCAGCAATGCCTGCTGCCCGCATTGACTCAAAAACCGGTGATTATTTTAGATAATGCGCGATTTCACCGTATGGGTGTCTTACGGGAAATGGCGGAAAAATGGGGACATAAGGTATTGCCTCTTGCACCTTATTCACCCGAGCTCAACCCGATTGGGAAGGTGTGGGCGAATATTAAGCGGTATCTGCGAACCGTATTGTCTGATTACGCCCGATTTGACGATGCGCTACTGTCCTATTTTGATTTTAATTGACTATAACACGAAGCAGCTGATGATGACGCTTACCGATACGCTAACCCGACTAAAAAAGAACCGTTCGTTCCAGTTAGGCAACCTACCCGACAAATGCACGTCCGAACAACTGCTGAAACTAGAGTATGGCCTTTCGCAGCTACAGAGCGTTTTTGACGGGGTTCAGATGGCGCTAAGGGATGAGCACGGTACACGGGCTTCCCTACTTCAAGTACGCTCAACAGAACAGCAGTGGATACTGCGTTCGACCCGTAGTGATATCAATGCGCTCGTGGAGGAGGTGCAAGGCATCAAACATCCTTTCCATAACCTATCTACATTCAACCAGAGATATTCAGCCCTGCCCTTCTAAAACATCATCGGTATCCTAGGATCCCAACTACAATTCTGATAATTATTGGTGGAACCAATATTAACTAAATCGCCAGCCAATAAACAAGCCGCCCTGATTGGGTGGCCTTTTTATTATCGGGTGGACAGATTCATCTCGCGAATCTGCTCTTGGTTTGGTTAACCCCCGATTGGTCATTGGTACCGTGTAGGATGAATTTATTGCTTCGGCAGACATAACTAACGGCTTGCATACATCTTCATATTGGCATACTCGACTATTTCCCTTTTGTCATCAACCCACCTACCAACCCGAAGGCTGTCGAGCCGAACCCGATAACATAAAATCAGCTTCGCCCTCGTTCGGTTGACGACCAAACTCGGAGTATGCCGACGGGCTTCTTACTGAATCCCGTCTCGACAATCCGATGACCGTCGTGTCAAATCCGATGGGGGAAGTCAGCCAAAATTTCCAAAATCACCGATGTATATATACTATATATAATATATATATTCTTATAATAGGTACTTATATAGTATATATAAATATAAGTATGCGCTTTAAACAAAAAAAGCAATCTCTAAGACATATCATAGCTCCACTTTTCCCAAATCTATAATTTCAAAAAAATTCGGGAGGCAAAACAATAAAAGTTTTACCTCCCAAGAAAAATTTTTCCGAAATCTTTATATATCGCTCATATTTTTCAGAGTCTCTTCCTCCAATGATAAATAATTCTTTGCAAACCAGTCCTTCATCTTTTTATTTTTATGAGACAGTAGTAGAACACTCTGTGAAAAAATAAATGTGGCCCAAACTTAAGTAAAAATTTTTCCAACACGAACCTTAGTACATCGGCCTGGCAAACCATGGCTGGAATTTTTCTGTACTGGCTACCAAGTTTTGTTTACCTTGCTACTTTTTCTCTTCCAATGACAACAAAGGCTCTAAAGAATTTATTGCTGATGACTCTTTAACTAACCCAAGATTTTTTACATAGGCCGAGACCTTTGCAAAATTCCCCAAAATCCCCTAAATTCCCATCAAGACATTTAGGGGATTTCTCATGAGCACCTTCTTCCAACAAACCGCCCAAGCCATGATTGCCAAACACATCGACCGCTTCCCACTATACCTGAATTGTCAAAGAACCCGTTACCTTAGAGACCACTGTGGCCGTCCCGCCTATCCACTGCTGTCCATGTTCAAAGCCGTCCTGCTCGGACAATGGCACAGCCTCTCCGATTCCGAACTCGAACACAGCCTCATCACCCGCATCGACTTCAACCTGTTTTGCCGTTTTGACGAACTGAGCATCCTCGATTACAGCACCTTATGCCGCTACCGTAACCGGCGGCGCAAGACGACACCCTGTCCGAATTGCTCGAACTGATTAACTGCCAACTGACTGAAAAAGGTTTAAAAGTAGAGAAAGCATCCGCCGCCGTCATTGACGCCACCTTGGATTCGGATTTCAAGTGCAACACCAGGGTACCAGTGGTTGGAACAGATTCAAGAATAAAACACTTGGCGTTTCGCAGCCAAGTGTTTTTCTTGGCCGGTGGTTCAACTCATCTTGAACCCTGCGTATTTCCCGATTACTGATGTTTCGGAAATCGGTTTGTTTGGGGAAATATTGTCGGATGAGTCCGTTGGTGTTCTCATTCAGCCCTTTCTCCCAAGAATGGTAAGGACGGCAAAAATAGTTTTCCGCCTTCAATGCTTTGGCTATTTTGGTGTGTTGATAGAACTCTTTGCCGTTGTCCATGGTGATGGTGTGGACTCTGGCTTTATATGCCCTTAATACCCTAATGGCTGCCCAGGCAGTGTCTTCGGCTTTTAAGTTCTTTAATTTGCAGATGATGGTGTAGCGGGTAACGCGTTCGACCAAGGTCAGTAATGCACTTTTCTGTCCTTTGCCGATGATGGTGTCGGCCTCCCAATCGCCAATGCGGGATTTTTGGTCGACGATGGCGGGTCGGTTTTCTATGCCGACACGGTTGGGTACTTTGCCTCTGGTCCATGTACTGCCGTAGCGTTTGCGGTAGGGTTTGCTGCATATTCTGAAATGTTGCCACAAGGTGCCGCCGTTGCTTTTGTCTTGGCGAAGGTAGCGGTAAACGGTGCTGTGATGGAGTGTGATCTGGTGGTGTTTGCGCAGGTAGGCGCATACTTGTTCTAGACTGAGTTTGCGGCGGATAAGGGTGTCGATGTGTTGAATCAGCTGCGAATCGAGTTTATAGGGTTTTCGCTTACGCTGTTTGGTCAGCCGGCTTTGCCGTTGGGCTTTATCGGCTCTGTATTGCTGCCCTTGGATGCAGTGCCGCTTGATTTCGCGGCTGATGGTGCTTTTGTGGCGGTTAAGCTGTTTGGCGATTTCTGTGACGGTACAGTGGCGGGACAGGTATTGGATATGGTATCGTTCGTCTTGGGTCAGTTGTGTGTAGCCCATGGCAATCTTTCTTGCAGGAAAGGCCGTATGCTACCGCATACTGGCCTTTTTCTGTTATGGAAAGTTGCACTTCAAATGCGAATCCGCCCACCATTATTCAGACCGCCGGCAGCAAACAGCGTCAGGCCATAGAAGTCGATGAAGAAGGACAAGTCAGCGGACAAACCACACCGAGTAAAGACAGCGATGCCCGCCGGACAAAGAAAAACGGCCTCTACAAACTCGGTTACAAACAACATACCCGTACCGATGAGGAAGGCTATATCGAGAAACTGCACATCACTCCCGCCAATACCCATGAATGCAACCATCTGTCCCCTTTGTTGGAAGGCATTGCCGAAGGTACGACCGTCTATGCCGACAAAGGCTACGACAGCAAGGAAAACCGGCAACATCTGAAAGAGCATCAGTTGTTAGACGGCATTATGCGCAAAGCCCACCGCAACCGTCCGCTGACGGAAGCGCAAACCAAACGCAACCGATATTTGTCGAAGACCCGTTATGTGGTCGAACAAAGCTTCGGTACGCTGCACCGTAAATTCCGCTACGCCCGGGCAGCCTATTTTGGTCTGCTCAAAGTGAGTGCGCAAAGCCATCTGAAGGCGATGTGTTTGAACCTGTTGAAAGCGGCCAACAGGCTAAGTGTGCCTGTTGCCGCCTAAAAGGCGGCCCGGATGCCTGATTATCGGGTATCCGGGGAGGATTAAGGGGGCATTTGGGTAAAATCAGGAGCAATTAGGGGCGGAAATAGACGAAAACCTGTGTTTGGGTTTCGGCTGTTAGCGAAAAGGTGAAGAGAGGTATTTTACAAAGGTCTCCAACCATGTCATTGATGCTTCCGGCTGTTGCCTGAAGGCTGGATGGAGCAGTTATTCTGTATACATCAAAGATGTCGATAGACTATTCTATTGATAATATTAAATGGCTTATTAGATCATTGAATGAAAACAAATGCTGCGGGCAATGAAAACAGTATCAACACCGGAACCATCTGCAACGGAAGCATCTACAACGGACCTAGGTACTCTCCGGTCACTAGGGAAGATAGCTGCTGGTCGTTGGTATGCATCATCACCTCTTGCTTAGGTTTTATCTTTCAGTGAGTAATAAGAACTAGATCCTTGCAACCATCCCTGCTTCCAAGCAAGGCTGTCTGCCTTGTCAGAGAACCTTGCTTTCTACCTCAATACCCCTTTTGATTGCCGATTTGGTCTCGACAATCTGCCCTTTGTCCGTAGGTATGACTTTCTGAATCGGTGCAGATATGCTGTGAGCGAGCTTAAAGTGCCTTTAACCCGGCATGCATCATAGTCATTGCCGGTGGTGGTACAGATTCCGTTTGCACCAATGTGCGGACCTGATTTTGTCAGCCACCGATGGACCAAGTCCGGATAACACCAACGAGACCTACATCAGCGTAGGGGATATTAGAACCTTGTCCGCTCAATCGGTGCCTGATTAGACTAAGCAGATGGGAAAGTGTGCCTGACCAAGTTCTCTGGTTAGTGAGTTTTGCCAAGGGCTCGGGTAGAAACCATTTCAAAAATATCAATCCATTGATATTTAATGTTATTTCTACTTTATATTAAAAACCGTGCGGCACTCAGCATTAACAGAACCTAGTTCCATTACATGAATGCACTTGTGACTATCGTACTTTTTATAGGGATAACTAACTACGTCAATCCAAAGTAACCTGTTATTCACTCAGTGAACAAGGGCTTTTCCACGTTTCAAACCGCCATATGTCTGCCAATATTCATCCATTCTTTGAGAATGGGCTGAAAAAATTTTAGGGCTTCTTGCTGCTAATATAGCAGGTACCGATATAGGCAATGGATGCGCACCTGACACTGTTGCTTATCCCAACGGTAAATCACCCGCCACGACGCAGTGTGGAACACAATCTGCCGTGGACAATGGATTAACTAAGCCGCTTAAAGGCGAACTCTAAATTTGGAGGAAAAATGCAAACAGAAAGACGACTCAGGTTACCTGATGTCCGCCACATGGTTGGCTACGGTACTACGACCACTTACTGCAAGTCCTAATTACTCATATGGAGGATTGAATATGCTGAACCAAATCCAGTTGAAACGTTACGCCGAATTGTCAGGCTATACAGAAAAGGCTTTAAGGGACAAAATCAGCACCGGCGTTTGGGTAGAGGGACTCCACTACTACCGTGCGCCCGACCGCCACATCTTAATCAACGTAAAAGAGGTAGAAAAATGGCAACGAAACGAATACCAACCGGTGTAGTTATCCGCGATCGCAGTATCAAAATATGGTTCATGTATCGGGGTAAACGATGTTGGGAAAGCCTGCCGCTCAAGCCCACCACCGCTAACATCCGGCACGCTACTAAACTCTGGGAAGAAGTATGTACCCGAATCGACATCGGCGTATTCGACTACGCCGAATTCTTCCCCGATTCCAAACGGGCTGAAGAAACGGAGCGCAGCCCCACCTTCCGTGAGATGGCCGAAGCCTGGCTAGCCACCGTTAACCAGCTATCCCACTCCACACTATCCCTCTATCGCGGCATGCTCAACAGCCACGTCCTGCCTAAAATTGGCGAAATGCCGACAGACCGTATCCAGTACAGTACCCTAGCCGGGCTGCTGGCTACCTTAGACTGTAGCGCAAAAACTCGCAATAACGTCGCCACCGTTATTCGGCAGCCGTTTGTTCTTGCGCTCCGCGACGGTAGGATAAAAGACAACCCCGCCCAGCATCTAGCCAACGCCAAAGTGCAGAAAGAGCCGCCCGACCCGTTTACGCTCGAAGAGACCGAATCCATCCTAGGCTACCTGAAAAACAAACCTGTGTTTCACAATTACTTCGAACTGGCCTTTTTCAGCGGTATGCGTACCAGCGAGCTCATCGCCCTCACTTGGCAGGACATCGACTTCCAGAGGCAGTGCGTGCGCGTAAACAAAGCATCCGTGGCTGGCAAGCTCAAAAGCACTAAAACCCACAGCTGCCGAGACATCGAACTCAATAGCCGCCCCTTGGAAGCCTTACGCAGACAATGGCAAAGAACAGGACTAGCAAGCGGATACGTTTTCATCAATCCAAAAACCGGCAACCTGTTTGAGAATGACAAAGTACCTTGGAGACCGTGGCAGCACGCCATTACAGGGTCGAGTAAATCAACGTCATAACCTGTATTACTCCCTACGGATTGAGCCCCTACTACCAAGCGCAGGCGGTAAACCAAAACAAGCCGCATGACAAAAAAGAATACATCGTACAAATCGAATAGGAGTTTATAAATGAACATTGAAAAAATCATTAATTGGCTTAAGGCAGCAAAACCAAATCCGACCAGTAAAGATGTGATGGTTCAGTTTGCTTGTCATTTTGAAGAAATCAAAGAAATGTGCAACGCCATGAATCTACATTGCGATGATGTGGCTTTGCAAGAGTTGCGTTTTAAGAGTGATTGCGCCCCATATCTAAAAGGCGTTGAAAGCATGGATGAAAATCAGTCTATCGAGATTTTAGACGCGTTATGCGACCAAATCGTAACGGCAATCGGCGTGGGATATATGATGGGCTTTGATATGGTCGGCGCGCTGAAAGAAGTCAATTTGTCAAACTGGAGCAAGTTTGACGAAAACGGCAATCCGATTTTCAACGAGAACGGGAAAATCGTAAAAGGCGAAAATTACTTTAAGCCCGATTTGGCGAGTTTGTACGGAACAATAATGCGCCGTCGGCTGAATAACTACCAATCCGACAGGCGGCGGAAATACCGCCTGATGAAAATACGAAAGGGCAGAAGATGTATCTAACAGCGCAAGAATGCGCGGAATTACTACACGTCAAACGCGCAACATTCGTTAATCAGACTTGCAAGCAGTCTGACTTTCCAAAGCCGTTTGTAATTTCGCCGCGCAAACGGTTATGGCCGAAAGCCGAAGTACACGACTTTATCCGTCGCCGCCGACAGAAATAAAGAAACCGCCTTAACAAGCGGTTTTTTCAATCCAACAAATCGGCAAGCTCCCCAATATCGGGGTTATAGTACACGTTCAGCAATATGCGTAAATCCTTATGACCGCTAATTTTTGCTAGTTGCATAGGCTCGACTTTCGCCGCCATGCGCGTCAATGCTTTGTGGCGCGTATCGTGGAAATGGAAATCATCAGCCCCCTCGACCCTAGCCCGCGCACGTCTGAACATCACGTCAAGCGTGTGGGAGCTTATATCAAACACAGAACCACTATCAGAACGTGGCAATCTATCCAGTATCGACATCGCCTTTTTGGATAATGGTACGTCCCGACTGCTCCCGTTTTTCGTTATCGGCAGATGCACGACGCGACGGTTTAGGTATACATCCCGCCAAGCCATGTTGCAGATTTCACTGGCTCGCATCGCAGTTTCAATGGCAAACAGGACAGTTAAGCCGACACGTTGTTTTGTCGTGATAATAGGCACATCATCGACGACACCAAGTTCGCGCACCACCGCCGAAACAATTTCGTCGGACGGAATATAATTCCGCGCCTTGCCTTTACTTGGGCGGCGGATTTGCAATAGAGGATTTGACGGCAGAAGCCCCCATTCCTTGACCGCCATTTGGCATACGGCAGAAAGGGTTTCCAGTTCACGCCTTACTGTTGCGTCCTGTACCTCTTTTTTTCGATTATCGCGCCACTGAGCAAAATGATAAGGGCGCAAATCACCAACCTTAATATCAGCCAATTCAGACCGTAGCGCACGATTCAGCCGGTACGTTTCCGCCCTACTTCCTCGTTTCGTCGGAGTGATTTCATCACGGTATCGGACGATCAGGTCGGCGAAGTATAGGCTTTTTGGCGCATTTCCCTGAATGCCGTCTAAAATTGCCGCCTCAGTCCTCGCCGCCCAAGCAACAGCATCAGACTTCAAAGTAAATGTTTCAGACTTGGTAACACCTTTCAGGCGCACTTTGACACGGTATTTACCGTTCCGTTTTTCGATTGTTGCCATCGGTATAGGTTTGGGACAAATTAGGGACAAGCCATTATATGTTATAAAAGACCATAATCAATCATAATCAACTATCTTCAATTTATATCATATTGTTTCGTATATTAAATAGATTCAAATTAACACTAATCAATCATAACCTATTATCTGTTTAATCGCACTCCGTCCGCACCACCTAACCCCTTTCAGGGGTTATTTTTTTGTCTAATCAAATCTAACGCAGTAATCAAGATTCAATACTGGTAAGGCTTTCAGGCTATTAACCCCCTTGCCAAATGTCTAAATACCCCCAATGCCGTATAATTGAATAAACCAAAATATGGGGGTATGATTCGGGGAATCTGACAACACTCATAAAAAACATACCCCCAATGCCCCTAAACGACCGCCAAATCAAAGCCGCCAAGCCGTCTGATACTGGAAAGAAAGCCAAGTTATTTGACGGGGGCGGCCTGTATCTTGAAGTTACCCCAGCAGGTGGGAAAATTTTCCGCCTGAAATACCGTATAGATGGCAAAGAGAAAACATTTACTATCGGCAAATATCCGACCATATCACTGGTAGAAGCCCGCCAAGCCGCCGAAAATGCCCGCCGCTTGCTTGTATCGGGGCAAGACCCCAGCGAAGCCAAGCAACAGGAAAAACGCGAACGGCAAGCCGCCGCCCTAAATACCTTTGAAGCCATCGCCCGCCGCTGGCATTCTGACAACCTAATCCGCTGGAAAGAAAACCACGCCGCCCGAGTGTTGAGATATTTTGAAACCGACGTTTTCCCCGTTATCGGCGAAATGCCGATACAGGAAATCAGGGTAAGCGATATTAAAACGGTTCTCGACGGCGTAATGACACGGGGCGTGAACAATACGGCGGAAAAAATCAGGGAATGGACAGGCTCGATATTTGACTATGCTGTCATGCTTGAAGTAGTGGAAACCAACCCCGCCTATTCATTGCGGAAATACATCCCCGCCAAGCAGACCGACCATCGCCCCGCCCTGCCCCGTGAAGAACTGACCGAGTTTTTTCGCCGCCTGATATTGGCAGAGATTGAGCCGCAAAACAGAATAGCCCTGATTTTGAATATGCTGACCTTTTTACGAAGCACGGAACTAAGGGGCGGACAATGGAATGAAATAGACTTTGACGCGGCAATATGGACAGTTCCCGCCCAGCGTATGAAGCACGAAAAGACCGCGCCGAAACCGCCCCATGCCGTGCCGCTGGCTGACTGGACGCTTGAACTTTTGGCAGAACTGAAAGAGCTTACAGGCAATACGCCGTTTCTGTTTCCGAGCCGCACCAAGACGGACGGTTTTATCAGCGACGCAACCATCAGCCGAATCATTGAGCGCATGGGCTACAAAGGCAGAGTAACCCCGCATGGTTTCCGCTCGCTTGCCAGCAGTGTTTTGAATGAACAAGGTTTCAACCCTGACGCGATAGAGCGACAACTTGCCCACATTGAAAACAACAAAATCCGCGCCGCCTATAACCGCGCCGATTATCTGAATGAGCGCAAAGAATTTATGCAATGGTATAGCGACTATTTGCGGGAGCGATACAACCAAGCATTGCAACTGATTGAATATAACAAGGCACATTGAGGCTAAATTCTACAAATGAAAAAAACACAGGCACAAAAAAATATTCTTCAACGAGAATTTAAGCGAATGGCAAATAGTAAATACTATTTAACTATTCAATCTTTATTTGAAAAAATAAAAAATGATTTTAAAGATGAACTTAAAGAACGGGGCGGTAAATCATCTCTTGAGATAACTTATCAAGATATTGCCACTTGGCTTTTAGATTATGATTTTTACTCTTGTAGTTTCATATTTACTACTGAAAATTTACACGATGCACAAATTCAATCTGATTCCATGCTTGATTTTTATCAGTATGATGACTGCTACTTTATTTTATATGACGAACTAATAGAAATAGAAGAATCTGGAGGTATTCCCGAAAGTAAATTATTGCTTAACACTAAAGAAGCAACTAACGCATATCGAGATACGTTAGGCAGCTTACTTGATTATCTAACAGGAAATTCTAACACCTTACCTGAAAAAATAGAGAGAACGAAACCTGATTTATTTATGGCAACTAGTGAGTTTGCGGAATATCCTACACTCATTCACAATCTTCAAGATGAAATTAGCCGTCTAAAATCAACACACCCACAAAATGAAAATAAACAAGCTAATTACAATAGCCCACCACAAACACTACAACTTGCCAATCAAGCATTTTCCAAATTTTGGGGAAACGCATCCCCACTTGAAAAAGACACACAGCCAAATAATTCAGATATTGCTAAATGGGTAATTGAGCAATCAGGAGGGAAAATCACGCAAACAATGGCAGATAAAATAGCGCAAATCATTCGCCCTGATTGGGCTGCAACGGGAAGAAAACCCGAAAAATAAAAAAAAGTAATCTATCTTTCCAGCCTTTATTTATAGGGCTTTCAACAAGCGGAATCAGGTCAAGTTAAATCCTGATTCCGTTTTTTTGTTTGCCTGTCTTTCGCAAAATACACCCAGTTAATCCAAACAAACGAAAGGCAAAGTAAATGAATAACACAGTATTAAGAGCAGAAAGTGTAGCCCGTGAATTAGGTGTTTCCCGTGCGACTATCTGGAATTGGGCAAACCCTAAGAGCCGCCATCACCGCCCTGATTTTCCTAAGCCTATCAAACTTTCCGAAAATATTACCGGCTGGCTTTCCAGTGAGATTGAAGAGTATCTTGGAAAACTGGCAGCCAAACGCGAAGAGCGGGCAAATTGATTTATCAGGCGCAAAACAAATGCCGCCTGAACGGACATTCAGACGGCGGAAAGGATTATTAAGCATGAGCAGCTATTCTACCAACGGCAAACCCAAAACGCCAAGTCAACGAGAGCGCGTTTTGTCCCGATTGAAACAGGGCAGCGTTACATCATGGGAGCTTTCCCAAATGGGCATATTGGGCTACAACACGCGCATCATGGAGCTTCGCAGGGCGGGGCATGACATCGTTACCGTGATGGAAGAAGTAACCAACCAATTCGGGGAAACCGTGAAACGCGGTCGATTCGTATTAATCAATTAAATCAGGAGCTTTAACTATGAATATCGAATATACAAAGACAACTTTTGAGACCCGCCAAAAGTTACTGAAAGAGGAAGAGGACAAATGCAGCGAACTGACCGCCCAAATTGAAGCGGCAGAAGCGGGCGTTACAGAAGCGCAGGCGGTTATCAATGAATTTGCGGGGCTACGAAACAGACGCAAAGGCATATTTGCCAATTTATTGAAAATGGGCAAACCCACAAACAGCGAAGAAGCCAAAGGGCTTGATTCAGAGATTGCCGCCAAACGCGAAGAGGCAGACCGCGCCGCCGATATGCTGGAAGCGCAAAAAGAACTGTTGGAAAGCCTTTTTGATGAACGCCGCCAGCATCTGAACCGCATTTCAGAGCTTCGCAATTTATTGTTCGTTTCCCGATATGAAATGTTTGTCATCGATATAGAAGAAACCCACTTGCCCGAGTATATGGAAGCCGCGCGCGCCTATATCAAAGCTGCCGCGAAATTGGTGGGAATCGGTAAAGCCGCCGTTGAGATGAAAACGAAGCTACAAGAAAACGGTTTGCGGGCTGATTGCCCGTCCTATGGGCAATCCCTGCCAAATCGAATCATTGATTTACGTTTACCCGGCTTCTTCAACATGATGGACGGCACAGGCGGGGAAGAAAACGCTATTTTCGACATCTTGGAAGACGTGGAGAAAGAAAAAGAAGCGGCTTTGGACAATTTGAAATAGCAACACTCAAACAACCGCCCAAAGGCTGAAAAATCGCTATTGGGCGGCGTTCTAAAAGGATTAAGGACATGACCCCGAAACAAGAACAGTTTGCCCGTCTGTATGTGGAAACGGGTAATGCGAGCGAAGCATATCGGCAAGCCTACAACGCCGACAACATGAAGCCCGAAACGGTAACGAATGAAGCCTATAAGCTGCTTCAAGACCCCGATATTTCCGCGATGGTAGATGACCTCAAGGCAGAGGCACGGCAACGCCACGCGGTAACGGTGGGCGACCTGTTGAGCGAACTGGAACAGGCGCGGGCGGCCGCATTGGCAGCCCCTACACCGCAAAGCAGCGCGGCGGTATCGGCAACGATGGGCAAGGCAAAAATGCTGGGCTTGCTGGTGGATAAGGCGGAAATCAAGGCAGAGGCGGAAATCAGCCAAGTGAAACAGGAAGAGCGCAAATGCCCGTTAAGCCAAGAGGAAATAAAGCAAGTCAGCAACACTTTTTTTAATAAGCCGTACAGTGAAATTACGCTTGCCGACATCATCGGAATCGTTGGAAACGACATAGCGCGCATTGAGTATGCAACTGTCTTGATTGTGCTGGACAAAATAATTTAACCCGTCCAATGCAAAAATCATTTGACAAATCGAGCCTTGAGAATCAGAATTTAGGTTCTCTCTTAAATTAACTAGCCCAAATCAGCAGGGTAAACGCTGATTTTTTATCGCCAAAATTCTTTTACGGGCGTTTGTAATGTTATCAAACGTTAGCATTTCAGACGACCTATCACGAGTTATGGCGGTGTGTGGTAGCGGCAACGCCCACGCCTGACTAGTTACAGGAGAGAGCACCGCCCCCTATTTCGGGCATTTCTCAAATCTCAATTTAACTAGGAGCATTTCAAATGCAATCTTCAAATTCTATTCAAATCCAAGACGTTCAATACCCATCAGAACAAGGCTTTTGCGCCGTCGTCCACGAACCGACCGCGTATTTAGCCGATATTGACGTTCATTCATGTACCGCCCGCCGTTTGGGTATCTATCCATCACACGCCGCCGCCGTTGCCGCCTGTCAGTCGTTTATTGCTTCGCTTTCAGACGACCTAAAAGCATGGGCTGCTTTCAGTGTAACGACAGCCGAACAAATCCGCTAAATCCCTGAAAAACACCCGCCTTTATGCCGCCCGTTTTGGACGGCATAGGGCAAACTTCGCCCTAGTGTTTTTGTAAGTATCTGATTTTTCGATACTTGATATTTTTGGTGCGCTGGGGCATGGAGGACATGAAACCATGAAACCGACTGACAAAAACGACCGTTTCCGCCGCTATTCCAACCGCGCTTTGCTGGTGTTTGGGGTGTTGTTGATGGCTTTGGCAATCCGAGCCTGTAACCAGCCCGCCCATGCAGACACGGAGCAGGCAATACAGACAACACCGACCATATGGGAGACCGACCCGATGGCGGGAATAGTTTTAGAACCTGTAACAGGGGAGGCAGAGCAATGAAACCGACCTATCAAGACATCAAAGCCACCGCGCAATACCGCTGGCAGGAAATCCACGCCGCCATCGGCATAGACCAGCGATACTTGAAAAACAAACACCAGCCATGCCCCGCGTGTGGGGGTAAAGACCGTTTCAGGTACGACGACAAGGACGGCAACGGCACATTCATTTGCAGCCATTGGGAGAACGGCGCGGGCGACGGTTTCGGCTTGGTAATGCACTACCTGAATTGCGGTTTTGACGAAGCATTGCACGCCGTAGCGGGCGTGTTGAACATGGGCGGTGCAAACCCCTTACCGATACCGCCCACACGCCCACAGACGCAACCACGCCCCGAAAAAGACCAAATCGGCAAACTTGCAGCATTGTGGGACGGGGCAGAACCGATAACCGCCGATTCCCCCGCCGTGCAGTATTTGAAATCACGCGGTTTGGACATGGTGCAGTTACCTGAAAACGTCCGTTTTTTGAGAGAGGCGGATTATTGGACGACGGGGGAGGACAAGCCGCTTTTTATCGGTCGTTTCCCCTGTATGGTTTGCGCCATCCGCGATACGGGCGGAGGGCTTCAAGGCTTACACATGACCTATTTTCAGACGACCTATGACAAGCCATATGGAGAGGACGGGCTACATGCCCCGCATTATCAGAAGCTGGCAATCAAACACCCCGAAACGGGCGAAGCCCTGCCCGCCAAGAAAATGCAGAGCCGCAAACAGGGCAGCATTTCAGGCATGGCGGTTCACTTGTTCCCCACCCCTGAAAACGGACGGCTTGTCATCGCAGAGGGCATAGAAACCGCCCTTGCCGCCCGCGAACTGTTCCAAGCCCGCGATTGGGGCTTATCCGCCGCCTTGAGCGCAAACAGCTTGGCGAAATACCTGCTTTCAGACGACCTGAAAGAGATTGCGATTATTGCCGATAATGACACCCCGCGCCCCGTAGGTTTCAAAGCCGCGCATGATTTGGCAGTTCGAGCCATCAAGCAGGGAATCAAGGCGCGCATATGGCAGAGCGACACGGCAGGCTATGACGCATTGGACGAACTGAAAGAAGCAAAAAGGTCGTCTGAAACCCAATCAGACGACCTCATACAAAACACCGGAGGAAAAGCAGCATGAAAAATACCGAAACAGCGAAGCAGGAAAGCACCAAAAACTATAACATCAACGACATCGAACCATACCGCCCGCGCCCCCGCTTCGATACCGACCATCGGGGCGTATGGTGGATAAACGTCAGGACAAGCAAAGAAGGCGAAGCCATCGAAGCAGAGCCGCTATTGCTTTCCGACCCTATCGACATCATCGGCACAGGGCAGGACAACGACGGCGCGTATTACCGCGTTATCCGCTGGCAGGACAAAATCACACGCCAAACCAAGACCGCCGCCATCCCACAAGCGGAAATCGGCACGGTTCAGGGCTGGCAGCGTTTGCAGGGTTACGGCTTAACCGTCATGAGCGGGCGGGCAAAAAGGGAAAGACTAGCAGATTATTTGCAGACACAGGGCAGCCGTACCGCCTTTACCATTACCGACCGCGCGGGCTGGCACGGCGACACCTACATCATGCCCAGCGGCGAAACCATCACGGCAGACGGCAAAACCCCCGCCGTCATCTACAACGGCGACACCAGCCAAGCGGCGGCATACCGACCAAACGGAGAGCTTGGCGACTGGCAGCAAAATATCGCCCGATACGCAGCGGGAAACAGCCGCCTTTGCCTGGCATTGGGCGCGTCCTTTGCCGCCCCCTTGCTGTCCCTGTTGAGCGAAGAATCGGGCGGTTTCCATCTGACGGGCGATTCATCTGACGGCAAGACCACCGCCGCCAAAGCAGCCTTGAGCGTATGGGGCAGACCATCGGGCAGCCTGTTGTCTTGGAGCGGCACAAAAATAGGCTTTTCCAATACCGCCGCCGCGCGCAATGACGGCTTGCTGGTATTGGACGAAATCGGGCAGGCAAGCCCCCACGTCATCGGCGACACTGTTTACAGCGTCATGAACGGAATCAACAAAGTGCAAGGCGCAAAACAGGGCGGCAACCGCGCCTTGAGCCGCTGGAAAGTGATGATGTTCTCGACAGGCGAAAAGACCCCCGATTCCATCCTGAAACACCACAAAGGCGATTGGAACGCCGGGCAAGCCGCCCGTCTGCCCAGTATCAGAGCCGCCGCCCGATACGGTATTTACGACACCTTGCACGGCTTCGAGAGCGGCGCATTATTGAGCGAACATATCGCCCAATCCGCCGAACAATATCACGGAGCGGCGGGCAGGGCGTTCATCCGACGGCTTTCAGACGACCTAGAACAAGCTAAACGGCAGGCAAACGAGCGCATGACCGCATTTATGGAGACCGTCCCCGAATTGTCAGGGCAGGCGCGAAGAGTGGCGAAACGCTTTGCCCTTGCCGCCGCCGCTTTGGAGCTTGCCGCCCCCGTTACAGGCTTGCCCGCAGGCGTAGGCATGGCAGGCGTGAAACAATGCTTTGATGAATGGCTGGAAACCAACGGGGCGGGGAAACACGAAGACCGCCGAATCATCGAGCAGGCGGAGGACTTTATCGACCTATACGCATTGGGTATGAGGTTTGTGGACTGGAGCGATAAAAGTACCAACAAAGACCATGCAGGCTATCGGAAACAGGAGGGGGAGAAATTGGAATTATGGGTAATCCGCCGCGTCTTTGCCGATGAAATCGCCCAAAGCTTCGATGAATTGAAAGTTTGCCGCGTGTTGTCAGACGGGGGATTGCTGAAATACAACCACAAAAACAAAGGCTACCAACACCAGCGGAAAGGGAACGGCTGGTTTTATGTGCTGACCCCCAATATGGAACTGGACGACTGACCGTTTGCATAGGGTTAATTCAAAACGCCCACCAAGCCCGCCATGACTGATACAGGCGGGCTTTTTTGCGCCCATTACTTCAGACAATCCATACCCAAACGGCAAAGCGCGCTGATAGCACAATTACGTCCTGTTTCCGCCATGACCGACAAAGACAGACGAGGGATAAATAATTTCAAGACCAATACGCGCGGACAGATAAAACCCTATGCGCGAGGCAAAATCATTTGGTACCTTTGGAACCACAAAACTTTACATTTATAACCATATGAATATCAATATAAAAATAAAGAAAAAACGGTACCAAATGAACATAAATTTACTTGGTACCGATTTGGTACTATTTGGTACCCCTTTATATTCATATGGTTACGCCCAAAAAATAGGAGCGGTACCAAACGGTACCAAAGTTAAGATATGTGTTTTGGTACCGTGAAAGCCATGACTGGCAAGGCTTTTAGCCATTGGTACCAAAGGTACCAAACGATTTTGCGTTTTTTTGTATATATACGCTTTTTCTTTATTCTTGCCTCTTGCTGCTTATCTGTATAAAATTTGATACATGAACAGAGAGAAGCCGATTGAATGGCGTGATACATCGCTAGAAGACCTAAAAGCCTTTCCGATTGAAGCGGTAAGGCATTTCGGCTATGAATTGGGATTGATCCAAAATGGCTTAGAGCCGACAGACTTTAAACCGATGATTAGTCTTGGCAGCGGGGTTATGGAACTTAGAAAACGTTTGCCCGACGGGGCGTTTAGAGTGGTTTATGTGGCTAAGTTTGAAAAAGCCGTCTATGTATTGCACAGCTTCCAAAAGAAGAGCCAAAAAACCGCCCCGAAAGACACAGCAATTATCAAGAGCCGATATAGGGCATTGATACAGGAGATAGAAAAATGACATCGAAAACCACGCATATTACACCGGTAGGCGGTAATGTTTTTGCCGATTTGGGTTTTCAGCCTGACGAAGCCGCCAAACTCAAGGCACATAGCGATATGATTATCAGAACCAAGTTACAGCTTGCCGAAAGCGTCAGCGCATGGATAAAAGAGCAGAACTTGAAACAGGAACAGGCGGCAGAAATCTTTAACACCAGCCGCCCCCGTGTTTCCGATTTGGTAAACGGCAAAATCAGCAAGTTCACGATAGATGCGTTATTAACCATGCTTGCTAAGACAGGCAAAACGGCGGAACTGAATATCAGCCGCTAATCTGATGGCGAACAGCTAAAGTGGAGTAATGCTTACCCCTGAAAAATTTTGACTTTGACAAAATGGGGGGTTATTTGGGGGTATATCCTCATTTCTTGATTATTTTAATGATATAAAACAATGTATTAATCCTTTGGTTTGTGTCTTATCCCAACATACAAAAACGCTTGAAAATTTCAGGCGTTTTTTTTTTCGTTTAATCCTGTCTAATACCATCAACCAATCTCAGTAAATACAGGTCTTTCAGGCTGATTGCTATCCTATTGTCTTCTTCCTGATTGTATAATTCCGTCTAATTCATCTTAATTGAAGTAACCTAAAATTTACGGTATCTTTTGCGGTATCTGAAAAATACCTCGAAAAAATACCGTAAAAATGAAGCTGAACGAGCGCCAAATCAAAAACGCCATACCCTCCGAAAAACCATTCAAGCTGAATGACGGGAAGGGCTTGTATCTGTATATCAATAGGAACGGCGGGAAGTTATGGCGGTTTGACTTTTCGTATAACGGCAAACGGAAAACGCTTTCAATCGGCAAATATCCGACCGTATCACTGGTAGAAGCCCGCCAAGCCGCCGAAAACGCCCGCTGCTTGCTTGTATCTCCGCCCTACTTTTATACAACCATTTGTATATAAATAATTTTATTCAGTATTACATTTTATTGTTCCCCGTTTCTCGTCTTTTCCCGTTTACACAAATCTACCCGAATCGGCATAAAAATGTCGGTGCTTTTGTTGTTGCATGGCACAATGCATCAAAAAAGCACCGACAAAACTATTGAGACTGCTGCTCTTTGCGATGTGCGGAAAAATCAGAAAGAACCAATGCTTAAATCCGCCGTAATTAGCCATTTGCCGTGGTTTTAAAGTAAGTATTTCTTGTGCATCAGGTCAGTCAAATAAAGAACCGGCATCTTCGATTAATTTGTTCATTCCTACTTCGGCGTATAACGTCCTGCCATCGCTTTATACACCATGTTTTCGTATTTCAGCGTTTCGTACCGCTGGTTCAGCACGTTTTGGGCGGAGCCGTATTCCGTGTTCAGCGCTTCGAGCCAGTCTTTCAGCTCGTTTTTGCCGTGTTGGTAGCGCACTTGGTAGTAGCGGCTGTTTTTCTTGTCCAAGGCGTAACGCTGTTCTTGGTTGTTGAGCGCGGCTTGGGCGTTTTGGTAGGCGAGGTAGTTGGTGTTGACTTCGTTCAGCGCGGTGGTCAGGGCTTTTTCAAAGTCGAGTTTGGCACTGTCGAAATTGGCTTGGGCGGTTTTGTCTTTCCATTTCATGGTCTGCCAGTTGAGGAACGGCAGGTTGATGGTGGCGGAGCCGCCCAAGAGCGGGATATTGAACGCGCTTTTGGCTTTTTCAGATGACGTGCTCAAGCTCGCGCCCAATGTAATCGAGGGATACCAACTGCGTTTTTGCGCTTTGACGGACTGGAGCGAGGATTGCAGGCGGTATTCGGCGGCGCGCAGGTCTGGGCGGTTCGCCAACACGGTAATCGGTACGTCGAGGTTCACGCCTTTGACGGGCAGCAGGCGGTATTGCGCGGGGTCGGCGGCGATGGCTTCGTTCGGCTTGAGATTGAGCAGGTTGCGTAAAACCTGTTTTTGCGTGTCGAGGCTGTTTTTCAGGGAAATCAGGTTGTTTTGCGCGCTCAAGAGCGATTGTTTCGCCTGCATCGGCTGGCTGGAATCGGCTCTGCCGTAGCGGAACTTGGCATCGGCAATGCGGTTGATTTCCTGATATTGTTTGAGGGATTTTTGCGCCAATTCAATGGCTTCGTTGAGATAAGCGATATTGAAATAGGCGTCGGCGACATTGTTGATCAAAGTCAGGCGCGTGTTCGCCATATCCTGCTGCGTAGCTTGGTATTCCCATACTTGCGCGTCGGCGGTGGCACTGAGTTTGCGCCACAAATCCAATTCGTAACTCAAGCCGAGCTGGCTGCTGAAGGTGTTGCCATGGCTGCCGGTTTTCAGGTTTTTGGATGTGGACGCGCCCACCGAGCCGCTGAACGACGGCACCAAATCCGCCCCCAAAATATTCGCCTGATACAGGGCTTTATTGACGCTGATGGCCGCCTGTTTCAAATCGATATTGTTTTCCAAAGCCTGCGTCATCAGGGCGTTGAGCTGCGGGCTTTGGTAGATTTCCCACCAGTTGCCGTTCACGTCGTAACGTTCGGCGGTCTCCGCCGCGCTCATGACCTGCCCCGTCGATTCGAGCGTGAGGTTTTGGTCGGTGCCGTGGACGGCGCACGCGCTTAAGGCAAGGGCGAGCGACAGGGATAAGGCCGTCTGAAAAAAAGGTTTTGTCTGCATGTTGTGTCTTTCGGTTTAAGGTTTCAGACGACCTGAAAAGTTTGGAGGTCGTCTGAACAATCTCATCGGCTGCGTTTATTTATCGGCTAAAAACACTTTTCGCTGTTCCGTAAAATGCCACCACGGCTTCGGTTCGTTCCCCTGCATAAAATCAACCAGCGACAGGAAAATGTCGATCATGCAGGGATCGTGTCGGGTTGCGGTCAGGCTGCACAGGCGGTCGTACATTTCGTAAGCGTCCTGACCCGCCAAATCCTGCGGCTGCGTGATGCCGAGCAAAGCCAAATCCTCCGCCACGGCTTTGCCGACATTGGGCAGGTCGGTCAATGTATTCAGCTTGCTTCGTTGTACTTTGTCGGGGTTCATGTTTTACCCTTTGTTTTGAAGGCCGCCTGAAAACCTACAATCGGATGGATCAACTTGTTTTCGCGGGCAAAGCCCACGCTACTTTCGCCGCCGTCATTCCCGCCTGCGCAGTAATAACGACAAAGCCATTTCTTATTTGAATTTATGTCGGATACAAGTATCCGACTTACTTTTTTCAGACGACCTTTTCCCATTCAAAAAGGTCGTCTGAAATCATGAAATCCTGACCACCACGCCGCAATGCTGTTCGGCGGCGGTTTGGTAGAACGCGGCAAGTTCTTTAAACCGCTGCGCCAATTCCGCGCGGGTTTCGGCAAAGGCTTTTTCATCGCCCCAAATATCGGGGTAGATTTGGTTGTTTTGAAAATCTGCTGCGGTTTTGCCGTCGAGCAGCGCGGCGAAGTCGGCTTGGTTCAGGGCTTGGGCTACTTCGGCGGTTTCGGTATCGTCGATCCAGCCGGTGTGTTCGCCCGCTTCTTCGTCCTGCCGCAGGATGTTGCCGATAATGGCTTTGCTCAACGGGTTTGCCGCGTCGGCATCGTCCGAGCCTTTGCCGGTCAGGACGAAATGCAGCGCGTCCCATAGTTTGCCTGCGCTGCATTCTGATACGGCGGCGGGGGTGCCGGAGGAGGCTTTGATTTGTTCGATGCCGCTTTGCGGATAGGCTGTGTATGTTGCGTAAACGTCCATAGGTTTCCTTGTATTGAAGGCTGAAGTGCCTGTTTCGGGAGGGGTCGTCTGAAATATAGTGGATTAACTTTAAACCAGTACGGCGTTGCCTCACCTTGTCCTGATTTAGTTAATCTACTATATGTTGCGGATTCGGACGACGCTCGGGCTGTTTTCGCAATGTATTGTGTGAATCGTGTGTTCGGTGTTGTGTCGGGCTGTCTGACCCGACTTTTGCTTTTTCAGACGACCTTATTTATCCAAACGCAGCAGCGGGCCGCCTGCTTTCTGTACCGCCGTTTGATAGGCGGGGTCGTTTTCAATGCGCTGCAAATAGGCGCGGATGTTGGGATAGTCCGCCAATCCGAAGCGGTCGGCGGCGGCTTGCAGCGGGTAACTCATCATGATGTCGGCGCCGCTGAGCCGGTTGTTGACCAGCCAATCTTTGCCGTTTAATTCGTTTTCGACATAGGCTAGATGCAGGGCGGCTTGCGGTTCGATAAAGCCGTTTTTGACGTTGCCGCTGATTTTGCGTGCAACGGGTTTGATGAAAAACGGCATGGGGGCGTTTTCTATTTTGCGGAACACCAGCCCGAGCAAAAGCAAGGGCATCAGCGAACCTTCGGCATAGTGCAGCCAGCGTTGATAATGCCAGTAATCTTGGCTGCCACGTTCGGGCATGAAGCGTCCGCCGCCGTAGGTTTGAATCAGGTAGTCGGTAATCGCGCCGCTTTCGTTGAGCACGAATCCGTCGTCGTCGATAACGGGGGATTTGCCCAGCGGGTGTACGGCTTTGAGTTCGTCGGGTGCCAGCTGGGTTTCGGGATGGCGCGCGTAGGTTTTGATTTGATACGGTGCGCCGATGAGTTCGAGCAGCCAGACGATGCGCAGGGCGCGGGATTGTGCCAATACATGCAGGGTAATCATTCGGTTTTCCTCGGTGTGTATGTTCATTGTGATGACAATAGCCAAACGGGGTTTTCAGACGACCCTTTGGGTTTGGAGGTCGTCTGAAACCTTAATCTTTAGACAAGGCATCAATCGGATTGAGCTTGGAGGCTTTGTTGGCGGGCATAAAACCGAACGCTACGCCGATGGCGGTGGAACAGACAACCGCGCCGATGACGGAGCCGATGGAAATTTCCATCGGAAATTCGGTAACGAATTGGTTGAACACGAGGCTGATGGCAGTGGACAGCCCTACCCCGACCAAACCGCCGATAATACAGATTAAGACCGCTTCAATCAGGAATTGTTGCAGGATGTTGTTGCGCCGCGCGCCAATCGCCATGCGCACGCCGATTTCTTTGGTGCGCTCGGTTACGGACACCAGCATGATGTTCATCACGCCGATACCGCCGACCACCAATGAAATCAAGGCGATAGAGGAAATCAGCAGCTTCATCGTGCCGGTGGTGCTTTCAACCATCTGCTTGATGCTGTCGCTGTTGTTCATGAAAAAGTCTTCCGTACCGTGCCGCGTTTTGAGCAGCTCGGTCAGCCCTTTTTCGGCGACTTGGGTGTTGGCATCGTCTTTGATTTTGACGGTAATCGAGTTGGTGTGGCTCTCGCCGGTGATTTGGTGCATCACGGTCGTATAGGGCGACCAGAGCATCAATACGTCGGCGTTGCCGAAGGAGTTTTCTTCCTTTTGCATCACGCCGATGACGGTCAGCGGGCGTTTGTTGAAGAGGACGGTTTTGCCCAAGGGATTGACGTCTGTGCCAAAGAGTTTTTCTTTGGTGTTTTGGTCGATCACGACGACTTGCGCGTCTTCTTTTACATCGCCCTCGTCAAACAGGCGGCCTGATTCCAGCTTCAGCCCTCGCACGTCGAAATATTGTTCGCCCACGCCGTAAAGCGAGGCGGACAAATCGGTGTTGCGGTAAGTCAGCGTGCCGCCGGAGGTGGTTTGCGGCGTGGCGGAAGCGACGTAGCTTTGCTTGGCGATGACTTTGGCATCGTCAATGGTCAGGGTTTTAATCCTGCCGCTGCGCCTGTCACCGAAACCGCGCCCGGGGAAGATGCTGATGGTGTTCGTCCCCATCGCGCTGATGTCTGCGAGGATTTTTTTCTCGGAACCGTTGCCCAAAGCGACGACGGACACGACCGAGGCAATGCCGATGATGATGCCGAGCATGGTGAGGAGCGAACGCATTTTGTGCGCCATAATCGCCTGCACCGACATTTTGAAGGCTTCGACGAATTGGTCGTAATAAAACAGCCACGAAGATTTTTCTTTGATGCGTTCTATTTTGCTTTCGGGGATTTCGGGATTTTTTGAACTGTCGGAGATGATTTCGCCGTCGCGGATTTCGATGATGCGGTTGGCGATGGCGGCAATACCGGGATCGTGCGTCACCATAATCACGGTATGCCCTTCTTTATGCAGCTTTTGGATGATTTCAATCACATTTTTGCCGCTGGCGGTATCGAGCGCGCCGGTCGGTTCGTCGGCAAAGATGATTTCGCCGCCGTTCATCAGGGCGCGGGCGATGGAGACGCGCTGTTGCTGACCGCCGGAAAGCTCGCTGGGTTTGTTGCCTTCCTTGCCTTCCAAACCCAAATCCTGCAACAATTTTTCCGCACGATTAGAACGCTCTTTGCCGCCCATGCCCATATACACGGCAGGCAGGGCGACATTGTCCCGCGCCGTCAGCGAGCCTAACAAGTTGTAGCGTTGGAAAATAAAGCCGAAGCGTTCGCGCCGCAATGCCGCCAGTTCGTCCGGCTCCATTTTGGCGGTTTCGATGCCGTCGATTTGATACGAACCCGAAGTCGCGCTATCCAAACAGCCGAGGATGTTCATCAGCGTAGATTTGCCCGAACCGGATTGCCCGATGATGGCGACGAAATCGCCCTTCTCTATCGACAGGCTGACATCTTTCAAAACATGAACGCGGTTCGCGCCGCTGCCGAAGTAGCGGTTGATGTTTTTACATTCGATTAAGCTCATAAGTGTTTCCGACCGATAATGATGTGTGGAGTGGAAAGGTCGTCTGAAAGGGGATTTTGCTAAGAAACAAAACTTTCAGACGACCTATTGCCTATTTATCTCGGCGGACCGCCCTGCATGGCGCGTTGTGCCGCCTCGGCCTGCTCCGCCGCGCTCATTTCCGACATCACCACCTTGTCGCCTTCTTTCAAACCGCTTTTGACTTCGGTATTCATACTGTCTTTCAGACCGACCGTAATCTCGCGTTCCGAAGCTTTACCGTCCGCACCCAAAACGCTGACAAACGATTTGCCGTCGTGTTTTTTAATCGTCAGCGTCGGCACGAGCAAAACGTTTTTCACGCCGTTGATTTCAATCGTATTCTGCGTCGTCATACCGATAGAAAGTTTGCCGTCGGGATTGGGCACCAAAGCGCGGGCGTAGTAGTAAATCGCATTGGAAGTCGTGTCCGTGCTGGTGGTGTAGCTGCCCAGCGACATCGTGGTCAAGCCCGGGTCGACACTGTCAAGCTTCGCCTTAATCGGCGTATCCGGTTCGGACAGAATCGTAAACGAAATGTCCTGCCCCGCTTTGACCTTGGTAATATCGCCTTCGGCAATCTGCATTTTGTTCAACATCGTATCCAGATTCGCCAACTGGATAATCGTCGGCGTGGACTGTACCGCGTTCACCGTCTGTCCTTCTTCCACCGGAATCGCCACCACCGTACCGTCCATCGTCGCGGTAATGCGGGTATAGCCCAATTCCGATTCGGCGGTATTAATGGAAATTTTGGTTTGCTTGATGGAAGCCTTCAGCTCGGCAACGTTTGCCTTAGCCGCGGCCAGCGCATCCTTCGCGCTTTCCAAATCCTCTTTGGACGTCGCGTTTTCCTTCCACAAAGCCGCCTCGCGCTTGTATTTCTTCTCCGCGCTGTTCAACGCAATTTCGGCAGAAACCAATTTCGCCTGATACGTTTCCAACTTGGATTTTTCCGTATTCAGCGTGTTCACCTGAGTGGTCGAATTGATTTCCGCAATCAAATCGCCCTTTTTAACCTGCTGCCCGAGCTTGACGTACAGCTTCTTAATCTGCCCCGAAGCCTGCGCGCCCACCGACACCAGATTCGACGGCGAAATCTCGCCCGTAGCGGATACCGTCTGGCTGATGTCGCCGCGTTTGACCGTTTCCGTGATGTAAGAAGTTTGAGGTTCGGGCTGGAAATAAGACCACGCAGCAAACCCAAGTACCGCAGCAACCGTTATTCCAACCGTCCATTTATTAATGATTTTTGCCATAACTGACTTTCTGATTCATCCATTTCATCTGTTCAATCCGGCACCCGACTCATGTCGCATAATCCCAACACTTATCCGCCGAAAACGCGCCGAAAACGCTGAAAACGGGCGGATTTTACTGCAAGCCTTTACTCCAGCCAAGTCAACGGCAAATCAAATAAAATCATAATGAATTGTTTTATAATCATTTTATAAAAAACCATTTCCAAGATATTGCAACGCATTTACATATTTTCCCAATCCTGAAATTTATCCAAACATTCAAAATGGGAGAAAAGAACTATAATTACAGTCTGAATTCCCGCCCATACAATAAAAATTACGACATATCATGAAAAACACATTACAAAAAGGCTTCACGCTGGTCGAGCTGCTCATCGTCATCGTCATCCTCGCCATCCTGGCCACCCTCTCCTATCCTTCCTACGAACGCTTTATCCGTAAAAGCCGCTTGGAGAACGTCCGTTCCGAGCTGCTGATCAATGCCAAAAACCTCGAACGCTTCTACGCGCAAAACCGTACGTTTGAGAATTTCCCGGCAACAGACCTGGTTCAAAACGAATACTTCACCATCCAGTTTTTCAACTATCGAAACACCCCAGAAGAGAAAAAGAATCCGTCCGCCTCGGGCTTCCTGCTCGAAGCCAAGCCGAATGACGAATACAAAAGCAAAGAGACCTGCTCCGTCTATCTCGACAGCGACGGTATCTTTTGGGCAAGCAATGCA
Source organism: Neisseria sp. DTU_2020_1000833_1_SI_GRL_NUU_006 (assembly GCA_032388755.1). Lineage (NCBI taxonomy): Bacteria > Pseudomonadati > Pseudomonadota > Betaproteobacteria > Neisseriales > Neisseriaceae > Neisseria > Neisseria sp. DTU_2020_1000833_1_SI_GRL_NUU_006. The sequence continues at coordinate 422,553 of CP135593.1, read as the reverse complement.
GATTGTCCCGGATATGAACACATAGACCAAAAATAATCCGAACCTGCTGCCGCATTCTTCTCCGTTCATATAAAAGGTCGTCTGAAAACTTGTTCAAGATTTTCAGACGACCTTTTCATCATCAGCTAAAATCTGCCATTTCCAAGTCAGAAAACCACATCATGAAAATCACCCCCGTCAAAGCCCTAAACGACAACTACATTTGGATGATTCAAGACGGCAACCACGCCGCCTGCGTCGATCCGTCCGATGCCACGCCCGTTTTGATATTCCTCGTCCGTAACCGCCTGATGCTGGCGCAAACGTGGATTACCCATCTGCATCACGACCATATCGGCGGAGTTCAATCTCTCAAAAACGGCTTTATGGAATCGCCCGTGTACGGCGAAGCGGATATCGATGTGGCAACGCATACGGTTACGGCGGGTACGCAGTTTCCTTTTGGCGACGGGCTGGTTACCGTGTGGGCGACGCCCGGCCATACCGACCGCCACGTCAGCTATCTTTTGGAAAACGCCGAAGGTCTGCACGTTTTCTGCGGCGATACCTTATTCTCCGCCGGCTGTGGCAGGGTGTTTACGGGAACGATAGAAGAGTTGTACGACAGTTTCCAAAGATTCAATCAGTTGCCCGAAGACACGCTGTTTTATCCCGCGCACGAATACACCGCCTCTAATCTGCGTTTCGCCGAATTTATCGAACCGGAAAATCCCGATATTCAAGCGGCTTTGCGCGCGGCGGAAGATACGCCGACCCTGCCCGTAACCCTTGCGCATGAACGCAAAATCAATCCGTTTTTACGGGTCGATTTGCCCCAAGTCCGCGAACGGGTTGAGGAATTGGCAGGGAAGCGATTGAACAACGGTTTGGAAGTGTTCGCGGCGCTGCGGGAATTGAAAAACCGGTTTTAGGTCGTCTGAAAACTCAATCCAGCCAATTCAAACCCAAACAATTGATGCCTTCTCCCGTGCCTGTATAAACACGGACGGGAATGACAGCCCTTTTATTTCAATCGGCCATAAAACCTGCATTCCAATCTATTGCAGGGATTTTGAATACTTTCGCCCCGATAAACTATAATCGGCACATTCAGACGACCTTTCCCAAGCCATGACCCGACAAGTTTTCATCCTAGGCGACCAGCCTCTGCCCGAAGGTAGCAGCAAGCCCTATGCGCTTTTGACGGCGAATCCGACCAAGGAACACCACTATATCGCCCAAACCGAGCAACGGCAGCATGCGCACAATCCCCAAGTCAGCCCGCAAAACCAAAATGTTTACCGGCTGCCCCTATCCTTGTTTGGCACTCATCCCCATCAGCCGCATGATGAAGGGAAAAAACGCAAACACTCTGCCAAACCGGCCGCCCCGCCCGAAGCGGCAAGCGTCAACATCATCGGCAATCTGGCTGCGAAAAACCTCTACACGCTGACTTTCGTTGAAAACACCGGCAACCAATACAACCTCGAAAGCTGGTTCAACCGCCACGAAAGCGGCTACGAAGATGCCTGCGAACACTTGCGCGCGCTGCCCGGATGTCGTCTGAAAATGAGCGAAGCGAGTTTCGTTAAAACGAGCAGCGCGAGTTTCGCCAAAACGAGCGAAGCCGGTTTCACCCAAACAGACTCAGTCAACGTCCCCGATGCGCTGTGGCGCGTGCTGCGACTCAAATTCCTCGGCATTTTGCGCAATCCCCGCAACCATCAAAACCCGTTTGCCTACCGCCTGCTTCAAATCCTGCGTTCACGGCTCCCCGAAGCGGGATTCGAGTTCGTCAGCCTCATCAGCCGCCGCGATCCGAAACGCATCGAATCCATCATGCAGGATTTCCATTTTTCCTTTCTCGGCTATGTCAACTGGCTCTCAGGGCTGTATGGCATGTTGAGCGAAGGCGTTTCACAACCGTCGCTGTTTGAGCGGTTGTTCTGCGCCGTTTTTGCCGAACCTCAAGCCGTGAAAATCGAGCTGTTCCGCTATCCCGACGATACGGGGCTGTGCCTCTTCGGCGACAGCGGTTTCTGCATTCAGGCATCGTCCGAACTCATCAGCATCGGCGTCAATATTTCCCACGATATGTTTGCCGTCGTCCATCTGCAAGCCGCACGCTGGCACGATTTTAAAAATACTTTCCATCATGACGCGCCGAAACTGCAAGGCAAAGTGAAGATTATCGACGGCGAACAAACCCAACGCATCATGTTCAACCGGCTCTGTATCCGCCAATCTCACGAAGCCGTGTTCGGCAGAAGCCCGAACGTAAAAGACTACATCTAAACCATCAAAATCATGAATACTTCCCCCGACGCATCCATCTTAGGCTTAGGCTATCTCGGTCGTCCTTTGGCGCAGAAACTTTACGAAAACGGCAGCCGCGTTGCCGCTATCAAACGCAGCCTGACTTCGGACGATATCAATCTGCCCATACACCTCGACACCCTCGACCTCAATCAAGACGACGTGTTTCAAGGCGCGAACCTTGCCCGTGATACAAGCTTTTGGCGGCACCACGCCGACAAACCCGTTTGGTTCTGCCTTTTGCCGCCATCCTCGCTGACGCATTACGCCGATACCGTCAAACAATGGGCAGAACTTGCCCGAGCGTGCAATGTGCAGCATCTGATTTTCACCAGCAGCACCAGTGTTTACGGCGATAAAGCGCGCGAATGCGACGAAACTGCCATACCCGACCCGCAAACCGAATCCGCCCGCCAAATCCTTGCTGCCGAACAATACCTGCTCGACAGCGGCGTGCCGAACATCGACATCCTGCGTCTGGGCGGGCTTTATTGCACCGAACGCCACCCCGTCAGCCGCCTTGTTCAAAAGCAAAACATCCCGGGCGGCAACCGGCCCGTCAATATCGTCCACTGCGACATCGCCGTCGAAACCCTGTTTCAGACGACCCTCCATCCAAACGGCAGGCGCATCCGCAACATCGTCGAACCTCGCCACCCGACCCGCCGCGATTTCTATACCGCCGAAGCCGCCAAACTCGGCCTCCCACCGCCCAATTTCGCGCCCGACGGCACCGGCGGCGGCAAAATTGTAAATACCGTTTCCGCCGACGGATTAAGCCTGTAAAATTGGCGCTCCGCAACCGTTTCAGACGACCTTTCGGCAGCGGCAAAACCAAAACCAAAAAACACAGTCTTACTTAACGTAGTGAGTCGACAAAATCAGGATAAGGCGAAACATCGCCGCACAAATCAAGTTCACCCACTATACAACCCCAAGCCCGAAAGTATCGAGAACACCCTATGTCCGCCCTATTTCCCGTTATCAACCACCTGATACAGCAAAATCCGGAACATCAACAAGACCTGTCCCGCCTGTCAGGCAAAACCCTGAGCCTCAACCTCGCCGGATTCGGACTGACCGGACGCATCAATCACGACGGCTTCCTCGAAACCGCCGACCAACCCGCCGACACCCTCATCACCTTCCACCAAAGCGCCATCCGCAAAATACTCACCGGACAAGAACCTGGTGTCGGCGACATCAGCCTCGAAGGCGACCTCATGCTCGGCATGACCGTCCTGCCCATACTCGGCAGCCTGCGCTACTACGCTTCAGACGACCTCGCCCGCATCTTCGGCGACTCACTCGCAGGCAGCATCAGCGAACGCGCCGCAAACATCGGGCAAACCGTCAAAAAAATCGGACAAAGCATAGCCGAGCAAATCAGCGACTTTTCCCGCGAACCCGAATCCCCCGTTATCGACGCCGCCACCCTGTCCGCCTGGATGGAAGAAGTGGACAAACTGCGCGATGACGTCGCCCGCCTCAACGAACGCCTCGACCGGCTCGAACGCGACATCTGGATAGACTAATTTTCAGACGACCCATGCCTATGAACAGCCCGTTTCACAACATCGGTATCGTAACCCGCCCCAATACCCCCGAAATCCAAAACACCGCCCACACCCTCATCCACTTCCTGCAGGGACACGGCCTCACCGTCTATCTGGACGAAATCGGCATAGAAGAACGCTGCATCTATGTTCAAGATACCGTCGGCTGCCACATCGTCAGCAAATCCGACTTGGGCAAACACTGCGACCTCGTCATCGTCCTCGGCGGCGACGGCACATTCCTCTCCGTCGCCCGCGAAATCGCTCCCCGCGCCGTACCCGTTATCGGCATCAACCAAGGGCATTTAGGCTTCCTCACCCAAATCCCCCGCGAAAACATGACCGAAGAGCTGCTGCCCGTCCTCGAAGGCAAATACCTGCCCGAAGAGCGCATCCTCATCGAAGCCGCCCTCGTCCGCGACGGACAAACCTTCCACCGCGCCCTCGCCCTCAACGACGCCGTCCTCTCGCGCGGCGGTGCAGGCCAAATGATAGAGTTCGAAGTCTTCATCAACCAAGAATTCGTCTATACCCAACGCTCCGACGGCCTCATCGTCTCCACCCCCACCGGCTCCACCGCCTACTCCCTTGCTGCAGGCGGCCCCATCATGCAGGCAGGCTTGCACGCCTTCACCCTCGTGCCCATCTGCCCCCAATCCATGACCAACCGCCCCATCGCCATCCCCGACACCTCCGAAATCGAAATCCTCGTTACCCAAAGCGGTGATGCCCGCGTCCATTTCGACGGACAATCCTTCATCGACGTACAAAACCTCGACCGCATCATCATCCGCCGCTACCACAACCCCCTGCGCATCCTCCATCCTACCGACTACCAATACTTCCGAACCCTGCGCCAAAAACTCCACTGGGGCGAACAGCTCGTATAAACGCAAAAGGTCGTCTGAAACCCGATTGCCCAGTTTTCAGATATCCCGTCATTCCCGCGCAGGCTGGAATAACAAAATTCATCAATCATTTACACTAAAAATTGATGATAAAAGACGATAAAAATTACTGAGATACTTTTACCCGTTTACCTACTTTTTTCAGACGACCCCGCTATGCCCATCCTCGCTTGGAACACCCCGCCCGCTCTCGCCGAACTTGCCCGCGTGATCGAAACCCGTCCCACGCCGCTGCATCTGGTTGCCTGTCTGAGCGAAAACCGCATGCCCGATTTTCCTTTGTCCGATGCCCCGACCGAGTTGGAGTGTCGTCTGAAAACCCGCCTCGACCAAGCCGTGAAATGCCTTCAGTTCAACAGCGTCAACTTTCTGGAAAACCTGTTGCCCGACGTACATCTCTGGCTTGTCCCGCCACACTGCGCCGACAGCCTGCACGAACATTTCGACCGTATCGAATGGCAGACCGAAGCCGTACCGCAAGCCGCCCCCAAGCCTGTCAAACCTTGGTTCAGACGACCTCAAGCCACCACTCCGCCCGAACACGCGCTGGTTATCGGCGCGGGCATAGCCGGCGCCGCAACCGCGCGCAAGCTGGCGGAACACGGCGTGCGCGTTACCGTTTTGGAAGCGGGCAAAGCGGCGCAAGGCGGCAGCGGCAACCGCCAAGGGCTGCTCTACGCCAAAATCTCGCCGCACGACACCGAGCAGACCGAACTGCTGCTGGCCGGCTACGGCTACACCCGCCGCCTGCTGCAAGACCTGTTGCCCGATTTCGACGCATGGGGCGGCGACGGCGTGTTGCATCTTAATTTTGACGAATCCGAACGCAAACGCAATCAGGCATTGGGTTTGCAGCAACATCACGCCCACCTTTACCGCAGCGTGTCCACCGACGAAGCCGCGCAAATTGCAGGCATAGACGTCTTTTCAGACGGCCTCTACTGGCCGCAGGGCGTATGGCTGAACCCGCCCGCCGTTGTCCGCGCCTTGCTGAATCACCCGCTGATTGCGTTTCACGAAGACACGCCCTTATCCTCCGCCGAATACGACGGCGCAAACTGGACGGCACACACACCGCGCGGCAGCTTCAGCGCAACCCACATCATTTACTGCATGGGCGCACACAGCCCGAACGCCGCCGACGCCAACGTCTCCGCCCTGCCGTTCCGCCAAATCCGCGGGCAAACCGGCGTAACGGCGGCAAGCGGTTTTTCCAAACGCCTGCGCTGCGCCCTATCCGGTGAAAGCTACATCAGCCCGAGCTGGCAAGGGCAACACTGCTACGGCGCAACCTTCGTCCTCAACAGCAACGACGACGCTTGGCATCCGCACGAAGAAACCGCCAACCGCGCCGCCCTGCAACAGCTCAACCCGCCATTGGCGCAATCATTGTTTGAGCAAAACTCGCCTTGCTCGTTTTCAGACGACCCCTTTGCAAAACCGCAAGGACACGCCGCCCTGCGCTGCGACAGCCCCGACCACCTGCCCGTCGTCGGCGCGCTCGGCGACATCGCCGCCATGCAAACCGCCTACGCCAAACTCTCGCTGGATAAAAACTACCGCCTCGACAACATCCCCTGCCCCTACCTGCCGAACGCCTACATCAACACCGCCCACGGCACGCGCGGCCTTGCCACCGCCCCCGTCTGCGCCGCCGCCATTGCCGCCGACATCCTCAGCCTGCCCCAGCCCCTGTCCCAACGCCTGCGCACCGCCCTGCACCCCAACCGCGCCATCATCCGCGCCATCGTGCGGCAGCAGCCTTTGCTTTGATACAACACACTGGTCGTCTGAAAGCGGATAAAGCACGTTCGCTCAAACATGAAGACGCGTTTTCAGACGACCCCGGCATGACAACAACAAAGTACCCATAAAATCATAAAAATATTAACAACCTGTTTTCAAAAATATCTTTCTTAACTTTAAAACCCGAAATTTACATATAAATATCAACCCTTCCTCTTGTCCATTTATAGATTTCGTTTAAAATACCGACCTAAACAACAACTATTCTATATAGATAAAATGCGTCATTACGGAACCATCATCCGCTGGAACGATAATCGGAGGTTCGGAGCCATCCGGGAAGAAAACATGGGCAAGGAAATATTCGCCCCGCTCTCCGCCTTCACCACACTGCCGCACCCGCCCGCCGAAGGTCAGCGCGTATCGTTTGAAATCATCAAAGGCAGACGCGGACGCGACGAAGCGGAAAACATCTGCTTCGCTTCCGACTGCATCGGCGAAACCGACTTTTTCGCCCCCGAGCCCGAGCCTTTTAAAGCAGCCTTTTCCAAACTCCTGTGGATCATCCCCGTCATTGCCCTCTTGGCCGCAGGCGGATGGTTCGGCTGGAACTATTGGCAGGAATACCGCCGTCAGGTACAGGAAACAACGGCGGCTGCACCGGTTACGATGGTGTCCGAAGTTGCCGAAAAGATGAAAGCCGAACGCAAGGCATGGAAAGACGCGGCAAGCGGGCGTACTGCTTTCAAACACGGTTCAACTGCTTCAACCGGCTCCGCCGCCGCCACCGACACTACCACTGCATTCAAATGCGACAGTCGTCAGCACTGTTCCCAAATGAACTCTTTGGAAGAGGCGGAATTTTTTATCAAAAACTGCCCAAACACCAAAATGGACGGTGATCATGACGGTATTCCGTGCGAAAACGACAGCCGTTGGCATTAATCGCCCACAATGCAAAAAGGTCGTCTGAAAATGTTTTTCAGACGACCTTTTTAAATCGGCTACAATATCGCGCAATACAAACCTACCCTACCACCATGTCCAAAAAAATCCTCATCATCACCCCGAGCTGGATCGGCGACTGCGTCATGACCCAGCCGCTTTACCGCCGCCTGCACGAACTCCATCCCGGCTGCACCATAGACGCATTCGCACCCAAATGGTCGATGGCGGTGTTCGAGCGTATGCCCGAAATCAGCCGCGTCATCGAAAACCCGTTCGGACACGGCGCGTTGGAACTGAAAAAACGCTGGCACATCGGGCGCGAACTGGGCAAACAGGGTTACGACCAAGTCATCGTCCTGCCCGGCTCGCTCAAATCCGCCCTCATCGCTTTCGCCACCGGCATCAAGCAGCGCACCGGCTACGTCGGCGAATCGCGCTATCTGCTGCTCAACGACATCCGTAAACTCGACAAAGCCGCCCTGCCCCTGATGGTTGACCGCTACACCGCCCTCGCCCACCCGACGCAGGCGGACTTCAACGGACATTCTGATAACCCGCGTTTCACCATTTCCCCCGAAAGCCGCGCCGCTGCGCTTGCCAAATACGGCTTAAACACCGACAAACCCGTTCTTGCCTTCTGTCCGGGCGCGGAATACGGCCCCGCCAAACGCTGGCCCGCGCGCCATTTTGCCGAACTCGGCCGCCGCTATCTGGCGGAGGGCTGGCAGGTTTGGCTGTTCGGCTCGCAAAAAGATTTCGACATCGCCGAAGAAATCAACCGACTTTCAGACGGCCTCTGCACCAACCTCTGCGGCAAAACCAACCTTTCCGAAGCGATTGACCTGCTCTCCTGCGCCGACACCGTCGTCTGCAACGACAGTGGCCTGATGCACCTCGCCGCCGCCCTCGACCGCAAACTCGTCGCCGCCTACGGTTCGTCCAGCCCCGACCATACCCCGCCCTTGAGCCAAAAAGCCAAAATCGTCAGCCTGCACCTCGAATGCTCGCCCTGCTTCAAACGCGAATGCCCGTTGGGACACACCGACTGCCTGAACAAACTCACGCCGGACATGGTTCAAAAAGCGGCGGAGGAATTGGCGGAAACGGAATCCTAATAAACATCAACCGACAATCCTGTAATCAGCAGTAAGACCATACGACAAAAGGTCGTCTGAAACCTGCCTTCCAAAACAGATTAAAATGGCAATACCCACGCCGTCATTCCCGCGCAGGCGGGAATCCAGACTTTGATTTTTAGGAATGTTTAAAGATTGATAAGGCTTGAAATCTCTGGATTCCCGCCTGCGCGGGAATGACGGCATAGAGGCTTCTTGTTCTCCTTCACCCTATCTTTTCAGACAGAAGTAGCGTGGGCTTTGCCCACAAAATCTAACGCTTCCCGATACGGTGTTTATCCACCATCGTTATTCCCGCCCCTGCCTATGCAGAAGTGGGAATAACTGCCCGACTAACTGCCGCCTGAAACCCACTTTCAAATTTTCAGACGACCTTTCCACCATTGACCTCGAAACCCCATACTGCCGTGAAACAAACCGCAAGTTAGCCGCCTCCACCCTGTTTTGTATTGAATTCCCGTTCAGACGACCTTATCATCAACCCATTCCCACTTTTTCCGCAGAAATACCATGCAAAACATCCAAGACTACGTCCGCCGCACCGCGTCCGCCGCCAAGCAGGCTTCCTATGTTGTCGCCGCCGCAGAGACCGCGCAAAAAAACGCCGCACTCCTGCGCACTGCCGAACTCATCAGACACCATCAAACCGCCATCCTCGCCGCCAACGCTCAAGATATGGAACAGGCCGCGCAGAAAGGTTTGAACGACGCCCTGCTCGACCGCCTGCGGCTGACCGAAAAAACCATAGACGCCATGTGCGAAGGTTTGCGCCAGATTGCCGCCCTGCCTGACCCCGTCGGTGAAATGGACGAATTCCGCACCCGCGAAAACGGCCTGCAAATCGGCAAAATGCGCGTCCCGCTGGGCGTTGTCGGTATCATTTATGAATCCCGCCCCAACGTAACCGTCGATGCTGCCGCCCTCTGCCTCAAGTCCGGCAACGCCTGCGTCCTGCGCGGCGGCAGCGAAGCCTTCAACAGCAATATGGCGCTCTCCAAACTGATTACGCAGGCGTTAGTTGAAAACGGCCTGCCCGCAGCGGCCGTCAGCCTGATTGAAAACACCGACCGCGAAAGCGTCGGCGCCATGCTGCAAAGCCCCGAGTTTATCGACGTCGTCATCCCGCGCGGCGGCAAATCGCTGGTTTCCCGCATCGCCGTAGAAGCCCGCGTGCCCGTCATCAAACACCTCGACGGCATCTGCCACGTCTATATCGACCGCGCCGCCGACGCCGAAAAAGCTGTCAATATCGCCTTCAACGCCAAAACCTCGCGCTACGGCACCTGCAACACCATGGAAACCCTGCTCGTCCACCAAAGCCGCGCCGCCGAAATCCTGCCCGTACTGGCAGAGAAATACGCCACCCGCAACGTCGAGCTGCGCGGCTGCCCGCGTACCCTGTCCATCCTGTCCCACATTCAGACGGCCTCCGAAGAAGACTGGGACACCGAATACCTCGCCCCCATTCTCTCCGTCAAAATCGTCGACAGCCTCGAAGAAGCCGTCGCACACATCAACACCCACGGCAGCCACCACACCGACAGCATCGTAACCGAATCCTACACCGATGCCCGCACCTTCCTGCGCACAGTCGACAGCGCCAGCGTCATGGTCAATGCCTCCACCCGCTTCGCCGACGGCTTCGAGTACGGCCTCGGCGCGGAAATCGGCATTTCCACCGACAAAATCCACGTCCGCGGACCCGTCGGCCTGCACGGTCTGACTTCGCAGAAATGGATAGTGTTGGGCGACGGACAGGTACGGGAGTAATCCGTCGCTTTCTTGAGTGATAAACGGTAAAAAGGTCGTCTGAAAAATAGTTTTCAGACGACCTTTTCTGTTTTACTTTCCCTATTATCGGCACACCAAATATTTCACCTGATTATTTCTAATTCTAAATTAACATACTAAATAATATATTAATTTAATATACTTTCTCTATTATTGCTTTCCCCGATACAATCGACATCATGCCATATAATAAAAAAATTATTAATTTCAATTAGATATAAATTATTATTCACTCTTGCCATCCATTTTTCCACAGGAGAACTATTATGGCTGAGACATCGCTTTCTTTAAAAAACAACCCATCCGTCCTCATTACCGGTACGGACCATAATGATACTTTATATGGCAGTTCGGGACATACCATATTCTACGGTGATTTAGGAAACGATACTTACTACAGTAAAAATGCGGGGATACCATTATCAAGCGTGAAAACGAAGGTTGCGATCCAATCTATAGACTTACCTGTAGAAACCAAGGAAACACCATGCCGCAAACCCCCGCATCCCCCGCCCCGCGCGACTGGCTGCTTCTTATCGGCGGCAGCACCTACAAATTCACGCTGACCGGTTTTTATCTGGTCGCGCTGGTCGCTATTTTGAAAAACCACGGTTACAGCCTGAACCAACTGAGCTGGATACATTTAATCGGCGGTATCGAAGCGGCGAAGGTGTTGTTTGCCGCGCTGATGGAGCGGCGGCCGGCGGGGCGGTTCGGGCGGTTTCGCGGCTGGCTGCCGGCGGCGACGCTGGGGCTTTCGGCGGTGTTCGGGCTGATGGCCTGCACCGACATCACGCAGAACTTCCCGCTGCTTTTGACCTGCTGCGTTTTGCTCTCGGCAATGTCGGCGGTGTACGGCTGCGCGATGCTGGGCTTGTCGTGCATCGTCCTGCCGCACCGCGAACGCGGTTTCGGCGGTGTAATTCAGACGATGGCGGCGCGCGGCGGCAAGATAATCGGCGGCGCGCTGGTGTTGTGGCTGTATCAGGAATACGGGCAGACGGCGGCGGCGGGCTTTATGCTGGCGTTCAGCCTGCTGATGTTGCTGCAACTCTTGTGCTACCGCGAGCCGGAAAGCCCGACGGCGCAAGGCGGTTTGACGGCGTTGGCGGCGCGGCTGATCTCCTTTTGGCGACGGCCTGAAACGGGCTGGCGGTGGCTGGTTTTGCTGTTTGCCGTTGCCGCGCCGTATGCGTTTGCGGCGGCGACTTTTGTGCCCAAGCTGGCGGATTTGGGCTTCACCCCGAAGCAGACGGGCGGGATTCTGGCGGTGTGCATTCCTGTTGCCTGCCTGATTGTTACGCCACTGTCGGGCTGGTTTTCGCGCAATTATCCGCGCCGTAAACTCGTGTTCCTGCTCTACGCGCTGCAACTGCCGCTTTTGGCGTCCATGACCGCCATCGACGCGCTCGCCCGCGTCCACCCTTGGCTGCCGCCCGCGCAAATCATCGCCCTGAGCCTGAGCTACACGCTGCTGCTGCCGGTGATACTGGCGTTAGTGATGGACAAATCCGACCGCGCCACTGCCGCACTCGACAGCAGCCTGCAATTTTCCGTCATCCTGCTCGGCAGTTACGCGGCCGGTTTCGCCGCCCTGCGGCTGGCAAAGGCGGTCGGCTATGCCGATGCGTACTGGGCGGCGGTGGGCCTTGCCGTATTGGCGGGCGGGCTGCTGTATGCGTGCCGAAGCCTGTTTGATTCAGACGAGCCGTCATGAGAGGTCGTCTGAAAACCTTTCTTTCCGATTTCAGACGACCTTTTACCATGTATCCAAATGAAAAATGCCATGCCGCGATTTTGTTATTTTAATTCACTGTGATTTCCCACCGCGCTGGCTGAGGATAAGGCAACGCCGTATGGCTTAAAGCCTACCTGCCATATTCCCTGCCTTAATCTGCCAAACTGAAGAGGTCGTCTGAAAAACTCTGCTTCGGTTTTTTAGACGACCTCTTCAATTCAAGATGCCCTTGTTTTAAATTTCAAAACTGTCCGTTTGGTCAGCCTTGCGTATCATGCCTGCGGCGACGGTGTGGTTGGTGGCTTCGTCTATCAGGATGAACGCGCCGAGGGCATGGTTTTCTTCGTAGGGCGCGGCGGCGATCGGCTGCTGGGTTTTGAGGCTGACGCTGCCGATGTCGTTGAGTTTGAGCGTGTCGGCGGATTCGACGCGGCTGAGGGTGTTCACGTCCCAAACGTAAGAAATCGCGCTGATTTTGACGGGGGTGGTCTGGGTGGTGTGTTTCAGCAGGTATTTGCGGCGCAGGTTGAGCGGGATGTCGTCGAACCAGCACAGCGCGGCTTGAAACTGCTGTTCGGGCGCGACGGGGCTGTCGGCGGCGGCGATGCTGTTGCCGCGCGAGATGTCGAGGTCGGTGTCGAGCGTGACGGTCAGCACTTCGCCTGCTTCGGCGGATTCGGTTTTGCCGTTTGGATTGTAGATTTCGGCGATTTTGGCGGTATGTCCGCTAGGCAGGATTTTGACCTCGTCGCCGGTTTTCAGACGGCCTGCTTCCAGCCTGCCTTGATAGCCGCGGAAGTCGTCGCTGCTGCTGCCGTCTTGCCGTGCGACGCGTTGCACGGGGAAATGGGCGGCTTGGTCGGCGGCGTTTTGGCGGTTGACGGGCAGGCTTTCGAGCAGGGGTAAAAGTGGCAAACCTTGATACCACGGGGTTTGGCTGCTGGCGTTAACGATGTCGTCGCCTTTTAACGCGCTGATGGGCAGGAAGTGGATTTGGGCTTGGAGGCCGATTTGTTCCGCCAGCTTGCGGTAGGCTGCGGTAATGGTCTGATATTTGGTTTCGTCGAAGTCGAGCAGGTCGAGTTTGTTGACGGCGACGATGATGTTGGGGCAACCCAAGAGTTTCAGAATCGCGCTGTGGCGTTTGGTCTGTGGCAGGAGGACGGGTTCGCCGCCGGAAAAATCGACGCGCGTTGCGTCTATCAGGACGATGGCGGCGTCGGCGGTCGATGCACCCGTTACCATGTTGCGGGTGTATTGTTCGTGTCCGGGCGTGTCGGCGATGATGAATTTGCGCTTGGGCGTGGCGAAATAGCGGTAGGCGACATCGATGGTGATGCCTTGTTCGCGCTCGGCGGCAAGGCCGTCGGTGAGGCTGGCGAAGTCGGGCGTTTCGCCGTTTTCGGCGGCGCGGTTGAGTTTGTCGAGCTGGTCGGTCAGTAGGGTTTTGCTGTCGTAGAGCAGGCGGCCGATGAGGGTGGATTTGCCGTCGTCGACGCTGCCGGCGGTGATGAAGCGCAAAAGCGGGGCGGTGGTTGCGGTCATGGTTCTTTCCTTAATTCTCGGATTGCACGTTACTTTAATGAGGTCGTCTGAAAATGGGAAAGAATGCTTGGTTTTAAAAAAAGATGATTTCGTTATATTCGTAAAAAAGCGGATTGGATTGAAAATACTGTAAGCCCCTATTCCGTACAGATAGGCATGAGCGCTGCCAAAATATTCCCTATCTGACAAAAAGGTCGTCTGAAAACCCGTACCGGTTTTTCAGACGACCTTTTGACTGTTAAGCAAGTTTGATTCGGGAAATTAACGCTCGCTCAATGCCTGTTTCATACGGGTAATCGGTTTGATCAGGTATTGGAAGATGGTTTTTTCGCCGGTTTTAATGTCCACTGTGGCAACCATGCCCGGAATAATCGGCATGTTTTTACCGTTTTTGTCTTTCAGGGCGTTGTTCTCAGTTTGGACGATGACTCGGTAGTAAACTTGGTTGGGGTCGAGCTTCAGATCGTTGGCACGGCTTTGCATGGAGTTGCTGACGGTATCTGCGCCGACAAGGGTAACTTTGCCTTCCAATCCGCCGTAGATGGAGTAGTCATATGCACTGACTTTGACCAGTGCAGGCTGTCCTGCGCGAACGAAGGCGATGTCTTGCGGACGGATATAGGCTTCGACAAGGAGTTTGTCGTCAACGGGGACGATTTGCATGATTTCTTCGCCCGGGTTGACTACGCCGCCGATGGTATTGATTTTGATGTTTTTGACGATGCCGCGCATGGGGGAGCGGATTTGGGAGCGGTCAACTGGGTCGGCGCGCATGGCCATGTTTTCTTTGGATTGCGCCAGCTCGGATTCGGATTGTACGAGTTCGTTATTGGCATCTGTTCTGTAACGGTTGCGACGTTCGGCAATTTGCAGGGTCAGATCGCTGGATTCGCGGCGCATTTTAAGGAGTTCGACTTCGGACATGACGCCTTGTGCCACCATAGGTGCAGTAATGGCGATTTCGCGGTCAAGCGCCGCTTTGCTTTGTACCAGACTTTGTACGGCATCGGTCATGGCTTGGCGGCGGGCGTTATATGCGGCGGTTTCGCGGCGGCGGAGTTCGGGGCTGACGCTGTTGGGGAACGTGAGTTTGCCGCCGTAAGCTTCGGCTTTCAGGCGGGCGATGGTGGCCTCGAGGTTTTGGACTTTGGCCTCGCTCTCGCGCAATACGGCAAGGCTGCGCGTATCGTCGAGCTTCAGCAGAATTTGGTCTTTTTCGACCAAATCGCCTTCCTTAACCATCATTTGGGTAATGACGCCGGCGTCCAGGCTTTGGATGACTTGTTCGCGGCTGCTGGGGATAACGTTGCCGTTGCCGCGGGTTACTTCTTCAACGGTGCTGTTGTATGCCCATACGACAAAGACGACGAGCAGCAGGAAAAACAGGATGATGACCCAAAATTGGCCGCTGTGTTTTTCTTTTTGCAAGGCTGCATTCAAATCGTTAATGAGATGCAGGTCTTTGGATTTAACGTTGTTTTCGCTCATAATGATGAATCTTCGGTATCTGTTTGTTGTTTTCAAAGAGGTCGTCTGAAACGCTTTCTGCTTGTGTTTTCAGACGACCTTTTCCCTTTTCGTCATGCTTGCGCCGCTTCGCCGGGACGTTGGTTTTCCTGCGCTTGTTGTGCTGCTTTGACTTTGTTTTGCTCGTTTTGCATCAGTTTTTGCAACACTAAATCGCGCGGGCCGTCCATAACGACTTTGCCGTTTTCCATTACGATGATGCGGTTAACGATTTGCAGCACTTGCGGACGGTGGGTGACCAAGAGCATGGTGCGGTTGCGTCCCCAGTGGGCAATCGCGTTCAATGCCATGCGTTCGGTACCTTGGTCGAGGCTGGTTGTCGGCTCGTCCAAAAGGACGACTTTGGGGTCGCGCAACGTCATGCGTGCGAGGGCGATGATTTGTTTTTGACCGCCGGACAGACCCAAACCGTCTTCACCCAAAGGCATATCCAAGCCTCTCGGGTGGTTGCGGATGATTTGGTCCAGACCGAAACGTTTGAGTGCGGTCAGTAGGTCTTGGTCGGTCGAATAGCTGTCGGTACGCGCCAAATCCATGTTTTCGCGCAATGTTCCCAAGAAAAGGCGTGGAGATTGGCTAAACAGGAGGACTTGGTTCCGCAGGAAATTCGGATCAAGTTGGCGCATATCGACGCCGTCGAGGGTTACGTTGCCTTTTTCGGTATCGTACAGACCGCTCGCCAGTTTCAGCATGGTACTTTTACCGCTGCCGATACGTCCGAGGATACCGACTTTTTCACCGGGTCGGATGTTGATGCGTAACTCGTCAACTGCGTTGTTGCTTTCGTTTTTGTATTTGAACGTTACGTTTTCAAAAGCGATATTGCCTTGAACGTTGTCCAAAGTAATGTATTTGCGTTCGGGGCTGCGTTCGATCGGACGGGAAACAATGTCGTTCACGCCTCTTAACGCCAGCTTCGCTTGTTGGAAGCGGGTAGCAAGGCCGGCAACTTGAGCCAACGGCGCCAACGCGCGGCCGGACAGAATAACGGAGGCAATCAGCGCACCCATGGTAATCCGTTCCGCATGGTTGTCGGCATGAATCAGATAGGTACCGACAACGACCAAAAAGACAGTATTGAGCTGCTGCATGGCAACAGCGAAGTTGACCATGAAGTTGCTGGTATCTTTTACTTTGATGGATGAAGCGGAGGTTTTAGCGGTGTATTCGTCCCAGCGTTGTTGCGCCCATGAAGTCGCATTGTTGGTTTTCAGGGTTTCGATGCCTTCAATGGCTTCTACGGCAAGGCCTGAACGTTGCGAGCTTTCTTTCATGGATTCGTTAATGTGGCGCGACAAGGGGCGTTGAACGATGAAGCCGACAATGACGACAATCGGAATAATCGCCAAAGGAACCAATGCCAGTTTGCCGCCGACTATCGAAATAACAAAAATAAACAGCAACAGGAACGGCAAGTCCACCAAAGTCAACAGGCTCGCACTGGTCATGAATTCGCGTACGGATTCAAATTCGCGCAGGTTGTTGGCGTATGAGCCGGACGAAGCGGGACGGTCGGCAAGGCGCAATGCCATCACGCGACGGAACAAGGCGGAGCTGATAATCAGGTCGGCTTTTTTACCGGCGATGTCGGTCAAATGGCCGCGTATCATCTTGGCGGCAAATTCGAACAAAATGGCGAGGACAACGCCGATACTCAAAACCCACAGGGTTTCATAGGCTTGGTTGGGAATGACGCGGTCGTACACGTTCATGACATACAACGAGCTGACCAAGGCGAGGAAGTTGATAATGACGGTCGCCAAAATCACTTGATAGTAATAGCTGCGGAAACGCCAAATGACTTTCCAAAACCATGCTTTGGGAAGGTGGTATTCAGGCAGTTCGGAACGCGTGTCCGCCGCCATTTTGGGCTTGATAAACCAGCAGTAACCCAGATACAGACCGGAAAGCTGGTCATGATCAAGCTGCTGCTCCAAGCCATCTACCTGACGGATATGATATTTCCTGTTCCGACCCGAACCTTCGATATTGGTAATGACGGCAGCCTCTTCGTTGTGAAGAATGATCATCACAGGAACGGCAAGCGATGGAATGTCTTCCAGATTGCGCTTGGACAATGTGTTTTCGAAGCCGTGGCTGCGCAAGACTTCGACGAGGGAATGATAGTTGACATTGAGTTTTTTATCCCGCACCACCTCTGCCGTCAGCGCGGCTTCTGACACAGGCGCCCCTAAGAGACGGGTAACCAACACAATATGTTCAATGATTGCTTTCATGATAATTCGCGTAATGAGTAATGATGTTAAGATTTTATGTTATTGCTTCAAGCCTGCCCAATTCGCCATTTGCGCCTGCGCAGCCAGATAATCCAACGCGGCATCGCGGAAGTCGTTGCGCGCCGAAATGTTTTCCTGCTCGATGCTGGACAATTCGTTGTATGCGCCCAAAACGTCGGTCAGCGTGCGGCGGGCGATTTTGAATTGCAGCTCGTAAGTTTTAACCACGTCTTTTTGAGCGGCAATATGTTGCGCGGCAATATCGGCACGGCGTTCGCTCTCGCGCATGTCGATTTCGGCGGTTTGGGTTTTTTCGGTGATGTCGCGCATAATTTGCTCGGATTTCGATTCGGCAGCAATCAGGGCATCGGCATTTTTCTGCACATTATGGCGCGCGGCAACGTCCAAGACATTCCATGCCACATTTAAATAAAGCTGTCTGTTGTCGCGGTTCGCATTACCTTCCAGATTCACGGCGGGCAGGCGCTCTGCTTTGGAAACGTCCAAATCTGCCTTCACGCTGTCGCGTTCTGCCACCTGCGCCCGATAGGAAGGATTAGTATTGTTATCGGCTGTTTTGAAACGACGAACCAATGATTCCGCGCTGTCGTTGGCAAACGGATCTTCCAAATCCTCTGCCGTCAACTGCCGTCCGGTGTAGCGGGACAAACGGCTCAACGCCAACTCCATCGTACGTTGTTGTTGCGCGATGGATGACTCGACCTGCAACAGGCGCGCACGCGCCTCAATGAGTTCGGAACGGCGGCCGCTATCGTATTTCACGATAATATTCAAATCTTTCAGAAGATTATTGTGTCGGACCAAGCTCTGACGGTTGATGCGCAGGATTTCTTTCGCGCGCAATGCGGTCAAATAGAGTTTGCCGATGTCGCTGCCCAGACGTTCCTGATTTTCGAAATAACGATGATGGTAGTATTGCTCTCTGTTTTTATCGCGCCGTACCGCCGCATTGATGGCGCCCCATGAATATACATTCAAAGTTCCGCGTATGCCGACACCGTCATTCATATCGTTGCTGGAATATTTGTTTTTCTGCGCCAAAACTTTGGTACCCGTCAGCGTCAATACGGGATAATGGCGCGCACGGGTCGCCTTCGTCGTACTTTTGGCCGAATCTTCGGTTGCTTTCGCTTCCTTCACAATCGGGTCGGACACCATGGCATCCCTTAAAATAGCCTGCAAAGGGTAGGCTTGCGCCGTTGCCGCGCATACTGCCGCGCACACTGCGGCAGCAATTTGCCCGGTGCGGAAAACGGATGTCTTGGGACGATTCAAAAAAGTTTTTTTCTTCATATTATTCACAACAATACGGTTCGTCATTTATCAGATTGGCAGAGGGGAGGCCTGTTGCAAATCAATTCTTTGAGCATATTATCATTAATCGGAATCCCTGTTTTCAGATTGCGATAAAAGGTAGTTATCTGCTCCTGAAAGTAACATGGATGATATTCCTACTATTGCTAAATCACGACACCGTATTAAAAACGAGCAAAAGGTCGTCTGAAAACGACCTCCTGTTTACAGATGGACGCTAATGATTTGCAACATTTGCGCCAGCACTTTCGGATTGGCTGCCACAATATCCCCGCTTTCCAGCCAGCCTTCATTGCCGGACATATCGGTAACGATACCGCCGGCTTCCTGCACAATCAGCGCGCCTGCGGCAATATCCCAAGGTTTGAGGTTGAACTCGAAGAAACCGTCCAAACGGCCGGCCGCCACGGCGCACAAATCCAACGAAGCCGCGCCTTCTCTGCGACCTCCGGCCGTTTTTGCCAAAAAGTCTTTCAAAATAGCCAGATACTTGTCCATCATGCTTTGGTCGACAACAGGGAAGCCGGTACCGATCAAGCAGCGGTTCAACTCAATGCGGGAAGAAACGCGGATACGACGGTCGTTGAGCAACGCGCCTTTGCCGCGCGAAGCCATGTAAACATCGTTACGTTCAGGTGCGTACACTAAAGCTTCCTGCAACACGCCTTTGTGCAGCAGCGCCATAGAAATCGCGTATTGGGGATGACCGTGTAAGAAGTTGGTCGTACCGTCGAGCGGATCGATAATCCATTCGTATTCCGCAGAGGCTTTGCCGTGAGAACCGCCTTCTTCGCAAGTGATTTTGTGATGCGGATAGGCTTCTTTAAGCGCTTCCACCAAAATCATCTCGGAATTGCGGTCAACGTCGGAAACGAAATCGTTGAATGCCTTGCTGTCAACTTTGACGGCATCCAGATTGCCGCTTGCGCGGATCATCATCTGCCCGGCTTTACGGGCGGCTTTGAAAGCGGTATTTAAAAACGGATTCATGGGTTTTCTTTCTAAATCAGGTAAAATACCGTCCGGCGCATCTGCACCGGACGCAACGTTTGTACGTTTCCGACGTTGTTAAAGAACATTTCAGACGACCTCTCAAGCCCAAAGGCGAAAGGTCGTCTGAAAACAAAAAGATGGCGTATTATACCCGATTCCCGAACAAACCGAAAACAAAACATGACTTCAGCCAAGCCCGAATTGCCCGACTATCTCGGCAACATCCGCATCATCCTCACCCGCACCAGCCATCCCGCCAATATCGGCTCCGCCGCCCGCGCCATGAAAACCATGGGGCTGCACAACCTCACCATTGTCGCCCCGAATTTGATGTCCACGCCGATGACCGAGCAACCGCCCGTTTTCAATCCCGAAAACCCGAAAGATTTCCAACTGCCGGAGGAAAGTTTCATCCTCGCTTCCGGCGCGGCAGACGTATTGCACAACGCCGTGATTGCCGCCACACTCGACGAAGCCCTCGCCGACACCACACTTGCCTGCGCCCTTACCAGCCGCCGCCGCGAAATCACCGCGCCACTGCAAACCCCGCGCGAACTGGTTCCCGAATTATTGCAGGCGGCACAACGCGGAGAACAAGTTGCCCTCGTCTTCGGCAACGAAACCTTCGGCTTGAGCATTGAAGAAGTACAGGCGTGCAACCGTCTGATGACCATCAACGGCAATCCCGACTATTTCTCGCTCAACCTCGCCCAAGCCGTTCAGGTCGTGTGTTACGAAATCTTCAGCCAGACCGATATGCCCATGACCCACCTGCAACAAGAAGACCACGCCGCTACACACGAACAAATCAAAGGCATGGTCGCCCACATGGAAAACGTCATGGACGACATCGGATTCTTCAACCGCCGCAACAGCGAACGCCTGATGCGCCGAATGCAAAGCCTGTTCGGCCGCGCCAACACGCAAACCGAAGACATCGACATCCTGCGCGGCTTTTTCAATACCGTCAGCCATCGCTTGAAGAAGAAAGACTGAAAAAGGTCGTCTGAAAACTTGATTGCAAGTTTTCAGACGACCTCAGCCAAACTATCAACCAGATACAGCCATGAACTACGCCCTAGATGCCCTATGGTGGAAACTCACCACCCCGACCGTCCGCGACCTCGCCACCCTGCTGACCGCCCCGCCGCTTTGGCAAAGCGGTTGCGAATTGAGCGTCCGCGAGCTATTGGGCGAACGCGGCTTCCGCTATCTTTTGGATTTGGACGGCAATCCCGCCCCGCTGGACAACTATCTCGCCGAACACGCCCCCTTCAGCAACCGACTCGGCATCTACGCCGAACGCCTGATCGCATTTTGGTTTGCCCACGCGCCGCATACCGAATTGCACGCCTGCAACCTGCCCGTGTTTTCAGACGACCTCATGCAAGGCGCCGCCGATTTCATCGCCTCCATCAACGGCAAACCCTACCACATCGAACTGACCTGCAAATATTACGGCAGCGGTAGCGGCAAATCCGCAAACATGTGCGGACTCAATTCCAAAGACACCCTCGCCGCCAAAGCCGACAAACTGTCACGCCAACTCGCCCTGCTTCAATCCCCCGAAGGCAGCGAAACCCTGCGGCAAAACCGTCTCCCCGACGCGCCGCAACCCGCCTCAATCATACGCGGCATCGGCTTTTTCCCCGTCGGCGCAGATTCCGCCGAAGCCCCGTTAAACCCATACTGCTGGCGCGGCGTCTTTATCCGAGACTGGCCGGCATATCCGACCACAGAGGACGCACACTACCACCTCATCGACCGCATGGCATACCTTGCCCCCGCCCGTGTCACCGAGGCGCAAACCCTGTCCGACCGAGACGTCCGCCAAATCGAAAGCGGCTTAATCGCCAAACTCGAATTGCGCCCCGACGGCTTTTGGCATGAAATCGAACGCATCATGAAAGTTGCTTGAATCCAAAGCATCCACGCCTACAAACCATATAGCAAACATGCTTAACTTTAAATACAGAATGTCATGGAATTCCGTCATTCCCGGTAAGTTGCGTATCGAAAATAAAGTCATTTAGCTATATTTTCCAAATTGCCGATACAAAAAGGTCGTCTGAAACCTTTTATCTAAAATAAAGGTTTCAGACGACCTTATCCGTCAGGCTGAGGATTGTCCCGCCCTACTCTTTCTTACCGGCCAAACCGATTTCCTGAGTTTTACTGCCGTCGTTGATTTTAGCCTTACCGGCAATTTCTTCGGCTTTACTGCCGAAAAGCTTCAGCTCGTAACTGCCTTTTTCCACACCGTCCTTCATGGCTTTGCCGCTCAAGCCTGAGCCGTTGCCCATGGCTTGGATGTCGGTTTTCGCCAATTCGACGTTATAGCCGCTATGCATTCCGCTGATGCTTCCGCTGCCTTGTTTCTTCTCAAAATCAACCGCATAAAACAAACGCCCGCTGCGGTCGTCGCCGTTGAACGCGATACCTTTGTAGTTTATTTGTCCCAATTTAGGCAGATTACCGAAGGCAATGTCCTGCCCCTGAATTTCGTTAACATGAAAATCGAATGCCTCGGAACGCGCTCCATCTGACGGATTGGTTTTCTGCTTTGCCAAAGTGGCGGCAACGATAGAATGGCTTTGTTTATACACCAAGAAATCACCGCGTTCCAATTCGATAAGTTGTCCGTTTACATTGATTTTTTTCACATAGTCAAAATCGGAAACACGGTCGTTTTTCAGATAACCCGTATCCAAAACCCCGCCTTTTTTCAGGGTTTGGGTTTTACCGCCCCTGTCGGTCAACTCCAATACGCCGCCATCGGGAACAGATTCGAAAACAGTCAGTTGCTTCCAATCTTTTGCATTAGGATCAAACGGTTTGGTCAGCCCGTCCGCCAAGCTGCTGCCTGCGCTGCTGCAAGCGGACAAAATGCAGGTGGCAGCCAAAACCGCCAATAAAGATTTCGCTTTCATTCGTTTCCTTTCATTATCGTGATTCATGACTATTGTGTCTCCGTATTTCGGCGGCAATGTCTGCAAACAAAATCCGTCCGAATCTTCGGATACACTCCTTAAGTTATACTATAACGGTTTTATGATGATATTCATGACTTAAATCAAAATAAATATACTGCATTATATCAATCCTCTTTTCTGCTTTTCTTGCCATTGCTCCCGCCCTGACCGGTAAATACCTTATGTGTTTATTTTCCCATTACAATCCGCTACAAAGCAAACAGGTCGTCTGAAATTTGACGCCACCCCGTCCAAGTGTTATTAATAATTCCTATTCACGAACAAACAGGAACAAACATGAAAAAAGTTGGTAATAAAGTGGTCGTTGTAGGCTTGGGCGCGGTCGGGGTCAGCTATGCCTATTCCATGCTCAACCAAGCCTTGTGCGACGACATGGTTTTAATCGACATCAACCGCACGCGCGCGGAAGGCGAAGCGCGCGACTTCCGCCACGGAATGCCTTATGCCGCCTCGCCTGCGCGTATTTACGTCGGCGATTACGATGATTGTTCGGATGCGGACATCGTGTGTATTTGCGCCGGCGCGGCGCAGGCTCCCGGCGAAACCCGTTTGGACTTAATCGACAAAAACCTGCGCATCTTCCGCGACATCGTTTCGAAAGTCATGGCTTCGGGCTTTGACGGCATTTTCTTGGTCGCCTCCAATCCTGTGGACGTACTGTCTTATGCCGTCCTGCGCTTTTCAGGCCTGCCCAAAGAGCGCGTTATCGGCTCGGGCACTATCCTTGACTCCGCCCGTTTCCGCGTTTGTCTGGGCAACGAATTCGATGTCGCCCCTTGGAGCGTCGATGCCATGATGATCGGCGAACACGGCGACAGCATCATTGCGCTTTGGAGTACCGCCAACATCGCCGGTATGTCGGTTCAGAAGATGTTGGAACAATCAGAAGACGGGCAGGCGCGTATGGACAAAATCTATACCACCGTGCGCAATGCCGCCTACGAAGTCATCGCCGCCAAAGGTTCGACCAGCCACGGCATCGGCATGGGTTTGAGCCGTATCTCCAACGCCATCCTGCACAATCAAGGCGTCGTGCTTCCTGTTTCCACCTTGCTTGAAGGCGAGTTCGGACAAAACGGCGTGTATATCGGCGTACCGACCGTCGTCAACCGCCAAGGCGCGGTCCGCATCATCGACCTGCAACTTTCCGACGACGAAGCCGAACGCTTCGCCCGCTCGGCGGAGCTGTTGAAAAGCTATCAACGCAAAGTCGATGAAATGGTCGGGTAAACAGAATCGCCTCTAAGTAAAACAAAACGTCGTCTGAAAACTGGAAATTTGGTTTTCTGACGACGTTTGTTATTCACAAACCTAAGCCCTATTTCTCTGCCTTCAACACCCGTTGACGGCGCGTTTCGCTCAACACCATCCCCGCGCTGACGGAGACGTTCATGCTTTCGACCGTGCCAAACATGGGTATCGACACCAGCATGTCGCAATGTTCGCGTGTCAGGCGGCGCATGCCTTCGCCTTCGTTGCCCATCACCCATGCCGCGCTGTCGGGCAGGTCGCAATGGTAGAGGTCGGCGTCGCCGCCCATGTCGGTGCCGATGATCCAGATGCCGTATTCTTTCAGCTCGCGCAGGGTGCGGGCGAGGTTAGTTACGGTGATGTAGGGGACGGTTTCCGCCGCGCCGCAGGCGACTTTGCTGACGGTGGCGTTCAGTCCTGCACTTTTGTCTTTCGGTGCGATGACGGCGTGTACGCCCATTGCGTCGGCGGTACGCAGGCACGCGCCGAGGTTGTGCGGGTCGGTGATGCCGTCAAGTATCAGCAAGAGCGGCGGTTCGCTCAGGTTTTCCAATACGTCTTCAAGGTGGACGTGGTTTTTGGAAGCGTCGATAAACCCGACCACGCCCTGATGCCGCGCACCTTTGCTGATGGCGTTGAGGCGGTCGGCGTCGGCGAAGTGTACGCGTACGTTTTCGTTTGCCGCCTTCTCCAATACGTCACGCGTGCGGGCATCGTTTTTGCCTTCTTGGACATAGAGTTCGGTAATCGATTTCGGGTTTTGCCACAGGCGGGCGTTGACGGCGTGGAAGCCGTAGATGAGTCTTTGGTTTGCCATGATTTTGCTTTATAAAAAATTTCAGACGACATTATAACAAGATAAGGTCGTCTGAAAGGGAAAGGTCGTCCCGTCAGGAGGCTGCGCACTCTGAAAACAGATAACCGGTTTCACTCAAACTCAACTGCCTAGCGCATCAAATACCCCAACAGCCCGGTGCTGCCCACACCGATCAACACGGTAACCAACATGGAAAACCTGCTTGCGGCAAGCACGGTCAGCGCAATGGCAATCAGCTCGTGCGGTTTGTCGGACACGAAATAAGGCGCGATAACGGAAATCAACACGCAACCCGGCGCGGCCTCCATCACGATTTGCGCGCGGCGGCTTAAGGTACGGTTGCGCAAGGCGAAAAAACCAATAAGGCGGGTGGAGTACGTTACCGCCAGCATGCCGGCAAACAGCAGGAACGACTGCCAAGAGAGCAAATCCTTCATTCCTTCTCTCCCCAAAGATAGGCGGCCAGCAGGCCGGAAATCGCACCCAGCGGCACATACCAATGCCCGTCCACCGACAAATAAGTCCCGCACGCCACAATCAGACTGACAAACCAAGGGCGTGCCGCCTTAAAGCTTTTCCACATACCGCGCAGCAGCACCAAAAACACGGCGGGAAAAGCCATGCCGAAGCCCCATGCCGCAACATCGCCGAACATCGGACCAACCGCCGCGCCAAACGCCGCAAAGCCGATCCAAGTGGTGTAGAGGATGAAACACACGCCCGCATAAAACGGCATATTGAATGCCGGCAGCCCCATTGCCTTGCGTTTTTGAACTTCCGCAAACGCCATCGCCCAACTTTCGTCGCACATAAAAAACAGCGCGGGCATGGCTTTTCTCAACGGCATATCCCGCATATAAGGCGCGATTGCCGCCCCCATCAGAATATGGCGCGAATTAATCATGAAGGTAACGGTGGCGATGATCAGTATCGGTAGCGGGTTTGTCCAAAGGTTAACCGCTGCAAATTCCGAGCCGCCGGCAAAGTTCATGCCCGTCATCAGCAGCATTTCCAGCCAGCTCATCCCTTTCTGCCCGCCTTGTACGCCGAGTATCAGCGCCCACGGCAAAAGCCCGATAAGCATGGGCGAACATTCTTTGATGCCGCGTAAAAATTCGGATTGCGGGGAATTTGGGTGTGTCATTTTGTTGAGAAATTTAAATAGAGTGTGAAGATGAAAAATGAGGGAAGGTATTATACACAGTCGGACAAACTTAAAAAGGTCGTCTGAAACGGGCTTCGATAAAGCAAAAATCATCACCGCAAGACTTTAACACTTTTTAATCCTTGACAGGCATTTCACTATGAAAATATGCTAAATTTTTGATTAAAAACATCATTATTCATTAAGATAAACATTACGTTCAGCTTCGCACGGTGACCGCCTGGTCAAGATGTTTCACACAAACAACAAAGTAAGCTACAATTCCAAGCATTTCCTTCCCTTTAGAAGCAAACCCTCTTCCGCCCTACAAATAAAAGGTTTCCTTATGTTACAAGGCAGTTTGGTTGCCCTGATTACCCCCATGAATCAAGACGGCAGCATCCATTACGAACAACTCCGCGATTTGATCGACTGGCATATCGAAAACGGTACCGACGGCATCGTCGCCGTCGGCACGACAGGCGAAACCGCCACCCTCTCCGTCGAAGAACATTTAAGCGTAATCGAAGAAACGGTCAAACACGTCAACAAGCGTGTTCCCGTTATCGCCGGCACCGGCGCCAACAACACCCTCGAAGCCATCGCGCTCTCCCGCGCCGCCGAAAAAGCCGGTGCAGACTACACCCTCTCCGTCGTCCCCTATTACAACAAACCCTCCCAAGAAGGCATTTACCAACATTTCAAAACCATCGCCGAAGCCACCTCGATTCCGATGATTATCTACAACGTACCCGGCCGCACCGTCGTCAGCATGACCAACGACACCATCCTGCGCCTTGCCAAAATCCCGAACATCGTCGGCGTCAAAGAAGCCAGCGGCAACATCGGCAGCAATCTCGAATTAATCAAACACGCGCCCGAAGGCTTCACCGTCCTTTCCGGCGACGACCCTACCGGCCTGCCCTTCATGCTCTGCGGCGGGAAAGGCGTTGTGACCGTTGCCGCCAATGTCGCCCCCAAACTCTTCGCCGATATGTGCCGCGCCGCCCTTGCAGGCGATATTGCGACCGCCCGTCAATTAAATGACCGCCTGATTCCGATTTATAACACTATGTTCTGCGAACCAAGCCCTGCCGCGCCCAAATGGGGCGTATCAGCGTTGGGCAAATGTGAACCTTATGTCCGCCTGCCGCTCGTCCCCCTGACCGAAGCCGGACAGGCAAAAGTCCGCGCCGCATTGCAAGAATCCGGACAACTCACCGCATAAACCGCAAAGGTCGTCTGAAAACCGTTTTCAGACGACCTGCCGTTAACCCATCACATCCCACAGGAAACCAATATGACCTATATGAAACCTGTCGTCGTAGCAATCGCCCTGATCAGCATGACTGCCTGTTCGGGCAACAAAAAAGACCTGCCTAAGCTGGACTACCAAACCCAGACACGCAAAATCGTCAAATTAGAAGTACCGCCTGATTTGAACAACCCCGATCAAGGCAACCTCTATCAAGTACCCGCCGGCAGCGGCGCCGTCCGTGCCAGCGACCTGAGCCGCCGCACATCGGCAACGCAACAGGCCGCCAACTCCGAAGTACTCAAATCCGTCAAAGGCGTCCGTTTGGAGCGCGATGGCAACCAACGCTGGGTTGAAGTTCAAGGCAAATCCCCAGCCGAGATTTGGCCTTTACTGAAAGCATTCTGGCAAGAAAACGGTTTCGACATCAAATCCGAAGAACCCGGCATCGGCCAAATGGAAACCGAATGGGCTGAAAACCGCGCCAAAATCCCGCAAGACGGTCTGCGCCGCCTCTTGGACAAAGTCGGCTTGGGCGGCATCTATTCCACCAGCGAGCGCGATAAATTCATCATCCGCATCGAACAAGGCAGAAACGGCACAACCGACGTCTTTTTCGCCCACAAAGGCATGAAAGAAGTTTACGCAGACAAAAACAAAGATACAACCACTTGGCAGCCTGCCGCCAACGATCCAAATCTTGAAGCTGCCTTTCTCGCACGCTTCATGCAATACTTGGGCGTCGATCAGCAACAAGCCGAAAATGCGCTGTCCCAAAGCGTCGCCAAACGCAGCGGCAACGAATTGGCGCGAATCGAAGGCAACACCCTGCTCGTCTCCGGCGACTACGGCCGCAACTGGCGCCGCACCGCGCTCGCCCTCGACCGCATCGGCTTGAATGTCTTGGGTCAAAACATCGAACGCCACGCCTTCTTGGTTCAACAGGCACCTAACGAGAGCGAAGCTGTTTCCACGAAAAAACCGGGCTTCTTCGGCCGCATGTTCGGTAAAGGCAAAAAAGCCGAGAAACCGGCAGCCTACCCCGAGATCATCGTATTCGTCGAGCCTGTTAACGGCGGTTCGCGAATCCGCCTTCTCAACAAAGACGGCAGCGCATACAACGGCAGCGATGCCTCTACACTCCTCAGCCGCCTGCATACAGAACTGCGCTAATCCGCTTCTCAAAAAACCTCCTGTACGCAGGAGGTTTTTGTGCTTATCAAAAGCGACAAGCAAAATAAAGTTATTTCAAAAATAGATCTGTCAATTTATTGATTCAATTTAAAAATGAGTACACCATATTACTTCTAAAGCCGGTTAACGCTTAAACATCGGCTAAGCGAAAGGTCGTCTGAAAACAGAAATCCTGTTTTCAGACGACCTTTTTTTTCATGAACCCGTTTTGTTATAAATAAAATTGTTATATTATAACCAATCAAATTTCTACCCGATACATTTGGAGAACCCATGAAAAAAACCGCATTGTTCATCGCATCCGCACTCCTGTTCAGCACAACCGCCCAAGCACACCGCGTCTGGGTCGAAACCGCCCATACGCACGGCGGCGAATACCTGCAAGCCGAATTGGGCTACGGCGAGTTCCCCGAACTCGAACCCATCGCCAAAGACCGCCTGCACATTTTCAGCAAGCCCATGCAGCTGATTACCGAAAAAGGCAAAGAAAATCTGATTCAAAAAGGGACGTACAACTACCAGTACCGCAGCAAACAGCCGGTTAAAGATGGCAGCTACCTCGTTACCGCCGAATACCAGCCGACCTTCTGGTCTAAAAACAGCGCAGGCTGGAAACAGGCGAGCATCAAAGAAATGCCTGACGCCAGCTATTGCGAACAAACCCGAATGTTCGGTAAAAACATCGTCAACGTCGGACACGAAAGCGCAGACACTGCCGTCATCACCAAGCAAGTCGGACAACATCTGGAAATCGTTCCGCTGGATAATCCTGCCAACGTCCACGTCGGCGAACGCTTCAAAGTCCGCGTCCTTTTCAACGGCGAGCCGCTGCCGAACGCCACCGTTACCGCCACATTTGACGGTTTCGACACCAGCGACCGCAGCAAAACCCACAAAACCGAAGCCCAAGCCTTCTCCGATACTACGGACGACAAAGGCGAAGTCAGCATCATCCCCCTGCGTCAAGGCTTTTGGAAAGCCAGCGTAGAACACAAAGCCGATTTCCCCGATCAAAGCGTGTGCCAAAAACAGGCGAACTACACCACCCTGACCTTCCAAATCGGTCATACGCATCATTAATATCCAATAACAAAGGTCGTCTGAAAACCGTATTGCAGGGGTTTCAGACGACCTTTCTCTTTATCAGCCAATTAATTTAATAAACAGCCATCCATCAAGGCTTATGCGGCGCAAACATCCATTGCCCAAGCGCCAAGCCCAAATCGAATAGATTCAGACGACCTATCGCCACCCTGACCAAACGCAGGCACGGAAAACCCGCCTTAGCCGTCATCCGCCTGACTTGCCGGTTTTTTCCTTCCGAAATCCGAATTTCCACCCAAAAATCAGGCACGGATTTACGCACGCGGATAGGCGGCACGCGCGGCCATAAAACATCCGCTTCGCCCGCTTCCAACACGCGAACCTTTGCCGGACGCGTGACAAAATCCCCCAAATCCACCCCGCGCCGCAGCATATCCAGCTTCGCTTCGTCGGGCGAACCTTCCACCTGCGCCCAATAAGTTTTCTCCAGCTTAAACTTAGGATCTGCAATCCGCGCCTGCAAACGCCCGTCGTTCGTCAACAGCAGCAAACCCTCGCTGTCCGTATCCAAACGTCCCGCCGGATAAAAGTCCGGCAGCGCCAAATAATCTTTCAAACACCCATACTTTTCATGCGCCGAAAACTGGCAAATCACGCCATAAGGCTTGTTCAATACGATTAAATCATTCATTTTCATCACATCCTGAAACCAAGCATGAATTGTACCAGCCGCCGCATACGGGCTACAATTTCACGCTTCTTTATATTTTATACAAATGATTTCATACGGTTAAAAAATACCCTGAAGCCCGGCTTGACACGCCTGAGCCAAACCAGTATATTACGCACTTCCTTAGGAGTAATGGCTGAGAGGCTGAAGGCACTTCCCTGCTAAGGAAGCATGTGGGGTCAACCTGCATCGAGGGTTCGAATCCCTCTTACTCCGCCACCATACGAAAACCCGTCGATTATCCGACGGGTTTTCTTTATTTCCCCATGAAACAAAAAGCAGTCATATCACCCCGTGCAATCGGGGCTAAGAACAACAGATAGCAAGTAGCTCATCCTAACCGAATATCCCTGCAATAAACTCCTTGTCAGACCCGGTTTATATAAAAAGTCGTCTGAAAATACATTTTCAGACGACCTTTTTCAAGTTTGGCTTCCGTATCTGTCAAACAATCCGATCGGATACAGCCGCGTCAATCAATAACGGCCCGGAACGGTTCCCATACGCTGTTTCAACGAAGTTTGCGGTTCGTTGAACAGGGATGCGTAGTAGGTCGCGTTGGTCATGACTTTTTTGACGTAGTCGCGGGTTTCAGTGAAGGGGATGGTTTCGGCGTAAATCGCGCCTTCCAGAGGCGTAGAAGCCTGCCAGTTGCGGGCGCGGCCGGGGCCGGCGTTGTAGCCTGCGGTTGCCATCACTTCGTTGTTTTGCAGGCGGCGTTTGGCATCTGCCATGTACCATGTGCCCATGCGGATGTTGCCGTCCATGGTGTAGAGTTCGCTGCTGCTCATGCCGATTTTGCCAGCGATTTCTCGGGCGGTGGCGGGCATAACCTGCATCAGGCCTTGCGCGCCGACGCTGGATTGCGCGCCCATGACGAAGCGGCTTTCTTGGCGGATCAGACCGTAAACCCAAGCGGGGTCGATGCCTGCTTGCGAGGCGTAGCGGACGGTGGTCTCTTTAAACGGAGAGAGGTAGCGCAGGTTGTAGTTGAGTTTGCGCTCGGTCCGGTCGGCGCTGTTGATCGCCATGTCGTAGAACTGGTTTTCAAAGGCGACTTGCGCGGCAGTCAGGAGGTTGTCCTCGTTAAAGTCGCGGGTGGCGAAACGCCATTCTGCCTGCGCCTGACGGCGCATTTTGGCATCGTTGCTGCTTTGGCTGTTTTTAAACAGAACCAGCGCGCGTTTGATGGCGCCGTCGTCTGCCATGCGGCGGACGTCTTTTTTATCGGCGTCGGAAACGTTGTTTTTGGTATTGACGCGGCGGCCGAGTTCTTCGCCTGCTAAGACGGCGTAGAAATTGCGTCCGCTTGCAGCGGCTTTTTCGTACATTTCTTTAGCACGGCTTTGGTTGCCTTGTGCGGCGTAGCTGCGACCCAGCCAGTATTGCCAAGTCGGGTCTTTTTGCAGGTTGTCGGGCATTTGTTGGATGATGCCGGACAATTCGTTCCAGCGTTGCAGGCGTAGGGCGGCGCGGGCGTACCATTCGAATTGCTCGTCGATCAGTTGTTTGCGGTCGGAAACGCGGTTGTAGTAGCTCAACGCAGTCTGCATGTTTTGATTTTGCGCTTGGTAGAGTCCCAATACGCCCCATGCGAAGCTGCTTTGCTCGCGGCTTAAGCCGGATTCCATGCCGGACAGGGTAGAGGCTGCGGAGGAGGATTTTCGCGCGTCTTTGCCGATAACGTTCAACAGGCTGTATTCGCGCGAACCTTGTGAGCCGCCCTCAAACGGGCTGCCCAAGGCAGCTGCCAAGCTGCGTGCGTCGCTGGTTTGGCTATTGCTCAACAATCCGCGCACGCGGCGCCATGCGTCGTTGCTGTTCAGACGACCTGCCGATGCCGCGCTTTCGATCAAACGGGTACAACCCGCAGGCAGCTTGTTGGTAACGCGCACAAGCTCTGCCGCCATGTTGTAGCTGCCGCTGCCCAGTT
The DNA here is from genome assembly GCA_032388755.1 of Neisseria sp. DTU_2020_1000833_1_SI_GRL_NUU_006. NCBI lineage: Bacteria > Pseudomonadati > Pseudomonadota > Betaproteobacteria > Neisseriales > Neisseriaceae > Neisseria > Neisseria sp. DTU_2020_1000833_1_SI_GRL_NUU_006. The sequence goes on along the minus strand of CP135593.1, from coordinate 390,437 downwards.
CGGCATAACATTGCACTTCCTGCACCCGGCCCGCCGCATTCAGCTTTTTGTTTTCTTGGCGGAACACATCCCATTGTCCGCGCACGCCGAGGCTTTTGAGCCATTCGTTGCGGACGTTTTCAGCCATCGCGCTGTCGCCCGCTTGCGCCAAGAATTGTTGCACCCACATATCGTCGCCGCGTTTGGCAGCGTCCAGCGCGCCTTGATATTGACCGTAATCGGACAATACTTTGGATTCGCCTTCGGCGCGGCGGGCGGGGATGGAAGCGGGTTCGGTCAGGGAAGAGCCAGGCTCTTTGGATGAAGTCGCGTCGTTTTCGGAGGCACACGCCGACAAAATCGCGGCGGCAATCAGGCTGAGCGAGAGGGAAAATATGCGTTGTGCGTTCATTACTTGCCGTATCTTTATTAGAATCAATTAGAACCGTATTCTAAACGATTTGGCGGCATTATCCGAATCTGAAACCGATATTTACATTAACCGCGTAATCAGGGACAACAAAAAGGTCGTCTGAAAAGCGGAATGGCTGTTTCAGACGACCTTTGAGGCATGGGCAAAGTTTACATGCAGCCTTCGTTTTGCAGCAGGGTAAACAGGGGAACGCCGTTTTCGCGGATTTTGCTGCCGCCGATCAAGTCCGTAAATTCCAAAATCGCCGCCGCTTCAACGACTTCGCCGCCGAGTTTTCGGATTAGTTCTACGCCTGCGAGCATGGTGCCGCCGGTTGCGACCAAGTCATCGACCAGCAGCGCGCGCGCGCCGGGTTTGACCGCGTCTTTGTGGATTTCGACTGTCGCTTCGCCGTATTCCAGCGCGTAGCTTTGCGAAATCGTATCAAAAGGCAGCTTGCCCTTTTTGCGGATGGGGACGAAGCCGACGTTCAACTGATACGCCAACGCCGCGCCGATGATGAAGCCGCGTGCGTCCAAGCCAGCCACGACATCGATTTTCTGACCCATATAGCGGTAAACCAGCAAGTCCACCAAAAGGCGGAAATATTCCGCGCTTTGAAGTACCGGTGTAATGTCGTGAAATAAAATGCCTTTTTGCGGCCAGTTTTCGATTTTGCGGATTTTGTCCGCCAATGCGGCGACGCCCATCGCCTCAGGATGAACCAACATTTTGCGTGTTCCCAAATGAAAAGTTTTTAACACGATATTGTAGCCGTCAGACTGCCGGTTGCCAAATCCATCGGGGCTGAAAGGTCGTCTGAACATGAAATTACACGCCCCGTATGCTACAATCAACAGATAATCCCATCGGTACCGACATCATGAAACCCCATAAAAAAGGCAATATTTTCATCATTTCCGCCGCTTCCGGCACGGGCAAGACCACGCTGGTTTCCCGTCTTTTGAAAAACAACGCCGATTTGCGCGTCTCTGTATCGCACACCACCCGCCAGCCGCGCGAAGGCGAGCAGCACGGCGTACATTATCATTTTGTTCCCAAAGAGGAATTTGAATCTTTAATCAAACAAAAAGCCTTTCTCGAACACGCAAACGTTTTCGGCAATTATTACGGAACCAGCATAGCGGGGGTCAATTCCCTTAGCGAAGAGGGTTACGATGTGATTTTGGAAATTGACGTGCAAGGCGCGGCGCAGGTGCGCAAATCGCTGCCCGAAGCCAGCAGTATCTTCATCCTGCCGCCTTCGTTCGAAGTCCTTGCCGAACGCCTTAACGGGCGCGGCACCGACAGCGAGGAAGTTATCCAAACCCGCCTCTCCAAAGCGCGTCACGAAATCGAACAATCCGTCCTATTTGACTATATCGTCGTCAACGATGATTTAGACAGGGCGGAAGCCGATTTGCTTCACATCATCAAAGCAGGTCGTCTGAAAAAATCTTCCCAGCAAGGATTTATCTCAAACCTGTTGGAAAATTCCTGAAAAACAGCGAAAATACGCATTTACATTCCATCACAAATTAATAGAAAGAAAGCAAACAAATGGCCCGTATCACCACTGAAGACTGCACAGGCAAAATCCCCAATCATTTCGACCTGACCCTCGTCGCCGCCCGCCGCGCACGCCAGCTTGAAAACGGCAACGCCCCTATGGTTGACGACATCCGCAACAACAAACCGACCGTTACCGCCCTGCGCGAAATCGCCGCCGGTCAAATCGGTACCGAGCTGCTGACCCGTAACAAATAATACCGGCAGGCAAAATCTGCCCAACCGCCGCGCGGATTGTATCGGCGCGACACCCGACCGATACAGTCTGACGGCTCAAAACAAAACACACACCGAAGGCCGTCTGAAATGCCCGCCCCCCAGCCCACTGCCCCCTATGACGCGCTGACTGCCGAAGCCCGCGAACTTTTGTTTCGCACCGCCTCCTATCTCAGCCCATCCGAACAGGCCGAGCTTGAAAAAGCCGTCGCCTACGCCTTTCACGCCCATGACGGACAAACCCGTAAAAGCGGCGAACCCTACATTACCCACCCCCTTGCCGTCGCCACGCAACTTGCGTTGTGGCACATGGACATACAAGGCTTGTGCGCGGGCGTGATGCACGACGTACTCGAAGACACGGGCGTATCCAAAATCGAAATGGCGGCAGAATTCGGCGAAACCATCTCCGAGATGGTGGACGGGCTTTCCAAACTCGAAAAACTCAAATTTGAAGATCATGCCGAGCATCAGGCGGAAAGCTTCCGCAAGCTTATTCTCGCCATGACCAAAGACGTGCGCGTGATCGTCGTCAAACTCGCCGACCGCCTGCACAATATGCGCACACTCGGCTCCATGCGTCCCGACAAACGCCGCCGCATCGCCAAAGAAACCCTCGAAATCTACGCCCAAATCGCCAACCGCATCGGCTTGAACAACGCCTACCAAGAGCTTCAGGACTTATCGTTTCAAAACCTCCACCCGAACCGCTACGAAACCCTTAAAAAAGCGATGGACAACAGCCGCAAAAACCGCCGCGACGTCGTCGGCAAAGTTTTGCGCGCCTTCAGCCAGCGTTTGGTCGGCGCGAACATCGAAGCCAAAATCAAAGGCAGGGAAAAAAACCTGTACAGCATCCATCAAAAAATGTTGGCAAAAAAATTGCGCTTTGCCGAAGTCATGGACATTTACGGCTTCCGCGTCATCGTCAACAGCATTCCCGCGTGTTACGCCGCCCTCGGCGCGCTGCACAATCTCTATCAGCCCAAACCCGGACGCTTCAAAGACTATATCGCCATCCCGAAAAGCAACGGCTACCAAAGCCTGCACACGACCCTGGTCGGCCCTTACGGCTTACCCATTGAAGTCCAAATCCGCACGCGCGAAATGGATGCCGTAGCCGAAGGCGGCATCGCAGGCCACTGGATATACAAATCCGGCGAAAACACCGTCGATCAAGCCGTCCTCCATACCAACCAATGGCTTAAAAACATCCTCGATTTGCAAGCCAGCAGCGCGAACGCCATCGAATTCCTCGAACACGTCAAAGTCGACCTGTTCCCCAACGAAGTCTATATCCTGACACCCAAAGGCAAAATCCTCACCCTGCCTAAGGGTTCGACACCCATAGACTTCGCCTACGCCGTCCACACCGATATCGGACACAAAACCGTTGCCGCCCGCATCAACAACACCATGATGCCCCTGCGTACCAAGCTCAAAACCGGCGATTCCGTCGAAATCATTACTTCCGAACACGCCAAGCCCAATCCGGCATGGCTGAATTTCACCGTTTCCAGCCGTGCGCGCAGCGCCATCCGTCAATACATCAAAAACCTCAACCGCCACGACGCCATCATCCTCGGAGAAAACCTGCTGCAAAAAGCCCTGTCCAGCCTGTTGCCCAAAGACGTATTGCTTTCAGACGACCTCAAAGAAAAATACCTCGCCGACCTCAACGACAAACAAACCTCGTTTGAAGAAGTCCTCTACAACGTCGGCATGGGGCATACCCTGCCCGTGTACGTCGCCATGCACATCGCCGAACTGGCAGGGCAGCACTTCGGCAGCGAAGTCAAACTCAGCCCCATCAAAGTCAACGACCAAGAAACGGGAAGCATCCATTTTGCCAAGTGCTGCCACCCCGTCCCGGGCGATTCCGTCCGCGCCCTTTTGGTCAAAGACAAAGGCATGATTATCCACCGCGATACCTGTCCGACCCTGCTCAAATCCGACCCCGAGCAGCAGCTTGATGCGAACTGGGAAGGCATGGGCAGCCATACGTATCGCAGCGGGCTTACTATACAATCCGAAGACGCCCACGGCCTGCTCGCCCTTATGGCGCAAGCCATCTCCAATTCCGGCGCGGACATCGAGTCTGTCGAAACGCCCAATAAAGCGCTTGCAGGTACGGAAGGCTTTGTCGAATTCAATTTTATTATCAAAGTAAGGGACTTGAATCAAATCAACCAAATTATTCACAACCTGCACACTATCCCCCAAATACGTAAAGTGGTACGAAGCTAGCTGAACGGTATCGATTGAAATTTAATCTGCTCTGAAAAAGGTCGTCTGAAAACCATCATTCCGGTTTTCAGACGACCTTTTTGAACCTTATTATTTACCGTTCGGCGGTGCTGCTTCTTTCAGCCTGCTCTTCTGCCGCTTCATACGCTTCCACAATTTTCTGTACCAGCGGATGGCGGACGACGTCTTCGCTAGTGAAGGTGTGGAAATACAGCCCTTCTACGTCGCGCAGTTTTTCGCGGGCGTCTTTCAGGCCGGATTTGATGTTGCGCGGAAGGTCGATTTGGCTGATGTCGCCGGTAATGACGGCTTTCGCGCCGAAGCCGATACGGGTCAGGAACATTTTCATTTGTTCGGGCGTGGTGTTTTGCGCTTCGTCCAAAATCACATACGCGCCGTTGAGCGTGCGGCCGCGCATGTAGGCGAGCGGGGCGATTTCGATCAGGCCTTTTTCCATGAGTTTGGTCACGCGGTCGAAGCCCATCAGCTCGTAGAGCGCGTCGTAGAGCGGACGCAGGTAGGGGTCGACTTTTTGCGCCAAATCGCCGGGCAGGAAGCCGAGTTTTTCGCCTGCTTCGACGGCGGGGCGGACGAGGACGATGCGTTCAATTTGGTGTTTTTCCATGGCATCGACGGCTGCGGCGACGGCGAGATAGGTTTTGCCCGTACCCGCGGGACCCAACCCGAAGACGACGTCGTGGTTCAACAGCGCGCGGATGTAGCCGTTTTGGCGCGGGGTGCGTCCGCCTATGCTGCCGCGTTTGGTGCGGAAATAATATTGTTGGTCGTGGTGTTTTTCTTTGTGTTTTTCGTCGGCGGTTTTGGCTTCGACGGCGGCAAGGCGGATGGCGTTGTCGTCCAAATCGCCTTGTTCGGCGGCTTCGGCAAGCGCGAGCAAGGCGCGGCGGCCGGCGTGGGCGAGTTCGCCCATGAAGGTGAAATGTTCGAAGCGGCGGCTGATTTGGATGTCGAGGGCTTTGCCCAAGGCTTCGAGGTTGCCGTCGAGCGCGCCGCAGAGGCGTTGGAGGACGGTGTTGTCGATGTCTTCAAATTGAAGATGGACGGTATGGGTCATATGCTTTTTTCCATGGCGATGAAAGGTCGTCTGAAAGGTACGGGATGCTTTTCAGACGACCTTTCGGTGTTATTTGTTTTGCGCTTGTTCGCGAAGCTCGCGGCGCAGGATTTTGCCAACGTTGGACTTGGGCAATTCGTCGCGGAACTCGATGTCTTTCGGCACTTTATAAGCAGTCAGCTCGGAGCGGCAGAATGCGATGAGTTCTTCTTTGGTGAGGCTCGGGTCTTTTTTGACGACGAAGACTTTGAGGGCTTCGCCTGTTTTTTCGTTGGGCACGCCGATACAGGCGACTTCCATGACTTTATCGTTGTGCGACACGACTTCTTCGATTTCGTTCGGGTAAACGTTGAAACCGGAAACGACGATAATGTCTTTTTTGCGGTCAACCAGTTTCAGCCAGCCTTTTTCGTCCATGACGGCGATGTCGCCGGTTTCCAAAAAGCCGCGCGCGTCTATGGTTTTAGCGGTTTCTTCGGGACGGTTCCAGTAGCCTTTCATCACTTGCGGGCCGCGCACCCAAAGTTCGCCCGGCTGTCCGATGCCGACTTCTTTGCCGTTCGCATCTCGCAATTCGACTTCGGTGGAGGGAACGGGCAGTCCGATGCCGCCGCTATACGTTTCGATATTGAGCGGGTTGCAGCACACGCCGGGGCTGGCTTCGGTCAGACCGTAGGCTTCGACAATGGGCGTACCGGTGATTTTTTTCCATTTTTCGGCGACGGCTTTTTGAGTCGCCATGCCGCCGCCCAAAGTCAGGCGCAGGTTGGAGAAATCGACGGTGGCGAAATCAGGTTGGTTGACCATGCCGTTAAACAGGGTGTTCACGCCGATGAAGACGCTGATGCGCTCTTTTTTGAGTTCGCCGATAAAGCCTTTCATGTCGCGCGGGTTGGTAATCAGGATGATTTTGGAACCGGCGTTGGTGAAAATCATCAGGTTCACCGTCAGGGCGAAGATGTGGTAAAGCGGCAGCGCGGCGATGACGGTTTCTTTGCCTTCGCGCAGTTGGTTTTTAATCCATTCTTTCGCCTGAAGCATATTGGCGCAGATGTTGCCGTGGCTGAGGACGGCACCTTTTGCCACACCGGTCGTGCCGCCCGTGTATTGCAACAGCGCGGTATCTTCGCGGGTCAGGGTAACGGGGCGGAAGGTATGTGCCGCACCTTCTTTCAGGGTCGTCTGAAAAGGGATAGCACCGGAAATACGGTATTCGGGCACCATTTTTTTGATTTTGCGCAGCACGAAATTCATCAGCGTGCCTTTGAAGAAACCGAACATTTCTCCGACAGAAGCGACGATGACGTGTTTGATTTGCGTGCGTGGCAGCACCAGCTCCAGCGTGTTGGCAAAATTTTCCAGAACGATGATGGTGGTCGCGCCGCTGTCTTTCAACTGATGCTCCAGCTCGCGCGGGGTGTAGAGCGGATTGGTGTTTACCGCCACCAGCCCCGCTTGCAGGATGCCAAAAAGTGCAATCGGGTATTGCAGCAGGTTGGGCAGCATAATCGCCACGCGCTCGCCGCGCGGCAGCTTCAGGACGTTTTGCAGATAGGAAGCAAAATTTTCCGCCAGCTTGCCGACCTCGGCGTAAGTGAGCGTTTTGCCCATGTTTTGAAACGCGGGTTGATGCGCGAATTTTTCAACGCTTTGACGGAATACGTCGCTGATAGAGCTGTATTGCGTGATGTCGATTTCGGCATTGACGCCTTGTTCGTAGCTGTTGAGCCAGAGTTTTTCCATATAAATAGTCTTGTTTCGTTGGTTTTATGGTTGTCTTGAGGTCGTCTGAAAAGACGGGAGCAAACCCGCTGTAATAGTTTTCAGACGACCTTTTATCTTTTTTATTCAAGCGGTAATAATGACGGGCTTATCTGTGGACATGATAATGCCGCCGCCCAAGCAGACGTCGCCGTCGTACAGCACGGCAGATTGACCGGGCGTTACCGCCCATTGTGGTTCGTCGAACACCAGCTCGACCGTGTCATCATCGAGATAACGCAATTCGCAGGGCGCATCCGCCATGCGGTAGCGGGTTTTGCAGGTGTAGCGCCCTTCTTTCGGACGTGCGGGCAGGGTGAAACTCAAATCGTTCATGATGAGGCTGCGGGTATAGAGCAGCGGATGGTCATGACCTTGTACGACGATGAGTTCGTTTTTCGTCAAATCCTTCGCGGCGACAAACCACGGCTCGCCCGCGCCGCCGATGCCCAATCCTTTGCGCTGTCCGAGCGTGTAGAACATCAGCCCGACGTGTTCGCCGACGTTTTTGCCTTCGGGCGTGACCATTTTGCCGTTGTTGGTCGGCAGGTATTTTTGCAGGAACTCGCGGAACGGACGTTCGCCGATGAAGCAGATGCCGGTACTGTCTTTTTTGGCGGCGGTCGGCAAATTAAATTCGGCGGCAAGGCGGCGGACTTCAGGTTTTTCCAAATCGCCCAACGGGAAAATCGCGCGTTCGAGTTGGAAAGGCTTGAGGCGGTAGAGGAAATAGCTTTGGTCTTTGTTTTGATCCAAACCTTTGAGCAGGTAATGAGTGCCGTTGCGGACTTCTTTACGCGCATAATGCCCGGTGGCAATGGTATCCGCGCCCTGCTCTATGGCATAGTCCAAAAAGCATTTGAATTTGATTTCGGCGTTACACAACACATCCGGATTCGGCGTGCGCCCCGCGCTGTATTCTTTGAGGAAATAGGCGAATACGTTGTCTTTGTATTGGGCGGCAAAATTGACGATGTCGATGTCTATGCCGATGATGTCGGCGACGGCAATGGCATCGAAAGAGTCTTGCTTGATGCTGCAATATTCGTCATTGTCGTCGTCCTCCCAGTTTTGCATAAACACACCGCGCACTTGATAACCCTGCTGTTTGAGCAAGGCGGCGGTTACGGAGGAATCGACACCGCCGGAGAGCCCGACGATGATGTTTGAAGGTTGTTGAGTAATGTCCATGAAGGGGATATGGGTAGGAAACAGCGGTTTTTAAAGGCGGATTTTAGCACATTTTGATGAAGGGATAAGGAAGGCCCTAAAAGATGAATGGCGTTCTGATGAATTTCATATTGCAAGTAATGATTGAATTTGCCCAACCCAAATAACAAAAAGGTCGTCTGAAAATGTTCAGACGACCTTTTGAGTTCAAACGATGAACGATTAGTGTTGATGCGCGCCACCGTGGTCATGACCATGGCTGTGATCCATACCGGATTGCGGCGCAGTTTTCACTTCCAGTTGTACGGTTTGAGGTTTGGCATTTTTGAATTTCAGGGTAACCGGTACTTTTTCGCCTTCTTTCAGCGGTTTTTTCAGACCCATGAACATAACGTGGTAGCTGCCCGGTTTCAGCTCGGTTACGCCTTTTGCCTCCAGCGGAACACCACCTTTGACTTCGCGCATGCGCATCACGCCGTTGTCGTTGACATGGGTATGCACTTCAACGCGGTCGGCTACCGGGCTGCTGCCGCCGACCAAGAAGTCTTGTTTGGCTTCATCGTTGTGGATCTTCATGAACGCGCCGCCCATTTTCATGCCTTCGACGGTGGCACGCGCCCAACCGTCTTCAACGTGAACACCGGCTGCGGAAGCGGTGGATACCAAACCTGCTGCGATCAGGGTTGCCAATAATTTTTTCATGTATTGCTCCTTTATGATGAAATGGGTGGTTTTGTTGCGGCAAAAGCTTTCCGCGCGACATTGCATGTCGGTAATACTGTTCTCATCCTACATGCAATGGTCGTCTGAATGCTTTGACTCAGATTAAACAAAATGATTCAAATTAATTCATGAGAATTAATACTTAGTAAGTATAAATCATCTCAAAGTAAATTTAAACATACCCGTGCCACAATGCGATCGCCCACACGATACCCAGCATCGTCAAAGCGAGCAATTGCGCGGCGGAGCCGGCATCTTTGGCGCGTTTTGCCAATTCGTGTTTTTCGGTGGAAGTGTGGTCAACGGCGGCTTCGACGGCGGTATTGAACAATTCGGTAATCAGCGAAACAAACGACGCAATAATCAGCAGCATTTTGGTCGCGGAGTCGAAATTGAGGATGAAGGTCAAGACAATCAAAATCAGGTTCAGCCACAATACTTGGCGGAACGCGCTTTCATAGCGGTAGGCGGCGGCAAGCCCGTCTTTGGAATAGCCGAATGCGTTGATGATGCGTTTGATGCCGCTTTTGCCTTTTTTATCGGCAGCGTAAGAAGATGGTTTCATAAGTTGTTTGTATCAATATTTATATTTGTATAGTGGATTAGCTTTAAACCAGTACGGCGTTGCCTCGCCTTAGCCCAAAGAGAACGATTCTCTAAGGTGCTGAAGCACCAAGTGAATCGGTTCCGTACTATCTGTACTGTCTGCGGCTTCGCCGCCTTGTCCTAATTTAGTTAATCCACTATAAAAAGGGGGCGTCTGAAAACGAGCGCAGCGAGTTTCGCTAAAACGAGCAAAGCGGGTTTTACTAAAACGGATTCGGGTTTCAGACGACCTTTCGGTATTATTGTTTGGACCAAGCTTCGACAGCGTCGGCAAACATCGCGGCGACATCGAAGTTTTTTTGTTTCATGATTTCTTGGAAACCGGTCGGGCTGGTCACGTTGACTTCGGTCAGGTTGCTGCCGATGACGTCCAAACCTGCCAGCAAGATACCGCGGCGTTTGAGTTCGGGGGCGAGGGTTTCGGCGATTTCTCGGTCGCGTTCGCTCAATTCCTGCGCCACGCCGCGCCCGCCTGCCGCCAGATTGCCGCGTGTTTCGCCGTTTTGCGGAATACGCGCCAAAGCATAGGGGACGACTTCGCCGCCGATAATCAGGATGCGTTTGTCGCCGTGGACGATTTCGGGAATGTAGCGTTGTGCCATGATGGTGCGGGAATCAAGCTGCATCAGGGTTTCGAGGATGCTGCCGATGTTTGGGTCTTTTTCGGTCAGGCGGAAAATACCCATGCCGCCCATGCCGTCCAACGGTTTGATGATGATGTCGCCGTGTTCTTTCAAAAATGCGCGGACATCGGCGGAACGGGTCGTAACCAGCGTAGGCGCGGTGAACTGGCTGAAATTCAAAATCGCCAGTTTTTCATTGAAGTCGCGCATCGCCTGCCCGCTGTTAAAGACCTTCGCGCCCTGCTGTTCCGCCAGCGTCAGGAATTGGGTGGCGTAGAGGTATTGCATATCGAACGGTGGGTCGGTGCGCATAATGACGGCATCGAAGTCTTTCAAGGTCGTCTGAACTTTGTCTGCCGCTTTAAACCATTCATGGTCATCGTCGCTTTTTGCACCGAGAAACTCAAACGGCGCAGCCTGAGCCGTCACCAATCCTTGCTGTACGGACAACTCGCCGCTCAAGGTATGGAAAAGCTGCCAGCCGCGTTTTGCCATCTCGCGCATCATGGCGTAGGTGGTGTCTTTGTAGGTTTTGAAACTTGCCATCGGATCGGCAATAAACAGGACTTTCATGGGAACTTCCTTATAAACAAACGACGTAATCATACCTTGTATTGAGGTCGTCTGAAAGGGCGCGGGCAGTTTGGCAAAGAGGTCGTCTGAAAAGCGGTTTGTAAATGGTTACACAAACTTCCTTTTCAGACGACCTCTTCGATTCTGCGTTTAAGCGGCGGCAAGGCTGATTAACTCTGCCGCGTGGCTGCGGGTCGTGTCGGTAATGATTTCGCCGCCAAGCATACGGGCGATTTCTTCGATACGCTGCTGATGGTCCAACACGCTGATTTCGCTGACAGTTTGTTCGCCTTCGCTGTGTTTGCGCACCTGCCAATGGTTTTCACCGCAGGAAGCGACTTGCGGCAGGTGGGTCACGGCGAGCACCTGATGTTTTTTACCTAAAGCACGCAGAGCTTTGCCGACCATTTCTGCCACGCCGCCGCCGATACCGGTATCGACTTCGTCAAAAATCAGCGTAGGGACTTGCGTGTATTGGCTGGTAACCACCTGCAAGGCAAGGCTGATGCGGGCAAGTTCGCCGCCGGACGCGACTTTGTTCAACGGACGGGACGGATTGCCTTTGTTGGCGGCAACTTGAAACTGTACCTGCTCCAAACCGTGCGCAGTGGGGGAAGACGGCAGCAGGACGATGTCGAAACGCGCGCCTTTCATGGCGAGATGCTGCATATGTCCGGTCGTTTCCTCGCCCAACCTGCCCGCCGCCTGATGGCGCATGGCGGAAAGAACATGGGCGGCTTCCTGATATTCGGCAAGGTTGCGGGCAACGGTTTGCGTCAACGCTTCCAAATCGGCAGCAGCTTGCAGGCTTTGCAAGCGTTCGTCGATTTCAGCCAGCTTTTGCGGCAGGGCTTCAGGCTCGATGCGGTATTTCCGCGCCATCCCCATCAGCTCGCCCATGCGCTGCTCCTGCGCCGCCAATTCGTTGGGATCGATGTCGCTGCGGCCTGCGACGTCGCGCATATTGGCACTGATTTCGCCCAATTCGGCTTCAATGCTCGCCAGCATATTCAGGCTTTCGGCAAAGCGCGGCTCAATGTTTTGCAGATTGGTCAACAGCTTTTGGCATTGATAAATTTGACGTTGGATGCCGTTGTCGCCATCGATGTAGTCGCCGACTTCTTCGGCAGCCTGCAACAGCTCGGCAGAATGGGCAAGGCTGTCGTGGCTTTGGCTGAGGGCTTCCCATTCGCCTTGTTTGACGTCCAACTGGTTCAATTCGTTGAACTGCCATTCCAAACGCTCACGCTCGATAATGATGGTCTCGGCGTGTTCCTGCGCCTCTTGGAGGGCTTTTTTAGCATTGACCCAGTTTTGATAAAGCTGTCTGACGGTTTCCGCCTGTGCTTTGCTGCCCGCAAATGCGTCCAACAATTCGCGCTGGGCAGATTCTTGATTGAGGGAATGGTGGGCGTTTTGCCCGTGGATGTCGATAAGCTGCCCGCCGACGGCTTTAAGCTGCGCCAACGTGGCTGCCTGATTATTGATAAAGCTGCGGCTTTTTCCTTTGGCGTCGATGATGCGGCGGATGCTGAGTTCTTCCGCGTCTTCGTCTAAAAAACCCTGCTCCTGCAATTGGGCTTTGAGATCGGGCAAAAGGCTGATGTCAAACAATGCCGACAATTGCGCTTCCTTCGCGCCACTGCGGACTTGGCTGTAATCGGCCTTATCGCCCAACAAAAGCCCTATTGCGTCCAGCGTAATCGATTTGCCCGCGCCCGTTTCTCCGGTCAAGACGGTAAAACCGCTTTGGAAATCCAGATTGAGGTTTTCAACAATGACAAAATCGCGCAGGGAAAGTGCCAACAGCATGGTAGTATTCCTTAGTAAATCGACCGCACATCGGCGGCATAACTTTAGATATGCTGATTATAACTAAGATTTTTTATAGCTTGAATAAGATTTTCTATATTTATTCAAATTTTTCTTATTGAAATTTTATACATTTGATTTTTATTATTTTATTTACAACACCTTCTAAATAGATCGTCTGAAAACAGTCGGCAACAAAAAAACCTGCCAAAAACGGCAGGTTTTTTATCGGATGACTCGCTGTATTACAGGCCGCTCAGACGGGCGGTATCGTGTGCAATCATCAATTCTTCGTTGGTCGGGATAACAACGGCGACGGCTGCGCTGTCGGCAGTCGTAATCACGCCGGCGTTACCGAAGCGGGCTTTCAGGTTGGCTTCGTGGTCGGCTTTCAGACCGAGGAAGCCCAAGTAGCCGAGTACGCGCTCGCGGATGATGTCGGAGTTTTCGCCGATACCGCCGGTGAAGACGAGCACGTCCAGACCGCCGGCTGCCACAGCCATGCTACCGATGTATTTAGCGAGGCGGTAGATGAAGACGTCCAGGGCGAGTTTCGCGCCGGGATGGCCTTTGCCGGATTCTTCTTCGATGGTACGGCAGTCGTTGGACAGGCCGGACAAGCCGAGCAGGCCGGATTTTTTGTTCAGCATGTCGGTGATTTGGGTGATGGTCATGTTGGCGTTTTCAGCGAGGAAGCCGAAGACTGCGGGATCGATGTCGCCGCTGCGCGTACCCATCACGAGGCCTTCCAGCGGGGTCAGTCCCATGCTGGTATCGCGTGATTCTCCGTTGGCGACGGCGGTAATGGACGCGCCGTTACCCAAGTGTGCAATCACCATGCGCAGGTCTTTTTTATCTTTGCCGAGGAAACGGGCGGTTTCATCAGAAACGTAGCGGTAGCTGGTACCGTGTGCGCCGTAGCGGCGCAAGCCGTATTTTTCATACAGTTCATGCGGAATCGCGTATGTGTAGGCGTGTTCCGGCATGGTTTGGTGGAAGGCGGTGTCGAAAACGACGACGTTGGGCAGGTCTTTGAAAATGCTTTGTGCGGCACGCAGGCCCAAGAGGTGCGCGGGGTTGTGCAGCGGGGCGAGCGGGATACATTTTTCGATGCCGGCGATGACTTCGTCGTCAACGAGGATGGATTCGCTGTACAGTTCGCCGCCGCTGACGACGCGGTGGCCGATGGCGCCGATGCGGCTGTCGAGGCCGTGGGCTTTGAGTTCTTCCATCAGGGCTTCAACTGCGCCGGTGTGGTCGGGCTTGGCAGACAGGTCGACTTTGTGTTTTTCGCCGTTTACTTTGAACGTGATGTAAGCGTCGGGCAGGTTGAGTTTTTCGGCAAGGCAGCTGAGCAGGACTTCGCCGCTGTCGTTATCCAGTACGGCGCCTTTGAGGGATGAGCTGCCGCAGTTCAAAACTAAGATGAGTTTTTGGGTCATTTGTTGTGGCTCCTGAAGGTTTCAGACGACCTGTGCGGGCAGTATCGGCAATCTGTTCTTTGTCGTGGATATACCGCCAAACATCTCCCGCAGGCATAGTGGATGCGCTTGAGGTTCGAGCCGGGCGTCTGCGCGGCAGGGTTGGTGGCGTAAAATCTATGAAAGAAAAATGACCGCTACATTCGGAATGGGGCAACTTTATGAATATTGCTTTCCGTGTGGTTTCTGCCGCCACCGGTTGGACGGGGTCGTCTGAAATCGGTTGATGAATGTAAACCGCGCTATTCTAGCAAAAAACGGGGGCGGCTGCTTGGCTTAATGTTTGACTTGGAGCAGGCGGAAAGCGATAAAGGAAGATACTGATGTTTAAAGGGAAACGGTTTGTTTTCAGACGATCTGTCGAACGCGGGGGCGTAAAGCCCTTTGCAGGGGCGTGTCAAACTGTTACATTTAGAAAGTTTTTGTATTCACTATGTCGTCTGAAAACAGCGGCAGCCTTTTAAGATTCTTTGATATGCACTATTTCAGTATCCATACGCAACAAGGCGCCCATGTGGGCTTTTTCATCATGCTGCCGGATGATGAATCCGAAACTCAGCCGCAGAGCGGGCGTTTCGCCGTCAAGCTGCAAAGTGAAGAAGGCGCGGTGGCGGAGGTTTTGGCGCCTTTCGGGCAAACCGAGATTCCGCAATATTGGCGTGTCGTAAAAGACCGTATCGAACTGTTTTTTGACGACGCCCCCGTCGGCTCGCTGCGCAACGAATATCTGACCGTATCGGGACAGACTTTTGTCTTAACCGATTTGACCGGAGCGATGTGATGGAAAGTATGTTTATCTTAGTGCCCATCAGCATTATTTTGGCGTTTGCCATCGGCTATTTTTTCTGGTGGTCGGGCAAAAACGGACAGTTTGACGACCTCGAAGGTCCGGCACACCGCATTCTGATGGACGACGATTCCACCGACAAGCTGCTTGAAAACGAAATAGAAAAAGAAGAACAAGAATCCGAAAAATGAGCCTCAAAAAAGACAATCTGAATTTCCCGACCAGCCGCCGTTTCGCCCCATTATTCGGCACACAGTTTCTGGGCGCGTTCAACGACAATATGTTCAAAACCGCGCTGTTTGTGATGATCAGCTTCTACGGTTTGGGCAAAAACAACTTCCTGCCCGCCAGCCAAATGCTGAACTTGGGCGCATTGCTGTTTATCCTGCCGTATTTCCTGTTTTCCGCGCTGTCGGGACAGCTGAGCACCAAATTCGACAAAGCCGTCTTGGCGCGATGGATCAAAGTATTGGAAATCGTCATCATGGCGGTGGCGGCGTTCGGCTTTTATATCCAGTCCGCCCCGCTGCTCTTGGTCTGCCTGTTCTGCATGGGCGCTCAATCGACGTTGTTCGGCCCGCTGAAATACGCCATCCTGCCCGATTACCTCAACGACAAAGAGCTGATTATGGGCAACAGCCTGATCGAATCGGGAACGTTCATCGCCATTTTGTTCGGTCAGATTTTAGGCACGTCCGTCGCAGGCTTGCCGCCCTCCCTCGTCGGCATCTTAGTATTGCTCGTCGCCATCGGCGGCACGCTGACCAGCTTCTTCATGCCTAACGTCCCCGCCAAAGCCCCCAACACGAAAATCGAATGGAACATCGTCAAAGGTACGCACGCGCTCCTGCGCGAAACCGCGCAATATGATTCCGTCTTCACATCCATCATCGGCATTTCATGGTTTTGGTTTATCGGCTCGGTTTACACCACCCAACTGCCGACCTTCACGCAAATCCATTTGGGCGGCAACGACAACGTCTTCAACCTCATGCTCGCCCTATTCTCCATCGGCATCGCCGCCGGCTCGGTGTTGTGCGCCAAACTCAGCCACGAACGCCTGCTCTTGGGCTTGGTAACCGTCGGCACGACCGGTTTGACCGTATTCGGCTTGATTTTGGTATGGCTGACCCAAGGACAACGCTTTACCGAACTCAACGGCATCACCTGGTTCCTGTCGCAAGGCATGGCGTATCCCGTCATGCTCGTCATGACGCTGATCGGCTTCTTCGGCGGCTTCTTCTCCGTCCCGCTCTACACTTGGCTGCAAACCGCCAGCAGCGAATCTTTCCGCGCCCACGCCGTCGCCGCCAACAACATTATCAATGGCGTGTTCATGGTATCGGCTGCCATTTTAAGCGCGGTACTCTTGATGCTGTTCGACAGCATTTCCCTGCTTTACCTGATCGTCGCCATCGGCAATATCCCCTTGATTGTTTACCTGATCCAGCGCGAACCCCGTTTCTTAAACGATATGGGCAAGATATTTCACAATATCGGCAAACGGTAAGCCTAAGCTTAAAAAAGGTCGTCTGAAAACGGGAATCCCATTTTCAGACGACCTTTTACTTATCTAGTGCTTATGCCTCAACCGGCTTTAAAACCAAGCTGCAGTTTCCGTTTTTCACTTGCAACAGCAAATCGATATTGGGATGCTTGCCCGGATTGGCTTGCGCATCGGCAACGTGTTCGGCAAACCAATCCAAACCCTGTGCAGCGGCGGCGGCATCGAGTTTGCCGCCGAAATTCAATGCCAAAGCGTTGTAGAGTTTCAGCGAGCCTTGCTTGCCGGGCGCGTTGGGGATGTAATGGACGGCTTTGCCTTGTGCGTCGAGGATGTCGAGTCCGCTCAAATGACCGATGTCGGGCATGGCGGCGAGGTTGTCTTGGAAGCTCATGGTTGTCCTTTCTAACATGGGATTTTCAACGAAAAATACCTTGTATAGTGGATTAACTTTAAACCAGTACGGCGTTGCCTCGCCTTAGCTCAAAGAGAACGATTCTCTAAGGTGCTGAAGCACCAAGTGAATCGGTTCCGTACTATCTGTACTGTCTGCGGCTTCGTCGCCTTGTCCTGATTTAAAGTTAATCCACTATAAAAAAGGTCGTCTGAAACCCATACATTCAGTTTCAGACGACCTCAAATCACGAATCAGCGCGTGCCGAAAATCTTATCGCCCGCATCGCCCAAGCCGGGGATGATGTAGCCGTTTTCGTTCAGATGGCTGTCGAGGGCGGCGGTGTAGATGGTGACGTCGGGATGCGCTTCATTGACGGCTTTGACGCCTTCGGGCGCGGCGACGAGTACCAACGCTTTGATATTTTTGCAGCCTTTCGCCTTCAACAAGTCGATGGTAGCCACCATAGAGCCGCCGGTAGCGAGCATGGGGTCGATAATCAACGCGGGGCGTTCGTCCATGCTGTCCACGAATTTTTCAAAATAGGAAACGGGTTTGAGCGTTTCTTCGTCGCGCTGCAATCCGACCACGCTGATTTTGGCGGTCGGAATCAGGTCGAGCACGCCGTCAAGCATACCCAAACCGGCACGCAAAATCGGCACGACGGTCAAGGTTTTGCCCTTGATGCGGTCACCTTCGATTTGACCGCACCAGCCGTCGATAATGTATTTTTCGATTTCAAAATCACGGCTGGCTTCGTAAGCCATCAGGCGCGCCAGCTCGGTAGTGAGGGTGCGGAATTTGTAAGTGCTGCAATCGGCCTCGCGCATGAGCGTGAGTTTGTGGCGGACAAGGGGGTGATTGATAACGGTTACGTTCATTTGGCAGGCTTCGGATTGTTTTTGAATGGGTGTGATTATACTTTTTTTTGAATATTCGGAAAAGCAGGCAGAACACGGCAAAAGGTCGTCTGAAAAATTTTTCAGACGACCTTTTGCTATATTTCATCAGGCTTTCAGCAAATCTTGCAATTCGCCGGCTTCAAACATTTCCATCAAAATATCGGAACCGCCGACAAATTCCCCGTTGACGTAGAGTTGGGGGATGGTCGGCCAATCACTGTATTCCTTAATACCTTGGCGGACGGCATCGTTTTCCAAAACATTAACGGTTACATAATCGGTGCAACCTGCGGCATTAAGAATTTGAACGGCACGGGATGAGAAACCGCATTGCGGGAACTGCTTCGTGCCTTTCATAAACAAAACAACACGGTGAGTGGTAACAACTTCTTTAATTTGGTCATGAATAGAGGTCATGGTGTGGTATTCCTTACTGACATAGTCGGTTAATCGGGAGTTGCGCCATTATACGCAAATTAATGCGATTGGTGTCGGATGTTTAAAGAAGGCTTCCGAAACTCTGACACTGTTTTTTAGACAATCCCCCAGCTTGACAGAAACTGTCTAATCAAAGATAATCCCGCAATTCATTTGCAGCCGCATCGACGGCATATTTGGCACCAAGCCGACTTGTTAGGAGGTGATGTTTACATCACGGCGCGTATCCCGCCGGTCGCAAGACACCCGAGATACAAACAACCACTTTTTTACAAACCGCCCCTTTTATCCTTATCCCTTTTGGCGGTTTGAAACCAGAATTCAATTTAAAGGAAATAAAATGCCTGCAATCCGCGTTAAAGAGAACGAACCCTTCGAAGTAGCCATGCGCCGTTTCAAACGTGCCGTAGAAAAAACCGGTCTGTTGACCGAGCTGCGCGCCCGTGAAGCTTACGAAAAACCGACTACCGAGCGCAAACGCAAAAAAGCCGCAGCCGTAAAACGCCTGCAAAAACGCCTGCGCAGCCAAAAACTGCCTCCCAAAATGTATTAACGTCTATTGCAGTTCTGAAACTATTATGCCGTCGCAACACACTGTGAGGATTTTCCTGCGGTGTGTTTTGTTTTAAATGTCTCTTGAAGACCTATAAAATAAGTTTAACAAAATAAAAGGGTTTAAAGGTGTCATGAAAAACTTTTTACTATTAATCAGCACTACATATTAGCAATGCTTGCAACAAAATATCCAATTTTTCTGAAAGTAATCCTATGAGCCTAAAAGTACAGTTAGCAGAAGATATGAAAACCGCGATGCTTGCCAAAGATGAAACGGCTTTAAGCACTATCCGCCTGGTCGATGACGCCATCAATCGATTCGAAGTGGACGAGCGTACAGAAGCTGATGACGAAAAAGTAATTGCCATCATCACCCAAATGGTCAAACAGCGCAAAGACAGTGCCAACATCAATGCCGAATCAGGCCGTAAGGACTTGGCAGATAAAGAAAATGCCGAAATCGAAATCCTGCACCGTTATCTGCCGCAAATGATGTCAGAAGAAGAAATCCGTACTGCCGTGGAAACCGTAGTCGCCATGACAGGGGCTTCCGATTTGACTGATTTAAACACAGCCATGAGCGTTCTGGAAACCCAGATTGAAGGCAAAGCCGATATGGGTAAGGTCACCAAAATTCTCAAAGAGGAATTAAGTTCGTAATTAAAATTAAATACCACCTATTAGACTAAATAGCACATACCCAATTGTATTAACAAAACAAAAGGTCGTCTGAAACCGAGATTTCGGGTTTCAGACGACCTTTTTCCTTCTACTGAACTGTTTTTTTAAACCGCTTCCGCTTCTTCCGCGAGGAAACCGCGCAGTTTTTGCATGGCTTTGGCTTCGATTTGACGAATGCGCTCGGCAGACACGCCGTATTCGGCTGCCAGCTCGTGCAGGGTCAATCCGCCATCGTCTTGCAGCCAGCGGCTTTCTACGATACGGCGGCTGCGGTCGTCCAGTTGCGCCAATGCGTTTTGCAGACCTTCGGTTTGCAGGGCGTAATGGGCTTGTTTGGACAGTTGGCGGCTGGGTTCGGCATCGTGGTCGGCAAGCCAGTCGATGGGGGCGAAGCTGTCTTCGTCATCGTTGTTGTCCGCCATGATGGCGATGTCGTGTCCGGTCATGCGTTGTTCCATTTCCATGACTTCGGACAATTTAACGCCCAAATCGTCGGCGATATCTTGCGCTTCTTTCGGAGACAAGGCATTCAGGTTTTTACGCATACTGCGCAGATTGAAGAACAGTTTGCGTTGCGGTTTGGTGGTCGCTACGCGTACCAGTCGCCAGTTGCGCAGGATAAATTCGTGGATTTCGGCCTTAATCCAGTGTACGGCGAATGAAAACAGGCGCGCGCCACGGCTGGGCTCGTAGCGTTTGACCGCTTTCATCAGTCCGATGTTGCCTTCTTGGATAAGGTCGGCTTGGTTCAGGCCATAGCCGTCGTAGCCTCGTGCGATGGATACGACGACGCGCAAATGGGAAAGAATGAGTTGTTTGGCGGCGTTAAGGTCGCCTTTTTGCTGACGCTCCGCGAGTTGGCTTTCTTCTTCGGGCGTCAACATGGGAATGCTGTTAACAGTGTGAATGTATTGCTCAAGGCTGCCGTTGCCACTGTGGATGACGGGTAATGCAAAGGCGTTGTTCATAAGAGGTGCTTTCCTTTATATGATGCAGAAACTGTTGTTTACTTGTTGTTTGCCGTGCAGTATATCACTGCCTGTTGCCCTATCGTATGCTGTCAAATGCCTTTTTCTGTAAAAGACTGTTTGATAGGTGAATTTTTATCTTTTACAAAACTCGATTGATTTTGAAAATTTGACTGGTTTACTGGGAATAAGTTCAGTATATTACAAACATTCTTGTATGTAAATAATAAATTTCAAGAAAAACGGCCTTATAAAAAGACCGCTTTTTCAAACTCAATCTAATTTTTTCCTGATTAAAAACAGTGCGATGGCAATGATTGACAACACTCCGATCAGCCACAGCGAACCGCCTGCCTTCATATAAGGAGTTTCGCCGACATAGCCTTTGATATGACCTTCCAAGACGGCATCGGTATTGGGTTCGCTCTCGGCGATGATGCTTCCTTTGGGAGAAATAATGGCGGTTGCACCGGTATTGGTGGCACGAACCATATAGCGTCCAAGCTCCATCGCGCGGGCTTGGGATTGCTGGAGCTGTTGGTACATGGCGTTGGAATCGCCGTACCACGCCATATTGCTGACGTTGGCAAGCAGCGTAGCGTTTTTGGCGGTAGCAATAAGTTCGTCACCAAAGCCGTCTTCATAGCAGATGTTGAAGGCGACTTTTTGATCTTTCATCGTCAAGGGTGCCTGCCCCGCTCCGCCGCGACGGAAATCGGCAAGCGGCATATTCATCATTTTGTACAACGGTTCGGTCAAAAAAGGCAGCGGTTTATATTCGCCAAAGGGAACCAGATGATTCTTGGCGTAATACGGGAGGTCGTCTGAAATATCATCGTAGTCGCTCAAATTGATTACAGCGTTTTCGTATCCGCTGCCGTCGGCTGTATATTGACCGATACCGACGGCCAACGCGCTGCCGTTAGTGCGCGCCTGCTCGGCAAACTGGGTCAGGATATTTTCCGGCAAATCCTGACGCATCACAGGCAGAGCGGTTTCCGGCAGGATAACGATGTCGGCAGATGTTTTGCTGATTTGACCGTAGTATTTCTGAATAGTGGGGACGACTTGTTCTTCATTCCATTTCAGACTCTGCTCGATATTGCCCTGCACGAGCGCGACGGTACTGGTGCTGCCGTCGGGTTTGGTAAAGTCGGTTTGCTGGGCGACATAGCCGACGGTACACAACATAACAATCATGCACATCGGCAGCAGGCGCTGTTTCAGACGACCCGTATTGTCAATCAGCAACACCAGCCATGCGCTGACAAATGCCGTCGCCAGCGTTACCAGATGAATACCGCCCAAAGGCGCAAAGCCGGCAAGCGGGCTTTCTTTGACGATTTGGGAATAGCCGATCGCCCCCCAGCCGAAGCCGGTCAACAGGCGTTCGCGGGCAAATTCCGCCAGCGTCCACAAAATCGGCAAAACGATACCGACCTTAACCCAGCGTGGCAGATGAAATTTCTTCCACAACCAAAAACAGGCGGCGGGATATAGCGCGAGAAACGCAGGCAGCAGGAAAGTCAGCGGAACCGCGTATAAATTAGGCAGGCCGGAAACATCGTGCAGCGCGGTATGTATCCAATAAAACTGCGCCGTATAAGCAATCAGCCCAAACAGATAGGCAGTGGAAACAGCAAAGCGCGGACGCAGTTCAATCAGTCGGATCAATGCGCCAAACAGCAAAGGCATCAGCCAAAAATGGTAATAAGGAGCGAAAGTCAACGGCGTGGCGGCGGCAATCAGGATCACCAGCGGCCAGTACAGCACAGGATGCTGCCAATATTGTTCGAGTTTGCGGAAAATGTTCATTGCAGAGAAAAGAAAATAAGAGGTCGTCTGAAAATACAGCTTCAACAAAGTTAAACCATTTTCAGACGACGTATCGATTGTTTAGTGTTTTTGAAACAGCTTCATCAATGGCAGCGCAACGGCGCAGGCGACGGCACCGGCAATCAGCCCGACGGCAAGGTTGGCGACATGCTCCATCAAGCCGCTGTCCCAATGTTGCGCGTGTAAGAAATCATGCAAAAAGCCCAAGTTGTGGATAATCAAACCGCCGCCGACAAGGAACATGGCAAGCGTACCCACCACGCTCAAACCGCGCATGAACCAAGGCATAAAGGCAATCAAGCCCCGTCCGACCGTTTGGATGCCCGTGCTTTTTTGACGCATCAGCAGCATACCGAAGTCGTCGAGTTTGACGATAACGCCGACCAAACCGTACACAAAAGCGGTCATACCGATGCCGATTGCCGTCATCACCAGCGAACGGGTCATCAGATCGTATTTTTCAACCACGCCCAAAGCAATAATAATGATCTCGGCAGACAGGATGAAATCCGTACGAATCGCGCCTTTAATCTTGGTTTTTTCGTCCAGCGTTTCGGCGTCTGCCTCCTCGTCTTCATGCGCTTCGTGGCGGTGTAAAAACTTATGCAGCAGCTTTTCCACGCCCTCGAAACACAAATAAATCCCGCCTATCATCAATAAAGGCGTAATCAGCTTCGGCAAAAAGGCAGACAGCAGCAAAGCCAGTGGCACCAAAATCAGCTTGTTCACCAAAGAACCTTTCGCCACCGCCCAAATAATTGGCAGCTCGCGTTCTGCCGACACGCCGGTAACCTGATTCGCATTGAGCGCCAAATCATCGCCGACCACGCCCGCCGTTTTCTTCGCGGCCATTTTGGTCATCAGGGCAACGTCGTCCAAGACAGCGGTAATATCGTCCAAAAGGGTGAAAAGCGAGGCAAATGCCATGATATATTTCCGAAAAGGGTCAGATTGAAGAAACCGGCTATTATAACCGAGAAAGTATGACACCGAAGGCTTTCAGACGACCTTTAATGGAAATTAACGGAATTTGGCGGGAAAGTTGAAGCATTTTCGAAGGCGACTGCGCGATATGGACAACAATTCAAATCATCACGGCTTCCATAACAGTAAAACAACCGCCCTGCCCTTTTTCAGACGACCTTTCCATGCAGAAAATCATCAGGAAATGTCATGCAGTTTCGCCCGAAACAGACAGTCAATGCTATACTTGCCAACTTATTGTCGATGAAAACCGGCTGGAAACAGCCGTTACGGAAACGAGAAATCAAGATGAGCAGAATCCAGCAAACCTTTGCCGCGCTTGACGGCGCAAAAGCCCTGATTCCCTATATTACCGTAGGCAATCCCGATCTCGATACCACGCTTGCGCTGATGCACAGTTTGGTTGAAAACGGCGCCGACATCCTGGAATTGGGCGTTCCCTTTTCCGACCCGATGGCGGACGGTCCGACCATCCAGCGCGCCGCCGAGCGTGCGTTGGCAAACAAAGTTTCCCTCAACGACGTATTGAACATCGTACGCCGCTTCCGTGAAACAAACGGCAACACGCCCGTCGTCCTGATGGGTTATCTGAACCCGATTCATAAAATGGGTTATCAGGCATTTGCCCAAGCGGCTGCCGAAGCGGGCGTGGACGGCGTGCTGACCGTTGATTCCCCTGTCGAAACCATCACCCCGCTGCACGACGAACTCAAAGCGCGCGGTCTCGACTGCATCTTCCTGATTGCCCCGACCACGACCGAAGAGCGTATCCAAACCATCGCCCGCGTTGCAGGCGGCTTTGTCTATTATGTTTCGCTCAAAGGCGTTACTGGCGCGGCAAGTTTGGATACCGAAGAAGTTTCGCGTAAAATAGAGCTTTTGCGCAAGTATATCGACATCCCGATCGGTGTCGGCTTCGGTATCAGCAACGCCGAAAGCGCGCGCAAAATCGGTGCCGTTGCCGATGCCGTCATCGTCGGCAGCCGCATCGTCAAAGAAATTGAAAATAACGCAGGCCGCGAAGCAGAAGCCGTCGGCGCGTTGGTAAAAGAATTAAAAGACGCAATCCGTTAAGGCCTTTTCCGAAAACACACGCAAAGGTCGTCTGAATCCCGAATTCCAAGGAGTCATCCATGAGTTGGTTAGACAAAATCCTACCGCCCAAAATCAAAAACCGCAGTAAAAGCGAAGGCTCGTCCAACGTTCCCGAAGGCCTGTGGCACAAATGCCCTTCCTGCTCGGCAACCATCTACTCGACCGAACTTCAGCAAAACGACCAAGTTTGCCCGAAATGTAACCACCACAACCCGCTTTCCGCGCGCGAACGCCTCAATTTGCTTTTGGACGAGGAAGGCCGCGAAGAAATCGCCGCCAATATCAAACCGACCGACCCGCTGAAATTCAAAGACAGCAAAAAATATCCCGAACGCTTGGCCGCAGCGCGCAAAGCCACCGGCGAAGATGATGCGTTGGTCGTGATGAAAG
This sequence comes from Neisseria sp. DTU_2020_1000833_1_SI_GRL_NUU_006, assembly GCA_032388755.1. NCBI lineage: Bacteria > Pseudomonadati > Pseudomonadota > Betaproteobacteria > Neisseriales > Neisseriaceae > Neisseria > Neisseria sp. DTU_2020_1000833_1_SI_GRL_NUU_006. The sequence goes on along the minus strand of CP135593.1, from coordinate 365,656 downwards.
GCTTTATGAACGGCCTGCCCGTCGTGATTGCTGCCTTCGAATTCCGCTTTATCGGCGGCTCTATGGGCTCCGTCGTCGGCGAACGCTTCGTTCAAGGCGTGCGCCGCGCCGTAGCCGACAACTGCTCTTTCATCTGTGTTGCCGCATCAGGTGGTGCGCGTATGCAGGAAGGTGTCAACTCATTGATGCAGATGACCAAAACCAGCGCGGCATTGCATCTTCTGACTGAAAAACACCTGCCGTTTATCTCCGTCCTGACCGACCCGACCATGGGCGGCGTATCCGCCAGTTTCGCCTTCCTCGGCGATGTCGTACTTGCCGAACCCAACGCCCTTATCGGCTTTGCCGGCCCGCGCGTCATCGAACAAACCGTCCGCGAAACATTGCCCGAAGGCTTCCAACGCGCAGAATTCCTGCTGGAGAAAGGCGCTATCGACCAAATCGTCGACCGCCGCAGCATGAAACAGCGCATCAGCGACCTGATTACCCTGCTGCGCCGCGAAGACAAAGTCAATGCCGCTTAAACCGGGAAGGTTTGAGCTAAATAAAGGTCGTCTGAAAACTGATTTTTCGGTTTTCAGACGACCTTTTTATTTAGATAGCCCTCATTCAATACATATGTTTATTTCAACTAATAATCAATCCAAACCAAGACATCTAGAAGCAGGCAAAAGCATATAATCACTTTGTTTTCTATTTCCATTTGCAATTAAATCAGACCCATATCGATATACTCATAAAGTATTACTTCCACCAAAACCAGGTTTTAAGATTTGTAAACTTGATATAAGTCAATCTATCGCTTGTTTAGATTCATATAATGTTAATGTTTAGAGTATCGAATAATCGGGAACAGCCATGTCCTGCCTAAAAACGAAACACACATCAGGCATCTTCAATACGATGCTGGCGATGTTTGCCGTATTTGTCCTATTGTTTTCGACACTGCCCGCTTACGCCGAGCGTTTGCCTGACTTTTTGTCAAAAGTCCAGCCTTCGGAAATTTTTCCGGGTGCAGACCGTTATGGCAAGCCTGAAGGCAAGCCTATGGTTGCCCGTGTTTATAAGGGCGACGAGCAGTTGGGTTTGGTGTATATCACGACGGACGTGGTCAATACACGCGGCTATTCGAGCAAACCGATTGATACGATGATGGCTTTGGCCAACGACGGAACGATCGCCGGTGCGAAGCTGGTCGATCACCATGAGCCGATTATGCTTATTGGTATCCCGCAATCGCGTGTGGATAAATTCATCAATAAGTATATCGGTTTGAATTTTATTAAAAATCCACCTACTCCGGGTGTTGCCCCCGGGGACATCATCAGCGGCGCGACCGTTACGCTGATGGTGATTAACGACAGTATCCAGCGTTCGTTCAAAGTTGTTGCCGGCAAATATGGTTTGGGCACTGACAAAGCCGTTCAGACGACCTCCGCCAATGCTGCGGATACGCAACAGGCTGCTGCCCCTGCGGTACAAACCCGACCTCGCCGCGCTGTCAATCCTGACAAACAGGACATCCAATCTTGGAATGCGCTGCTGGAACAAAAAGCCATCGGCCATCTGCACATTACTGTTGACGAAATCAACAAGCTGTTTGAAAAAGGCGGCAAAGCAGGTGTTGCCGAACACGCCGAACAAGGCGCAGGCGACGATACCTTTATCGATTTGTACACAGCCGTAGTCAGCCAGCCTTCCATCGGCAAAAGCCTGTTGGGCGAGGAAGGTTGGAAAAACCTGCAAAACCGTCTGCAACCGGGTCAACAAGCTGTCTTGGTTGCCGGTGAAGGCCGTTATTCTTGGAAAGGTTCGGGCTATGTCCGCGGCGGTATTTTCGACCGTATCGAGATGATTCAAGGCGAAAACAGCTTCCGCTTTACTGACGCGCAACACGAACGCTTGGTTGATTTGGCAGCCGAAGGCGCGCCCCACTTTAAAGAAGTATCTTGGTTTACGATTCCCGAAGGTGTGGAATTCGATGCTGCCGAACCTTGGCGTTTGCAGTTGATGGTTCAACGCGTATTGAGCGTAAACGACAAAGCATTCGTAACCGCCGATTTGGATTACGAGCTGCCTCAAGGTTACTATGTCGATGACCCGAAAGCACCGCCTGTCGAAATCAGTGCGCCAGTCGAACCGGCAGCCGCTCCTGCCGCCGAACAAGCCTCAGACACAAAAGGCATAGCCGAAGAAGCCTCTGAAGCCTCTTCAAACGACGGCGCATCCAACCAACTCTGGAAACAGGTGTGGAAAGCGAAACAAGGACAAATCGCCGTAGTCGGCATCGCCTTGACCATCCTGCTTTTGGTCTTCCTGTTCCAAGACTGGATTGTCCGCTATGAGAAATGGTACGACCGCTTCCGCCTGGTATTCCTGACATTTACCCTGTTCTATATCGGTTGGTACGCTCAGGCGCAACTGTCGGTCGTCAATACACTGACACTGTTCTCCGCCATCCTGACCGAATTCCGTTGGGACTTCTTCCTGATGGATCCGATTGTGTTCATCCTGTGGCTGTTTACCGCCGCAACCATGCTGTTGTGGAACCGCGGTACATTCTGCGGCTGGCTCTGCCCCTTCGGTTCGCTGCAAGAGCTGACCAACCGTATCGCCAAAAAATTGGGCGTGAAACAGATTACCGTGCCGCACCTGCTGCACACACGCCTGACCGCGATTAAATATGTGATTTTCTTCGGCCTATTGGCGATTTCGCTGTATGATTTGGGCACTGCTGAAAAATTTGCCGAAGTAGAACCTTTTAAAACGGCGATTATTTTGAAATTCGTCCGCGAATGGTGGTTTGTCGCGTTTGCCGTTACCCTTTTGGTTGCCGGCCTGTTCATCGAACGCTTCTTCTGCCGCTATCTGTGCCCATTGGGCGCGGGCATCGCCCTACCCGGCCGCTTCCGCGTATTCGACTGGCTGCGCCGCTACAAAATGTGTGGCAACCCTTGCCAAATCTGTACGCACGAATGCCCCGTTCAGGCGATTGCACCGGAAGGCGACATCCATCCGAACGAATGTATCCAGTGCCTGCACTGCCAAGTCATGTATCACCATGACACACGTTGCCCGCAAGTTGTGGCAACCAACAAGAAAAAACAAAAACAGGCGGCGGCGAAAGCCGAACCCGAAACCGCATCTGCAAAACAACAGCCTACCGAGCAGATTGTGCAGTTTGTGAAAAAATAAACCGCCCCACGGCCGGCAAATAATCTAAACCCCTAAAGAACCCTGAAAAAATGCCGCGCCACCCGTAACCATACTTATAAACATAAATTCGTTTTTTTGATCGGCAGGTCGTCTGAAAACGCCGGCTGCCGAATTTTATCCAAGGAGTGTTGTATGTCAGACGAAAAATTAGAACAAAACGGTTTAAGCCGTCGTTCATTCTTAGGTACTGCCGCCGCTTCCGGCGCAGGTATTGCCGGCGCCGGTCTGTTGGGATTGGCGGGCTGTTCCAAAGAGGGGGGCGATAAAGCCGCCGCTTCAGGTGCTGCACCTGCCGCCAAAACCGAGTCTCATGCCTCTGCCGAACCGGGTAAACAGACTTCCGAAGTCGGCCCGGGCGAACTTGACCAATACTACGGCTTCCTCTCCGGCGGCCAATCGGGCGAAATGCGCTTGATCGGCGTACCTTCCATGCGCGAACTGATGCGTATCCCCGTGTTCAACATGGACAGCGCGACCGGTTGGGGCCGTACCAACGAGAGCCTGCGTATTTTGAATGAAAAAAATACGCCGGAAACCAACCAGTTCCTGAAAGACAGCGGCCTGCGCTGCTACCCTAACGGCGACTTGCACCACCCTCACTTGTCGTTTACCGACCAGACTTACGACGGCCGATACGCGTATGCCAACGACAAAGCAAACAACCGCGTTTGCCGCGTCCGCCTGGACTTCATGAAAACCGACAAAATCACCGAAATCCCTAACGTTTCCGGTGTACACGGTCTGCGTCCGCAACGTTATCCGAAAACCGGCTATGTCTTTGCCAACGGCGAACACATCGTACCGGTAAGCGGTGTGGGTACTTGGAACGACGCCAAAACTTGGAATGCCGTTTATACCGCCATTGACGGCGAAACCATGGACATCTCATGGCAAGTATTGGTGGACGGCAACTTGGACAACGGCGATGCCGACTACCAAGGCAAATACTCCTTCTCCACCTGCTACAACTCCGAACGCGCCCTGACCGTACAAGGTGCCTCTTCCAACGAGCAAGACTGGTGCGTAGTCTTCAATCTTGCCGCCATCGAAGAAGGCATCAAAAAAGGCGACTTCAAAGAAGTCAACGGCGTGAAAATGCTGGACGGCCGCGCAGAAGCCAATTCCCCTTACACCCGCTACATCCCCGTGCCGAACTCTCCGCACGGCTGTAACGCTTCCCCTGACGGCAAATACATCATGCTCAACGGCAAACTGTCTCCGACTGTTACCGTATTGGACGTCAGCAAACTGGACGATTTGTTCGCCGGCAAAATCAAAGAGCGCGACGTGGTTGTCGCCGAACCCCAACTGGGTCTCGGTCCTTTACACACCGCGTTTGACGGCCGCGGCAACGCCTACACCACGCTGTTTATCGACAGCCAAATGGTCAAATGGAACATCGACGACGCCATCAAAGCCTACAAAGGCGAAAAAGTGGATCCGATCAAACAGAAACTCGACGTCCACTACCAACCCGGCCACAACCATACGACCATGGGCGAAACCAAGGAAGCCGACGGCAAATGGCTGGTGTCTTTGAACAAATTCTCCAAAGACCGCTTCCTCAACGCCGGCCCGCTGAAACCGGAATGCGACCAGTTGATCGACATCTCCGGCGACGAAATGCGCCTGGTACACGACAACCCGACCTTTGCCGAACCGCATGACCTGTGTCTGGTTGCCGCTTCCAAAGTCAACCCGAAAAAAACCTGGGACCGCAAAGACCCATGGTTCTGGCAAGACGCTGTGGAACAAGCGAAAAAAGACGGTGTCGAGCTGGAAAAAGCCGCCAAAGTCATCCGCGAGGGCAACAAAGTCCGCGTATACATGACTGCCGTTGCGCCTGCGTACAGCATCCCGCAATTCGAAGTCAACCAAGGCGACGAAGTAACCGTATATGTGACCAACGTCGAAACCATCGAAGACTTGACCCACGGCTTCACTTTGGAAGGCTACGGCATCGCCATGGAAATCGGCCCGCAAGCTACCCAATCGGTAACCTTCAAAGCCGTCCGTCCGGGCGTACACTGGTACTACTGCCAATGGTTCTGCCACGCCCTGCACATGGAAATGTCCGGTCAAATGATCGTTAAACCCCGATAATCGGGTTTGACGGTTTATCACCGACTTAACGGAAAGGTCGTCTGAAAAAACTTTCAGGTCTTAGCGAAACCCGCTGCCCTCGTTTTCAGACGACCTTTTATAGCAGAACCGTTTGGACGCAACAGACTGTTCCGCTATAAAACAAAAACACGGCCCTAACAGGCAGGCATCACCGTGCCGACGCACACCGCACGAATCAGAGGAACTCCATGCACACACCCCAATTCAAAACATGGCGACGCGCTGTCCTGGCATTTATGTTCGGCGGCATGATTCAGACGACCTTTGCAGCCACCATCGACGTTTCCCCTACCGACAACCTCCCCGAAGTCATCGCGCGCGCGCGGGCAGGCGATACGCTCAAGCTCGCCTCCGGTACTTACAAAACTAAACTGCTTATCGACAAACCCATCACCATCGAAGGCCCTGCCGACCGCTCCGCCAAAATCGAAGGCGACCGCACCGGCCGCACCATTGCCGTCATCGCCCCCGACGTTACCCTGCGCAACCTCACCGTCACCCGTTCCGGTATGAGCCTGCCCGCCATGGATGCCGGCATCTACCTCGAAGAAACCGCCCCCCGCGCCTTAATCGAATACAACAACATCCTCGACAACTCCGTCGGCGTGTATATCCACGGCTCTGCCGAATCCATGGTGCGCGAGAACAAAATCGTCGGCGACTCCACCCTGCGCGTCAACGAACGCGGCAACGGCGTAACCGTCTGGAACGCCCCCGGCGCGCAAGTCGTCAGCAACGACATTTCCAAAGGCCGCGACGGCATTTTCTCCAACACCAGCAAAAACAACACCTATAAAAACAACCGCTTCAGCAACCTGCGTTTCGCCGTCCACTACATGTACACCAACGACAGCGAAGTCAGCGGCAACATTTCCGTCGGCAATAACATGGGCTACGTTTTGATGTTTTCCGACCGCCTCAACGTATACGGCAACATCGCCGTCGGCAGCCGCGACCAAGGCATCATGCTCAACTACGTCAACTATTCCGACATCCACGACAACATCATCAACAAAGCCGGCAAATGCGTTTTCGCCTACAACGCCAACTACAACAAAATCGTCGCCAACCATTTTGAAAACTGCCAAATCGGCATCCACTTCACCGCCGCCATCGAAGGCACCACCCTTTCCGACAACGCCTTCATCAACAACGAAAGCCAAGTCAAATACGTCAGCACACGTTTTCTTGACTGGGGCGAAGGAGGACGCGGCAACTACTGGAGCGACAACAGCGCGTTCGACCTCGACGGCGACGGCTTCGGCGACAGCGCGTACCGCCCCAACGGCATCATCGACCAAATCATCTGGCGCGCGCCCGTTTCCCGCCTCCTGATGAACAGCCCCGCCATCAGCATCGTCAAATGGGCGCAATCGCAATTCCCCGCCATCCTCCCCGGCGGCGTGATCGACAGCAAACCGCTGATGAAGGCAGGCAGCAACAAAACCACCACCAAATACGAAGCCATGAAAGAACAACTGTTGCAAGAAGCCAAAACCCATCAGTCCGAATGGAGCGATGCCGAAAACGGCTCATTGAACTAAGCGGAACCGGCAAACACGCCCCGCAAGGTCGTCTGAAAAGTTTTCAGACGACCTTGAAACCCCGCCGCAGCAAGGTTTTGCCCCTCATTGCCGTACCAACGGGCATCCGCCGTAAAGACCGTGAAACCCGCAACGCAGGCAACAGTCGAAAACACCGCCCCATAACAAACGTCGTCTGAAACCCTTCTCCCTTTTTCAGACGACCCCATACAAAGAACGCCCTTTTCAGACGACCCTCAACGTCGTCTGAAACCCATCCACACAAGGAAGCACTCATGAGCGCACACCATGTCGAATTGAGAAACGTAACCAAACGCTTCGGCGCACAAAAAGCCGTCAACCAAGTCGATTTAGTCTTGAAGGCGGGCGAAAGTGTCGGCCTTGCCGGACACAACGGCGCAGGCAAGTCCACGCTCATCAAATTGATACTCGGGCTGATTACCCCGACCGAAGGCGAGGTCATGCTGCTGGGTGAGCGCACAGGCAGCAAAGCCGGCGCACAGTTGCGCAGCCAAATCGGCTACCTGCCCGAAACCGTCGCCCTGCACCCTTCCCTCAGCGGCATCGAAACCCTCAATTTCTACGCCAAACTCAAAAAACAGCCGCTCACCAAAAACCACGAACTCCTCGAGCGCGTCGGCATTTCCCAAGCCGCCCGCCGCCGCGTCGGCACCTACTCCAAAGGCATGCGCCAACGCCTCGCCCTCGCCCAAGCCCTGCTGGGCGAACCCAAAGTATTGCTGTTTGACGAACCCACCACAGGCCTCGACCCCGCCTCGCGCCAAATGTTTTACGAAGTCGTGCGCGAACTCAACGGACGCGGCGCCACCGTCCTCCTTAGCACCCACGCCCTCGCCGAACTCGACGGCCACGCCGACCGCATCGTCGTCATGAAAAACGGTGTCAAAGTCGCCGACGGCAGCATGGACGAGCTGCACGTCCAAAGCGGACTCCCCCTCACCGTCAACATCCGCCTCAAAACCCCGCGTCCGTTAAGCGGACGCTGGCAGCCGCTTTCAGACGACCTCAGCTATCAGGCGCAATGTCAGGCTGAAGAACGCATGGCATTACTCAGCGAACTGGGCAACCTGTCCGACCTCGCCTACCTCGACATCCACACACCCACACTCGACGACATGTACGCACAATTCTTAAAAAGGGAGGACGTATGAACCCCGTTTGGATTATCACCGGAAAAGAAGTCCGCGACAGCCTGCGCAACCGCTGGGTACTCGCCGCCTCCGTCCTGCTCGCCGCCCTCGCCCTCTCATTGGGCTTCCTCGGCAGCTCGCCCACAGGCTCGGTTAAAGTCGATCCGCTGACTGTAACCGTCGTCAGCCTCTCCAGCCTGTCCATCTTCCTGATCCCGCTCATCGCCATGCTCCTCTCCTACGATTCCCTCATCGGCGAAATCGAACGCGGCACCATGGCGCTGCTGTTGAGCTACCCCGTTTCCCGCAACCAAATCCTTGCCGGAAAATTCATCGGACACCTCATCATCCTCGCCCTTGCCACCACCGCAGGCTACGGAATCGCGGGCATCACGCTCCAACTCGCCAACGGCAGCTTCGACATCGCCGCGTGGAAACCCTTTGCCCTGCTGATTGCCGCCAGTGTGATTTTAGGCGCCGCATTCCTGTCCATGGGCTACCTCATCAGCGCGAAAGTGAAAGAACGCGGCACCGCCGCCGGTATCGCCATCGGCGTTTGGCTGTTTTTCGTCGTCATCTTCGACATGGCGCTTTTAGGCATCCTCGTCGCCGATACCCAGCAAACAATTACCGCACCCGTCGTCGAAACCGTCCTCCTTTTCAACCCCACCGACATCTACCGCCTGCTCAACCTGACCGGTTACGAGAACACCGCCATGTACGCAGGTATGGCAGGTTTGAGCGAACAAATCAGCCTGACCATGCCCGTATTGCTGACCGCGCAGATATTATGGGTTATTATTCCCCTTATCTTGGCAGCAAGAATTTTTGGAAAGCGACAAATATGAAAAAGATTTTACCTGCGCTCCTCGCCGCCCTGCTCCTGAGTGCCTGCACTAAAGAGGATGACACCCCGCCGCCTGAGCCTCAGCAAATCAGCGACCGCGCCGTGGGGCACTATTGCAGCATGAACCTGACCGAACACAACGGCCCCAAAGCCCAAATCTACCTCAACGGCAAACCCGACCGCCCCGTCTGGTTCTCGACCATCAAGCAGATGTTCGGCTACACCAAGCTGCCCGAAGAGCCTAAAGGCATCCACGTCATCTACGTTACCGACATGGGCAAAGTCAAAGACTGGAGCAAACCCAATGCCGACACCGCATGGATAGACGGCAAAAAAGCCTACTACGTCATCGAAAGCGGCTTCATCGGCGGCATGGGTGCGGAAGACGCCCTCCCCTTCGCCGACAAAGCCCAAGCAGAGAAATTTGCCAAAGAAAAAGGCGGCCGCGTCGTCAGCTTCGACGAAATGCCCGATTCCTACATCTTCAAATAATCCCTTCTCATCAAAAAGGTCGTCTGAAAACCTTATCCATCAGGTTTTCAGACGACCTTTAAGTATATGGGAAATGTATGTAGCGAAAAAATGGTTGCAATTCTGTTTAGAGAGGATTTCATCTGAAACTAAAATTGTTCGACAGACTGATCCGTAAAGCATTTGAAAAATGATATTTAATACATTCTATTTGATATAATTTTTCCCTATGACAAGTGTACAATTGAAAAATTTGCATCAATCCATTGCAGTCGTTTGAATTAAGCAAAAAGCAATTAGCGTATCGCAGCAATTTCAGATCAAATTAGACCGTGTGCATCCGAAAAAAGCATTTTCCATGCCCAAAATTCCAATACCATCACAAAAAAGCAATTAACTCATTATATTATTTGAAAAAAATGAAAATGCGATATTTAATTTTCGAAAAATCAGAACTTTAAATAAAAATTTGAGTCAAACCGCCCATGCCATATCTATATCCGTTCGTATCTTAATTAAACATTACCTTGAAATGCCATGCTAAATTATTATTTCATTACATTCAGAAACGAGCACCTACGAAGAAACTGCCACCTAACAGCATAACCTTCTGATTAATCTTTACTTATACGGAAAACACCATTATGAATACCCGAGTCACTCACCTTTCATCAGAAAACCAAAGCCGCAGCGAATCAACTTCGACAGATACTGCAAACGCAAACCATTTAACCTACATTCGCAGCAACACCAGCCGTACGCTTGCTGCCGGAGAAAAAAATCTGATTCTAGAAGGTGATGCCAATATCTTCGGGGCAGGGAACAACGCCGATAACATCCTTATCGGCAATAGCGGACGTAACCGTCTCAACAGTGGACGCGGCAATGATACCGTTTACGGCGGAGATGGAGATGACACCATCAACGGTGGCGAAGGCAACGACTTACTGTTCGGTGAAGATGGCGACGATATATTAAACGGCGAAGCCGGTGACGATGTGCTTAACGGTGGTGCGGGTAACGATACCTACATCTTCAATGCGGCAGGCGGCAGGGATACCATTATCGATACAGAGGGGAACAACCGCATCCGCTTTACCGGAGGCTTGCGTGCCGAAGATTTGACAATAACGGCTGTTGCCAACAATGACGGTGGGCAAGATTGGAAAATCTCCATTAAGAGCACAGATTCCGTACTGACCGTCAGCAACCAATATAACGTCGGAAGCAGCGTCCCTACCATCCATCAATTTGTTTTTGACAGCGGTGCTTTGAATATAGCCGAATTTATTCGTGCGACAAAAGCCAACATTGAAACAGCGAAATCACAAAACCTGACTATTAATGGAACCGATTCAGACGACGTTTTAAATGGTAGTGATGGCAATGACATTATTGACGGCAAAGCCGGTGCCGATACGATGAGCGGAGGATGGGGAGACGATACTTATTATGTCGATAATGTCAAAGATGTCATTATCGAAGGGAAAGGTGCAGGTACCGATACCGTCATCAGCAGCGTTTCCTACACAGCGGCAACCAATGTTGAAAACGTTACCTTGACCGGCAATGCCAATATCTTCGGCGCAGGCAACAACAGCGACAATATCTTGACCGGCAATGCCGGACACAACCGCCTCAACAGCGGGCGCGGCAACGATACCGTTTACGGCATGGGTGGAAATGACAACCTGAATGGCGGCGACGGAGATGATTATCTGGATGGCGGCGAGGGTAACGACAACATCAATGGCGACGCAGGCAACGACACTTTAATCGGCGGCAAAGGAAAAGATACCCTGAAAGGCGGCGCAGGTAACGATACCTATATTTTCGGCGACGATGATACGATTATCGACGATCAAGGAAACAATACCTTGCGTTTTTCAGACGACCTGCGTATCAAAGACCTCAAAATCAGCGTCAATGACAACGCACAAGGCGGGAAAGACTGGTTGATTACATCAGCAAACAGTTCTGTATTGATTCGAGACCAAATCAGCGCAGACGGCAAAGTTTCCGTCGGACGTTTTGAATTGCTCGGAGAAACCTATACCCACGAATCCCTACTCAAAGCTGTTGCCAATTCAAACAAACAAGGTTCGATCATTACCGGAACAGCAAGAGACGATGTCCTTACCGGTACCGAGCAAAACGATACCATCGACAGCGGAATCGACGGACGCGACCGTCTGTACGGACTAGGCGGAGATGACATCTTGCGCGATAGCGGAACAAGCTATTTTGGTAACGAACGCGATGACGAACTCTACGGCGGCGACGGCAATGATAAATTATATGCCGACGTTAGTGACGATTATCTGGACGGCGGTGCCGGCAATGACCATCTTGAAGGCGGACAACACCGAGATACTTACGTCTTTGGTAAAGGATACGGACACGACACCATCTTTGACTACAATTTCAATCTTGATCCCGAATTCAACCCAAACGGAATGCAAAATGCCAATACCGTTAGATTTACCGGTGGCCTGACTTTGGATGATTTAGAAATTTCGATGACCCAAAGCTATGACAAATCTGATATCGATCATATCCCTTCCGATTCCGAATTCATTATTATTCCCCGTCTGAACGGCGATACTTGGAACATTTCAATCAAAGGAACAAACGATGTCCTAACTATCAAAAACCAGTCCGGTATTTACGGCGCAATCAGCGAATTCCAGTTTGATTCCAAAACCTATACCGTTGGCGAAGTCATTGAGCATTTTGGTCTGAATGCGCCTCACTTTGACAAAGCCGGTAACCTTGTCCACGACCTTACCGATAAGATTGACTGGTACGGTGTTGATCAGAGGGGATACAACCGCGTTGTTTACGGATCGGCTGATAACGATACTGCGGACTTTTCAGATGTTATCGGTAAAGTTACCTTCTACGGTGGCAAAGGAGAAGATATTATCACCTTGGGAAGATACAATGTAATTGACGGTGGTACGCGTAATGATGCCATTTTCGACTCCGGACACTCGGTTAAAAATACCATTATGTTTGGAAAGGAAAGCGGACACGATACCTTGCACAATATCCGTGCAGAAGCAGATACTACCGTTCTCTTCTCAGGAAATTTAACGATTAAAGATGTCGAATTGACAACAGGCAAAGACTGGGTTGTGAAGCTGAAAGGTTCAAATGACGAATTGACTATCAAGGATATGGTTCATTCCCCATCCGGTCATGATACGGTTGACACCTTTAAATTTGAAGGTGGCGAAAGCTATACCGCTACCCAATTCCTGAATGCCTTAGGTATGGATAGTACCGTCAACCACGGCTTGATTTAACCGTTTGGAAGGTCGTCTGAAAATTTCTCTCATTATCGGTGAGAAAGGTTTTCAGACGACCTTATATATTGCGCTCCATCAGCGACACATATATTTAATTCTTTTGTTTTGTCTTGATGATAATTCCCAACGCCAAACGTCGCTGTTTTGCGCTACTGATTCAATATGCTGCATATAAAGCAAAAATTTAGGAATTTTCATAAAAACCATTGACAAGACTTCTTTATTGTGTCAGAATTACGCCCGTTGAGTTGCTTGATGCAGCTTGATTTTTCTCCTCTATTTCTCCTTTGTAGACTTGGCGCATATCCCAAACGGTATGCGCATTTTTTTATCTTGATTTTCCGAGTTTTAAAATAAACTCAAATAAAACAAGATATTCCTCTACTATCTCCATTCTCACGCACACAAAAATCCATCTTTAGAAAACGTATCATCCCCAATAAAAAATCAACAAACACCCACCGTTTACCCTCCCCTGTCAAAGCAAAAATAATGGTTGCAAAGCGTGTTTCCTCTTTTCCCTCCTCCGTTGATTTGAAATACTGATAAAAAAGGTCGTCTGAAACAGAAAATCCGTTTTCAGACGACCTTTTAAAATCATTCGATATTATTCGGCGTTGTTTTGTGCCACTTCTTCAGTTTCGACTGCTGCGCCGACTTGTTCGGCTTCTACTGCATCAGTTTGCGCTGCCTGTTTTGCAGTTTGACGCTCGGCTTGTTCTGCCAAAGCCTGTTGGACAAACGGATGCTGTTGGGCGATGGCTTGTTCTTCCGCGCTGACTTCGCCTTTGAAGCGGTTGTTCAAATCAAAACGTTTTCCACCGCGCGCCAAGGCTTTGAGGTAGCGGGGACGGCGGCAATGGTTGGCGAGGACGCGGGCGATCAGTGCGGGATCGTATTGGGGCAATGCGGCAACAAGGTCTTGGTCGATACCGACGGCCAGCGGTTTGAATCGTTTGAAGACGTCGTATTTGCCGTAGATGTGGTCGGCAATCATGTCGGTCTGTTTTTTCTTGCTCATGGTTTGAACGGCGGATTTCAAAGCTGCGCCCAAAGCAGTTTCTTGTGTCATGTCGTTTGTATTCCTCTAAAATAAAGCCGTGCGTTTCGCTACGGCACGGTAATGGCGGTATTTTAGTATAAAGCCTGTGTTTTGGCTAAGTTTTTTTGCGAATGTTCGATTGTAAATGTTTATTTTACGGACGGCGCCGACACACCTGTCGCCATAGCGTTGCGAAAAGGTCGTCTGAAAACGTTCGGCACAATCCGCCATGTTTGTTTTCAGACGACCTCTTTCAATTTTATCTATGCTGCTTGGTAATGTCGGGCGTATCAACAACTACGTCGGCGTTTTGCGCGCGATGGCGCAGGGCGTGGTCGATAAGCACGAGCGCGAGCATGGCTTCGGCGATGGGGGCGGCGCGCAGTCCGACGCAGGGATCGTGTCTGCCGTGGGTGGCGAGTTCAACTGAGTTGCCGTTGATGTCGATGCTGCGGCGCGGGGTGGCGATGGAACTGGTGGGTTTGATGGCGATGTTGACGTGGATGTCTTGTCCGGTGCTGATGCCGCCGAGGATGCCGCCGGCGTGGTTAGACAGGAAGCCTTGCGGGTTGAGTTCGTCGCCGTGTTCGCTGCCGCGCTGGACGACGCTGCCGAAGCCTGCGCCGATTTCCACGCCTTTGACAGCGTTGATGCCCATCATGGCGTAGGCGATTTCGGCATCGAGGCGGTCGAAAACGGGTTCGCCCAAGCCGACGGGGATGTTAGCCGCTTCGATATGCAGTTTCGCGCCGACGGAATCCAAGGATTTGCGCACGCTGTCCATATAGTTTTCCAGCTCGGCGATTTGGCTTTGGTTGGCGGCGAAGAAGGGATTTTGGGAAATGTGTTCGTAACCTTCAAACTGAATTTCTTTTTCGCCGACTTGGGTGACGTAGGCGGTGATTTCCGTGCCGAATTTTTCTTTCAGCCATTTTTTGGCAACGGCTCCGGCGGCAACGCGGGCGGCGGTTTCGCGGGCGGAGCTTCTGCCGCCGCCGCGGTAGTCGCGCGTGCCGTATTTGTGCCAGTAGGTATAGTCGGCGTGGCCGGGACGGAAGCTGGTGGCGATGTTGCCGTAGTCTTTGCTGCGTTGGTCGGTATTGCGGATTAAGAGGGCGATGGGGGTGCCGGTGGTTTTGCCTTCGAAGACGCCGGAGAGGATTTCGACTTGGTCGGCTTCGCGGCGTTGGGTAACGTGGCGGCTGGTGCCGGGTTTGCGCCGGTCGAGGTCGGCTTGGATGTCTGATTCGGTCAATGCCAGTCCGGGCGGGCAGCCGTCGATGATGCAGCCCAAACCTGCGCCGTGGCTTTCGCCGAAGGTGGTAACGGTGAAGAGTTGTCCGAAAGTGTTGCCTGCCATGTTTTCCCTCTATCGGTCATATGCTGAAAGATGACGGATTTTAGCATACAAAGGTCGTCTGAAACGCTTTCGGCGGGCGAATCCTGCCTGCTGCGTACCTTCTGTTATCGAATCAAATCCCAAGCGAATTTTCCTATGGTCAGACACAGCAACACCATAAATCCGTAACGCAGAAACTTGGTTCCGCCGCGTATCGCCAATTTTGCACCGACCACGCCGCCGCACAAATTCGCCAGCGCAAGCGGAATCGCCCACGCCCAAACGACATGCCCTTGCGGGATGAAAACCGCCAGCGCGGCAAGGTAGGTGGTGGAATTGATGACTTTGGCGGATGCGTTCGCCGTCAGGAAATCATAACCGTAAAAACGGACGAATACGAAGGCCAGCAGGCTGCCTGAGCCGGGCCCGAAGATGCCGTCGTAAAAACCGATGAGCGCGCCGAAGAGTAAGCCCCATAAGGTTTCGCGGCGCGTCAATTTTTTGGTGCGCACCGCCTGCCCCAAGTCTTTTTTCAAAAAAGTATAAAGGCACATGGCCACCATGATGACCAACATCGCCGGTTTCATGTAGTGCACGGGCAGATACGCCACGGCATTCGCGCCCAGATAGGAAGCGGCAAACGCCAGCACGGCGACGGGCAGCAGCATTTTCCACGGCAGGGGGATTTTGCGCAGGTATTGCCCCGTTGCAGTCAGCGTGCCGCATAAGGCAGCGAATTTGTCGGTGCCGATGACCGAAGCCACGGGCGTGGAAGCGGGCAGCAGGTTGAACAGCCCCGGTATTTGCAACAATCCGCCGCCGCCAACCGCCGCGTTCATCAGTCCGGCGCAAAATCCGGTGAGCAGTAAGAGGTAGAAAAAAGAATCTACGGGCATGATGATTTAGGCTTTATTGGAAATTTGTTATCAGGGAAAAGGTCGTCTGAAAACAGTTCTGCACATGATAATCCATGTTTTTAAAATGTTCAGACGACCTTTTTCAACCCCGCTTCTTTATTTCTTCTTCAAATAAACGCCGCTTTCGATATGGTGCGTAAACGGGAACTGATCAAACAACGCGGCGCGTTCGACAGTATGGGTTTGGCAAAGTATATCAAGGTTCGCGCGTAGGGTTTCAGGATTGCAGGAAATATAGATAATGTTGTCAAACTGGGAAACCAGCTTCAGCGTTTCATCATCGACGCCGGCTCGGGGCGGATCGACAAAAATCGTGGAAAAATCATAATCTTTCAACGAGATACCCTGTTCTTGTAGGCGGCGGAATTCGCGGCTTTGGGTATAGGCTTCGGTAAATTCTTCCGCAGAGAGGCGGGCGATTTTGATGTTGTCCCTTTGGTTGGCTTCGATATTCCACTGTGCGGCATAAACGGAAGTTTTGGACACTTCGGTCGCTAACACCTGACGGAAATGCTGCGAGAGCGGCAGGGTGAAATTACCGTTGCCGCAGTAGAGTTCGAGCAGGTCGCCGCCGAGGTTTTGCGCGACATCGCATGCCCAGCCGAGCATTTTTTCGCACACGCGGGCGTTGGGCTGCGTGAAACTGCCTTCGACTTGGCGGTAGCGGAAGGTCTTGCCGTTTACGTTCAGCTCTTCGATTATATAGTCTTGAGTCAAAACGATTTTCTGCCCCCTACTCCGACCGATGATATGGATGCTCAATTCACGCGCCAAGGTTTCGGCGGCACGCTGCCACGCTTCGCCCAGTTTTTTGTGGTAAATCATGGTAACGAGCATTTCGCCGCTCAGCGCAGACAAAAATTCTACGGCGTACCAGCGGTTTTTGAGTTCGGGATTTTGCGCGGCGGCTTCGATGAGCTTGGGCATCAAGGCGTTGATGGATTCGGAGGCGGCGGGAAATTGATCGCAACGTATCAGGCTTGCGCCGCTTGCTTTCTGCCCGCGCTCGAACATGGCGTAAAACATTTCGCCGCCTTCGTGCCAAATACGGAATTCGGCGCGCATCCGGTAATGCTGTTCGGGGGATTCGAAAACTTGAATTTCAGGAAAATCCAAACCTTGGAAAAGCTGTTGCAAGTATTGGATTTTTTGGTCGAGCTGTTGCGTATAAGCGGTCATTGGAGAAATGTCTCATGGAAAAGATGTCGGAATGTCGGTTTAGTCGGCAGGTTGGCGTAAAGCTGCTTGACAACACCGAAAATGCTGACAAAGGTCGTCTGAAAACTTACTACGCTTGTTTTCAGACGACCTTTTATCGGCATTTGATTACTCGCCTTCGTATTTGCGTTCCAAACGCTCTACGCACGCGCTTAAGTGTTTGCGCATGACTTTGACGACGCGGTTGCGTTTGCCGTTGACCAGCAGGTCGAGGATTTCGCGGTGTTCGGAATGGGTGTGGGGGTTGATGGCGCGTTTTTCATGACGCTGCGCATCGAAAACGGCGACGATGAGCGAAGAACGGGCGCACAGGGTATTCATGATGTCGAACAAGACGTGGTTGTCGATCAGACGCGCCAGTTCGACGTGGAAGGCGTTGGACAGGCGGTTCCAACCCACGCGGTCGCCGCTGTCGGATGCCTGTTCTTCACGTTCGATCATGGTGTAAAGCGGCTGGAGGCGGGTTTCCAAATCGGGCATATCGGACAGAAGGTTCAAAATCATGCTTTCCATTTCGATACGCGCGTTGAACACGTCCTGCATTTCCTTCAAATCGGGAACATGGACGAACGCGCCGCGATTAGGTTGCAAATCGACGATTTTGTCGTGTGCCAACAGGGACAGCGCGCCGCGCACGGTATTGCGCGAGCAGACCATCTGGCGGCAAAGCTCGGATTCGGTCAATTTTTTGCCGGGCAGCAAAACATGGTCGGTGATGCCGTCCAAAATCAGGGCGTAAACGCGGAACAGCTCCGAATCGTGCCTGCCTGCCGGCATCATGGAAGAAGGGGTGGGCGCATGGAGGGTTTCGTTATCGGTATTCATTATTTCAGCTCTCCTCATGGTCTGGCGTGGCATATTGTTTGAAATGACTGGAAATTTGCGATGGCGTTGAGCCGCCCCGTATCGCTTTATACTTGATTCCATTTCAATATGTCACGAAACCTGATTAAGATATAATTAAAAATTGTTGACAATCCCTAACTAAGCTTGCACAATATGTCGAAAGGCCAAGTTATAAAGGCTGATAGAGAGAGAATCCACAATAAGCAAGCAGATATATTCATGGTGTAGCGTGAATATATCTGCTTTTTTGTCGGGCGGTCTTTATTCACGCTTTAACAGTATTCCGCCTCTAAACGCTTTTCAGACGACCCCTGAAAGATACGGGAGGTCGTCTGAAAAATTACTCTGCTTCGACGGTTTCAAAACTGTGGGTGATTTTCGCCGCCTTGCCCAGCATAATCGAGGCGGAACAATATTTCTCGGCGGACATCTGCACGGCGCGCTCGATGGCGGATTCGGTCAGATTGTGTCCGATGACTTTAAAATGGATGTGGATTTCGGTGAACACGCGCGGGGTATCGTCGGCGCGCTTCGCAGTAACCGTCGCTTGGCAGTCCACTACCTTTTGACGCTGTTTCTCGGCAATCATCACGACATCGATGCTGGAGCAGCCCGCCACGCCCAAAAGCAGCATTTCCATCGGGCTGGGACCGCGTTTCGCCTGCCCTTCCGCCGCCGCGCCTTCCATGACGACGCTGTGTCCGTTTTCGGTCGTGCCGACAAAGCACATTCCGTCTATCCATTTTGATGTAACTTGCATGATTGCCTTTCTGTCGCGAAAATGCCTGATAAACAGGCGCATTTTCATATTGTAAACAATTTCTACGGATAAATACAGGCGCGGAGTTGGAAAAGGTCGTCTGAAAACAAGCATGGCGAGTTTTCAGACGACCTTTTTCATGGTCAAGCAATCAGTTCTTCATCGACTGCACCGGCGCAGGAATCCTGCCGCCTCGGTTAACAAACACTTCGCACGAACCTTCTTTAACCGGCATCACAGGTGCGTAGCCCAGCAGACCGCCGAACTCGACGCTGTCGCCGACGGTTTTGCCCGTTACCGGAATGATGCGCACGGCGGTGGTTTTGCTGTTGATCATGCCGATGGCGGCTTCGTCGGCGATGATGCCGGAAATCGTGTGTGCGGGCGTGTCGCCGGGAACGGCAATCATGTCCAGACCGACCGAGCAGACGGCGGTCATCGCTTCGAGTTTGTCCAGCGTCAGCACGCCTGCTTCGGCGGCGGCAATCATGCCTTCGTCTTCGGAAACAGGGATGAACGCGCCGCTCAACCCCCCGACCGCGCTGGAAGCCATCATGCCGCCTTTTTTCACGGCATCGTTCAGCAATGCCAAAGCAGCCGTCGTTCCGTGCGTACCGCAGACGCTCAAGCCCATTTCTTCAAGGATGCGCGCCACCGAGTCGCCAACGGCAGGGGTCGGCGCCAGCGACAAATCGAGAATACCGAACGGAATGCCCAAAATTTTCGAGGCTTCACGGCCGATGAGCTCGCCCACGCGGGTGATTTTGAAGGCGGTTTTCTTCACGACTTCGGCGACTTCGGTCAGGCTGACCGCATTCGAATTTTCCAGCGCGGCTTTGACCACGCCCGGCCCCGATACGCCGACGTTGATAACGGCGTCCGCTTCGCCCGAACCGTGAAACGCGCCCGCCATAAACGGATTGTCTTCCACCGCGTTGCAGAACACGACGATTTTGGCGCAGCCGAAACCTTCGGGTGTGATTTCAGCCGTACGCTTGATGGTTTCGCCCGCCAGTCTGACCGCATCCATATTGATACCCGCGCGCGTGCTGCCGATATTGATGGAGCTGCACACGATGTCAGTGGTCTTCATCGCTTCGGGAATGGAGCGGATTAACACCTCGTCTGAAGGAGACATGCCTTTTTGCACCAGCGCGGAAAAGCCGCCGATAAAAGACACGCCGATGGCTTTGGCTGCCTTGTCCAAAGTCTGCGCCACGCTGACGTAAGAATCGGCTTTGGTCGCCGCCGCGATTTGGGCAATCGGCGTGACGGAAATACGCTGATTCACAATCGGCACGCCGTATTTGGCAGACAGGTGTTTCGCCGTAGCGACCAAATCTTTACCGACGGTGGTGATTTTGTTGTAAATGTTTTGGTTCAATACATCAATGTCGGTGCTGATACAGTCGTGCAAATCAATGCCTATGGTAATGGTGCGGACGTCGAAATGCTGGTCGGCAACCATTTTGACGGTTTCTAAAATTTCGCCGGATTGGATACTCATCACATTCCTCCGACTCAAATGCGGTGCATAGCTTGGAAGATTTCTTCGTTTTGCATGCGGATGTCGAGCGCGAGTTTTTTGCTCTCTTCCGCAAACAAATCCAGCATTTCCTGCCTCGATTTGGGGCATTTCGAGGTATCCACCAAGATAATCATGGTGAAGAAATCGTCCATCAGCTGCTGGCTGATATTGAGGATGTTGATTTGGTTTTCTGCGAGAATGCGGGAAACGTCGTACACGATACCGACACGGTCTTTGCCGATGACGGTAATGACTGAATTATTCATAGGTCAGGGTCCTTGTAGGGGTCGTCTGAAAAATTGATTTGGGAAATTATAGCACTGCTTTAAAATAAGTTCGCTTGGATTGTTGACAATTTTGATTGAAAGCATCCAGCCGACAGTAATAAATTTAAGGAAAAAAGGCCATCTGAAAACGGACATAGCAAGTTTCGCCAACATGGTTTTCAAACAGCCTTTTTGAGTAATTGTCTAAAGACATAGTTAATTCCGATTATCACTATTTGAGGTGCTTTCTTCCACATATTTTCGGGTTCCTCTACACCTAGGATAACGAGAACATCCCCAAAATTTATTACCAGGATTTTTCCCTTTTTTAGCTACGCGTAAAACTAATTTAGCCCTACATTTTGGGCATTTCTTTGAAGTATCTTTAGCTTTACCTTTGGCTATTTTTTTGTCTTGTAATTTTGTTTCTATAATTTTATCTTGATTGTACTTAGTAAGAGTAACATCAACACCATTTTTATCACTATAATTGGTATTTATATTTTCACAAGTATTCTTTTTATTTTTTGTTAAAGTATTTAAGAAATACCAAACCAATCCTGTTATAGAAAAAATTAAAGGTACTTTTATCTTTGAAAAGAACGAAACTCCTCCGTGGTGTGAACATGCTCCGCGGCTACCAATTGAAGAAGATAGAAAACCATCACTACAACTATTCCCACTGAAAAGCATCAATAGCAATACGAAAGTTATTACCGTAATAAAAATTATAAATTTATTAGTTAATTTCATAAGTATTCTTTAATCGTCAAATTTCAATCAATCGCTATAAGTAAACTTTGCGCGTTTAACGTTGCAAAGGATTTCATACGGAATCATACCGGCAGCTTCGGCGACTTCGTTGATATTGACAACGTCGCCCCACAGTTCAACTTCCGCGCCCAAACCTTCTTTGGAAGCATCGAGTTCGACGGTAATCATGTCCATAGACACCCTGCCGATAATGCGGCTGCGTTTGCCTTCGACGGCAACGGGCGAGTTGGTCGAGGCTCGGCGCGGATAGCCGTCGGCGTAGCCGCAGGCAATCAGACCGACGCGGGTGGACTTGCTGGTGTAAAACGTCGCGCCGTAGCCGATGGGAGAATGAGGTTGTAGGACGCGTTCGCCGAATACGCGGGAAGTCAGGCGCATGACGGGTTTCAGACGTTCGTCCACGCCGCCGAACGGAGAAATGCCGTAAAGTGACAGACCGGCACGACCCCAGTCGCGGCGAGCTTCGGGAACGTTCAGGATGGCAGCGGAGTTGGCAAGGCTTTCTTCGCCTTCCAAGCCTTCACACGCCAAATCAAAGGCTTCAAGCTGCATTTCGGTCATGCCGTTGTCGGGTTCGTCGGCGCAGGCAAAATGGCTGAATTTAACAATGCTGTCAACGTGTTTGCATTGTTTCAGGGCGGTGTAGGCGGAAGTGTAATTGTGCGGAAAGAAGCCGGCGCGGTGCATACCGGAATCCATTTTGAGCCAGACTTTAACGGGATTCTGCCAATGATGGGCGATTAAGGCTTCGAGTTGCCATTGGCTGCCGATGCCCGGCCACAAATTGTATTTATCGACGGTAGCGTATTCCGACGCTTCAAACACGCCTTCGAGCAATACGATGGGACTGCTAATGCCGCTCTCGCGCAATTCGACGGCTTCGTCCACGGTGGCGACGGCAAACCCGTCGGCAAGGTCAGACAATGCGTGGGCGCACCGTACCGCGCCGTGTCCGTAAGCGTCTGCTTTAATGACGGCAAGCATCTTGCCGCCGTGAATCTGTTTCAGGGTTTGGTAATTGTGGCGCAGATTGTCCAAGCGGATTCGGGCATTTAATGGACGCATGATTTGTTCTTTCTGTTAATGAAGGTCGTCTGAAAATGGATACTCACGTTTTCAGACGACCTTTCGGTATTTTTAACGACCACATTATAGGCTTAAAGAGAGGGTTTTTAAATATCGTAATGAAATGAAGAAAATTGGAATATATGGCCCGTCTGTTCAAACATATTCTGCCGATTTGTATTTAAATTTCAAAAATCAGCATATCCCCTTCCCAAAGCACTTATAAAATGAAAGAAAAATAAACCCTGCTAATTTGCCGAATCAGGCCGCCTGTAACGCAATATTGTGATGAATCAAACTTCCTGACGGATAAGCCTACGATTGCTTGTCAGTCGGTAGATTTTAAAACATAATACTTACGCGCCTAAGTATTGGAGTTTTACTACAAATACATGATAGGTAAGCCGTACGCAGCGCAGCAGTTCCATCCAATCAACTCAAAGCAAGGAAGGTCTAAAATGAAAGTAACCAGTTTCGGCGAAGTGTTGTGGGACGATTTTCCAAGCGGCAAAGTGTTGGGCGGTGCGCCGCTGAACGTTTTGGTCCGTTTGCAATCCTTCGGGGTCGATACCGCCATCATCAGCCGCCGCGGCGATGATGCCGACGGCGAAGAGCTGCTGCGCCAAATCCAAGCGAAAAACGTTAATACTGACCTGCTGCAAGTGTGCAAAGAATGCGATACCAGCCTTGTCAAAGTCATCTTGGACAAATGCGGCAGCGCGTCATACGAAATCGTATATCCCTGCGCGTGGGACCGCATCATCGTCGAAGATGCCGCCTTGCAGCGTGTCGCCGAATCCGATGCCTTCGTGTTCGGCAGCCTTGCCACCCGCGACGAGATTTCCCGTGCGGCATTAGACAAACTGATGGAAAAAGCCAAATTCAAAATCTTCGACGTCAATCTGCGCAAACCCCACTACGACACCGACCGCCTGCTCGCCACCATGAAGCGTGCGGATATGCTCAAGCTCAATGACGACGAATTGTACGAACTGTCCGCAGTTTACGGCTCTCCCTACCACAGCATCGAACAAAACATCGCCTACCTCAACCGCTTGACCGGCGCACAAACCATCTGCGTCACTTTAGGCGGACACGGCGCGATTTTATACAAAGACGGCGAACTCTACCGCCACTGCGGCTTCCGCATCAAAGTCGCCGATACCGTCGGCTCCGGCGACAGCTTCTTAGCAGGACTGACTTACAAACTGCTCAACAATGCCGAGCCTCAAGAAGCCATCACTTTCGCCTGCGCTCTCGGCGCCCTAGTCGCCTCCAGACACGGCGCGACGCCCGACATTTCCTTACAAGAAATCGAAAGCTTCATGAATCCGGCTTGATGTTTGTCATCAACGGATGCCACAACAAAAGGTCGTCTGAAAACGGATTTTCTGTTTTCAGACGACCTTTCCATATCCCTCAATCCCGATAAGCCCAATGATTGACCGGACCGTGTCCCGCGCCGATGTTCAAAGGGTTGCGAATCGCCTCGGTAATGTATTTTTTGGCGGTTTGCACGGCTTTGAGTGTCTCGAAACCTTTTGCCAGCTCGGCGGCGATACAGGCGGAGAACGTGCAGCCTGTACCGTGCGTATGCGCCGTCGGGAAGCGGCGGTCGGTAAATTCAAACACATCATCCGGCGTAAACAGCCAGTCTGTGCAGTATTCGCTGCGGCTGTCGCCCAAATGCCCGCCTTTAATCACCACGTTTTTCACACCGCAATCTTGCAGGATTTTGGCAGCGCGTTCCGCGTCTTGGCGGTTTTCAATGCGCACGCCCGCCAAGGCTTCCGCTTCGGGCAGGTTCGGCGTCAGAATGTCGGTATCAGGCAGAAGCAGGCGTTTCATCGCTTCAACGGCGGAGTCCTGCAACAGCGGCGCGCCGCCTTTGGCAATCATCACCGGATCAAGGACGCGCTTGCCGAAACGGCATTTTTTCAGATTTTCGGCAACGCATTCAATCACTTCCGCCGTACCCAGCATCCCGATTTTATAGGCGCGGATTTCAAAATCGGAGCGGACGGCTTCGATTTGAGCAGTGATGATGTCGGTCGGAATCAGATGCACCGCCGATACGCCGAGCGTATTTTGCGCGGTCACGGCGGTCAGCACGCTGGTGCCGAACACGCCGCGCATCTGAAACGTCTTCAAATCCGCCTGTATCCCCGCCCCACCGCCGGAATCCGAGCCGGCGATGGTCAGCGTTTGGACAAATGTTTCTTCCATTTGGTTTCTCCTGTTTCTTGGTTGGACAATTTAGGAAGCGGTTTGAAGGTCGTCTGAAAACCCATCATTCTTGTTTTCAGACGGTGTTTTATTTTTATTTTATTGTTACAACGAAATATTTACAGCTGTATTTTAGTTGGTTTATCGCGGTTTGAAATGGGAGATTTTCGGGATATCTTTTTATAATCTTCCTGGACTCAGCCCGAAATCCCCATGCCGACTTTTTATTATTCCAACAGAGAGGTCGTCTGAAACCTGCTTTTCAGACGACCTAACTCTAAATAAATCATTATCCATCAATAATTTCTAATTCAACCAAAGCCCTGTACACGCCATCTTCATCTACACTCGGCGCAATAAATTTCGCCGCAGCCTTCGCCGCAGCCTCGCCATTTCCCATGGCTACGCCGAAGCCGACGGATGAGAGCATTTCCAAATCATTAAAGCTGTCGCCGAAAGCCATAACATCTTCCATGCCTATGCCCAACTTTTCTACTGCATGTGCAATGCCTCTTGCTTTTGAACCTTCGCGGCGCAGCATGTCCAGCGCAGACTCGTGCCAACGCACGGATTTGAAGCCTTCGGATTGAATTTTTCCGATAATCTCCTGCTCCTGGGCATCGTCTGCAAACACCAGCATCTGATAAACCGATTGTTTGCGGAAATATTCTTTATCCACTTCAAAAGCAGGCAGGATGTGCGACAAGGCTTCTTTCACCCTTTCGCCGGCAGCCGATGCGACAATTTCGGCATCATTTACGAAAGCATAATCAATATATTGACTGTCAAAAAATGCACACATCCGCTCAACTTCGACCTCAATCATCGGATAAGCCTGCAACACCTCTCCGTGAAACGTCGTGTATTGCCCGTTAATCGTAACCAGCATATCAATGCCGCTGTCGCGTATCAGGGTTTTCACCTTACCCGGAATGGCCACAGGCGGTCTCCCCGTCGCAATCGCCGTCAAAATACCCCGCGCTTTCAATACCTCCATCGCTTTAGCAACGGACGGGCGAAGCGTATCGGTATATTTTCGGTATAACGTGTCATCAATATCGAAAAAAATAATTTTTGGCATATTCATTATCAGGCATACAATCGGTTTCAGACGACCTATATTGTAACGTGCAATGACAGGAACAATGCACAATTTCTACATGCAATGATGTAAACAAGCTGTGTATAAATCCTACTTCATATTGATTCCCAAGAGAAAAACAAACCTGATTAAAAAATAAGCAGGTTATCAGAGATCGTCTGAAACCTGCTTATTCCATTTTCGCCATTATTACATTAAGCAATGATTTTGACGCTTTCCCGCTCCCGCCTGAATTTCATTTTCAGCAAAGCGGGCAGACTGTCATCAAAGTACCAGCCGCCGTCCGGCATAGCAATCGCCCCGCCGGCACAACGCAAAGTGATGCTTTTTCCGGATAAGCCGTCCGTTTCCGTAATCTCCACCTCATGCGCCCTCCCCCAGTCTGCAACGGGCAACAAATGCGCCAATTCGCGGATACGTCCGTTTTGCGCTTCTATCCTATCCTCGGTACGGCAAGCACCGTCGCATTGCCCGACCGCTTGGACAGGACACGGCACACCTTTTCCATTTGTAACAGGCAGGATATTCAAGGCATCAGGACAAAGTCTGTTTTCCAACGCCCAACTATTAAGCGCGCGTTTGGCAGCTTTTTTATGGATGAACAACCCATACGGGCGGACAGCTCGGCTGCCGTTGTCCAAAGGTACAATCCTTGCCTGCAAAACACCGTGTTCGTCGTGAGAAAAACGAACAGTAGAAAATGCAGTAGGCTTGGAAACGACTCGTTCAGGCGGACGGATACCATATTCCCTCATCGCCTGCGCCTTCAGCCACACCGAATGCAGACTGCCCAACGCAGGAATAAAACGCACGGAAGCCGCAGCCTTCAAATAAAGCGGCACTTTTTTACCATGCAGCATTTCTGCCGTTTCGCTATACGCCTTCTCCAATGCAACTACCGCCTGCGCCTTGCCGAATGCGTCAAACCAGACCAACACACCTTCGCTGTCCGGCAACGCATAAAGCTGCGCCGCCAAAGCATCCGTTACCCAATTCGGCAGCATTTTCGGATTCATCAAAGACCGGCAGTAATTATCCCAATCTTCTGTATTCTTTTCGCGCAAGCTGTGTTCCAAATAATCGCTCAAAGCCAAGACATCGGTCATCGCACGATGACGGTTTTCCACTGCAATTCTGTTTCGTTCGATAATGCTGTCCAAATTGTGTTTGTAAAACTCAGGATAAAGGCGTCGCGACAACTGGACGGTACACAAAGCAGGCGCAGCAAAATCAATACCGGCACGGCGAAACTCATGGCGCAGGAAGGTATAGTCGAAACGGCTGTTATGCGCCACCACCACGGCTCCCCGTAAAAGCGGCAACAACTGTAAAGCAATTTCCGCAAACAACGGAGCCGTTCTCACCATCTCATCGCTGATACCCGTCAGTTGCGCGACAAATTCAGGAATCGGCTTACACGGATTCACCAACCACTCGTAACGGCATACGCTTTGTCCGTCGAAACGCAGCAAAGCAACTTCCGTTACCCTGTCTTGATACAGATTCCCGCCAGTAGATTCCAAATCCACCACAACCACAGGCCTCCCGAAACGGGCAAACGCCTTCTGCAACAACGGCCAGCGAGAAACGCTTTCCATTTTATTTTCCTGTAAATTCAATCAATAGCCGCGCATTTTACACTTTCCCTGTTTATTTTCCAACAACACCCTTGACAGAATCCCCCCCCCTCCCTATAATCCCAATCTTTGTTACAGCGCACCCGTAGCTCAGTTGGATAGAGTATCTGGCTACGAACCAGAGGGTCGGGCGTTCGAATCGCTCCGGGTGCGCCAAACAAAATTTATTTATCCGCGCCCATCGTCTAGCGGTTAGGACATCGCCCTTTCACGGCGGTAACCGGGGTTCGATTCCCCGTGGGCGTGCCAGATTTGGTTAAAGCTTTGCTGTTTTAGCAAGGCTTTAGTTTTTGAACCATCTTGAATAACCGCCATCTTGAATACCTAGGGCAGGCAGCAACTGACTTGTTTCTTTCTACGTTACCATACAAAACTTTTCAGTATTATTTCTTGCTCCTATTCCAATCAAAAGGTCGTCTGAAAACCATTTTCAGACGACCTTTCCTTATTTATTGAAATAAAACATCAAGCCTGTTTATTCCAACGTTCGATGGATTCTTCAATTACTTTTTTTGCTTCTTCCACATCGCCCCAAGATTCGACTTTGGTTGTACCTGCTTTTTTCAGGTCTTTGTAGTGGTTGAAGTGGAACTCGATTTGCCTGATCAGCTGCTGCGGCAAATCGGCAAGGGTTTTGTAGGCGTTGCCGTTGTTGCGGTCGTCGGCGGGGACGCAGACGATTTTGTCGTCCACTTCGCCGTCATCGACAAACTTCATCACACCGATGACACGCGCTTCCAAGAAGATGCCTGTCGCCAAGGGCTGTTCGGTAACCAGCAATACGTCCAATTCGTCGCCGTCTTCGTCCAAGGTTTGCGGGATGAAGCCGTAGTTGGTCGGTTTGGCGAAAATCGCGGGTTCGACGCGGTCAAGTTGGAATGCGCCGAGGCGGCGGTTCCATTCGATTTTGTGGTTGCTGCCGGCGGGAATTTCGTTGACGACGTTGATGATACCTGCGTCCACATCGCCCGGAGTCAAGATTTTATTGAAGTCTGCCATTTGGTTTCCTTTATTTTACGGAAGTTTGAACGGCGGAAGTATAGCAAACAAAAGACTCACTGAAAATGCGCAAAAAGGTCGTCTGAAAACGCAATTCCTTCTTTCAGACGACCTTTAAGCAATCAGGCCAGTTCTATTTCCCCAACCTTTTTCCCAATGCCAAAATCGCCCTTTTGTTCGACGGGGAGAACACTTTTTCCGCCGCTCCCTCTATGCCGAACCATCCGTAAGCGACGTGTTCGTCGGGTTGCAAAATAATAGCCGAATCGCGCGGGATTTCGGCGGAAAAGATGTGTTCGCGGTTTTCAAACACTCCTTTCGGATAGCGGTGCCGCCAGTGGTGGTAGATTTCGTAAACCGTGCTCTCGTACCAGTTGCAGAGTTGCCCGTCCGCAAGGCGGATGCCGGTTTCCTCCCAAACTTCGCGTTTGGCGGTTTCCTCTATGGTCTCGTCCGGCTCGATGCTGCCGGTTACCGACTGCCAAAAACCTGGAGGCGAAGTGCGTTCGATTAAAAGGATATGGCCGTCGGCATCATGCAGGACAACCAGTGCGGACACGGGATACTTCAAAGGCTTTGCCATCAATCGTCTCCGCCGGAATCCATCGCAGGATCGGATTTGGTATCGCTGCGCGCCTGCATCCCCGCCTTAATCATGGCGATACTGCTCGGCTCCAGTTCTTCATTCAAGATGCGGATTTCGCGCTGCGGATAAGGAAATTCGATGCCGTGTTCGTTAAACTGCCGCCAAATATCCAGAAAAATCGCCGATTGCAGCGCGGCAAAGCCGTTTTCAGGATCTTTTACCCAATATGTCACGCGCAAATCAATACCGTTGTCGCCGAAATTGGTAACTACTGCCAAAGGTACAGGATTTTCTGATACGCGGGATTGTACGGCGGCGGCGCTTTTTATGATTTCCAAAGCTTTAATCAAGTCGGAATGATAGGCGACCTGTATATTGAATGCCTGCTGTAATTCGCGGCTGGTGTACGATTCGTTAACCACCATTGAAGTAACGAATGTCTCGTTCGGAATCAGCGCCTCCGTGCCGTTTGCATTGCGCAACACGACAAAACGCGAGGTAATTTTGGTGACATAGCCGGTAAAGTTATTGACCGTCAGACGGTCGTTCATGCGGATCGAGCGGTCGCCCAAAATGATGAAACCCGAAATGTAGTTGCTCGCCACTTTTTGCAGACCGAAACCGATACCGACACCCAATGCACCGCCGAACACCGACAATACGGTCAAATCAATCCCCACCAGCGGCAGCGCAATCAAGACCGCCAAAACCATCATCATCGTTTTGATAATTTTGGACAAAATCATGGTCAGATTGGTGTCCAAGCTGCTTTTATCCAAACGTTCGCCGATAAAGCGCGCCAGCCACGATGCGCCTATCATCAGCAGTCCAACCCACAAAATCCCGTTCAAAATCATCAGAAGGCTGAGTCTGCCCGAGCCGACCGAGAAACTGATGGCGTCCAGCATCTCTAAAATCTTATCGTCCAAGCCCGAGAGCCAAAGCACGAAGCCTACCCACAAAACCATGGAGACCGATTTCTCCAACCAATCGGTCAGCCTGTTCTGCGGCAAAGCGGCATTAACAACCGCCACGCTCACCCGAATCAGAATCATCCAGCGCGCCGCCAAAATCAGCAGATGCAGCCATACCGCTCGAAACTCCGTCAGGTTGCAGATAAACAAAGCCGCCGCACCGAAAATCATCATCAGCACCGGCCACAAAATCCGTCTGCCGATATGCCGCAATAGCGCGAAGTTACCTTGTTCTGCAAAGAAATAACGGCTTTTGAGTCGGTTTGACAGCCAATACGTCGCCGCCATCAGCATCAACACGCCGATCAGCTCAATCCAGCCCGAAACCTGTCCGAAATTGCGCTCCACCAAACTCGACGTAAACGCCTGACGCGCAAACAATTCATGCAAAATATTATCCATCAGCCCTATTTTTTCATTAAAAATAAAAAGCTGTAATTATATAGCAGCCGAAAAATTCCGCCACATCCGTTTGCCATTTGAATGTCTTCTGAAAAATATCGCTGATTCAAATCAGATGTGAAATATTCCTCCTGCACGTCCTGCCTGACGCCAAACAAATTCAAAGCGGCTTCAAACAGATAGCCGAAACCGTCAGGCTTCACTCTTGCCAAAGCCGGACAAGAAAACTATAATCCGAAACTTATCGAGTCGGAGTGTGGCGCAGTCTGGTAGCGCACTTGCATGGGGTGCAAGGGGTCGAAGGTTCGAATCCTTTCACTCCGACCAAAAATTCGACAGCCCGGTCATTTTTGACCGGGCTGTTTTTTGTCTTTGCCTATCTCAAATTTTATATAGTGGATTAACTATAAACCGGTACGGCGTTGCCTCGCCTTAGCTCAAAGAGAACAATTCTCTAAGGTGCTGAAGCACCAAGTGAATCGGTTCCGTACTATCTGTACTGTCTGCGGCTTCGTCGCCCTGTCCTGATTTAAATTTAATCCACTATAAATGAAAAGGCAGAAAAGACGGCAACCGCCGTACAGGAAACCTATAACGGAGTAGGGGTGGATTGCTGCTTGGGATGATTGTCGTGTTGTCAATTTGTCTGATAAAAAGGTCGTCTGAAAACCTCGAATCAAGGTTTTCAGACGACCTCTTGCCGTTTTCAGTTAATCAATCCTCCGCCTTCGGCTCGGGAACGTCAAACACCTGACGCAGGTAGGCGAGGAAGGTGTTGTTGGTAGTCATGGTTTTGCCCGGAGAGTCGGAGAGTTTGGCGACGGACTGACCGTTGCACTCGACGAGTTTCAAAACGATGTTCAGCGGGGTATGGCCCATGTCGTTGGTGAGGTTGGTACCGATACCGAAGCTGGTTTTGAAACGGTCTTTGAAATATTGGTGCAATGCCCACGAGCGTTCGATGTCCAGACCGTCGGAGAAGGTCAGCATTTTGGTGCGGCTGTCGATTTTGAGTTTTTTGTAGTGGGCGTGCGCTTTGTCGCCCCATACATAGGGGTCGCCGCTGTCGTGACGCAGACCGTCGAAGAGCTTGGCGAAATAGAGGTCGAAGTCGCGCAGGAAGGCGTCCATGCCGACCACGTCGGTTAATGCGATACCGAGGTCACCGCGGTATTCGTGTACCCAGCTTTCGAGGGCGGCTTTTTGGAAATTGCGCAGGCGCACGTCGAGGGCTTGGAAAGCTTGGAGGAACTCGTGCGCCATCGTGCCGATGGGGGTGATGCCGATTTTTTTGGCAAGATAAACGTTGCTGGTACCGCGCACGATGTCGGGGGCGGCTTCAAGCAGGGTGCGGATGACGTGTTCCTGCCAGTCGAGGGTGTAGCGGCGGCGGGTGCCGAAGTCGGAAATGAGGAATGGCGGATCGTCGGGATTTTGCGCGGCGGAGATTTCTTTAAGGCGTTGCGCTTTGGCTTGGAGGCGGCGTTCGCCTTCTTCAATGACGGCGGGAGTTTCGAGACGGCGGAAGTAGAGTTCGTTGACGATGGCGAGGATGAAGATTTCAAAGAACATCGCCTGAATCATGGGGCCTTCGATGCGGATGTTCAGACGACCTTCATTGTCGGGGCTGACTTTGACGAAGCGGCGTTGGAGTTGGAAGAGTTCGAGATAGTCGACAAAGTCGCTTTTGATGAAGCGCAGGCTGCGCAGGTAGTCGAGTTCGTAGTGGGTGAAGCGCAGTTGGCAGAGTGCGTCGAGCTCTCGTTCCAAGTCGCTTTGGATGTCGGCAAGCGGGTAAACCATGTCTTTGTTGCGACAGCGGAACTCATAAAGGCTGTGGGTTTGGGGGAATTGGTGCAGTATCACCTGAAGCATGGTGAACTTGTACAGGTCGGTGTCGAGCAGGGAGCGGATAACGGGCGTTTGAGGTGCGGTCATGGCTTTTCTCTCGTTCAGCGTAAATGTAAAGCATTATTAGAACACGGTTAGACGGGCGGGTGTTACTTTTTTTGGTTGGAGAAGCGTT
This sequence comes from Neisseria sp. DTU_2020_1000833_1_SI_GRL_NUU_006, assembly GCA_032388755.1. Classification (NCBI taxonomy): domain Bacteria; kingdom Pseudomonadati; phylum Pseudomonadota; class Betaproteobacteria; order Neisseriales; family Neisseriaceae; genus Neisseria; species Neisseria sp. DTU_2020_1000833_1_SI_GRL_NUU_006. Next base: position 333,285 of record CP135593.1, on the reverse strand, counting down.
GAAAAGGTCGTCTGAAATCTTTCAGACGACCTTTGTTTTGTGATTTAAGCCTTATGTTTTTTCTTGAGCGCGGCGTTCAGGATGCACCCTAAAATAAAGCCGACGGTTGCGGGCAGCAGCCAGCCCAGTCCGACGTTGTAAAGCGGCAGTGCGCCGTTGATGGCAGAGAACCAGCTTTCCCCCGCCTGTTGTCCGAGATAAGCGGGGAAAATCAGATTGCCCGCACCGAAAAACAAAGCGAACAACATCAAACCGACCGCCCACAGCGAGGCTTTACGGTTGAACGGGGAAACACTGTTCATAAATTCGTACCTGTTTGTTTATAGTGGATTAACTTTAAACCGGTACGGCGTTGCCTTAGCTCAAAGAGAACGATTCTCTAAGGTGCTGAAGCACCAAGTGAATCGGTTCCGTACTATCTGTACTGTCTGTGGCTTCGTCGCCTTGTCCTAATTTAAAGTCAATCCACTATATAAAGGGCAGTTGATGGAAATGGGTATGGGTTTGCCAAGCGTGAAATCATCATGCCGTTTCGCCTTCAACGTCGGCGGCGGGGTCGTCTGAAATGCCCTCTTCCGCTTCCGGGCGTTCTAAATTTTCCTGTTTCAGGCTGATTTCGATTTCGCCGTAGCTGTCCGGCTGGACGATGCGGACCAAACCTTCTTTGGCAAGCTCCAAGAGCGCGATGAAATTGACGACCACATACGCCGCGCCCTGCTCCGGTTTGAACAAATCGCTGAATTTGCATATCCCGCTCTCGTTCAGACGACGTAAAACCGCCGTCATCTGCGCGCGCACGGAAATGGTTTCCTGAATCACTTCATGGCTGCGCGTATGTTTCGCCCGCGACAAAATGCCCAGCCACGCCTGCGTCAAATCGGCGACATACACCTCCGGCAGCTTCGCTTCGACCGCGATTTCCAACGGCAGATACGCCCAAGCAAAATCCCGTCCCGCGCGCGGCAACGCATCCAAACCCTGCGCCGCCAGCTTCATCTGTTCGTAAGCCAAAAGGCGGCGCACCAGCTCGGCACGCGGGTCCGCCTCTTCATCCTCGACCTCTTCGGGACGCGGCAGCAGCAGGCGCGATTTGATTTCAATCAGCATCGCCGCCATCAAAAGATATTCCGCCGCCAAATCAAACTGATACGCTTCCATTTGGGCGATATAGTGCAGATATTGCTCGGTAATCTTCACCATCGGAATATCGAGAACGTCGATATTCTGTTTGCGGATAAGGTAAAGCAGCAAATCCAACGGCCCTTGGAAGCTGCTTAAGACAACCTTCAACGCATCGGGCGGAATAAACAAATCCTGCGGCAAATCGGTTACGGGTTGGCCGAATACCCACGCGACAGTGTGTTCAGACGACGTTGCCGCAGCGGAAGAGATAAGGTGTTCTGAAGGCATGATTAGAGGAGCTTTTTCTTATTAGGTTTGATGGGTGGTTAATCAATAACGGGGTCGTCTGAAAACGCAGCGGGCTTCGCCCAAACGAGTGCGGCAAAACAAAAATCAGCCTTTTTTGCGTTGGCTTTTCAAAGAAGCGATGGCAATGGCAAGCGTTTGCGCCGACGCCATGCCCAGCAGCGGCAAAACGGCGAAAAACGAACCGATCAGTACCGTAACGGCATCACGGGAAAACACAAAGCCATCGCGCACCAGCATCGCAATTATCCAAGCCAATAGCAGCAGCCACTCGCAGCCGACCAAAAACCAAATCATCCCGACCGAGCAGCGTTTGCGCCACTTCATGATGGCAGCGTGCAAAAGGCTGAATATCGGAACGGACAGGAAAGGATAAAGGAAATTGGTAAACGGCCGCTGAGAGCCGTCCTGAAAACACAAATAATCTCCCGACTGCATGTCGCATCCCATTTCGCCAAACATCGGATCGACGGCATACATCAACACGCCGAACCACACCGCATAAATCAAGCTGGCGATAAAATAGGTTTTAAAAAATCGGTTCCTCTCACTTCCGTCCCGCAATATGTTCTACCGCCGCCTGCGCACAATACAGCCCAAACGAAGCCGTCACCAGCATACTCGCCCCATAGCCCGCGCAGGACAGCCCTTGCGGCGCAGTATCGGTCGAACACGCTTCGCCCGATTGCGGCGGCGTAATGTTTTCAGTCGAGAACACACACGGCACGCGCATTTTTTCTTTGGTATCGCGGCTGAAGCCGTAGCGTTTGCGCAAGGTGTAGCGCAGGTTGGCAAGCAGCGGGTCGTGGGTAACGCGGCTCAAATCGGCGGTTTGAATCAACGCCGGATTTTTCTGTCCACCCGCGCCGCCGCTCAGGATAAACGGCTGTTTGTGTTGCACAAAATAAGCCGCCATCGCCGCCTTGACGCGCACTTGGTCTATCGCGTCGATCACAAAGTCGAAAGGTCGTCTGAAAAGCGTTTCCAGATTGTCTTCCGTCACAAAATCCTCGATTTCCTCCACTTCGCATTTCGGATTGATTTGGGCAATGCGTTCGCGCAACGCCGTTACCTTCGCCTTGCCGAAATCGTCGGTCAGCGCATGAAGCTGGCGGTTGACATTGGACTCGGCGACGTTGTCCAAATCAATCAAGGTCAAACGACCGATGCCCGTCCGCGCCAAAGCCTCCACCGCCCAAGAGCCTACCCCGCCCACGCCGACCACGCAGACGTGCGCGCGCGAAAACCGCGCCAGTGCTTCATCTCCATAGAGTCTGGCAATACCGCCGAAACGGCGCGAAGGAAGAAAAACGGTGTCGTTCATACCCAACCTTGTGATATATCAATAAATGAATGAAAATCAACGCAAAACGCTGCGGACGAATGCGACACATATTATACTGGAAAGCAGACGGACTGTTTCAGCAGCCCGAAAGAGTCTATAATCGTTTCATATCTGACCCCTCCCAACCGCATCCAACAAAGTGCCGCCTGCGGCGCAAAAAGGAGATTGAACTATGTACAAACATCTGGTTGTAGCCGTTGACGGCAGCGAAACTTCCCTCAACGCCCTGAAACACGCCGCCGAGTTGGCAAGCGTCAACAACGCCCGCCTGACTTTGGTACACGTCGCCAACCCCGCCGAATACATGGCGCTCGCCCCCGAATTCCTGCAACACGAAAGCTACGAGGCCGCCGCCGTCGCCCAAGGCAACGAAGTCTTGGACTTCGCTGAAAAAACCGCCCGCGAAAACGGCGTGGAAAACATTGTCAAACACCTGCTGGTCGCCAACAAAGGCGCACGCGAAATGGCGCAGGATTTGGTCGATTACGCCGATGAAAACGGCGCCGACCTGCTGGTACTCGGCACACACGGCCGCACCGGCCTGATGCACCTCCTGATGGGCAGCTTCGCCGAAACCGTTATGCGCCAAAGCCACCTGCCGCTTCTGATTATCCGCAGCAAAGCGGAAGAAGCGTAAGGGGCTGCCCTACTGAAGAGGGTCGTCTGAAATCTCAAACTAAGATTTTCAGACGACCTTCTTTCATCTTATTTCAAATAGGTTTTACGAATTATTGATTATAATCATGAACTTCGTAATATCATTCACCTATACCAATAAATAACTTCTTCCCCAAACCAAACCCATAACAAAAAGGTCGTCTGAAAACCAAAATCCGGTTTTCAGACGACCTTTGTTTTGATTGGGCTTACTTAGGTGCAGCCAAGATGCCGGTCAGATTCAATAGGAACAATACCGTAAATCCGGTCAGGTAAATCAAGCCGAGGATGGCGAGGAAGTTCATGCCTGCCGTCAGCTTGTGGCGTTCGTCGCCTTTAACGAGGCGGTAGTTCAGCCAAGCGAACACGGGAGCGGCAACGAAGGCGGTAATCATGGCGAATTTGAGCAGCTCTGCCATCGCGCTGTTGAACCAGAAAATCACTGCCAAGCCCGTACCTGCGACCCAAACGTTCCAGGCAAAGAGTTCGACGTTGCCCGTTTTGTCTTTGCTGCGCAGCAGGCGCACCGGCTCGGCAATCGCGCGCGCGTAGCCGTCCACTACGGTAATCGTTGTACCGTACATGCAGGCGAAGGCGATGAATGCGACCATCGGACGCGACCAGTCGCCGATGGTGACGGCGTACATATTAATCAGTTGACCGACGTATTTTCCGCCCGCCATTTGCACTGCCTCCCCGTTGCCGTACTGCACATACGCGCCCAAGGCGAGGAAGACGACCGCCAACACTGCGCTGGTGATGTAGCCGACGTTGAAATCGAAAATACCGTCGCGGTAGCTGGAAGGATTGATGCGTTGTTTTTCCGTTACCCACAACGAGTTGATCGCTGAAATTTCAATCGGTGCAGGCATCCAACCCATCAGCGCGATGAGGAAGCCCAAGCCTGCCAGTGTCCATGGGGTAGGCTCGATAAAGTCGGGTTTCATCTGCATGCCGCGCGACATGGCGATGGCAGCGGCGGCAACTGTGGCAATCGTCAGGCTGACGATGATGATTTTGGAAACGTTGTCCAAGGCTTTGTAGCGTCCGCTCGCCAAGATAATCAGGCAGGAAGCCATAATCAGCGCGGAGATTGCGCCGACATTCAGCGTCAGCGAAGGAATCGCCATTTTGACAATGGCGGCGGTCACGATGGCGACCGCACCCGCGTTAATCGTTGCCGAGATAACGCACAAAATCAGGAATACCCACAAATAAACGCGGCTTTTCTCTGCATAGCCTTCAATCAGGCTTTTGCCCGTATCCAGCGTGTAATGCGCGCTGAAACGGAAAAACGGATATTTGAAGAGGTTGGTCAAAATGATAATCAACGCAAGCTGCCAGCCGTAAAGCGCGCCCGCCTGCGTCGAGGCAATCAGGTGCGAACCGCCGACCGCCGCCGAGGCCATCATGATTCCGGGCCCCAGCGCGTTGATTTTGCTTTTCCAAGTCGAAGCGTGTGTAAGTTGTTCAGACATCTATTCTCTCCGTCTTTTTCAGACGACCTTCACAAAAAAAATCATATTTTAACGTAAATCAAGAGATTATCTAACAGACATTTTGGATATTTCATGCCGGAACATCTTAAAAATAAGCTGTACCGAATCGAAAATCTCCAATCATCAGCATTTTATGGTCGGGGAACTTTTTTAAACGACCTTGTATCGCTTTTTATATTAAATCCGAACTGAGACCGAAAAACAACACTATCATCTGTATATGATTTAAAGCTGCGTATTGGAAAAAAGCTTTCCGGCTTGTACAACAGCCTTTTTCAATAATCTAAATATCTGAATGTTATAGATAAAAAAATAAATTTAATAATTTCATTAAGATAAATTTTCAACTTATTGGATTTTTTCAACCAGAATAACCCTTCCCGAAAATTTCTTAGTACAGCTTTGCATATCAGCATATTGTATATTTTTTGCGAAGGGATAAAATATGCTCTGCTTTCAAAGCAAAGATGGCGCCGGGTAGTCCACGCCACACATCAATCTTTTTTATGGAGTAATACCAGATGAAATTCTTATCTGCCGCTATTGTAGCCGTACTGACCGCCGGTGTTTCCATGACTGCCGCTGCCGCTCCTGCCGGCTACGTTCCTTACAAATGCGACAACGGTAAAAAACTGAATGTCGTTTACGAATTTGACCGCAGTGGCAAAGCAGTAGGCGCGTCCGCAAATGCAGCCGGCAAAGTAATCAGCCTGCGCGTTGATAAAAGCCACTCTGACAGCACCGGTACAACCTTCACCAACAAACGCGGTTTTTCTATGTCTGCGGGTTACATCGACCGCAACACCCACACAACCTCTGAAGTTGTGGGTGTAACCGACTCACGCAACCGCTTCATCGTGAAAAACTGCGAACCCGTCAACATCGACCGTTAATAACGGAACGATTTGAGATTTAAAACAGGTCGTCTGAAACCTAAAAAAGGTTTCAGACGACCTTTCGTTTTATCTGTCCTTTCAAAATCTCCCAATCCGATTTCAGCTACTTATCCGATCGTGTAAAATAAGCAAATTTCGGATGGATTCAGCACAGTCGGCGTATCGTCAAGCTAAGCTTTTTTGAGTTTTAAATTTAATGGATGAGAACATTATTATTCTGTAACGATAAAATTAAAAACATCATGACGCCCTATAACACTTTGAACATCAAAATAAGAGAACATATCTCATAAGCAATTAAAAGCAATTAAAATAGACCATCAATCGTCTGAACGACAACCATACCTGGCCGAAACCCTGCACCTTGGCTATACTCTTTCAGACGACCTTTCCGCACCTTCATCATGGAACAACCTGATTTCTTCCCCATCCCCAGCCCCTGCATCGGCGTATGCGAAGCCAACGAAAAAGGCTATTGCAAAGGTTGCCTGCGCAGCCGCGAAGAGAGATTGTATTGGCAGCAGATGACGGACGATCAAAAACACCAAGTCATGCGCCTGCTGCATATGCGCAAAACCAAAATCCGCAACAAAAAACTCGATTTGCTGAGACAACAGGAAGAACGGGAAGAAATACAGCAGGACAATTTGTTTGACGACAACTTTGTCCCGGAAACTTAAAACGAGAAAGAGGTTCCCCTTCTCTTTCACAATAAAAGGTCGTCTGAACCCAAGCAGTAGATTTTGGTTTGCTTTTAGGTTTTCAGACGACCTTTCCCGCCTTAAAATACATCCCCTCAAATACAACTATACCCCGTCCACACACCATGCCCGTCAAAATCCAAACCCGCCCCGTCAACCAAAACGTCCTCGATGATTTGCTCACCGCCGGCGCCGACCCTTTAATCGCCCGCCTGTGCGCCTCGCGCGACGTGCAGAGTCCCGCCGAATTGGACGACAAACTCGCCGGCCTTCTGCCTTATCAATCGCTGACGAATTGCGAAGCCGCCGCCCGCCGTATAGCGGATGCCATCGAGCGCAATGAAAAAATCCTGATTGTCGCCGACTACGATGCCGACGGCGCGACCGCGTGTTCCGTCGGCATGAGCGGCTTGGCGGCGATGGGCGCGGCGGTGGATTTCCTCGTACCCAACCGCTTCGAACACGGCTACGGCTTGACGCCCGAACTCGCCGAAATCGCCGCCGCGCAAGGCGTGGATTTGTTGATTACGGTCGATAACGGCATTGCCAGCATCGCAGGCGTGGCGCGGGCGCAGGAATTGGGTTTGGACGTGATCGTAACTGACCACCACCTGCCCGCTGAAACCGTACCCGACTGCATCATCGTCAATCCGAACCAAAAAGGCTGCGGCTTCCCAAGTAAAAGTCTGGCGGGCGTGGGTGTGATTTTTTATGTATTGATGGCGCTGCGTGCCGAATTGCGCCGCCGCGATTATTTTTCAGACGGCCTTAAAGAGCCGAATCTGGGCGAACTTTTGGATTTGGTCGCACTCGGCACCGTCGCCGATGTCGTTCCCCTCGACCACAACAACCGTATCCTCGTGTCGCAAGGTTTGAAACGGATGCGTTCCGGCAAAATGCGGCCCGGCATCCGCGCCCTGTTTGAAGTGGCGCGGCGCGACTGGCGCAAAGCTCAGCCTTTCGATATGGGTTTTGCACTGGGGCCGCGCATCAACGCCGCCGGACGGCTGGACGATATGTCGGTCGGCATCGCCTGCCTGTTGGCGCGCGACGATGCAGAAGCGCAGACATTGGCGGCGCAGTTAAACGACCTCAACATCGAACGCCGCGAAATCGAGCAGTCCATGCTGCAAGACGCGTTGAACGCCTTTCCCGAAACCCTGCCTTCAGGTCAGACGACCCTGGTCGCCTACCGCGACGATTTTCATCAAGGCGTGGTCGGCATCGTCGCCAGCCGCCTCAAAGACCGCTTCTACCGCCCGACCATCGTGTTCGCTCCGGCGGACAACGGCGAAGTGCGCGGTTCTGGGCGTTCCATTCCCAACCTGCACCTGCGCGACGCTTTGGACTTGGTGTCCAAGCGCCACCCCGATTTGATTTTGAAATTCGGCGGACACGCGATGGCGGCGGGCTTGAGTATACTCGAACACAACATTCCCGCGTTTCAGACGGCCTTTGAAGAAGCCGTGCGCGAAATGGTGTGCGAAGACGACTTGTCGCAAACTTTTATCACCGACGGCAGCTTGAAAGCCTGCGACATCACGTTGGAACAGGCGCAAAACCTCGCCCGCCATGTTTGGGGACAAGGCTTCGCGCCGCCGAGCTTTACCGACGAATTTCACGTCATCCGCCAACAGCCTTTGGGCGCGGAGGGCAAACACAAAAAAGTCTGGCTGCAAAAAGACGGCTACGAATTTGAAGCCATGTTCTGGCGGTGTAGCGAAGACATCCCCGAATACATCCGTACGGTTTACCGCCCCGTGGCAAACGAATGGCGCAATCAGATGGAATTGCAGCTTTACATCGATTACTGGGAAGCTGCTTAAGGCTTGCGAAAGATAAAAGGTCGTCTGAAACCGAAAATCGGGTTTCAGACGACCTTTATGCTTTTGAGGCTTAATTCAACCTATTTCTTCAAAATATATTTTCGCACGGCAGCATTGTGTTCTTCTAAATTATGGCTGAACTGGCTCAAGCCGGTGCCGTCCATTTTGGAGACGAAATAGAGGTATTTTTCATTCGACGGATGTGCGGCGGCTTCAAGGGCGGCTTTGCTCGGCAGGGCGATGGGGGTCGGGGTTAAGCCGCTGCGGGTGTAGGTGTTATACGGCGTATCGCGCTGGAGGTCGGCTTTTCGGATTTTGCCTTTGTACGCGCTGCCCATGCCGTAAATCACGGTCGGGTCAGTCTGCAGGCGCATGCCGATGTTGAGGCGGTTGACGAATACGGAAGCAACATGGGCGCGGTCGTCTTCGTGGGCGGTTTCTTTTTCAATCAAACTCGCCATAATCAGCATTTCATACGGATTTTTGTAGGGCAATCCGCTTTCACGATCCTCCCAAGCGTCGTTCAGACGACGCTGCATGGTTTGATAAGCGGTTCGGTAGATTTGCAAATCGCTGCTGCCTGCGTCGATTTCGTAGCTGTCGGGGAAGAACTGGCCTTCCGGGTTGCTGCTGAGCGCATCTGGAGCAACTGCCTGCATGAGTTCCGCATCGCTCCAGCCGCGTGTTTTATGTTCGATGTCGGGGGTGTTGTCGATGATTTTACGCATCGTGGCAAAACGCGAACCTTCGACGATTTGAACGGTAACGGCATCAGGTCTGCCGCTGCGGATTTTCTGCAAAATGCCCCATGCGGAAATATTGGAAGGAAGGCGGTATGAGCCTGCTTTGAGTTTATTGTGTGCGCCTATCATGTAGGCGGCTGCGACCAAAACGTGGCGGTTGTAAACGACCCCGTCTTCGGCAAGCGTACGGCTGACGGAAGAGATGCCTTGGTTTTTGGCAATTTTGATACGGTATGCTTTGCCGTTGTCTTTAGGAACGAACAGCAAGGCGGCGAACACGGCGGCAACGGCAACAAAAAATACCGCAAACCATTTCAACATTTTTTTCAGCATGGTAGGATTTTTGATTTGTGAACGTCGTGCGACAGTATAACCGAAATGCGCGCCTTCTTCCCTGTGCGCCCGCCCGACGTATGTTTTTTCCGCCTCAGTGGTCGTCTGAAATAAAGGGTCGTCTGAATATGAATCTTCCGTCCGAATGCCAAGACATTGACTGGCAACAAGGCTGGTGGCAGCCTGCACGCCGCGCGTTTTCTCCGAACTTCGAGCCGCGGGCAGAATCAGAAGCCGTGTCGCTGGTGGTTTTACACAATATTTCGCTACCGCCTTTCGAATATGGGACGGGCGCGGTGGAAAAGCTGTTTACCAACCGCATCGACCCCGACGAACATTCGTTTTTCAGCGTCATCCACACCTTGCGCGTTTCCAGCCATTTTCTGATCACCCGCGAGGGCGAGGCGGTGCAGTTCGTTTCTTGCGACGATATGGCGTACCACGCGGGCGTGTCGTCGTTTCGCGGACGCGAAAAGTGCAATGCGTTTTCGGTCGGTATCGAATTGGAAGGCTGCGATTTCGAGCCGTTTACTGAAGCACAATATCAAACGCTGGAAACCCTGCTGAAAGCGTTGGTCGGGCATTACCCCATCACCGCTGTTACCGGCCATCAGGACATCGCCCCTGACCGCAAAACCGACCCCGGACACTTTTTCGACTGGCAAAGATTGCAGGCAGCAGGTTTCCCGGTTGTCCGTTAATCGCTCAAAAATGCCATATAGCATTTTTCAGACGACCTGGCCCGATTTTGGGCTATCATTCTCGGCATTTGCTGTCAGAAAAGTTTATTTTCGTTATAATCGAGCATCCATACGGGACAATCCGTGTCCGACTCCGACGAACTTACTCGCGGCAATACGATTCCGCATACGCCCAAAGGCAAACCACCCCGGGCAACGAAGACGGAATGCCGCTCTTACAAAAAGTGATTACCCATGATTTTCATCGTCTTAGGCTTGGCAGTCATCCTTGCCGTCATCGCCTACAATATGTACCAAGAAAACCAATACCGCAAACAGGTGCGCGAGCAGTTCGGCCACTCCGATAAAGACGCGCTCCTGAACAGTAAAACCAGCCATGTACGCGACGGTAAAGAATCCGGCGGCAAAGGCCTGTTCGTCAAAAAAGCGAGCAAAGCCCAAGAAGCCGCGCTGCGCAATCTGCAAGAACAAGACGAAATCTTCGCCGCCAAAGCCAAACTCGCCAAACCTTCCGCCATCAAAACCGATGTCGAGTTGGCGATTGAAGACGACTTTACCGACGAGCCGGTACAGCATACCGTCATCGGGCTGAACAACGAAATCACCACCCAAGCCGCCAGCGACGAGCCGGTTAACCTGCCGTCCGCCGCCAACCAGCCTTTGGTCAGCTTGGACGAATTGTCTCAAGTCGAATTGCCGTGGTTTGACCCGCGCTTCGACTACCTCGCCTACATCGCCCTCTCTGAAGCGCAAGAGCTGCACGCCCTGCCCCGCCTGTCCAACCGCCACCGTTTCCAAATCATCGGCTGCACCATGGACGACCGCTTCCAAGTTGCCGAACCGATTCCGAGCGTGTATTACCAAGGTTTCGTCGTCGGCCTGCAAGCAGTCAGCCGCAACGGTTTGGCAACCCAAGAAGAATTGCAACAGTTCAACCAACAGGTTGACACCTTCGCCCAACTGATGGGCGGCAAAGTCCTCCACACCGATTTGGCAGCGTTTACCGAAGTCGCGCAGGCATTGGACACCTTCTGCGCCCGCGTCGATCAAACCATCGCCATCCACTTGGTTTCACACAGCAACATAAGCGGCGTCGAACTGCGCGCTTCTGTTGAAAACCTCGGCTTTGTGTTGGGCGAAGACGGCGCATTCCACTACACCGGACAAACCGGCAGCCCGATGTTTGCCATCCACAGCCTCACAGGAGACGCGTTTACCAACGCCCTGTTGGACAACCAGTCCTACAAAGGCTTCAGCATGCTGCTCGACATCCCGCATGCGCCCGCCGGCGAAAAAACCTTCGACCTCTTCATGGACTTGGCGGTACGCCTCTCCGGTCAGTTGGGCTTGGATTTGGTCAACGACAAAATGGAAGAAGTTTCTACCCAATGGCTCAAAGACATTCGCAATTACGTCTTGGCGCGTCAGGAAGAAATGCTCAAAGTCGGCATCAAACCCGGCAGCAAACAAGCCCTGCGCCTGTTCTCCTAAAATCAAATGTAATCAAAGCGGATATGTCGTTACGGCATATCCGCTTTTTTTCGGGTAAAATTCAACTGTTTTCAACCTATCATTTTTCAGACGACCTTTGCCCGTCCCATCATGTATAGTGGATTAAATTTAAATCAGGACAAGGCGACGAAGCCGCAGACAGTGCAGATAGTACGGAACCGATTCACTTGGTGCTTCAGCACCTTAGAGAATCGTTCTCTTTGAGCTAAGGCGAGGCAACGCCGTACCGGTTTAAAGTTAATCCGCTATATCAGACAAAGGTCGTCTGAAAACCTTCCTCCATGAATCCGACCGCACAACACATCCGCCACCTCACCGACCTCCTCAACCGCTACGCCTACGAATACTATACCCTCGACGCGCCCAGCGTACCCGATGCCGAATACGACAAATTATTCCGCGAACTCGAAGCGTTGGAACGAAACCATCCCGAGCTCAAACTGCCCGACAGCCCGACCCAGCGCGTCGGCGGCGAGCCTTTGGCGGGATTTGCCGAAGTACGCCACGAAGTGCCGATGCTGTCGCTGACCAACGCTTTTTCCCCGCAAGATGAAAACGGCGTGTTCGACCATGCCGAAATGTACGCTTTCGACCAACGCGTGCGCGACGGCTTGGATGACGCGAATCCCGAATACGTTATCGAACCCAAATTCGACGGCCTCGCCATCAGCCTGCTCTACCGCGACGGCGTATTGGTGCAGGCGGCGACGCGCGGCGACGGCACGACGGGCGAAGACGTTACCCAAAACGTCAAAACCGTCGCCAACATCCCCCTGCGGCTGCACGGCGATAATCCGCCCGAACTCATCGAAGTGCGCGGCGAAGTGCTGATGCTCAAAGCCGACTTTGCTGCCCTCAATAAAAGACAAACCGAAAACGGGCAAAAACCCTTTGCCAATCCGCGCAACGCCGCCGCCGGCAGCCTGCGCCAACTCGATTCGCGCATCACCGCGCAACGCAAACTGCACTTTTTCCCCTACTCAATCGCCCGCCAGCAAGGCGGTTTTGTCGCGGAAGAACACATCCAAGAACTCGCCTATTTCCGAGAACTCGGCTTCAGCCTGCCCGATGGCAATTTCGGCTGTTTCAAAAATATCGACGAAGTATTGGCGTTTTACGAACAAATGCAGCAAAAACGCCCCGAACTGCCCTACGAAATCGACGGCATGGTCGTCAAAGTCAACAGCTTGGCGCAACAGCGCGAACTCGGCTTCATCTCCCGCGCTCCGCGCTGGGCGATTGCCCACAAATTCCCCGCCGAAGAAGCCCTGACCGTCGTCGAAGCGATTGACGTGCAAATCGGCAGGACGGGCGCGGTAACGCCAGTCGCCCGCCTGCAGCCCGTATTCGTCGGCGGCGTAACCGTAACCAACGCCACCCTGCACAATCAGGACGAAGTGTCGCGCAAAGACGTACGCGTCGGCGATACCGTCGTCGTGCGCCGCGCCGGAGACGTGATTCCCGAAGTCGTGCGCGTGATTTTCGAACGCCGCCCGATGCAGGAAACCGCCGTTGCCGTTTCAGACGGCCTCAAGCATCAGCAAGACGACCTCTTTGCCGAAACACCGTCCGCAAACCCAACCCAATCCGTTCCGCTCCACAAGCCCTACCGCCTGCCAACCCACTGCCCCATCTGCCGCAGCGAAATCGAACACGAAGAAGGCGAAGCCGTCGCCCGATGCAGCGGCGGTATGCTTTGTCAGGCACAACGCGCGCAAGGTTTAATCCACTTCGCCTCGCGCAAAGCGATGGACATCGACGGACTCGGTCAAAAACAAATCGAGCAACTTGTCGCCCAAGACCTCGTCTGCCACTTCGCCGACCTCTACCGCCTCGACATCCCGACCTTGCAAAAAATGAAGGAAACGGCGGATAAAGGGTCGTCTGAAAACGAAAACGGCGACGCAGAAACGGTTTCAGACGACCTGTCTGAATCCAACACCCAAAACAGCAAAAAACAACCGACCAAGTGGGCGGAAAACATCCTCGCAGGCATAGAAGCCAGCAAAACGCCCGAACTCTCCCGCTTTCTATTCGCGCTCGGCATCCGCCACGTCGGCGAACGCACCGCCAAAACGCTGGCGCAGGCATTCGGCTCGTTGGAACACGTCCGCCGCGCACCCGAACCCATCCTTGCCTGCCTGCCCGACATCGGCACCGTCGTCGCCCGCTCCATCGCCCACTTCTTCGCCCAAGACGCGCAGCAGGCGATGATAAATGAGCTGCTCGCCGCAGGCGTTGCCCCGCAAACCCAAGCCGTTACCATCCCGCCTACCCGCCACGCCGAGCCGCAACGCTGGATTGCCCGCCTGCCCGGTTTCAAAATCAGCGAAAACAAAGCCCAAGCCTTGTGGGAACTCGCCGGCAAAAGCATAGAAGGCCTGCAAACCGACAAAGCTCTCCCTGCTGACTGGCAAACATGGCGCAGCAAAGCACAAAACGCCGCCCTGCTCGAAAACCTGAAAACCTTCTTCGCCCAAACGCCGTCTGAAAACCAAGACGAAGTGTTTTCAGATGACCTAAACGAAGCCGTAGCAGGCAAAACCTTTGTGTTAACCGGCACGCTGCCCACCCTCAAACGCGACCAGGCCCAAGCCTTGATCGAAGCCGCAGGCGGCAAAGTTTCCGGCAGCGTGTCTAAAAAAACCGATTACGTCGTTGCCGGAGAAGCCGCCGGCAGCAAGCTGGAAAAAGCCAATGCCTTGGGTGTCGCGGTGTTGAGCGAAGAAGAGCTTTTGGCGATGCTGGGCTGAATACCCGCCAAACATGCCGCAGATTAAACTAAGAAATCCCCGCATCGCAGTTCCTCAATATGCGGAAACAACGGCATAGAATTGCTGATTCGGATTTATAAAATAAGGTCGTCTGAAAATTTTTCAGACGACCTTTATGGGTATAAATAAAAGGAAAAACCATGAACAAAGGGAATAAACCCAATCGCTTATTATGGATATTAGGTGGAGCTGCCGTCGCTGCATTTCTTATCATTTTGGGATTGTATATCGCTTATTTTAAAAATTTATCCATAACCAACGACTCCGCTACTTGGGGAACATTCGGCGACTATCTGGGCGGCACGCTGAACCCCATCATCAGCTTCCTAGCCCCTTATCGGCCTGCTCTATACCATTCATCAACAAGCGCAGGAAATGCAAGCAACTCGCGAAGAGTTGAAACAGGCGGCGGAACAGCAGCACCGCCAGGCAGATATTTTTAATCTGCAACAATTCGAATCGACATTTTTTTCTTTGCTGGAGCAGCATAATAAGGTTGTTGAAAGGATTGAAGTAGAATCAATATATAAAGAATTACATAATATTTACAATAAGAAAATTGATCAAATTACCACACGCAAACCATCAGAAGAACTAAGCAATAGCCATGCAATAAAATCCATTAACCAACATTACGAGCTCAAAAGCTATTTTAATCTTTTATTTCAAATTCTAAAGTTTATATCAATCAGCTTGTCAAAAAATAGCGAATCAAATAATAGCGAAGATTTGAAAATTATCATCAAAGATTTTGACTCAGACATAAAAGATCTGAAGAAAAATTAAGCCACGAATATATCAATTCTCAAGAAAGAATGTATAGCGACATTCTTCGTTCTTTCATTCCCAATATAATTCTAAAATTACTGGCTTTAAACTGCCTGACGATTGATAAATTTTCACAAGATTATGAATTAGAAACTTTTTGCAATTTTCAAGGTTTATTAAATCGGTATGCACTACTGGAGCAATTACAATTAGTCTTTACAGACATCAACAAAATAGATAAGTCCTATCTTGTTAATGGCGACGACGCCATACACTTTCTTATTTTAACCAGCCATGCAGATATAGCCCCTGCTTTCGGGAACAATAAAATATTTGATAAATCAAAAGCTGTTTTTAACTATAAATTTAATTATTGGCTAGCAGTAAAAACAAAATCCTTACACGACAAACAAGATGAATTACGGAATATCAAAATAAAAATTATTAGAATAGAACCAATGT
Organism: Neisseria sp. DTU_2020_1000833_1_SI_GRL_NUU_006; assembly: GCA_032388755.1. Lineage (NCBI taxonomy): Bacteria > Pseudomonadati > Pseudomonadota > Betaproteobacteria > Neisseriales > Neisseriaceae > Neisseria > Neisseria sp. DTU_2020_1000833_1_SI_GRL_NUU_006. Next base: position 317,640 of record CP135593.1, on the reverse strand, counting down.
CATGCGAAGAATATGAAACTTTAAATTCTTCTGAAAGAGACGAACTACTTCTTTTACCTGGAGGACAATATTACTTCCGCCAACCAGACGATAATTTCAACGCATGGAAACAAGAGTATCTTGAGAAACTGGAAAATGCAAAAAAATATTATGAAGAAAAAATTAACGAAACTAATGCTGAGTTAAAACGAATAGAGGAAAACAAAAAAGCATGGTTAGAATTTCTGCAAATTGAAGACGACTAAGCCAATCTCTTCAGTTTATGATTTTAATTACCTCAAAGGTCATCTGAAAATTTTCAGACGACCTTTATTCCATTATCAACACCAAACCACGCCGTTCAATGCAATTTATGAACTGATACCAACTGCACCACTCTTATCAATATCCCCATCTTTACCTACAACGGTCAATATCATGCTGACTTACACCCGCAGCGTCCGGCTGGATGCGCCGCTCGAACGGATATTCCGCTACTGCACTTCCCGACACGGATTTGCCTGTCAGTTCCCGTTTGACGTGCAATGGCTGTCGGAAAAGGAATACTGGGCGCGGAGAGATATTTTGGATTTCAGATACAGAGTTTGCAGGATTTGGTTGCGGCATCGTGCCGAAATCATTTCGCTTGAGCCGAACCAATCGTTTACCGACCTGATGCTGGAAGGGATTTACCACTCTCCTTCCGCCATACGCATGAATTCAAGTTTCCCGATGGGCGTACCTGCGTGACGGATACGGTGGAATTTATTTTCGGGCTGGGCAAAACGGTTGACCGGCTAATCGGATTACCGACTTTGCGTCGGACATTTGAAAAACGCCACTGTTTATTGAAAGAGTGGGCTGACCAATGGGCTGATTATGCTGAAGATGTTACAAGTTAAAGGCATGGAAAAGTCGTCTGAAATTTTTTCAGACGACCTTGAGTTCTGTTTAAAAATGGTTTCGGTATCCATCAGATGGCGTGCGAACAGCCGGACACCATTTTTTTGAGGGCTTGCGAGTCGAGGATTTTGATGTGTTTGTGTTCGACCGAAATCAAGCCTTCGTGGTGGAACTTGGACAGCGTGCGGCTGACGGTTTCGAGTTTCAGTCCCAGATAGCTGCCGATTTCTTCGCGCGACATCCGCAGGATGAAATCGTTGGCGGCAAATCCGCGCGAGTAAAGGCGTTGGGACAAGTTAAGCAAGAACGCCGCCAGACGTTCTTCGGCGCGCATATTGCCCAAAAGCAGCATCACGCCTTGGTCGCGCACGATTTCGCGGCTCATCAACCGGAAAAAATGGCTTCTCAGGCTGGGGATGTTGTGTCCCAGCTCTTCGATGTGGGTGAAGGGCAGCTCACACACTTCGCTGTCTTCCAAAGCCACCGCGTCGCAGCTGTGGACATGGGAACAAATGCCGTCCATACCGATGAGTTCGCCGGACATAAAAAAGCCGGTAACCTGATCGCGACCGTCCTGACTGGCAACCGTGGTTTTGAAAAAACCGGCACGGATGGCAAACAGCGACGCGAAAGGCTCACCGGTGCGGAACAGATATTCACCCTTCTTCAAGCGGCGGCTCTGTCGGATGACCGCGTCCAATTGTGCAAACTCATTGGGCAAAAGCCCGACAGGCAGGCAGAGTTCACGCAGCGAACAGGAAGAACACAGGGTTTTCATCTGATGCATAGCATTGTGTGTGGTCATAAAACACCCTTAAAATTAAGGTTTTTATCCTGTCATGATTACGTAAGTTATTGACACATATCAAGACAGGTTTATCATACTGTGGCATTCTACCAAACTATCCGAAAATTGCCTAACATCATTACTCTAATCACGCACACGCCATGAAAGTAATACCGATACAAAATAATCACAATAGAAACAATGACAAGCCTGAGTTCGACCGCGAACTCATCGCCAGCCTTCCTTCCAGCGGTCCGCGCTACACTTCCTACCCGACAGCCGACCGTTTTCATGACGGATTTCGCGAAGCCGAATATATCAATGCCTTGAATCAGCGCGGTATGGGGGCTTTGAACAAGCCCCTTTCGCTTTATATCCACATCCCCTTCTGCAACACCATCTGTTACTACTGCGGCTGCAATAAAATCATCACCAAAGACAAAAGCCGCGCCGATGCCTACATCGAATACCTTGAAAAAGAAATGGAGCTGCTCGCCCCGCATCTGGGTGGACGGCATCAGCTTGCGCAACTGCACTTCGGCGGCGGTACGCCGACTTTCTTGAGCGACGACCAAATCGAACGCGTATTCCGCATGATACGCAAACACTTCCAACTGATCCCTGGCGGCGAATACTCCATCGAAATCGATCCGCGAAAAGTCAGCCGCGAAACTGTCCTCATGCTCGGCAAGCTCGGCTTCAACCGCATGAGCGTCGGTATTCAGGATTTTGATCCTAAAGTTCAGGAAGCGGTCAACCGCATCCAAAGCTACGACGAAACCAAAGAAGTCATCGATGCCGCCCGCGAAGCCGGGTTCAAATCCGTCAGCGTCGATTTGATTTACGGCCTGCCGCACCAAACCGCCGAAAGCATCAAAACCACCATTGACACTGTCTTGTCGCTCGATCCCGACCGCCTTGCCCTTTATCACTATGCCCATCTGCCGCATATCTTCAAGCCGCAACGCCGTATCGATACCGAAGCCGTTCCCGGCAGCGAAGAAAAACTCGATATGCTGCAATACTGCGTCCAAACCCTGACCGAACGCGGTTACGTCTTCATCGGTATGGACCACTTCGCCAAACCCGATGACGAACTTTCCATCGCCCTCAAAGAAGGCTTCCTCCAGCGCAACTTCCAAGGTTACTCGACCTACGCGGACTGCGATTTGGTTGCCATCGGCGTATCCTCCATTGGCAAAATCGGCAGCACCTACTCCCAAAACGAACGCGATATCGACGCCTACTATGCCGCGCTCGATGCCGGACACCTGCCCATCATGCGCGGCTACCAACTCAATCAGGACGACCTTTTGCGCCGCAATATCATCCAAGATTTGATGTGCCGTTTCTCCTTGGATTACCGAATCTACGAAAGCGTGTTCGGTATCCCGTTCGACCGCTATTTCAAAGACGAACTTGCCGACTTGGAACAACTTGCCTCCCTCAGACTCGTCCGCCTGAAACCGCACGGACTGACCGTTACCCCCAAAGGCCGCTTCCTGATACGCAATATCGCCATGGTGTTCGACTACCACCTGCGCCACAGGGAAACCAAAGCCCAATATTCGCAAACGGTGTAAAGAGGAATAGCAAAGGTCGTCTGAAAACCGTTTTCAGACGACCTTTGCCCTTTGTTTCCCTTTGTTAAGGAACGCTAATGAACGAACAAACCAAACAGGCCGCACAAACCATAGGTCGTCTGAAACGTAAAGCCAGCGACGAAGAACAGCTGCAAGGCTGGCGCGAAACCTGCGCCGAACAAGGGTTAAGTGGCGAATTTATCCTGACTGCGAAGCTCAACGGCGCGGCTTATACCGAGGAAGAAGCTCGCATGGTGGCGGAGCTTTTCGGCAAATAAACTGACAATTTATTATTTTAAAATTACAAATCATATCAAAACTTGACAAATTTACCGATTTTGATTATAGTCGTATATGAGTTAACATTGCCGATTTGACACAGCTTGCGGGCATAACAGCTAAAGCGTATTTTCATTTTCTGCTGTTTTTATTCCTTTCTTTATATCCAAGCCCGTTGTGTACAGCATCGGGCTTCTTTTTTTTCCGGAAGTATCAGGAAGTATTTATGATTATTTTGGACAACGTTTCCAAACATTACCAAACGCGCGACAAAACCCGTTTTGCCGCCGTCGAGCCGACCAGCCTCGAAATCCAAGACGGCGAAATCTTCGGTCTGATGGGCTATTCCGGCGCGGGCAAATCCACACTGCTTCGCCTGATTAACCTGTTGGAACGTCCCGACAGCGGCAAGGTCAATGTGTGCGGACAAGAGCTGACCGCACTTGATGCCGCCGCATTGCGTCAGGCGCGGCAGAATATCGGCATGGTCTTTCAGCAGTTCAATCTTTTGAGCAATCGCACCGTCGCCGACAATGTCGCCTTTCCTTTGGAAATCGCCGGATGGTCGTCTGAAAAAATTAAAGAACGCGTCAAAGAATGCCTTGAAATCGTCGGCTTGACCGAACGCGCCGACCACTACCCCGCCCAGCTTTCCGGCGGACAAAAACAGCGCGTCGGCATCGCCCGCGCGCTCGCGCCCAAACCCCAAGTCATCCTCGCCGACGAACCCACTTCCGCCCTCGACCCCGCCACCACGCGCAGCGTCTTGGAATGTTTGGAAGACATCAACAAGCGATTCAACGTTACCATCGTCATCGTAACCCACGAAATGAGCGTCATCCGCCGCCTGTGCGACCGCGCTGCCCTTTTGGATAAAGGAAAAGTGGTGGAAATCGTCGAAGTACGCGGCAACCAAATCCACGCCCAATCCGAAATCGGGCGCGAACTGATTCGGGAGGACTGATATGGCAGACTTAACATTCGAACAAGCCGTTTCCACCATCGTCGGCATGAAAGACGAAATCGTCCGCGCCTTGGGCGAAACCTTCGTCATGGTCGGGCTGTCCACCACGATTGCCGTCATCTTCGGCACGCTCTTGGGCGTCTTGCTTTTCGTGACTTCCAACCGCCAGCTTCATTACAACAAGCCGGTGAATTTCCTGCTCGACAACTTAGTCAACCTGATGCGCGCCTTCCCCTTCGTCATCCTGATGATTGCCATGATACCCGCCACCCGCGCCATCGTCGGCAGCACCATTGGTCCGATTGCCGCCTCGCTGGTATTGAGCGTGTCCGGCCTGTTTTACTTCGCCCGACTGGTGGAACAAAACCTGCGCGAAGTCCCCAAAGGCGTGATTGAAGCCGCCACCGCCATGGGCGCATCCCCGCTTGCCATCGTCCGCAAAGTCCTTTTGAACGAAGCGCGCGCGGGCATGGTTTCCAGCATCACTGTCCTTGCCATCGGCCTGCTCTCTTACAGCGCGGCGGCAGGCATGATAGGCGGCGGCGGCTTGGGCGACCTCGCCATCCGCTACGGCTACTACCGCTACCAAACCGAAGTCATCATCTTCATCGTCGCCATCCTCGTGCTGCTCGTTATCCTGATTCAAAGCATCGGCAACGCATTGGCGCGGAAATTGGACAAACGTTAAACCGTCAAAAGGTCGTCTGAAAAGTTTTCAGACGACCTTTTCAGTCATATCCTTTTGAATTTCCAACCAAACCCATTATAATAACGCCTCCTCACGCCGTCGCGGACGACTCCCGACGGCATTTATTATGGAAGAATTATGAAGCCGTCTATCTTAGAAAAATTACAACAACTCAGCGACCGACTGGAAGAAGTCACCCACCTTCTCGGACAGCCCGAAGCCACGTCCGACATGGACAACTACCGCAAGCTCACGCGCGAACACGCCGAATTGACGCCCGTGGTCGAAGTATTCCAAAACTATCAGTTGGCTCAAAGCGACTTGGCGGATGCCGAAGAAATGCTGTCCGACCCTGAAATGAAAGACTTCGCCGCCGAAGAAATCGAAGCGGCAAAAGCCAAGATCGACACGCTCGATACCGAATTGCAAAAACTGCTGCTACCCAAAGATGCCGACGACGACAAAAACATCTTCATCGAAGTGCGCGCCGGAACGGGCGGCGACGAAGCCGCGCTGTTTGCAGGCGATTTGCTGCGCATGTACAGCCGCTACGCCGAACGCAACCGCTGGCAAGTCGAAATCGTTTCCGCCAACGAAAGTGAGTTGGGCGGTTATAAAGAAGTCATCGCCCGTATTGTCGGTTTGGGCGCGTACAGTCGTCTGAAATTCGAATCGGGCGGCCACCGCGTGCAGCGCGTCCCCGCTACCGAAAGCCAAGGCCGTATCCACACCTCCGCCTGCACCGTTGCCGTCATGCCCGAAGCGGACGAACTCGAAGACATCGAGTTGAACCCCGCCGACCTGCGCATCGATACCTTCCGCGCATCCGGCGCGGGTGGTCAGCACATCAACAAAACCGACTCCGCCGTCCGCATCACCCACCTGCCCACCGGCATGGTGGTCGAATGCCAAGACGGCCGCAGCCAACACGCCAACAAGGCGCAGGCGATGAAAGTCCTCGCCGCCCGCTTGAACGACGCGCAAAAACGCGAAGCCCAAGCCAAAGAAGCCGCTGAACGCAAATCCCTTATCGGCAGCGGCGACCGCAGCGAGCGCATCCGCACCTACAACTACCCGCAAGGCCGCGTGACCGACCACCGCATCAACCTCACCTTGCACAAGCTGGATTTTGTCATGGACGGCGATTTGGAAGAAATCACCAACGCCCTGATTGCCGAACATCAGGCTGAGCTTCTGGCGGCAATGGGCGATTAATGGGACGGTTGACGCTTGGTTTCAAAGCGTGAAGGCAGGCTTGATGGCGGGAAAACAAGTTCTGCCAAGACATATAGTGGATTAAATTTAAATCAGGACAAAACGCCGTACTGGTTTAAAGTTAATCCACTATAAATCAAGCCTCAGCCGTCGCCCGCTGCCCTTTCCGTAACCATAAAAATCTTATGCGGAAATGACGGCGCTCCTAAAAAGCCTTCCCACTCAAACGCAAGCCCGGATAAACCGATTCCACGCAGTCCTCCAACACCCCGCCCTTTTTCAGACGACCCATTCCAACCCATGAACACCCCGCTCACCCGCCGCCGTTTTTTCGCCATCGCCGCCCTGACTACTGCCGGAGCGGCCGCGCCCTTCCTCCTGAACCGCAACCGCCCTACCCCGTTACCAACTACCGGCGAGCCCGTCATTTGGAAAGGCATCGCGCTGGGTTCCGGCGCCGAGCTCCGCCTCTTCGGCGTTGACCGCAAAGAAGCTGAAATCCTTGTCAACAAAGTTCTCGCCGAAGTCGCCCGCCTCGAAAAAATCTTCAGCCTCTACCGCGAAGACAGCCTGATCAACCGACTGAACAAAGAAGGTCGTCTGAACAACCCGCCGCCCGATTTCCTCGCCCTGTTGAGCATTTGCCGCGACATCCATGCCCTGACCGACGGCGCGTTCGACCCCACCGTCCAGGTGCTGTGGAACCTCTACGCAGACCATTTCCGCCGCAACCCGCGTGCCGAAACACCTCCGTCCGAACCGGACATCCGGCACACCCTCAAACTCGTCGGCTTCAAACACGTCGTCTTCGACCCAAAAGCCATCCTCTTTGAACAAAAAGGCATGGGCTTATCCCTCAACGGCATTGCCCAAGGCTACATCACCGACAAAATCACCGCCCTGCTGCAACAACACGGCATCCGCCAAGCCCTCGTCGATATGGGCGAAATCCGCGGCTTCGACACCGACAACCAACGCACATGGAACGTCGGCATCCGCAATCCCCAAAACGAAGAAGCCACCCTCCTGACCATTCCCATGCAAAACCAAGCCTTCGCCACCTCAGGCGGCTACGGTACCGTGATGGACGAAGCCGGCAAGTTCACCCACCTCTTCGACCCGCGCACCGGCACTGCCACACCGCGCTACCGCAGCGTCAGCGTCATGGCGCCGACCGCCGCCGTTGCCGATGCCTTCTCCACCGCGTTCTCCATCATGGACGAATCCGCCATCCGTACCACCGCCCGAGCCAAACAGACAAAAGTCTGGCTGGTCATGCCCGACAACCGCATCGAAACCCTAGCCTGAAGGTCGTATTTGGCAAAAAAGCAGTTTCTCCCGAATACAACAAAACTTAAAAGTAAAAAGGTCGTCTGAAAACCTCGAACCAAGATTTTCAGACGACCTTTGCCATTTCCGGACAGTTTTTAAATCAAGCCTAGGGAATTGATAAATACAACAACAATCGCCAAAGGTGCAACATAGCGCAACACCATCAACCAAAGACGGATAATGGTTTTCGGTACGCTGCTGCCTGCACCGGCATTCGCCAATACGGACTCCCTATCCTGAATCCACGCAGTAAACACGGCAACGCTCAATGCGCCAATCGGCATAATGACTGCCGAAATCAGGTAGTCCCACAAATCGAAAACGGTTTTTCCGAAGATTTTAAACTCACCCCAAACGCCGAAAGACAAGGCGGAGGGAATACCGACAATAAAAATTGCCGTACCAATCAACCAAGTATGGCGGCTGCGTTTACGCTCATCCTGACGAATCGTAGCGGCAATGACGGTTTCCAACATCGAAAACGCCGAAGTCAGCGTCGCAAACACCACCAGAAGCATAAAGACGGCAAACAAAATCTGCCCCAACGGCATTTTCATGAACACGGCAGGCAAAACAACGAAGATCAAACCCGGCCCCTGGCTCGGTTCGAAGCCGAAAGCAAATACTGCTGGAAAAATAACCAGCCCCGCCAGCAGAGAAACCAAAAGGTTCATCCACATAATGATATTGCCCGAACGGAACATATCTTGGTCTTTACCCAAATAAGACGCATAAGTGATCATCGCAGACACGCCGATACTTAACGCAAAAAATGCCTGCCCCAAAGCCGTAAGCATGGTTTGCGGCTTCAGATGCGACCAGTCGGGTTTCAGCAGGAAGGATACCCCTTCCGTCGCCCCGGGCAGCGTCAGTGAACGGACGGCCAAAACAATAAACAGGATAAACAGGCCCGGCATCAGGTAACGGTTTGCTTTTTCAATCCCGTCGGATACACCGCCCTGAACTACCCAAATGGTAATCAGCATGAACAGCCCTTGATAAAACAATGACCCTGCAGCACTGGAAATGGTCGCACCGAATAATGCCTCAAAATCCGCACCGGCATGGATTTCTCCGGTAAAGCTATGGACGACGTAGTTCAACACCCAGCCGCCGACGACACTGTAAAAAGAAAGCAAGATAAAGCAGGCTGCTACCCCCATACGCCCCACCCAAGGCCATTGCGAACCGGGACGCAAGGTTTTGAAAGAATCGATGGCATTTTTACCGCCCGTCCTGCCGATATAAAACTCGGCAAGCTGTACGGGTAATGCCACCAAAATCGTAAAAAGCAAAAACAGCAGGAAAAACACCGCCCCACCGTTTGTCCCCGCGGTGTACGGAAATTTCCAAATTGCGCCCAAGCCGATTGCCGAACCTGCCGCAGCTAGCACAAAACCAAGTTTGGACGACCAAGAAACCGAATGATTCATGATTATTGTATTAAGAAATGTGAAGAAACCGCATTGTAGCAAAGCGTAACCGCATATAGCACAGCCATAATGGCCTGCTTCAAAATTTCGCACATAAGGTGCGCTTAAAAAGACAATATTGAATAAAAAATCTGAGATTTTGTTTTTTGAATAAACATAAATACAAAAAATAGGTAATTTTGATATTTTATTTCAAACAAACACTACCATGATAAAAAGCACAAAAGAAAAAGCCTGGACATTTGTCCAGGCTTCGATATTTGGTGGGTCCGGTGGGTTTCGAACCCACGACCAAGGGATTATGAGTCCCCTGCTCTAACCCCTGAGCTACAGACCCTCAAGAGAAAGGGTATATTGTATCATAAAATATTATAGAGACAAGGACCGCTTGGCTTTTATAGTGGATTAAATTTAAATCAGGACAAGGCGACGAAGCCACAGACAGTACAAATAGTACGGCAAGGCGAGGCAACGCCGTACTGGTTTAAATTTAATCCACTATATCACCGTATATTTTATCCATAAGCACCTTGCCTCAAGTCGTCTGAAAACAAAAATTACACTTTCAGACGACCTTTTCTCATTCATACCATATAACCCAAAAAACAGGCCGCTAAAAGCGACCTGAAAAACTCTTGCAGCTGGGAGTGATAGCAAGAGGTTACGACACTTTAAACCAAGCTTCGTTAGCATAACGGAGCATTTGTTCGGGAATCTCTTCAGCGTTGCTGACAACAGAGATACCGGATTTACGCATTTTATAGACAGCCTGAATAGTGCTTTCAGGTGCATAACCGTGACAGGCGGCAAGATTGACGATAATGTGCAGGCTGTCGTTGTACCAGAGTAATTGTTCGGCGGTACGGCTGATTGCTTCTTCCGTTGCCAAACCACCGATAATGACGGTATCGGCTTTTTGTGCATAAAGCCATTCAATCAAACCGGTACTGCGGGCTTCATTATCATCATGGAAGCATGCGCCAAAACCATTCTCCCCGCCTAATTCGATTACATGATCATAATCAGCAGATGCCGGCAAACCATCCAGCAAATTTGCACCACGGCAACCACCTGCACACTGGCTAAAATAGCCACTTTCCCGCGCAAACATAATTCCGTTGCGTTTAACGACTGCGGCGCAAATACTCTCCGGATCAATATTGACGTTCTCGACCAAAATACGCTTATCTGCGATAGCTGCCTGACGGTTTAATTCTTTAACCATGTTTTCCGGTTGATGCAGGAAATGGTTGGCATTGGCTGCCATGCAGGTAAAGCGGAATTGAGGTTGAATATCGATAGCAACAGTCGTCATGATGTGACTCCACAAAAATCCGGATAAATCCGGAACATTACCTTCGACAAATGGTTTTTATCCAAGATAATCGGTGTATTTATGATGAACGGTATATTATCAGGATAATCGGCAAATCGCCAGAAATATTTAACAAATAGTAACAATTTATACCGCAAATATCTGTTTTGTAGAATTCACTTTCAGAAATTTCACAATGAATATCAACTCAGTAAGCATAAATATTTGAAAATTATTTCTGTTTTAATTCTCCTTATTAACTCTTTCCCGGCTTTCACCCTAAATTCAATGTTGTCTAAAAACAACAATCCGAGACGAATATAGTTATATTTTGTCTTAATAGACCTTTTCACATGTATTTACCAAGACTTCTTGCTAAAACAGATTAAAACGCAACGCTTAGATAAACAGCAGTCATTCCACCTTAGACCGAAAAATCTAAAACCACAAATACAAAAAGGTCGTCTGAAACCTTAAATCTCAGTTTCAGACGACCTTTAATCAGCTTTAAACTATTGTTTACCGAACTGACTGTAGTCCACCAACATATATTTGGCAGTAATTTTCTGCGAGGCGTTGCCTTCGTCGCCCATCAGAATCATCTGCGGCTTGCCGTTGACCGTAATCGAATCGACGGCTTCGACGTTGGTGATGTGATGTAGGTTGGGCAGCAAGATTTTTTGCGGCTCGTCGGTCGGGTTGCCGCTCCAAGTCCACAGTTGCGAGAATTTCTGCCCGTTTTCATCCTTCACTTCGTTGGCGATAACGTAATTTTTCAACACGGGATCGTAATTGAGCGAACGGATGCCGCCGCCGTCGATGTCGAGGACGGCCACTTCGTCAAATTCGGGTTGGGCGTTGCGTTCGAATACGTCTTTCGGGTTGCTGATAAACGCCACCAAGGCCATATTGTTGAATTCGGGATCGCGGAAGCCCAAGACGAGGCGTTTCTTCACAGGGTCGAACGCCATGCCTTCGATATTGATTTCTTCAAAGGAAACTTCGGCTTTGGTGCGTTCGCGGATGAGGTCGTGCAATTTGTGGTCGGTTTCCAAAACCTGCGTCAGATTGTCGTAGCTGGTCAGCCCCAACACATTACCGTCTTGGATTTTAAAGCGCATCAGGTGTTCGCGGTCGGGCGAGCGGTTGCCTTTACGGGTGCGCGAGTGCGAAGTGAGTGCGTAGATAAAGCCTTCATCGTCGCGTGCCAATGCTTCCAAGTCGCTCAGGCGGCGTTTGAAGCCAGTAATCACGCGCGTATCCAAGGCTTCGTCTTCGACAAATCTGCCTGACGGATCGATGCTGACAATGCTGAACGCGTGGTTGGGTTCGTCTTCGGCAATCAGCAGTTTGCCGTCCGGAAGCTGTTGGACGGCGGAAGGCTCGTATACGCCGTTGAACATATTAATGCCCAAGGAGCGCAATTCTGCCACATTGTTGGCGGCAGGCTTAGTCAAAAGAGAAGGCAATGTCTTCACGCCGATAAACGCCGCCAGCGAAGCCAAAAGCCCCCAGCGGAATACGGCATAAGACAAATTGATGTATTTGAACTGTTTGTCCGCCAGCAAGCCCAGCCAGTAAAGATGATCACTCATCTTTTGATAGACTTGTTTACGGTCGCCCATAATCTCTTGCATCATTTCCCAATATTGATCTTTTTGCACCTTTACACGGTCTTCGTAAATCAGGATATTGGGCTGGCTGCCGCTGAAAAAGCGCGTTTCAGTACTGCTGAGGCGGGTTTTCAAATCACGCAGTTTGGCGCGTCCGCGGAAAAAATCCTTAACCCAAGTACGAGCTGCCTGCATTTTACCGATACGGTCAGGCGAAGCGGACAACAGCGCAAACACAATGGATGCAGCGGCGGTAATCATAAAGGTGCTCGCCGGAATTAGGAATTCGGGCGATGATGAGAAAATAAATGCGCCCGAAATCATCAGCGCAGACACGATAAAACCATTCAGCGAAATCATAATGTTCGCCTTGGTCGCTGCCAGTGCGAGCAACTCCATCTCTGAGCGAACGGCATTGCGGAACATGGTTTCCACACCTTTGTTCGTACCCAAAAGATCGGAGGGTGGCACATCAGCGAGTTGTCTTTGCTTTGTTCCCCTCTTTTTTTTATATTTCTTTTTCTTTTTCTTTTTTTCAGACGACGTTCCTATGCCTTCAAAGTTCGTGTTGTTCGTCAAAGCTTCTTCAGTATTGTACTCTTGCAGATTATCTTCCGTTTCAAATTGCATTGCCTCTTCAACTTTTAACGTTTCTTCAGTTTTTAAGGGTTCTTTGGTTTTCAGAGCTTCATCACCGTTTTCAAAAGCTTCATCTGCCCTCTCCCAGATTTCAGAAACAGGCTGCTCTGAAACAGATTGCCGGGCATCAGGGGCTGGACGCTCAATAGGTTGGTCCCAATCAGAAACTGTATTTTGCATATTTTGCGTCTCTTGACCTTCTTTATTTTTATTGTGGTAATCCATATTACCTTTATACTCCGTTTAAGTGAATCAGTTTAGATGGAAAGGAAAAGCGTTTTTTAGTTCCTTTAGCCAAAATAATTTACATATCGATAAACATTGTTATTCAAAACATTACATTTATCGGAATAATACTTTTAGTAATTGTTGATAACGTAATATAAATTCTATTTTTTCAGCAAAAACTGCCGCCAAACTTGATGTTTGCGGCAGTCTTAAAGCATTCTTAATCAGATCAGTAATCGATGCGCTCTTTGATGATTCTTAAGTCGGGGTAAGACAATTTGATGTCGTATTCGCGACCGCCTTTGTAGGCCTCTACTTCCAACACGGGTCTTCCGCGATAGTCGTCGGCATCGATATCGTGAACGCGGTAACCGCGTTGTTCAAGCATTCTGATGGCTTTTGCACGGTTTTGTTCAAAATTTCTGTCGCTGTAAATTTGGTGTTCAATGTAATCGCTTGCACCAGCAGTAGCGGCAGTCAGAGCAACAATAGCGGTCAATAATAATTTTTTCATGTTCGACTTCCTTTCGAAATGTGTCATTGGGGTTTTGATGGGTGTATTTAAACACGGCAAAATTAGCAGTCATTTAGCACTTCGTTAAACGTAGTAAAGGTCGTCTGAAACGGTTCAGACGACCTTTTAATATTTACGCTCTCCATTGCAGGCAGATTTACGTTTCTGCAGGCGGAAGGGGCGGGTGTTCGTCGGTTTCGTCCGATTTGGGTTTGATAAAGCGGCTGCACCAGATACCTGCTTCGTAAAGCAAGATAAGCGGGACGGCAAGCAGGGTTTGGGAAATCACGTCCGGCGGTGTAATGATGGCGGCAACGACGAATGCGCCGACAATGACGTAGGGTCGTGCCTTTTTGAGTTGTTCGGTGGTTACGATGCCGATTTTGGCAAGCAGGACGACGACGACGGGGACTTCGAAAGTCGTGCCGAATGCGACGAACATGCCCAAAATAAAGGACAGGTATTTGTCGATGTCGGTCGCCATGTTGACGCCGACGGGGGTGATGCCTGCGAGGAATTTAAAGATGACGGGGAAAACGAGGTAGTAGGCAAACGCCATGCCGATAAAAAACAGGCTGACGCTGGAGAGGACAAGCGGGGTGATCAGGCGTTTTTCGTTTTGATAGAGGGCGGGCGCGACGAATGCCCAGATTTGGTAGAGCGTGTGCGGCAGGGAAACGAGGAATGCCGCCATCAGCGCCACTTTCACCGGCACGAAAAACGGCGCGATGACGTCGGTGGCAATCATGCTGGTGTCTTTGGGAAGATTCACCATCAATGGTTTGGCAACAAAGGTGTAAAGCTGCTGGGCAAACGGCATCATGCCGAGAAAGCAGACGACGATGCCGATGACGATCCACATCAGGCGGCGGCGCAGCTCGATAAGGTGTTCGATAAGAGGTTGGACGGATTGTTCGTTTTGAGGTTCGGACACCGGTTTACTCACTTTTTACGGACGCGAAGTTTGGGTTTGGCATGAAATTTCGGACGCAGGTCGCGCTTGCGGTTCATCGCTTGTTTTTTGAGGGAGGTGATATGCAGCACGGGCGCGTCTGCGGAAGTGTCGATATAGCTGACTTCTACGGCATTATTGAAAACCGGAGCGGCACTGCCGGTCAGGTATTCGCGCCATGCGCGGTCTTGCTCGGATTCTGCAGGCGTGTCGGTTTCGACAGCATCCGTCGGATTGCCTGCTTGCTCCGTAGCGTTTTCAGACGACGTGGAAACAGCCGGGTCGTCTGAAACTTCCGTGCTTAACGAAGGAAGCGGGTTGCCATGTTCATCCAAACCGAAATCGGCAGGCGTGCGTTGCGCCGGCAGGCGTTCCCAAGGTTTGAGTCCGTCGGAAATGTCGTGCAGGTTGTCCTGCATATCCGTACCGGTTTCTTTGAGGCTGTCGCGCACTTGTGCGGCGGCGGCTTCAAATTCCTGTTTGGCTTTGCGCAGCTCTTCCAATTCGACTTGGGTGTTGAATTCCTGCTTGACACTGCTGACGAGGCGTTGCAGCTTACCGATGAGCCGTCCGGCGGCACGGGCGGCTTCGGGCAGACGCTCGGGGCCGAGTACAATCAAGGCGACGATGCCGACTAAAAGCAGCTCGCCCAAACCGAAATCAAACATAGATTATGCTTTGTCTTCGTCTTTTTTGTGTTCGATGACTTCGTCTTTTTTGGCGTCAGTGCCTTCGTTCAGGCCTTGTTTGAAGTCATGCACGGCACCGCCGAGGTCTTTGCCGACGTTGCGCAGTTTTTTGGTACCAAAAACCAAAACAACGATGATTAATACGATAATCCAGTGCCACAGAGAGAAGCTACCCATAATAAATCCTTGATATAGTTGAAAATGGATGGTGGGAATGTTGGTTTATGCAGGCGTACCCATGATGTGGATATGCAGGTGGAAGACTTCCTGCCCGCCGCCTTTGCCTGTATTGATCAGGGTTTTGAAGCCGTCAGTCAAACCTGCCGCTTCAGCGATTTGAGGGACTTTCAACATCATTTTGCCCAAGAGGGTTTGATGTTCGGGCGCGGCGTGTGCCAGCGAGTCGAAATGGACTTTCGGAATCAGCAGCAGATGAACCGGCGCAGCGGGGCGGATGTCTTTGAAGCACAACATCTCGTCGTCTTCGTACACGGTTTGCGCCGGAATGTCTTTGGCGGCGATTTTACAGAAAATACAGTTGTCCATAATGGCTCCGAGGTCGTCTGAAAACGAGCGCAGCGAGTTTCGCTAAAACGAGTACAACGAGTTTCACTAAAACGAGAGAATAGAGTTTCGCTAAAACGTGTGCAGCGCGTTTCGTCAAACAGACGGCAGAAAAACGAATAAGGTCGGATTGTAATATAAATTCAAGACTCTTTGCGAGAGGCTTTTTCCGCCAAGCCTGATAAACCTTGACGGCGCGCAAGCTCGTTGACGACATCTTCGGCGCGCAAACCGTGGTGCGCCAAGAGAACCATAGTGTGAAACCATAAGTCGGCAACTTCGTAAACGAGGTGTTCGCCGCCGCCGTCTTTCGACGCCATCAGGACTTCGCCCGCTTCTTCGATAACTTTTTTGAGGATTTTGTCTTCACCTTTGTGCAGAAGCTGGGCAACGTAGGAAGCTTCGGAATCGCCGCCTTTGCGGGAGTCGATGGTGTTTTGGATTTGGGTGAGGATGGTGTCGGACATGGGATTTTCGGCTTTGCTTTGAAGGATAAGGATTATTCGGATAAGGCATCGGTTTGCTTGGCTTCGCGTAACGCTGTTTCTGACAACAGATAATCATCCGCCCGATTTTTGGTGAAACTCGCTGCGCTCGTTTTGGCGAAACTTGCTGCGCTCATTTTAGCGAAACTCGCTGCGCTCATTTTCAGACGACCTCTAAGGATGTGTCTGCCCATAAATGGCTTCTTCGTCTTTCAACACGGCATCAACCGTCTGCCATGCGCCGTCTTTCCAAACTTTGTAGAAACAGCTTTCGCGTCCCGTATGGCAGGCGATGCCGCCGTTTTGGTCTATCAGCATCACGATGGAGTCGCCGTCGCAGTCGAGGCGCAATTCGTACACCTTTTGCGTGTGCCCTGATTCTTCGCCCTTCATCCATTGTTTTTGGCGCGAGCGGCTGTAATAGTGGGCGAAACCGGTTTCTACGGTTTTTTGCAGCGCTTCGGCGTTCATCCATGCGACCATCAATACGCGGCGGGTCTGCCTATCTTGGGCGATGGCGCAGACCAAGCCTTTTTCGTCGAATTTGACGGCTTCAAGCAGGCTGTTATCCATATTCGGCATCCTTATTTATTTTGACGAACTCGCTTCGTTCATTTTAGCGAAACTCGTTACACTCGTTTTGGCGAAACTCGCTGCGCTCGTTTTCAGACGACCTCGAGTCAATCAAGTTCAACTTACAGCCGCACTTCGATTCCAGCTTCGCGCATGGCGAGCTTCGCATCGCGGATACTGACTTCGCCGAAGTGGAAAATACTGGCGGCAAGCACGGCATCGGCTTTGCCTTCTTTGATGCCGTCAATCAGATGCTGAACATTGCCGACGCCTCCTGAGGCGATGACGGGAATGTCGACTGCTTCGCTGACAGCGCGGGTCAGCGGCAGGTTGAAGCCTTGTTTCGTGCCGTCCCTGTCCATGCTGGTGAGCAGGATTTCGCCCGCGCCGCGCCGCTGCATTTCAACCGCCCATTCGACTGCGTCCAAGCCCGTCGGCGTGCGCCCGCCGTGGGTGAAGATTTCCCATCGGGTGTTTTCGGGATTGACGGCTTTGGCATCGACGGCGACGACGATGGCTTGCGAGCCGAAAAATCCGGCGGCTTCGTTGACTAAATCGGGATTGGTGACGGCGGCGGTGTTGATGCTGGCTTTATCCGCACCTGCATTGAGCAGGCGGCGGATGTCGGCTACGGTGCGCACACCGCCGCCGACGGTCAGCGGAATGAAAACCTGTGAGGCAACGTCTTCGATGACGTGCAAAATGGTGTCGCGGTTGTCGGAGGAGGCAGTGATGTCGAGGAAGGTCAGCTCGTCCGCACCTTCGTCGTTGTAGCGTTTGGCGACATCGACGGGATTGCCCGCATCGCGCAAACCGAGAAAGTTTACGCCTTTGACGACGCGGCCGTCTTTAACGTCGAGACAGGGGATGATGCGTTTTGCCAGTGCCATTTTGAATGCCTTTCCAAACCTAGGAATGAGGTCGTCTGAAAGTGGGCGCAGCGGGTTTCGCTAAAACCCATACAACGGATTCCACCCAAACGGACAATCCGTTTCAGACGACCTTACAAATCATTGATACCGGCAAGGCAGGTGTTACGCCAGCCAGTTGTGCACCCATTTGGGCAGATGTTGGAGCAGTTGGAAATAGCCGACGCCTGCAATGGCGGCGAATACGCAGGAAGTCATAAAGCTGCCGCTGAAGCGTCCGACGATATAAAACACTGTGCTGGCAAATGCCCACAACGCGCCATTAAACACCATCCAATAGGTGTCGATCATCGGCATATCGAACGCGGAAAGCTGGCGGACGAGGATGGCGATGATGGTAAATCCCAAACCTTCGCTGACGGCGCGCACGTTGCGGCCGGACGACCAGATAATCCAAAAGCCCAAAATAAATGCTTCAAACATGAAATACCCCTTGAAAAGTAAATAAAACTAGTGAGTGTGGGATGGTGAGTCCCAAACAATATTCGGCGGTCAGCCGCCTTTTATTGTGAAGAAAAATGGACGAACCCGTCTTTTGTCCTGCCTGTGCAGACAGGACAACAATGAAAGCAAACAGGTTCAACCGAGTATTGTGTATCTTCGCCCCGCTATATTGTTTGAAAACGGCGGGACAAGTGAGTAAGAAAACGTTTGGTCATTTCAGACGACCTGGATGGTTGTTTTTAAATAAGGTCGTCTGAAAACGAGCGCAGCGAGTTTCGCTAAAATGAGTGTAACGAATTTCGCCAAAACGAGTGCGACGGGTTCCGCCAATACAAATTATGCCAGCGAATCCGCCAACTGCTGCGCTTGGGCAAAATCAATACTGCCCTCGTAAATCGCACGACCGGTAATCGCACCCGCCACGCCGTGTTTCTCAACGGCACACAAAGCTCGGATGTCGTCCAAATTGGTCAAACCGCCCGATGCGATAACCGGAATGGCAACGGCTTGCGCCAGTTTGACGGTTGCGTCGATGTTCACGCCGCTCATCATGCCGTCGCGGCCGATGTCGGTGTAAATAATGCTGTTGACGCCGTCGTCTTCAAAACGTTTCGCCAAATCAATCACATGATGCTCGGTTACAGTCGCCCAACCGTCTATCGCCACCATGCCGTCTTTGGCATCCAACCCGACGATAATCTGCCCCGGAAACGTTTTGCACGCCTCGCGCACGAAGTCAGGATTTCTTACCGCCGCCGTACCGATAATGACGTCGTTCAATCCCAAATCCAAATATTTTTCAATGGTTTCCAAGTCACGTATTCCGCCGCCCAGCTGTACGGGAATGTCTTTGGCAACAGCAGCGAGGATGTCCTTGATGGCGGGAAAATTTTGCGGAACGCCGGCAAATGCACCGTTCAAATCCACCAAATGCAAACGGCGCGCGCCTTGTTTGAACCAATGCAGCGCAGTTTCGGCGGGCAAATCGGAAAACACCGTCGCCTGCTCCATCAAACCTTGTTTCAGGCGCACGCAGCGGCCTTCTTTTAAATCGATTGCGGGAATCAGCAGCATGGGAATCCTATCCTTATGCGGAGTGTATTTTACACAAATTATCGAGTTTTAGCATATTTGAATAATTTAAGTTAACAATAATACGGAATCCTGATCAAAATCGCTTGAAAATCCTTTTCAGACGACCCGATTAATTTATAAAAATCAAAGTGCAAGCCTTTTCAAACTGTCCAGTCCAAGAAATTGCGTAACAGCAACAATCCTGCGTCGTGGCTTTTTTCCGTGTGGAACTGGGTGGCGAAGACATTGTCTTTGCCGACGATACAGGCAAATTCGTTAGGATATTCGCTGGTAGCAAGGACGGTTTCGGGGTCTTCGGGAGCGAAGTAGTAACTGTGGACAAAGTAAAAGCGCGTTTCTTGTCCGATGTCTTTAAACAGCGGGTGCGGGCGGGTTTGGCGTACTGTGTTCCAGCCCATGTGCGGCACTTTCAGACGACCTCCGTGTTCATCGGTTTGATTGGCGGAGAAGCGTTTGACCCTGCCTTTAAACCAACACAGTCCGGCGGTATCGCCTTCTTCGCTGTGTTCGAACAATAATTGCGCGCCGACGCAGATGCCGAAAAACGGTTTGTTTTTCAATCCATGTTCCACTGCCTCGCCCAAACCGCTTTGCCGCAATGCAGCCATACAGTCGGGCATCGCACCCTGACCGGGGAAAATGATTTTGTCGGCAGCGAGGATGTCTTCGGGGCGGTCGGTCAGATAAACTTCACCGGCTTTTCCCGACAAGGCTTGCGCGGCTTGTACTGATTTGAGGACGGAATGCAGGTTGCCCATGCCGTAATCGACAATAGCGGTTTTCATGTTTTCTCCTTGGTTTGCAGCTTGTGCTTATCGGTATGGTTATGAATATTGTAACAAAACATCGTACCGGAAGGACAAAAGAAAAAGGTCGTCTGAACATTTTTCAGACGACCTTTTGCTTTATAAGGTTCTTACATGAAGAAAATAGCTGCTATGGCGACAGCAATCACACCGTAAATCGCCATCGGAATAACGGTTTTCTTGATAATCGCACCTTCGGCGTTTTTCACGTCCAGTACGGTACATACGGCGATGATGTTGTTGATGCAGACCATGTTGCCCATTGCGCCACCGACGGATTGCAGGGCGAGGATGAGGGTAACGGACAGGCCGGTATCAAGGGCGATTTGTTGCTGAATCGGACCAAATGTCAGGTTGGATACGGTGTTCGAACCGGAGAAGAATGCACCGATAGCGCCAAGGTAAGGGGAGAAGTAAACCCAGTGTTCGCCTGCCATCGCGGCAAACTCTTTACCGATGATTTTCACCATGGAGTCGTCGCCGCCAACCATCATCAGTTGAACCATAATCAGCGCGCCCATCAAGGCAAGCAGCGGTTTTTTGGTTTGGTTGAACGTTGCAGCGTAGAAAGCCCAGGCGTCTTTGAATTTGGTTTTATAAAGCAGGATACAAATCCAAACGGTAAAGACAAACGGAATCCATGCGGGAACGTAGAGGGTTTGGTAGGACGCATTGACGCCTTGTCCGAAAATATTGCTGAAAGTAATGGTCAAAGAGTCGCTGACGGTGATATTGCTCAAATCAAACGGCAGTTGGAAGCTGAACCATTTATCTTTGCTGGTCAACAGGCCTTTGATGCCGAGCTGTTTGATGCGGGTAACCACCAGCATGCCGATAAGCATACCCAGGGGGGCAAGTGCTTTGGCGACTTGGGCGAAAGGTACTTTTTCGGCATTCGGGTCTTTCGGATGGTCTTTGCTCAAGCCCCAGCCGTGGTTGGCGGCGAATACAGACACCATCAGACCGATTGCGCCGGCAACGAGTGATGGGAATTCTTCGTTAACCATCGCCAAGGCGACATAAGGAATGGTACAAGAGAAGACGGCGATGCCGATGAAGCCCAGGTTTTTACGGATTTCAGACCAAGGCACGATGAAGCTCAAGCCGATGACGGGAATGACGAAACTCGCGAAGAAGTGCATCACGCCGGTTTGCATACCGATTTCCATAATGCTCTTTTGATCCAAACCCAAAGGAGCGAAACCGAACCAAGTCGGTGTACCCACCGCGCCGAATGATACAGGCACGGAGTTCATGACCAGCGTAAAAATCGCCACTCTCAACGGGTTGAAACCCAAGCTCATCAGAATCGGGGCGGCAATCGCAGCAGGCGTACCGAAGCCGGATGCACCCTCAATCATAAAGGCGAACGCCCAGCCGATGATCATCAACTGCGCCACAGGGTTTGGGCTGATGGTCGCCAGCCATTTGCGGATAACGTCGATACAGCCGGTGGTTTCCATCATACGGTTGAACATGATCGCACCGAAAATCACGGTAATCGGCGTCAGTGTGGAAACCAGGCCGGACGCTGCGGTTGCGTTGAGCAGCATAGCGTCGTCTTTGAAATAAAACAGCTTGATGGCGTAAATCAGCGCGGCAGTAATCGGCAGCGCAATGTAGGAAGGCATGCTGTTTTTCTTAACCATCAGCCAAATCAGCAGAATGATAGGGAAAATACTAAGGAATAGTGCCATGGTGAATCCTTAAAATCGGCATTGTTTATCAATTTTTCTAGTGATGTCGGATGCGAGAAAGATATCGAACCTTAATCTGAGAGCAGATATCAAATAAATTGGTAATACCAATTTAAAAGAACGCCGCATACTTTACGTAATCCGATGTAATCGGTCAAGTGGTTTATGTACATTAGGCATCTACCAGACAAGGTTTTCAGGGTTTGCAAATTGGTTTCGGCATATAGCCGCCGATTAAGAGCAGAGTGTTGATTACACGGTAAAAGAATTTGTTGTTTAAAAACCAAAAGGTCGTCTGAAACCATTTCAGACGACCTTTTTATGCGTTTATATAGTGGATTAAATTTAAATCAGGACAAGGCGACGAAGCCGCAGACAGTACAGATAGTACGGCAAGGCGAGGCAACGCCGTACTGGTTTAAAGTTAATCACTATATCTTTACTTTTATTCCCACTCGATCGTGGCAGGCGGTTTGCCGCTTACATCGTAAACTACGCGGTTGATGCCTTTGACTTCGTTGATGATGCGGTTGGAGACGCGGCCGAGCAGCGAGTATGGCAGTTCTGCCCAGTGTGCGGTCATGAAGTCGCTGGTGATGACTGCGCGCAGTGCGACGACGTAGTCGTAAGTGCGCCCGTCGCCCATTACACCGACGGATTTGACGGGCAGGAATACGGCGAAGGCTTGACTGGTCAGGTCGTACCAAGATGTGCCGTTTTCATCGGTGGTGTTGCGCAATTCTTGGATGAAAATATCGTCTGCCTGACGCAGCAAGTCGGCGTATTCTTTTTTCACTTCACCCAAGATACGCACGCCCAAACCAGGGCCGGGGAACGGATGGCGGTACACCATTTCGCGCGGCAAGCCCAAGGCAACGCCCAGTTCGCGCACTTCGTCTTTGAACAAGTCGCGCAGCGGTTCGAGCAGCTTGAGCTTCATGTTTTCAGGCAGGCCGCCGACGTTGTGGTGCGATTTGATGGCGTGGGCTTTTTTGGTTTTTGCACCTGCGGATTCGATTACGTCGGGGTAAATCGTGCCTTGCGCCAGCCATTTGGCGTTAGTGAGTTTTTTCTCTTCTGCATCAAATACTTCGATAAATTCCGCGCCGATGATTTTGCGTTTTTTCTCGGGATCGGTAACGCCGGCGAGTTTCGCCATGAATTGCTCTTCGGCATCAACGTGAATCACTTTCACACCCAAATTGCGGGCGAACATATCCATCACCATTTTGCCTTCATTCAGGCGCAAGAGGCCGTGATCGACGAACACGCAAGTCAGTTGGTCGCCAATGGCGCGGTGAATCAGCGCGGCGGCTACGGAAGAGTCCACGCCGCCCGACAGACCCAAAATCACTTCGTCGCTGCCGACCTGTTCGCGGATTTTGGCAACGGCTTCTTCGATGTAGTTCGGCATCGTCCAGCTGGGTTGCGCGCCGCAGATGTCCAAGACAAAGCGGTTCAACAGGGCGCGGCCTTGTTTGGTGTGGGTCACTTCGGGGTGGAATTGGATGCCGTAGAATTGTTTTTCGACGTTTTCCATCATGGCAATCGGGCATGACGGGGTATCGCCGATAACGGCAAAGCCGTTGGGCAGTTTGGATACTTTATCGCCGTGGCTCATCCATACGTCCAGCGTATTCGGCGCGTCATCGTAAATATCGCGGGTCAGTTCGCTATCGATGGTTTTGACTTGCGCGTAACCGAATTCACGCTGGTTGCCGGGCTGAACTTCGCCGCCCAAGTGGTGCGCCATAAACTGCATTCCGTAGCAGATGCCCAAAACCGGAATGCCCAAATCGAAAATGCCGGTATCGGCTTGATAATCGGATTCGTAAACGGAATTGGGGCCGCCGGAGAGGATGATACCTTTCGGATTGAAGGCTTTGATTTCGTCCAAAGGCATGTCGAAAGAATGCAACTCGCAGTAGACATGGGCTTCGCGCACGCGGCGGGCGATAAGCTGGGTAACTTGCGAACCGAAGTCGAGGATGAGGATTTTGTCTTGGGTCATGGCGGGAACTTTGCAGAGTAATAGGGAACGGTCTGACTGTCTCAAAACGGGATTCCGATAACAAAACAGGTCGTCTGAAAACGGCGGATTATACCATTTTCAGACGACCTTTGCAGGGAGGAGGCTTAGTTATCCTGCTGTTTATGCTGCTTATAAGGCACCATATCGCTGCGCGAAAGCAGCAGCAGGCAGCCCAGTACCATCATTCCCAAAGCAACCAGCGGCGAATATCCGAGCCAGTATTGATTGTGCAGATATACCGCCGCGCCGATATACACCAGCAGCGGGCCGGAAACGATAGACTGCTTGTTGACACCGTCCATCACCAAAACCGCAATCCCCGCCAGCACCATACCGGCGGACACGATGGTCGAAGTTGCGGGCAGGATGTCCGTCGTTTTCAAAAACCAAACGGCACCGAAGATAATCAAAAACAGCGGCAGGAAAAGCGAAGAGCGGGACATGGCGTTACTCCGTAAAATTTCAGACGACCCTGATTATTGGGTCGCAGGGGTCGTCTGAAAAGCCTGAAGAAAGCAATCTTGGGTATGTTTTTGCAAACATAGGGCTTGATGTGTAAACGGCGGGCACAAGTTTGCAGCGGCATCAGCGCCCGGCGTTCCATTCAAGCTGTTATCAGCCTCAGTGTACATTTTTCATCAAACGTTGTTTTTCGCGTTTCCAGTCGGCTTCTTTCAGGCTTTGGCGTTTGTCGTGTTGTTTTTTACCCTTCGCCAAACCGATTTCCATTTTGATTTTGCCTCGTGTGAAGTGCAGGTTCAACGGGACGATGGTATAACCCGCACGCTCGGTTTTACCGATGAGCTTGTTGATTTCGGATTGCTTGAGCAAAAGCTTGCGCGGACGGACGGGGTCGGGTTTGACGTGCGTCGAGGCAGTCGGCAGCGCGGTAATATGGCAGCCGACCAGATAAAAAGCGTCTTTTTTCCAGTAGATATAGCTTTCTTTCAACTGTACCCGCCCTGCGCGGATGGCTTTGACTTCCCAACCTTCCAATACCAGGCCGGCTTCGAGCTGATCTTCGATAAAGAAGTCGTGAAAGGCTTTTTTATTATTGGCAATACTCATAATTCTATTCTTGTCTTCTGTCTTTTCAGACTGGGTATTTTAACAGGATGCGGGGGTAGTGCGAACTGCTTCTCAAACCGACTGTATTTTCCACCCTCTTCCGCTTTTCAATCTTTAAACGTATGCCGCTCTATACGGCAAATTATAGTGGATTAACTTTAAACCAGTACGGCGTTGCCTCGCCTTGCCGTACTATCTGTACTGTCTGCGGCTTCGTCGCCTTGTCCTGATTTAAATTTAATCCACTATAAAATCAGAAACACCAGACTACCCTAGCCTCACATTCGTATAGTATGGCAAAGTGAAATAGAAAATCCCCAACCTATCGCCCTTCCCCTCTCTTCCTAAAAAGCAAAAGAATAGGCTGGAATTTTGCTTCATACTGATTTTCGCAAGAAGCATATCAAATGCACCACACGCTCCTCGATGAAGGTCGTCTGAAACTGGGAATAGGTTTTCAGACGACCTTTCCGATTGCTGTCTGTCAATTTTCCGCATCGCGGCAGATTTCGATGGCTTCCTGAAGGCTGGAAACGCCGAAGATTTTTAGATTCGGAAACTCTTTTTCGTTGCGCGGCATATTGGCTTTGGGAACGATGGCGCGTTTGAAGCCGAGTTTTTCCGCTTCTTTGAGCCGCTCTTGTCCGCGTGCGACGGGGCGGACTTCGCCGCTGAGACCGATTTCGCCGAAGGCGACCATTTTTTCGGGCAGAGGGCGGTTGCGGAAGCTGGAGAGCATGGCGAGGATGACGGCGAGGTCGGCGGCGGGTTCGCCGATTTTGACGCCGCCGACGGCATTGAGGAACACGTCTTGGTCGAAGCAGGCGATGCCGCCGTGGCGGTTGAGGACGGCAAGCAGCATGGCGAGGCGGTTTTGTTCGAGACCGACGGTGAGGCGTTTGGGGGTGAAGCCGTGCGCATCATCGACCAATGCCTGAATTTCGACCAAAAGCGGGCGGCTGCCTTCCTGCGTGACCAAAACGCACGAACCGGGTGTGTCGTCGCGGTAGCTGGCAAGGAAGATGGCGGACGGGTTGGATACGCCTTTCAAACCGTTTTCGGTCATGGCGAACACGCCCAGTTCGTTTGCTGCGCCGAAGCGGTTTTTGATGGCGCGTATCATGCGGTAGTTGGAATGTTGGTCGCCCTCGAAATACAGCACGGTATCGACCATGTGTTCCAGCACGCGCGGGCCTGCAATCGCGCCGTCTTTGGTAACGTGTCCGACCAGTATCATGGCGATGCCCATCTGTTTCGCCATGCGCGTCAGTTGGGCGGCGCATTCGCGCACCTGCGATACGGAGCCGGGGGCGGAGGTGATTTGGTCGGAATACATGGTTTGGATGGAGTCGATGACGACGACTTCGGGCTGATGCTGTTTCAAGGCCGCTTGAATCGCTTCCATGCGGATTTCGGCAAGCAGGTTCACGCCTTCGGTGGGCAGTTCCAAACGTTGCGCGCGCAGGGCGACCTGTTGGGCGGATTCTTCGCCGGAAACGTACAGCACTTTGCGGCTTTGCGCCATTTTGGCGATGGTTTGCAACAGCAGCGTGGATTTGCCAATGCCGGGGTCGCCGCCGAGCAGAATGACCGCGCCATCGACCAAACCGCCGCCCAATACGCGGTCGAGTTCGCCCATACCGGTCGGATTGCGCGGCACTTCGGTGGCGGTCACGGCAGATAGGGATTGGACGGTCGAGGTATCCGCCGCCCAAGATTGGAAGCGGGCGTTTTTCGGCTCGGGCGCGGCCAGGCTTTCTTGAAGCGTGTTCCACTCGCCACAATGCGGGCATTTTCCTTGCCATTTCGGGGAAGTGCCGCCGCATTCGGTACATTGGTAGATGGTTTTGGGGGCTTTTGCCATGATGTTTTCCCTATGGGTTTTTGAAGTGTGAAAAGGTCGTCTGAAAACTGATATCGTTTTCAGACGACCTTTTTTCAAGGATTCGAACTGAGCTTATTTGCTTTCGTCTTTACCGTCTTTCTTGTCTTTTTTCGGAGCCGGTTTTTTCGCCGCCAAACCTAAAGACTTCTGCCATTCGGCTGGATTTTTGACTAAATCCAAGGCTTTGCGGAGCTGGTCATCTTTGGCAGGATTAGGAATACGACGGCTGGAGAGGTCTTCGTCTTTCTCTTTGTCCTTGCCTTTTTTGGACTTGGCGTTTTCGTCGGCTTTGGCGGCTTCGTTTGAATCAGGCGTGCTGATTTCGTTGCTGCTGTTGACGTCTTCGCCGCCGAGCGGGTTGCCGATGTGTCCGGCGAGGTCGGCTTCGCGGCTTTCAAAAGCGCGGTCTTTATCTTTGACTTCGACGTCGGGAACGATGCCTTGCGCTTGAATCGAGCGGTCGTTCGGCGTGTAGTACAGGGCGGTGGTCAGTTTGACTGCGCTGCCGTTGGACAGCGGAATCAGGGTTTGTACCGAGCCTTTGCCGAAACTTTGCGTACCGACGACGACGGCGCGTTTGTGGTCTTGCAGCGCGCCTGCGACGATTTCGGAAGCGGAGGCGGAGCCTGAGTTAATCAACACGGTCATCGGGATGGTTTTCAACTCGGCAGGCAGATCTGCCAGCGGGTCTTTGCCGCTCACGCGGATATAGTCTTCGGGACGGGCTTTCAATACCGAGCTTTCTTTGCCGTCGCGTCCTTTGGTGCTGACGACTTTTGCATCTGCAGGCAGGAAGGCGGCAGACACGCCGACCGCGCCGTCAAGCAGACCGCCCGGGTCGTCACGCAGGTCGAGGACGAGGCCTTTGAGCGGCGCGCCTTTGTTTTCTTTAATCAATGCCTTGGCGGATTCATTGATGGCTGCCACGGTGCGCTCTTGGAATTGGGACACGCGGATGTAGCCATAGCCCGGTTCGAGCAGGTGATGGCGGACGCTTTTGACTTTAATGATGGCGCGGGTCAGGTTGACGACGATGGGTTTGTCCGCATTTTTGCGCGAAAGGGTCAGGGTGATTTTGGTACCCGGTTTGCCGCGCATTTTTTTCACGGCTTCACTGGTGGTCAGACCGCGTGTGGAAACGTTGTCGATTTTGACGATGAAGTCGCCGCTTTTCACGCCTGCGCGCTCGGCGGGCGTATCCTCAATCGGGGCAACGACTTTGATAAATCCGTCTTCCTGCCCGATTTCCATACCCAAGCCGCCGAATTCGCCGCTGGTAGATTCTTTCATATCGGCAAAGCCTTTTTTATCCAAATACTCGGAATGCGGGTCGAGGTCGGATACCATGCCTTTCATCGCGCCTTCAAAGAGATCGGCATCGGATTTATCTTGGTAATAATTGGCTTTGATCTGTCCGTAAACTTCCGCCATGTTGCGGATGGATTGTACGGGCAGGGTTTCGTTGTCTTTTTTGTCTTTTTCGGCGGCAAAGCTTTGAACGCTCAAGCTGAGGACGACACCGCTGAATGCGCCGAGTGTGTAGAGTGCGACTTTTTTCAAAGTGGATGTTGACATTATGAATAGCTTTCTTTTTGTCTTATTTCATTTCAGACCGTAATGACTGTGAAACGGAGTATGGAAATATTGCTTCAGACGACCTGAATACACGTCCGCAAGACTGTATGCGATTTACGCTTGATAAACAACCGGATTCGCGTAAAAAATATCTGCGCGGGTGTAAAAGCTTTTGAATATAAGGCCGTTGGGTTCAGTTATTAAATTTCAGACGCCCCTGTGATACGGCAAAAGGTCGTCTGAAAACATCAAACCTGTTTGCAGGTCAACTTATCCAGGAGAGCGGGTTCATTGCCTGCCCGTTGTAGCGGACTTCCAAATACAGGCCTTCCATGCCCGAAGGCAGAGTTCCGCTGATGCCTAGGCGGTTGCCTGCGGCTACGGCATAGCCTTTGGCGACTTCGATTTCGCTCAAGCCTGAATAAATGCTGATATAGCCGTCGCCGTGATCGATGACGATGACTTTGCCGAAACCTTCCAATTCATCGGCGTAGGTAACCGTACCGCCGGCGATGCTGCTGACGATTGCCGGAGTCGTTTGGTAGAACACGCCTTTCCAAACTTCACCGTCGCCGCGGTCTTGTCCGAAGAGTCCGGCAAGCGTGCCGCTGACCGGTTTTTTCAGACGACCCTGCATACGGCTGAAGCTGTTGGCATTGCTGATTCTGACGTAGGAAGGCGCGCGGATGTTCATGTCTTCGGCGGTCAGGTTGGACATGGCGGCGCGTTCGTCGGCGGCTTTTTGCGCGGCGGCGGCGCGGTCTTTGCGCGCTTTTTCAGCGGCGGCAAGACGGGCTTCGGCGGCTTTTTTACGCGCTTCGGCTTCCTGGCGGCGTTGCTCGGCTTTACGCTTTTCCAAGTCTTTCAGCAAGTTGTTCAGGCGTTGTTCGTTTTCTTTGTGGTTGATTTTTTTCTGCGCCTCTTTTGCCATCTGCGCGTTTTGGCGGCGGCTTTCCGCCTGTTCGGCAGTGTTGGTTACACCTTGGCGGCGCAGCGAGGACTGGACGTTGACCTGAAGTTTTTTCAGGTATGCCAGCTCGTTGTTGATTTTCTGCTCTTGCGCTGCCAGCTCTTTTTGCTGCTTCTCAAGGTCTTTGATGACTTGATCGTTGGCGGTGTTGATATAGCGGGTGTAACGCAGAAAGCGGGTTTTCTGACCCGGCTCGGCATTTTTCAGGAACAGGGCAACGGCGTTGGGCTGGCTGTTTTTATAATTGCCCGAAACAAAGCGGGAAATTTGCGCGCGCGTGTTGGAAACCTGAGTTTTCAGGTGGTTCAAATCAGCATTGAGTTTTTGAAACTTGTCCCATGCGTCGCGCTGTTGGCGGTTGATGGCGGATAAGTTGATACGGCTTTGCTGCAACTGTTTCAACGTGGTATTGACGTGAATGATGAAACCTTCGTTGAGGCTGCGCAGCGATTTTTTGCTTTCCAAATCATTGGCGGCGGCAGTTACTGCGGCTTTGAAGTCGTCTGAATCGGCGGCAGCGGTTTTCTTATCGGCTTTGTCCGCTTTTTTCTCGACGGCTTTTCTGTCTTGTTTTGCCGCTGCTTCGTCTTTTTTAGGCAACTCGGCGGCTTCTTTTTTTGCCTTTACATTATTTTTGGCTGCGGGTTTGTCTGCCGCTTTGTCTTTGCCTTTTACAGGCTCGTTTTTTGCGGAAACGGCTTTGCCTGCCTTCTCTTCCGCTTTGGTTTCGCCTTTTTTGGTTTTGTCGGCTTTATCTTGTTTTTTGGCTTCTTTGTCGTTTTTACGTTCTTTGGCACGCTCGTTTTTCGCCGCTTCGGCAGTTTCTTTTTTGCTTTTGGCTACGGGCTTGTCTTCTGCCTTGTCCTTAGTGTTTTTGGTGGCAGGTTTCGCTTTGTCTTTGGCCGCTTCTTTTTTAGCAGGTTCGACAGCGTCCTTTTTGGCTTTGATGCTTTTTTTGACAGGCGCAGCCTTCTCCTTAGGCGCCTCTTTGGCGGCAAAAGAGGGAGAAGCGAAACCGATGAGCAGGGCGAGTAAAAGAGGTTTGTAACGCATGATTGGGTTCTAGATCGTTAAAATAAAGGCAATAGGCGGAATTATATAGTCAGCGGGGTCGTCTGAAAATAACATCTGTCCATATTTACTCCGATAATGCCGTCAATTATGCTTGTAATCTGAACAAGCGGTCTTATATAGTAGGAGCTACGGTGTTAGCTTCTTTATTTTCAACCCCCAAAGGTTTCTTAATTTACATGAATAAAATCATTCTGCCTGCGCTTTGCGCCCTGCTTCTTGCTTCTTGCGGTAACGATACCGACAAAATCGGACGTGCCAGCACGGTTTTTCATATGCTGGGGAAAAATGACCGTATTGAAGTTGAGGGTTTTGACGATCCTGATGTGCAAGGGGTTGCCTGTTATATTTCTTATGCGAAAAAAGGCGGTTTGAAAGAAACGGTGAATTTGGAGGAGGATGCGAGCGATGCTTCCGTGTCGTGCGTGCAGACGGCGGAGGTTATCCGTTACAAAGAGCAAGCTGTCGCCAAGCCGCGGGAGGTGTTTAAACGCAGTGCGAGTTTGGCGTTTAAGAGCCAGCAGATTATCCGTTATTACGATCCTAAGCGTAAGGCGTTTGCGTATCTGATTTACAGCGACAAAATCGTTCAGGGTTCGCCGAAGAACTCTTTGAGTGCGGTCTCTTGCTTTGGCGGTGCTAAAGCGGATGCGCAGCAAATTGCCGATGCGGAAGGCAAACAGATTTACGGTGCGTGCGTCGTGGATGCGCCTGTGCCGACCAAATAAAAGACAAGCGATATGAACCTAACCGACCATTTCTTGATTGCCATGCCCGATATGGATGATCCGTTTTTTGAAAATTCGGTGATTTATGTGTGCGAACACAACGAAGAGGGCGCGTTGGGCATCATCATCAACAAACCGTCGCCGATTACGATGGACATGATTTTTGCGGCGTCTGACCGCAATATCCCTTTGCGGATGCAGCACGAACACGTCATGATGGGCGGGCCGGTACAAATCGACCGCGGCTATGTCGTGCATACGCCCGTGGGCAACTGGCAAAACAGTATGATTGTTTCAGACGACATTGCCCTGACTTCTTCGCGCGATGTGATTGAAAACTTATCGCGTGAAGGCGCGGTGGACAAAATTTTAATCAGCATAGGCTATTCGAGCTGGAGCAAAGGGCAGCTTGAACGCGAGCTGGCGGACAATGTCTGGCTGACGGTGAAGGCGGACGAACATATTTTGTTCGATATGCCTTATGAACACCGCTACGCCGCTGCATTCGCCAAGCTGGGCATCCAGCCCGATGCGCTTGTATGTGGAGCCGGTCATGCATAAAGCACCGGCAGGGACGGTTTTGGCGTTTGATTTCGGCGAGGCGCGTATCGGTGTGGCGCAGGGCGATGCGGAGCTTGGCTTGTCGCATCCTTTGGCGACTGTGACCGGCAACAGCAACGACGAGAAATTCAACGCCATTGCCAAGCTGATACGGGAATGGCAGCCCAAGCATTTGGTCGTCGGATTGCCGACCCACGCCGACGGTACGGAACACGAGTTGACCCGCCTCAGCCGCAAATTCGGCCGCCGCCTGCACGGGCGTTTCAACCTGCCCATATATTGGGTGGACGAACGGATGTCCTCGCTATATGCGGAAAGCCTGCTTGCCGAAGCGCAGGTATTCGGGCGCAAACAGAAGGCGGTACTTGACCAAGTGGCGGCGCAAGCGATTTTGCAGGGCTTTTTCGATGGCGGTGCGGCGGAGTATTTCAACGGCAGGGAAGAAGGTTCGGAAGAATAATTTGTTTGAGATAGTTTGAAAAAGGTCGTCTGAAAGTGGAGTTGGCGGGATTGGAATCCGGCAACAGGCTTTCAGACGACCTTTTTGCATCAGAACAAGGCTTCAATCCTTAACAGCGCGCCGACGCGGTGTTTTTGGTTTTCCTTGCGGTTGTTGTAGTAGTTGACTTCGGTTTGGGTGAACAGCCAGTTGCGCCAAATCGGTTGGCGGTAAGTGGTAAACGGACCGTAGGTATTGAGGGCGGCTTTGCGTTTTTCAATATTGCCGCCGGTGTACACGCCGTAGTTGACGTGGCGGTGTTTGCCGAGGTTGTGTTGGCGGAAGAGGCTGTTGCCCCATGTCCAGTCTTCGGTTTTATCGTGTTCGTATTGCAGGTGTGCCTGATTGGCGATAAAGCTTCTTTCGCTGGGGATGTAGCGCGTTTCCCAGTTGGTACGGACATGGTGTTTGCTCTTGATGCCGTAACGGTAGATTTGTTCCAAGCTAGTGTCGATGTGGTCGGTCAGTTGCCAATTGCTCGAGCTTTTGGCGCGGGCGAACAGGTCGCTGCCGGAGCGGATACCGATATCGAAGTCGGTATTGGTGCGCTGTTTCGCGAATGCTTCGGTCCAGCGGACGGCAAGAGAGGCGTTGTTGTCGCGGCTTTGGGAGGCGTCGAATATCCTGCCGTTGGTATTGGTACGGTTGCGGTAGGCGTTGGCTTCGTGTTTCAACTCGTCGTCCAAAGAGTCATCACCGAAAACCACATGGACTTTTTTCTCCAAAGTCGGCAGTTTCAGACGACCCCGTACGCGTGGCGTCACGGTAAACTTGTCGTCAGGGTTCCATTCGGTATCGAGCATGACGCGAAGGTTGGCATCGGCAGGATGGTCGGGATTTGGTTCGCCAAACCAGTCGTCTATGCGGTTGGACCATTTGTCCAAGCGTTTGGAAACTCCTTTGTGGCGGTGGTCCAACCAAGTGTCGCCGTCGGCGGGTGGTTCGTCGTTCGCGGCGGCAACGGTCGGCAAGAGGATAAGCAGGGTGAATAGGGATAACGTAGAGGTTCGGAGAGTCATTGTTTTTCCTAGCTTAAAGCATAAAGCTATTATGGACGGTATCTTAGGGGTAATGCAAGTCGTCTGAAAAAGGCTGTGATAAAATCTTGCGCGCCCGATTTGCCGCCGTTCTGTTGTGCAGAAAAGCAGTCAGGCGGGCGCATACCAATACATTAAGGAAAACCGAATGAGTATTTTGTCTAAAATTTTTGGGAACAAGCCGTCCGACGAAACGGCACAAGAGCCGCGCAAACTTTCCGCGCAGGAAAAAAGCGAGGGCGCGGCACGGGCGATTTATGCGAAAGATAAAGTGTATGTGCCGCTGTCTGCCATGCAGGCGGATGTATCGGAAGGAACGGGCATCCCTTATATAGGTCGTCTGAAAGACGGGCGGACGGTTTTGTATCTGTTTGAAACCTATGAAGCCGCGCGGGCTTTTTCTGACGGGCAGGACGGCGCTTTAGACGGGATCGGCTTGGTCGGTGCGTTGGATAAGGCAGACCAGTTCAACAATCTGAACAATGTCTTGCGTGTCGCGCACTCGCTGGGCATTCAACTGATGGAATACCGAGGGCAGGACGGCGAACATTTTGAATGTGCGCTTTCTTGGCTGATGCGCGTGAACGGCGCGGGCAGCATGGCAGCTTCCCGAGAAAAAATGGAGGCATTGTCCATCGGCACCGATGCCAAACTGCCGCTGCAATTTCACCCGATAGCCATCGTTGGTTTTTCCAATCCCTATAAAGTTACACCGGCGCGTGCGGAAGAATTGTTCAAGCAGTTTACGAATGTCGAAGATGACGAATTGCTGGACTTTTTTGCCGGCAATACGCCGCAAGAGAATGTATTGCTGATCGGGCTGGTGGAAAAATATTCGGCGGATTTGGCGAAATCCGTGAAGTATATCGTTTGGAACCAACTGGCGGAGCAGCCGCTTTTTGTTGGGATAAGCCGTAAAGAAGGCGGGCTTTACGCGCGGGACGGTTATTTATATCTTTTTTACACCGACCGTTTCCAACACATGGGTCCTGCCGGCTGCCATCCCGTTTCCGGCAAGGAAGCCGTGTTGGACTTGGTTCGCCGCCACGAACTGAAAGGCATTACCCTGACCGACGGGTTGCACAATATGGCGCGGTTTGAAAACGACGTGATTTTCCAAGACGGGGAATAGCCGAAACCTTCCTGCCTCGGCTTGAAATAAAGGGGTCTTGGATTCGGATTTCAAGTGCAACACAGGCTTTCAGACGACCTTTTTTGTTTTCGCGTCAATTCTCCCTAAGCCGGGTTTAATTGAGTTAAACCGCGAATTAAATGACGGAATTTTGTTACACTCGGCATTTTACACTTCACACAAAGGAAACATCATGGCATTAATGGACAGTCTGCTGAACGCGGCAGCACAAGCACTGGGCGGTAAAGACGGTAGCGGCGCACAAAACTCTCTGACCGATATGGCGATGGATTTGGTACGTCAGCAAGGCGGCGTGGGCAGTCTGATCAACCAGTTGCAACAAGGCGGATTAGGCGACGTATTGAACAGCTGGGTTTCCAACCAACAAGACAACGCGCCCATATCCGGCAGCGATTTGCAAAACGCGCTGGGCAGCGACACCATCAGCCAAGTGGCGCAAAAGTTCGGCATCGATGCCAACCAGGCGGGCGACCTGCTGGCTCAAGTCCTGCCCAACCTCGTCGATAAAGCCACACCCAACGGCTCGGCGCAGGAAGCCGACGGTTTCGGCTTGGACGACATCGCCTCCGCCATACTGAAAAACTTCACCAAATAAGCGGTACTTTAAACAAAAAGGTCGTCTGAAAACATTCTTTCAGACGACCTTTTTACATCCTTTTCACATCAATCCTGCATCAGCCAATATTGCAGCCCGATTAAGGTTTTGCCGTCTTTGATTTCGTTGTGTTCCAAAGCGGTGCGGACTTCTTCCTTGCTCATCAGGACGGTTTCGGTGATTTCGTCTTCGTCGTTGCTCAAGGTGCTGCCGAGGCGCACGCCTTCTGCTTGATAGAGGTACATTTTTTCGTCGCAGAAGCCGATGGCGGTGTAGAAGCTGCTGATGAGTTTGACGCGGTCGGCGGTGTACGGGGTTTCTTCCGCCAGCTCGCGCAGGGCGCATTCGGCGGGGTCTTCGCCTGCATCGAGTTTGCCGGCGGGCAGCTCGAGCGTGGCAGCGTCTGCGGCGTAACGCCATTGGCGCACGAGTACGGCTTTGCCCTCTTCGGTAACCGCTAAAACGCAGGCCGCACCGGGATGACGGATGACGATGCGCTGGCTTTCGTTGCCGTTGGGCAGGCGGACTTTGTCGCGGTTGATAGTAACAAATGAGCCTTGGTAAATCGGCTCGCTGCTGAGTTTGGTTTCTTTCAAATCCATTTGCGTGTTCTCTTTGTAAAGTTTGATACGGGGTCGTCTGAAAATCGGGAATGGGTTTTAACTTCGTTGAAGCCGAGCTTTCAGACGACCTCTTGAGTCATGAAAAGGCTCGTCTGAAAGGGAGCGAAGCGGGTTTCGCTAAAACGTTTGTGCTGTTTTAAACCTTGCTGCGTTCGATTTCAATGCCGACTTCTTTGACATCAGGCAGGATGCCGGGTTTGATGATTTTGACGCGCACACTCAACGCGCCGAAATTGTCAAGGATGAGTTTGGCGATGTGTTCCGCCAATGATTCGAGCAAGAGGAAGCTTTGTTCGGCAAGGCTTGCCCTGACGGCTTCGCAGACTTCGCCGTAGTGGACGGTATTGCCGATGTGGTCGTCTTGACCGCTTTGTTCGGGGATGCCGATGTCCAAGTCCAAAATCAGGGTTTGGGGGCGTTCGCGTTCCCAGTCGTACACGCCGATCAAGGTGTCCGCCTTCATGCCGCGTAAAAAGATTTTGTCCATTTGCCTGCCTGTTTTTTTGATAAAATGAGCGTCCCATTTTAAGTAAAGCATCTGAAATGTTCAATGTATCCGCCGTTATCGCGGCTTATTTAATCGGTTCGCTGTCGTTTGCCGTCATCGTTTCCAAATATTACGGCATGGACGATCCGCGCACTTACGGCTCGGGCAACCCCGGCGCGACCAATGTTTTACGCAGCGGCAAGAAAAAGGCGGCGGCGCTGACTTTGCTGGGCGACGCGCTCAAAGGTTTGGTGGCGGTGGTTTTGGCACGCTGTCTGCAAGATGCTTTGAATCTGTCGGTCATCACCATAGCAGCGGTTGCCGTCGCCGCGTTGGTCGGACATATGTGGCCGCTGTTTTTCGGCTTTAAAGGCGGCAAGGGCGTGGCAACTGCGTTGGGCGTACTGCTGGCGCTTTCTCCTGCAACGGCTTTGGTTTGCGCGGCAATTTGGCTGGTGATGGCATTCGGCTTTAAAGTGTCCTCGCTTGCCGCGCTCGCCGCCACCGTAGCCGCGCCGCTCGTCGCCCTCTGGCTGATGCCCTACCCTTCTTGGGCTTGGGCGACCGTTGTCATCGCCGTGCTGGTGTTGTACCGCCATAAAAGCAATATCCAAAACCTACTTCAAGGCAAAGAAGGCAAAATCGGAGACAAGGCGGACAAGCCTTAAACCTGATTTTATTTTTCAGACGACCTGTCCGATTGCGGAATGAACCAAGGTCGTCTGAAAACCTTCCAATCTACGCTGCGGCATCGCCTTAACCTGCCGCACGGTATCGAAAACAGATTTAATCCATTATAATCAAGCTCTTTTGTTCACAGCCAAACTTCCATGCCGAAACGCCCGTTCAAAACCATCCTGACCTCCTTTACCTTTGCCGCGCTGTCTGCCTGCTCGCTGGTCAAGTATCAGCCTGTCGCCACCATCAATAAAATTGACATGAACCAAGGCTATCGTTTTGAAACCAGCCAGTTTCGGCGCGAAGAAGACGACACCTTCATCATCCTGATGCTCTCCGGCGGCGGGACGCGCGCGGCGGCGTTGGGCTACGGCGTGTTGGAACAGCTTAAGCAGCAAAAAGTTACCATCGGCGGCAAAAGCAAGTCGCTGATGTCCAATGTCGATTTGGTAGTCGGCGTATCCGGCGGCTCCGTCCTCGCCGCCTACTTCGCGCTCAAAGGCGAAGAAACCATCCCCATGTTTTACAAGCGTTTCCTTCACCAAAACTTCCAACGCCAAGCCGTCAAGCAAGCCTTTTCCATGTCCAACCTGCCCCGCCTCGCCTCATCCGAATACGGACGCGGCGACCTCTTGCAGGAGCAGTTTGAAAACCACCTTTTCGGCAAAGCCACCTTCCGCGATTTGGAAAGGTACGGCAAAGGCCCGTTCGCCATCATTTCCGCTACCGACATGGGCGCTGGAGAACGCCTGAACTTCACGCAAGAATACTTCGACCCCATGTGTATCGACTTGGGCGGATTGCGCCTTGCACGCGCCGTTGCCGCTTCCAGCGCAGTGCCCATGGTGTTCGCCCCGATTACCCTCAACAACAACGGCGGCAACTGCGGCTACACCCTGCCGCCGCAGCTGCAAATGATCGGCCTCGAGCCCCAAAAGCAGCAAAACCCCACCTATCAAGAATTTAAAAACAGGTTCAACAAATACAGCGACAGCAAAACCCGCCCCTATATCCACCTGATAGACGGCGGTCTGACCGACAACCTCGGCATGCGCAGCCTCTTGGACATGACCGAAATCTATCCCGACAAAGTGTTGGAACAACAAATCCGCAGCCGCAACCTGCGCCACATCGTCGTCATCAGCGTCAATGCCCAAAACCAAATCAGCAGCAATATGGACAAAACCGCCGCTGTGCCGAGATTCCGCGACGTCGTTACCGCCATTGTCAGTATTCCCATCGACCAATACACCCAAGAATCCCTGCGCCGCTTCCGCGCCTTTGTCGATCAACGCAACGAAGCCAACCGACAAAGCGGCGACGGAATCAGCTTCTCCTTTGTCAGCCTCAACCTCAAAGACCTGCCGCCGTCCGCGTTGCGCGACAAAGTGTTGAACATCCCCACCAGCTTCTACCTCCCGCCCGAAGACGTGGACAACCTGCGGACCGCAGCGGCAGAGCTGATGAAACAGTCCCAAGACTACCAAAAACTGCTGCACGAATTTGCCGCACATCCCAACCCCGAAACCATCTTCGCCGAGCCGCCGCCACCCGCCCCCAAAGACGGCAAGGCAGCCAAAAAACAAAACAAACCCATCCAATAACCACACCACAACCATTTCAGACGACCCATAACCCAAAGGTCGTCTGAAGCACCACAAACGGAACACCCCAATCATGAACGATAAAACCAGCCCCATCGTTACCGACATCAACCGCCCCGTCCTCGTCCCACCCGGCGGCCATACAAAAGTCCTGCTGCATTCCTGCTGCGCCCCGTGCAGCGGCGAAGTGATGGAAGCCATGCTCGCCAGCGGCATCGACTACACCATCTACTTCTACAACCCCAACATCCACCCGCTCAAAGAATACATGCTGCGCAAAGAAGAAAACATGCGCTTCGCCGACAAATTCGGCATCCCCTTCATCGACAAAGACGACGACTACGAAAACGACCGCAAAGAATGGTTCGCCAAAGCCAAAGGCATGGAATTCGAACCCGAACGCGGCATCCGCTGCACCATGTGTTTCGACATGCGTTTCGAAAAAGCCGCCCAATACGCCCACGAAAACGGCTTCCCCGTCTTCACCAGCTCGCTGGGCATTTCCCGCTGGAAAAACATGGCGCAAATCAACGACTGCGGCCACCGCGCCGCCGCACCCTACGACGACGTCGTGTATTGGGATTTCAACTGGCGCAAAGGCGGCGGCAGCGCGCGCATGATCGAAATCAGCAAACGCGAACACTTCTACCAACAAGAATACTGCGGCTGCGCTTACTCCCTGCGCGACTCCAACGCCCACCGCAAATCGCAAGGCCGCATCCCCATCAAACTCGGCGTGCTGTATTACGGCGACGAATCCACACAATACGAACCCTCGCCTGACGGACAGGCTGCCAAAATCGTCGTGGACAAATAATTGAGCCGGTTTTGCTATGAAGAAAAAGGTCGTCTGAAATTTCAGACGACCTTCTTTATTCCTGCTGCATCACAAAACGGCTGCCGGATAGGACCCGATGACTTTGACAAACGATGCGCGTTCGCTCAAGAGCCGCAGTGCGTTTTGGACTTTTTCGTCGTTTTGATGCCCTTCGATGTCGATGAAGAACAGATATTCCCACAGCGCGGATTTGCTCGGGCGGCTTTCGAACTTGGTCATGGAAATGCCCGATTCGGTAAACGGCTGCAACAGCGCGGCGACGGCGCCGGCGCGGTTGGGCGCGGAGACTGCCAGCGAGGTTTTGTCGTTGCCGCTGCTGCCTGTATCTTGATGCCCCATAACCAAGAAACGCGTGGTGTTGTTCGGCTCGTCTTCGATACATTCGGCGACATAGTTCAAATGGTAAATATCTGCTGCGGTACGTCCTGCGATGGCGGCGATACTGGGGTCATCTGATTCTGCCACCAGCCTTGCCGCTTCTCCGTTGCTGGAAACCGCGATGCGTTCGGCGTTGGGCAGGTTGCGTCCGAGCCAGTCGTTGCATTGCGCCAGCGCTTGGGCGTGTGCGATGACTTTTGTGATGCCGCCCAATTCGTGTGTGCCTTTACGCAAAAGGTTGTGATGGATGCGGACAATGACTTCTCCGCAGGCTTTCAATGCGGTTACCGCCAATAAGTCTAAGGTGCGGCCGACCGAACCTTCGGTCGAATTTTCAACCGGCGCGACCAAATAATCCGCCTGCCGCGTTTCGACTTGGCGGAAACACTGGTCTATGGTTTGAAACGCGGCGGTATGGGCGGCATGGCCGAAATGTTTGATGGCTGCCTGCTGGGTAAACGTTCCCTGCGGGCCGAGGTAGGCAATCGTCAGCGGACGCTCCACCGCCAAGCATTCGCTCATCACTTCGCGAAACAGCCTTGCGATGGATTCGTCAGGCAGCGGGCCTTGGTTCAAACTCTGAATCCGCCTCAATACTGCGACTTCGCGCTCGGGACGGTACACCGCGCCCGTTCCTTTCAATTCGCCGATGGCGTGCGCATGGCCTGCGCGCTCGTTCAACAGGCGCAAAATCTCGGCATCGATTTCATCGATGGCATTGCGGTGCGGCAAAAGCTGTTCGTCAATGGATAAGGACATATCGACAAGCCCCTTGTGATTCATTCATCAATATAAACAATCATTTTAACATCAAACAGGTCGTCTGAAAGCCTGAATACGTTTTCAGACGACCTGTTTTATAGTGGATTAACTTTAAATCAGGACAAGGCGACGAAGCCGCAGACAGTACAGATAGTACGGCAAGGCGAGGCAACGCCGTACCGGTTTAAAGTTAATCCACTATAGAATCCCCCGTTCTTTCTCGAACACAGCCTTTACCGGCATTATTTTGCCGCCCGTTTGGCGCGTATCCGGCGTATATTTTGGGGATTTGGTACAGGGGTCGTCTGAAAATGTAAAGACAGCGTCCCTGCAATGCAAAAAAGCGCAAAAGCATAGGAAAACAAGCTATCAAAAAACTCAAAATGCGTGTTAAGATTAGCCATCACTATCCGCCGCACCCGTTTATTTCGGGTTTGCGCAGCGCATACAATCACGAAAAGGAAATCCCATGAGTCGCGTATTACTCGTAGATGACGACGCTTTGCTAACCGAATTGCTCACCGAATACCTTACCGCCGAAGGATTGAACGTCCACAGCGTTCCGGACGGCGAAGCCGGTGTACACGAAATTCTGACCGGCCAGTACGATGTCGTCGTATTAGACTCCATGATGCCGAAAATGAACGGCTTGGACGTATTGAAAAACGTCCGCTCCCAAAGCACCGTTCCCATCATCATGCTGACCGCCAAAGGCGACGACATCGACCGCATCATCGGATTGGAAATGGGTGCGGACGACTATGTTCCGAAACCTTGCACCCCGCGCGAACTGTTGGCACGCATCAACGCCATCCTGCGCCGTGCGCAACAAAGCGGCGAGCCGAACAACGCGCCAAACAGCATTTCCGTCAGCGACGTCGTCCTCTACCCCGCCAAACGTCAGGCGACCATCAAAGACACTCCGCTTGAGCTGACCAGCACCGAGTTCAACCTGCTCGAAGTCCTGATGCGCCATGCCGGACAAGTCGTCAGCAAAGAAACTTTGTCCATCGAAGCGCTTGACCGCAAACTGGCAAAATTCGACCGCAGCATCGACGTCCACATCTCCAGCATCCGCCACAAACTGGGCGATGCCTCGCTGATTCAGACCGTACGGGGCTTGGGCTACCTGTTTGTTAAAAACTAAAGATAAAACAGATCAATGAAACTGTTTCAACGCATCTTCGCCACATTTTGCGCAGTCATCGTCTGCGCAATCTTTGTGGCGAGTTTTTCTTTTTGGCTGGTGCAAAATACCCTCGCCGAAAACCAATTCAACCAACGCCGCACCATCGAAACCACTTTGATGAACAGCATCCTCTCTGCCTTTAGGGCGCGCGGGGACAGCGGTGCGCGCGAAATATTGGCGGAATGGGAAGACAGCCCCGTCTCCAATTCCGTTTACGTCATTTTGGGCGACGAGAAAAAAGACATCCTCGACCGCAACATCGACAACCACACCATCGAACGCGCCCGCGTGTTTGCCATCAATAATCCCAATTCCGATTTGGCGCACATCGAATACGACCGTTTCGGCGAAGAATACCTCTTCTTTATCAAAGGTTGGGACAGCCATCAGGCGCAACGCCTGCCCAGCCCGCTTTTTATCCCGGGCCTGCCGCTCGCCCCGATTTGGCACGAATTTATCATCCTCTCCTTCATCATCGTCGTCGGCCTACTGATGGCGTACATCCTCGCCAGCAACATTACCAAGCCCATCAAAATCTTGGGCAGCGGTATGGACAGGGTGGCAAACGGCGAACTTGAAACACGTATTTCCCAGCAAGTGGACGACCGCGACGACGAATTGTCCCACCTTGCCATCCAGTTCGACAAAATGGCGGAAAAACTGG
The DNA here is from genome assembly GCA_032388755.1 of Neisseria sp. DTU_2020_1000833_1_SI_GRL_NUU_006. Taxonomy (NCBI): domain Bacteria; kingdom Pseudomonadati; phylum Pseudomonadota; class Betaproteobacteria; order Neisseriales; family Neisseriaceae; genus Neisseria; species Neisseria sp. DTU_2020_1000833_1_SI_GRL_NUU_006. The sequence goes on along the minus strand of CP135593.1, from coordinate 275,537 downwards.
AAAAACTCGTTGCCAAAGAACGCCACCTGCTGCACCACGTCTCCCACGAAATGCGCTCCCCTTTGGCGCGTATGCAGGCGATTGTCGGACTGATTCAGGCGCAGCCGCAAAAGCAGGAGCAATACCTGAAAAGGCTGGAAGGCGAATTGACCCGCATGGATACCTTGGTTGGCGAATTGCTGACGCTTTCCCGTTTGGAAACATCCAATATCCCGCTGGAAAAAGAAAGCCTGAAGCTCGTCCCCTTCCTGAAAAACATCGTGGAAGACAACCAAAGCATTGCCCAGCAGAACAAACAAACCGTTACCCTTTCGGTCGAACCCAGAATCCCCGAAAATGCCACGGTCTGCGCCAACGAAGGCTATTTGTACCGCGCGTTTGACAACGTTATCCGCAACGCCATCAATTACAGCCCCGAAGGCAGCACCATCCGTGTCAATATCGGACAAGACGGCAAGCATTGGATTGTGGACGTTACCGACAACGGTCCCGGCGTGGACGAAATGCAACTGCCGCACATTTTCACCGCCTTTTACCGTGCCGACTCCAGCGCCAGCAAGCCCGGTACGGGCTTAGGCCTTGCCCTGACCCAACACATCATGGAGCAGCACAACGGCAAAATCATGGCCGAAAATATCAAGCCGAATGGTTTGAAAATGCACTTTATCCTGCCCAAAAAGAAAGTGAACGGCAAAACGGAAAAGCCGCATCCTAAAAACTCTTGACCATGAATATTGCCCATCGGGGTTTGTATAGTGGATTAAATTTAAATCAGGACAAGGCGACAAAGCCGCAGACAGTACAGATAGTACGGAACCGATTCACTTGGTGCTTCAGCACCTTAGAGAATCGTTCTCTTTGAGCTAAGGCGAGGCAACGCCGTACTGGTTTAAAGTTAATCCACTATAAACAAATTGCCACACCCCAAGCCTACAAAAGGTCGTCTGAAAAGAACAAACCCTTACGTTCCTGCCTTTCAGACGACCTTTTATGCCATTTGTCATATATAATGCAAGTGAATAATTAAATCATTTAAAGTCCGCATGTTCCGCCATAAAGAGCAGCGAAACAAACTATCCATTGATAACAAAACCAACAACGAACGCCCAATCCCGTTCACTCATCACACACCCCTTCCAACCCAAACCGCCCGAAAGGTCGTCTGAAACGCAGCGTCCACACACCGAAAAGGAGGCACCATGTCCGCCCAATCCATGTCCGGCTACTTCTTCATGCCCAACCACATCATTCTCGTGGGCGCGAGCGAACGCCCATACAGCTTGGGCGAACGCATCCTGAGCAACCTCCTGAGCGCACCGTTTCAAGGTCAGATCACACCCGTCAACCTCCGCCACCGCACGGTTGCCGGACTCACCTCCTACACCAACCTCAACAAAATCCCCGGCAGCGCCGACCTCGTCATCGCCGTAACGCCGCCCGACAGCTACGACGCCCTGTTCAAATCCTGCCGCAAAAAACAGTTCGGCCACATCATCCTCATCCAAGACTGGGAAAGCCTGTCCGACGACGAATGGCACACCGCCGAAGCCGCCATCAAAAAACACCACGGCAACGAACTCAACATCAGCGTGTGCAGCCCCGCGGGCGTGCAGCTTCCATCGCAAAGCCTCAACATCAGTTCCCAACCCGACCATCCGGCAGGCTACACCGCCCTTTTGACCGGACACGCCTCCGTCAGCAGCGAAATCAACCTCATGCTGCAAAAAATGGGACAGGGCATTTCACGCCACATCAGCCTCAACTATTCGCTCAGCCCCACCACCTCTGCCGACTGGCTCAACCGTTTCGGCCACAACCGCCACACTAAAGTTGCCGTCATCGAGCATAACCCAGCCGAAAACCAACGCAACCTGTTCAGCGCCATACGCCACTTCACCCGCCACACCCCGCTTATCCTCCACGTTACCCACCGTTCAGACGACACCGAAAAAGCCGTGTTACGCTGCCTTGCGCGCCATTGCAACTTCCTCGCCACATTCAGCAGCAGCGAACTCGAAGCCGCCCTGCATGCACGTTTATCCGACCTCCCACCTCTGAACAGCATCGACATCCTGTCCGACACCCCTGCCGAGTGGCTGGAAACCTGTGCGCCCCCAAACCTAAAACTCCAATTCCCCACCAAGCAGCCGCACATCCGCCAAGGCTACATCGGCAGCACACCCACGCCCGCTCATTACCACAGCATCGCCAGCCAACACCTTCAAAATACCCATCATGCCGAAGCCCTGCTCGCCATCGTTGCCCCGACCGACAGTCCCGACGAAAAAAATCTGACCCGCACCCTGAGCATGCTGGCGAAACAAACTGCCAAACCCCTGCTTGTCAGCAGCCGCTTTTCAGACGACCTCCTGCATTTCGACCGTCCCGAACAAGCCCTGCAAGCCGTATCGTTCCGCAACATTGCCGACCAACTGCAAAAAGAGCAGCGACGCATCGCCACGCCTAAAAAAGGTCGTCTGAAAACCCCGCAAGCAAGAAACATTACCAAAGCCCTCACCTCAAAAGACCTGCCCCTGCTTGCCGAAGCCCTATGCCTGCCTGCCTATCGGCACACCGTGCATAACGCGGTGCAATTCCGTTTTCAACGCCATACCGTCTATGGCGACATTCTGGCCGTATGCCATCAAGGCAAAACCACCGCCGCGCTCCCGCCGTTCTCTACGCTGGACAGCGAACACATCGCCCGTTTCGCCCAACTCGACAATACACACACCCTCAACCAGCTCCTACACACCCTAAACACACTCAGCCAACGGCAGCAATACATCGGCGAAATCCTGCTCAACCTCAACGGCGACCAATACAGCAGCGACTTTGTCTTACATGCTGACGAACGTCCTTCCCCCAAAAATAAACCAACCAATATAGCCACCCTCAAGCTCGAACAAGCCGCCGCCAAAGTACAGACCGCAGCGGAATACCTGCGCAGCAAAAATCCGACTGCCGCCGAGTTCCTCCGCAACACCGGCGAAGCCGCCGCCGAACTTTTGGGCTCAAAAACCGAAAGCGAAGCCCCCATCCAAAACGTGCTTGCCCCCTACCCGAGCGAACATCCTGCCACACTTACCCTGAAAAACGGCGAAACCGTAACCATCCACCCGTTCACTCCCGAAGACGCGGAAGCCAAGCAACAATTCGTCCGCAGCCTGTCTCCGCAAGCGCGCTACACCCGCTTTATGACCCATACCAACGAATTGCCCATCCCCACCCTCGCACGCTTCAGCAAACTCGACTACCACAGCGAAGCCGCATGGACGGCGCGCAATTCAGACGACCTCATCGTCGCCGTCAGCCGCTTCAGCCGCATCAACCGCAACGAATGCGAATTCGGCATCACGCTTGCTGAAAACGTGCGCGGCAAAGGGTTGGCAGCAGAAATGATGAAGCTGATTATCCAATCGGCAACACAACAAGGCTACCGCGTCATGAGTGCCCAAATACTCAAATCCAACACTCCTATGCTTAAACTTGCTGAAAAATCAGGCTTTACCATCACCCCTTCAGAAGAAGACAACACTTTGTGCCAAGCACGCCTCAACCTGACCACTCCGCAAAACAGCAACAAAAACAAATAAAAACTTGCATGAACAACGCAAAATATCCTAAAATTAGCGGTTTCTTATCTATCCGATTTTCTCAAAAGGACTCAAAATGGTAGTTATCCGTTTGGCTCGCGGTGGTTCTAAACACCGTCCCTTCTTCCACGTAGTCGTTGCCGACTCCCACAACCGCCGCGACGGCCGCTTCATCGAGCGCGTTGGCTTCTACAACCCTGTTGCCAATGAAAAACAAGAGCGCGTACGCCTCCAAGCCGACCGCCTGAACCACTGGATCGCCCAAGGCGCACAAGTCAGCGACGCAGTTGCAAAACTGATCAAAGAACAAAAAGCTGCTGCTTAATCACCGACTAATCTTGCTATGACCGACACTCAGCAACGGGTAGCCATGGGCTACATCAAAGGCGTATTCGGCATCAAAGGCTGGCTCAAAATAGCCGCCAATACAGAATACGCCGACAGCCTCCTGGACTACCCTGAGTGGCAGTTAAGCAAAGACGGTAAAACCCTGAATGTGACACTCGAAGCCGGCAAAATCGTCAGCGGGGAGCTTCAGGTCAAATTCGAAGGCATAGACGATCGCGATCAAGCTTTTGCCCTGCGTGGCTATACCATCGAAATCCCCCGAGAAGAATTCGCTCCTACCGAGGAAGACGAATATTATTGGGCAGATTTAGTCGGCATGACCGTTGTCAACAAAGACAATATCGTGCTTGGCAAAGTCACAAACCTGATGGAAACCGGCGCCAACGATGTTTTGATGATTAATGGCGAACATGGTCAAATTCTGATCCCGTTCGTATCCAACTACATCGAAACCGTCGATACCGAAGGCAAAACCATTACCGCCGACTGGGGCTTAGACTACTGATGTTGATTCAAGCCATCACCATCTTCCCCGAAATGTTCGACAGCATTACCGAATACGGCGTAACCGGTCGCGCAAAAAAACAAAACCTTTGGCAATTCCAAGCCATCAATCCCCGCAAATTCGCCGACAACAAACTCGGCTATATTGACGACCGCCCCTTTGGCGGAGGTCCGGGAATGATTATGATGGCGCCGCCGCTGCAAGCAGCGATAGAAGAAGCCAAACAAACATCTTCAGCGCCTGCAAAAGTCATCTACCTTAGTCCGCAAGGTCAACCGCTGACCCACAAAAAAGCCGTAGAACTTGCAAAATCCCCGCATCTCATACTGCTTTGCGGACGATACGAAGGAATTGACGAACGCCTGCTGCAAAGCAGCGTCGATGAAGAAATCAGCATAGGCGACTTTGTCGTTTCCGGCGGAGAGCTACCCGCCATGATGCTGATGGATGCCGTACTCAGACTCATACCCGGCGTATTGGGCGACATACAGTCGGCCGAACAGGATTCGTTTTCAGACGACCTATTAGACTACCCCCATTACACCAAACCTTTAGAATTCCAAGGCATGACCGTCCCTGACGTATTGCGTTCGGGAAATCATGGCTTGATAGCCGAATGGCGGTTGAAACAATCGCTGCGGCGCACCCTGGAGCGCAGACCAGACCTGCTGGAAAAGCGCAGTTTAATCCCAAAGGAATCCCGCCTCTTAAAAGAAATCTTGCAAGAGCAACAGGAAATCCAATCATAATTTAGGAAAAACAATGAACCTGATTCAACAATTAGAGCAAGAAGAAATCGCTCGCCTGAACAAAGAAATCCCCGAATTCGCACCGGGCGACACCGTAGTCGTTTCCGTACGCGTAGTAGAGGGTTCACGCAGCCGTCTGCAAGCTTACGAAGGCGTTGTTATCGCCCGTCGTAACCGTGGCTTGAACAGCAACTTCATCGTCCGCAAAATTTCCAGCGGCGAAGGCGTTGAGCGTACCTTCCAACTCTACTCCCCTACCGTAGAAAAAATCGAAGTAAAACGCCGCGGTGACGTTCGTCGCGCCAAACTGTACTACCTGCGCGGCCTGACCGGTAAAGCTGCCCGTATTAAAGAAAAATTGCCTGCCCGTAAAGGTTAAGCAAAAGAATTGCAAAGCAAAATCCCCACTTTTCAGTGGGGATTTTTATTTTGAAACCCTTATAACGGATATTTGCAGAAATTTGATCCAAAAAATATTGAGTTAAACTTAAATCAGAGCAAAGTGATGAGGCTGCCGACAGCAAGATGCATAAAACTATTTAACTTATTACCCTAATAACTCAATAGAAAATTATCCTTTTCAAACTAGATCAAAGTAAAGCTACCCAGGTTTAAACTTAACTCTCTATACAACAATGTATCCTAATAAAAACCGGTTTCGGACGACCTTTGATGTAATCGAGGTCGTCTGAAACCGGTGGATTTACGATTCTGCCTTATCTTCCGCCTTGTCCTTCTGACCGGGCAGATAAGGCATGATGACTTCAGACAATGATTGGAAATAAGGAATGCTGTACGAGCTTTGCCAATCTTCCGTTTCGGGCAAATCGGTGTGGGCGCAGACCATGACCGCCAAAGTCACCAGCAACACGCCTTTGGCTGCGCCGAACACGCCGCCCAATACTCTGTTGACGCTGCCCAAGCCCATCGATGACGCTGCGTTGGTCAGTATGGTGCGCAAAAACTGCTGTAAAAAACGCGCCAAAAAGAAAATCACGACAAACGAAATGGCAACGCCCAAGGCGCGCGGTTGAATCGATTTAAACGCCACTTCCGAAAACGGCACGGCAAACGTTTTAGCCAACAAAAAGGAAATCACCCACGCAAACAGCGAACCCGCTTCGGCAATGACGCCGCGTATCATCGACATCACGATACACGCTGCGATCACGCCGAAGGCGAGTATGTCGGCTAACGGAATATCATTCATTGGTTACCTGTCCGGCAATACCGTGTACGCGCAGTTTGTTCAAGTCGCGCTCGGCGTCGTAGGCGTTTTTGTATGCGCCCGATTTGACGCGGTAAACCTTGCCTTTATCCGTCATCACTTCGGTAATGGTTGAGTCGATACCTGCCGCTTTCATTTTGCGTTGCAGGCTCAAGGCGCGTTCTTTTTCAGCATAACCTGCCTGAATGGCGGCTTTTTTACCTGATTTGACTTCGGCGGTTTTGGTTTTTGCCTTTTCAGACGACCTTTCGGCAGTAGCGGCTTTCTCTGCCTTGGCCGTCTGCTCAGTTTTGGCTTTGGCAACTTTCGCTTCGGCTTCCCTTACCGCGGAAGCTTTTTTGCCGGCTGTTTCGATTTTTTCGTATTTGGAAGCATCTACCCGAATTCTTTCTTTAGGTTCGGATGCGGATGCTGTGACGGCTTCTTTGGCTTTTTCCGCTGCCGCTTTGTGTTTCGCCGCCGTTTCTTCTTTGGCTTTTAATGCCTTACGTTCGGCAACGGCTTTCTCGGCTTTTTCCAACTGTGCCAATTTGTTGCGCTCGGCTGCAGCGGCACGCTCGGCCTTCTCGGCTTTGGCAGCTTGAAGCGCACGTTTACGCGCTGCGGCATTGGCTTCGCGTTCCGCTGCTTCTTGGGCTTGAAGCTGCTGCGCTTTACGCTGTTCTTCACGATTACGGCGGCGCTCTTCCGCGCGTCTCTCGGCTGCTTCGCGTTTGGTGGCTTCGGCTTTTTGGATTTTCTCGGATTCTTCCAAACCTTTGATGTCACTGTCTGACAGCGTATCGTTAATCAACACCAAAGGCGGGCCTACATCTTCGGGCGCGGCTGGCGGCGCATCAGGTTGCGGCTCGGCTTGCGCAGTTTGCTCCGGCGCGGCGGTTTCCTGCGGTTTGTCCGCTACTTCGGCATCGGCATTTTTAGCCGCTTCTGCCGCCGCTTCCAAATCTTCTTTGGTAGAAGGTTCCAACACGGTCGCATCCGCCAAGTTGGCAGGTTCTGCGTTGGCGTTGTTTTGTTGGATGGTTGTAGTTTGGGCGTTTTCTTCTGGCTTGTTTTCCGGTCCGGTTGACAGGGCGACGCCCAATAAAACGGTCGATGCCGCCACCAACCCCGATGCCATAACCAAGCGGCGGCGGTTGCGGCGTTTTAGCTGTTCGTAACCGGTCAGAACTTCATTTTGCTTATTGTCAGACATGGAGATTTCCTTTTACAACGCCGCCATCACGTCGGCAACGGTATGAAATGAGCCGAAAACAACGATTCTATCATTTTCGCCCGCCTTAGCCAAAGCTGCGCGGTACGCCTCGCGAACGGAGGTAAAAGTTTGTATATTTTCGATATTTTGTGCTTCCAGTTTCGCCTGCAAGGCTTCCGCCGTCATGCCGCGCGGCACGTCCAAAGGCGCGATATACCACTCGTCAAACTGGTCTTTAACGATTTCCAACACGCCGTCTATGTCTTTGTCGGACAGCATGCTGAACACGGCGGTGCGTTTTTGCGCAAACGCCAAATTAATCAGGCTGCGGCGCAGGGCGCGGGCAGCGTGGGGATTGTGTCCGACATCCAAAACGGTCAGCGGACGGCCGGGCAGGACTTGGAAGCGTCCGGGGTTTTCAACCAGCAGCAATCCGCGTTTGATGGCGCCGATGTCCACCGGCAATTTGTCGTTCAAACATTCCAACACGGTTAACGCGCAGGCTGCGTTGGAAAGCTGGTATGCGCCGCGCAATGCGGGGAACGGCAGGGAATTGCGGTTGCGCGCGGGGTCGTCTGAATGCTGCGGATGGAAGCGGTAGTTCCATTGGATGTTTTCCAATGAGGCGAAATCAAAATCGCGCTGCACCATCAGCAGTTTCGCGCCTATGGCTTCGGCGTGTGCGACCAACGATTCGGGTGCGGGGTTTTGCCCGCAGATTGCGGGTTTGCCGCTGCGGAACACGCCTGCTTTTTCAAAGCCGACCTGTTCGACCGTATCGCCCAAAAACGCCTGATGGTCCAAATCCACGCTGGTAACCACCGCGCAATCGCAGTCGAACACATTGACCGCGTCCAAACGTCCGCCCAAGCCGACTTCCAATATCATCACATCGACTTGTTCGCGTATGAAGATATCGACCGCCGCCAAGGCATTGAATTCAAAATAGGTTAGCGATATTTCGCCGCGCGCCGCTTCGATGCGCTCGAAGGAAGCGGTGATGAGGTCGTCTGAAACCGGCTCGGCGTTGACGGCGATGCGTTCGTTGTAACGCAATAAATGCGGGCTGGTCAGCGTACCGACTTTGAAGCCTGCCTGTTTGTAAATCTGCGTCAGATAGGCGCAGACCGAACCTTTCCCGTTTGTTCCCGCAACGACGACGACGGGGCATTGCGGCTCGAGCTTCATGCGTTTTTTCACTTCGCCCGTGCGTTCCAAGCCCATGTCGATTAAGCCGCCGCTGTGGGCGGTTTCCAAATGCGAGAGCCAGTCTTGTAATGTTTTCATGTGTGTTTCGTTTTTCAAAAGGTCGTCTGAAACCGTCGTTTCGGAATAATGGGGACGGTTACTGCTACTTGTGTGGACTATTTTTATATTGGGTTTAATTTGTATAGGACAAGGCGGGAAATCGCCTTGTTGAATTAAAGCGGATGCCCGGCATTCTGAGCCTGACACCAGCGCGCCCAAACTTTCAGACGACGGTAAGATTCTTTATCCGCCATATCGGGCGTCACGCATTGCCGTATCGTTTTGCCATCAGCGTTCCACTGTAAAAACAAAGCGTAAGGAGTCAGCATGGTCGCACCGTCCAACACCGCGCCCTGCCCTTCTCCGTTTCCGCAAAATACGGAAGCGCGCGCATGGCGGTCGATGGCGATTTTCTTTACCGCACCCGCCGTCCGCAAATTCACCACGCGCCAAGCGTGGACAAAACTGCCCGCCAACGCCGCCAGCCCGAACCACATCATCCAACCGTAAAACCATATCAGGCACACGGCAACTGCGGACAAATGCAACAAAACGGACAAGGCTTTTAAAGAACGGGACGGCTTCAAGGTCGTCTGAAAAGCGCGCATCGCCCTACATCATATTGTCGAACACGGGCGTAATGCTCAATTCCGCTTCTTCCATGTCCAAAACCATATCGTGGATTTCGGTATCGAAAAATTCCCAAAACGCCTTCAGGCTCATGTCTTGCGGCCACTTGCTTTTATCGATGTCCCAGCCTGCCAACTCCGCCTCGAAAATCTGTTGGTAGCGTTCGTCAAAATAGGCAATCACGGCTTCCGGCTCGTCAAACTGCGGCACGAGGAATACGGAGCAGTTGGCACGGATTTGCTCGATGGTCAGGTCAGGCATATTTTCATCGGCGGATTTCAGCCATTCCAAAAAACGGGCGGTCGGCTTAAGCACGACGGCGGTACGGTCAACAAAATACATGGTTTTCCTTTGCTACGGCAAAATCGGAGATAGTCTCTTTACCGTCTATATCTATTCTAAAATAATCCATTTGCCATTTTTGTGTTTTCTGGGCTGTTTTATTTAAATTTGTGCACCAGGGTGGATAAAATCGCATGGACATCTTTCCTTTACAATCCTTTGTAGAGAGAATTTTTTTACTGATAGCCACCTCTTTGGGAATTATAAATAAACCGCAATGACAGCCGTCTATCACGACAATAATCAGTTCATCGCCCAAGTCCTCATCGGTATAAGGGATATTTTTGTTCTCTTGGTCTTTTTTCCAAAAGACTGTAAAGTAGCCTTCTTTTTTGGGTGTTTTCTTTGCCAAACGACATCTTTTATATTTTTGATCATACTTTGTCTTAATTAAAATGCTTTCATAGTCTTCATTCCATTTTTCCTTTATCAGATCAAAGTCACCATAATACCTATGAAGAATGTCTGTCATTTTCATTGTTTTATTGTCTTGTCTTTAGAGATGTCAGTTGCATTCGCCAAAGGTCGTCTGAAAGCCTAAATCTGTCTTTCAGACGACCTTTTGACAAGCTGTTAATGCGTCATCACTTGCTGCAAGAACTGTTTGGCACGTTCGTGTTTCGGATTGGTAAAGAACTCTTCCGGTGTTTCGTTTTCCAAAATCTGCCCTTTATCCACAAAAATAATGCGGTCGGCCACTTCGCGCGCAAAGCCCATTTCATGCGTGACACACATCATGGTCATGCCGCTTTCCGCCAAGTCCTGCATCACTTTCAACACCTCGCCGACCATTTCCGGGTCGAGCGCGGAAGTCGGTTCGTCAAACAGCATCACGCGCGGTTCCATCGCCAGCCCGCGCGCAATCGCCACGCGCTGCTGCTGTCCGCCGGAAAGCTGGCTGGGGAATGCATCTTTTTTATGCGCCAAACCCACGCGTTCCAACAGCTCCATCGCCTTTTCCTCAGCCTGTTCGCGGCTTTGTTTTTTCACCTTCATCGGCGACAGGATGATGTTTTCCAATACGGTCAGATGCGGATACAGATTGAAGCCTTGAAACACAAAACCCACTTCCTCACGCACCTTGTTCAAATCCGTTTGCGGATCGGCAACATTGATACCGTCCACCCAAATCTCGCCGCTCTCAATGCTTTCAAGCTGGTTGACGGTACGGATGAGCGTCGATTTGCCGCTGCCCGAAGGTCCGCAAACCACCACCACTTCACCCTGCTTCACTTCCAGATTGACGCCGTTGATGACGTGCAGGTCTTTGAAATGTTTATGTACGTTTTTGAATTTAATCATGTTGTTTCCAGATGTTTTCAGACGACCTTACGGACGAGATAATTGCTCAGTTCCACATATTTCTCCGGCGCGATATGTTCGGCACGGTCTTGCGGGCTGATGCCGACTGCCTGTAAATCCTCGTCGCCGGCAAGCTCTTTTAAATTGTTGCGTATGGTTTTGCGGCGTTGGTGGAAGGCGAGTTTCACCAGTTTGGCGAAATGCTCGAAATCGTCCGCCTTGCCGATGCGGTGTTTCACCGGAATCATGCGCACCACTGCCGAATCGACTTTCGGCGCAGGGTCAAACGATTCGGGCGGCACGTCAATCAGCAGCTCCATATCGAAAAAATATTGCAGCATCACGCCCAAGCGGCCGTAGTCGTTGCTTTTCGGCACGGCAACCATGCGCTCGACCACTTCCTTTTGCAGCATAAAGTGCATATCGACGACATCGTCCGCCACTTCCGCCAGCTTGAACAAAAGCGGCGTGGAAATGTTGTACGGCAGGTTGCCGACGATTTTCTTTTTGCCCGCGATGCTGTTGAAATCAAACTGCAATACATCGCCTTCATGAATCACGAGCTTATCCGCAAACGGCAGCGTTTTCAGACGACGTACGATGTCGCGGTCGATTTCGATAACGTGCAGACAGTTCAGCTTCTTCGCCAAAGGCTCGGTAATCGCCGCCAAGCCCGGCCCGATTTCAATCACCACATCATCCGCCTGCGGACGCACGGCGTTGACAATATCGGCAATAATCCGCGTATCCTGCAAAAAATTCTGCCCGAAGCGTTTCCGGGCCTTATGTTCTTTCATCGCGTCTCTTCAAACTGTCGATCATTATAATAAGCGCGTATTGTAACTGAAAAACATAGCGTTTTGTCGGACAAGAAAGAGGTCGTCTGAAAACGTTTTTCAGACGACCTCTTTAGCTGTAACGGCAATTTCATCCCCTACCCTACTCGAAAAGCGGGTAGGCGGCTGAATTGTTTAATCAAGCATCCACCGGCTTCCAGTCCGCACCTTTTACCGGCGGCAGCCAAGATTGCGTACCGCTGGCGGAAAATTCCCACAGGATGTCGGGTAAGCCGTAATGGTCGGCGCGCTTCGGGTCGAGTTGCGTTTCGATTTCGGCTTCGCGGCCTTCACTGATCTGTGTGGCGATGTGCGGATTGATCATGACGGTTTTGCCCAATGCGATAAATTCCGCCCAGCCGGTTTCAAACGCCGCCAGAATATCGTCGGCGGTAAACAGGTTGCCCACGCCGATAAGGGGCAGTTTGCCGTTGATGCGGTCGTGGATGAACTGCATACGGGTTTGCGCCGTATCGCCGCCGCGTCGGATTTTCTTATCAAATTCCCACAAGGAAACGTGCAGGTATTGCAGCGGCTTTTGCACCAGCGCGTCAATCAGTGCGCCTGTTTCGGTCATGGTCAGCCCGTCTTCGCCTGCTTCTTCGGGCGAGAAACGGTAGCCGATGATGAAGTCGTTGCGTTGGTGTTTGTTGCGGACGGCGGCAACGGCATCGACGACGGCGAGCGGAAAGCGCATTCTGTTTTCCAAGCTGCCGCCCCATTGGTCGCTGCGGCGGTTGCTTTGGGCGGAGTAAAACTGTTGGATTAAGTAGCCGTTCGCGCCGTGGATTTCCACGCCGTCGAAGCCTGCGCGAAGTGCCAAATCGGAAGCTTGGGCGAAGGAGGCGATGAGTTCTTCCACTTCTGCGGCACTCGCTTCACGCGCACCTTCTTCTTCGCTGGCGGACGCGCTGATTTTGTCGCGGCGGTTGAGTTCCGCCATCGCTTTAGAGCCGCCGTGATGGATTTGCAAAATCGCTTTCGCACCTTGTTTTTGAATGATTTGGGCGGTTTCTTTCAGGCTGTCGAGGCAGTGTTCGCCCGTAGCTTCGGGCTGTCCTCGAAAGGCCTTGCCGCCTTCTTGAACCAAAGTGGCGGCGGAGATAAAGAGCCCCATATCGCCTGCGCGGTTGCCGAGAAATATGCGCTCTTGGTCGCTGATTAAACCGTCGGCGTGCGAACCGAAATGGGTCATGGGCGCAACGGCGAGTCGGTTTTTGACGGTTACGCCGTTGTTGAGTGTGAACGATTGGAAAAGCGGAGCGTATTTGGGATTCATTTTGTTCTGTCGAAAATTAATAACTTCGACAGAATTGGGACAAATAGGGAATTATCAAGAACGAGGCCGTCTGAAAACACGGTTTCGGAGAAACGGAATGTTTTCAGACGATCTTTTGCCAACACTTTTAAGAGCAGCCAACCGGCAAATGAAGGCATCCAAAGGGGTAGAAATATAAATCCTCTGCCATATCCGCTATAATCAACTCTTTTCATCCGACAGGAAGTCAAATGTCCTCCAGCCGTTTCAACCAAACCGGCCCCAAAATCGGTCTGAGCGTGCGCCTTGCGGAAACGCAGGCGGAAATTGAAGCAGCACAACGCTTGCGTTATCAGGTATTTGCCCAAGAACTGGGGGCGGAAATCGAAAGCGACGACGGTCGCGATGTCGATCCTTACGACGAATATTGCCACCATCTTTTGGCTTTTGACGACGCAACCGGAGACGTCATCGGCTGCTACCGCCTGATTACCGAAGAAACCGCCAAAAAAGTCGGCGGCTGGTATAGCGAACACGAATTTGACTTGTCCCCTTTGAAAGACATCTTGCCGCAAACCGTCGAACTCGGCCGCGCCTGCACCCATCCCGACTACCGCAACGGCGGTTTGGTTATGCTTTTGTGGTCGGGTTTGGTCAAATTCATGAAAGACGAAAACCTGCGCTTCATGATAGGCTGCGGCAGCATCGATATGCACGATGGCGGCAGCGATGCGGCGGGTCTGTATCATGCTCTGAAATCTAAATACCTTGCGCCTGAAAAATGGTGCGTCAAGCCGCTCAATCCGCTCAAGTGGGACGAAATCACCCCGTCGGACAAACCGGACGTCCCGCCGCTGATTAAAGGCTACCTCAATGCGGGCGCATGGTTCTGCGGCGAGCCTTGCGTCGATGAAGCGTTCAACTGCGCCGACGTGCTCATCATGATGGACATCACCCGCCTGGCAGACCGTTACCTCCAACGTTTCGCCCCTAAACCATAAAGACCAAAAGGTCGTCTGAAAACCTTTTCAGACGACCTCAACTATTGTGAAATCAGCAAATAACCGATTTTTAGCGGTTTCACCCTATACCAAGATTGCACACACCACAACCTTATGATTGCCAAACTACGTTTTACCTTCCGCCTGCTCTGCATCGGCATTTGCCTGCTTTACGGTATGGCGGAAATGTTCTTCCTGTTTCCCTTTTACAGCAAACGGCGCAAACTGCGTGCCATCCAAATCTGGTCGCTGCGCGTTCTCGCTTCATGCGGCATGAAGCTGGAAACCTTCGGCACGCTGCCTCAGGAAGGACAGGCGCAGTTGTTAATCAGCAACCATATCTCTTGGTTGGACATCATGGCGGTCAACGGTGCATTCCCAGGACGCTTCGTGGCAAAAGACGATGTTGCCAAATGGCCGGTGGTCGGCTATCTCGCTACACAGGCGCAAACCGTTTACGTTTCGCGCAATAAAGGCACCAAAGGCAATACCGCTAAAATCGCCACGGTAACCGAAGCCCTTAAAAACGGCGATACCGTAACCATTTTCCCGGAAGGGACGAGTACGGAAGGTTATGAAATCCTCCCGTTCAAGCCCAGCTTTTTCCAAACCGCCTACGACGCAGGTGTTCCCATTATCCCCATGCTCTGCCGCTACCCCAATCCCGACGGTACCAGTCCGAACCTTCAGGCGGCTTATGTGGGCGATACCAGCCTGTGGCAATCCATCTGTATGATCATCAGCCAGCCTTCCAGCAAGGTGGAGCTGCATTTTCTGGAGCCGGTTCCTGCCAAAGAAGACCGCTACGAAACGGTACAAGAAGTACACGGCATCTTGAGCCGGAAATTGAAAGAATTGGGCTAAAGAGTCAAAACAAATGAAAGGTCGTCTGAAAAACAGGAAAACCGGTTTTCAGACGACCTTTTGCAATAAAGGCAGGCAAAACGCTTTTCCCGCCTTATTCACGGACTACCACTTCCCCATACTCCAAGACCGTACGGTTTCCCCATTCGGTCAACCTCTCCAAAACAGGCAGGAAACTCCTGCCGAAATCGGTCAGCGCATATTCCGCCCTCAACGGCGGCCTGTTGCCGAATACTTCGCGCGAGACCAGCCCGCCTTGTTCCAACTGCTTGAGCTGACGGCTTAATACGGCTTCAGTTACCCCGTGCAGGCTGCCGTGCAATTCACCGAAGCGTTTTACACCGCCCTGCAAATGATAAAGGATGACCGCCTTCCATTTCCCCCCGACCAAATCCATCGCCACACTGAGCGGACAAGGATAGATTTTGCCGCCGAAACTGAAACACTCGCTTTGACACTCTGTCTTCATCCGATACACCTATTCAAACGGATAGTTATTGTTTGCAGGTTTTGAAGCTGCCTAAAATCCTATCGTCTCCAACATCCTGACAAGGAATGAAACATGGCACTCGTCATCCTCGCACATCCTGATTTCGCCCAATCCGTCGCCAATAAAGCCGTCATCGGACATCTGACCCGCAGTGGTTTAGACGTTGAAATCCGCGACATCGCCGCACTGTATCCCGACTACCGCATCAATGCCGCCGCCGAACAGCAGGCCCTGTTGCACCATCAAACCGTCGTATTCCAATATCCGCTGTACTGGTACAACATGCCCGCAATTCTAAAGCAATATTTCGACTCCGTGTTTACTTACGGCTTTGCCTACGGCACGGGCGGGGACAAACTGAAAGGCAAAAACTTCGTCGCCAGCATAACGGTCGGCTCGCCCGAACAAGACTACCGCGCCGATGGCGAAGCGCATTTCCGCGTGTACGAATTCTGCAAAAACCTGGAACAGACCGCCTATTTTACGCAGATGCGCTACATCGACCCGTTCTATTTCCACGGCACATCGCCCGCCTTATACAGCCGCGAAGAAATCCAAAGCAAAGCAGAGGATTGCGCGGAAGGATTGGTAACATTATTGCGGAAATTGGACAAAAAAAGTTAGAGGATACAGGTCGTCTGAAAACGTACAACTTCTGTTTCAGACGACCTCTTATCCATAAAAAACCGCAGGGATAAACCTGCGGTTTTTTGTTTACAATTTGCTGTCTTCGCTGTCAAGGAAGCTTCTGAGGCGGTCGCTGCGGGTCGGATGGCGCAGTTTGCGCAGGGCTTTGGCTTCGATTTGACGGATACGTTCGCGGGTTACGTCAAACTGTTTGCCGACTTCTTCGAGCGTGTGGTCGGTATTCATGTCGATACCGAAGCGCATACGCAGGACTTTGGCTTCGCGCGGTGTCAGGCTTTCGAGGATTTCTTTGGTCACTTCGTGCAGGCTGGTGTACATCGCGGCGTCCGCAGGGGCAACGTTGTTGGCATCCTCGATGAAGTCGCCCAAATGCGAATCGTCATCGTCGCCGATCGGGGTTTCCATCGAAATCGGCTCTTTGGCGATTTTCATGATTTTGCGGATTTTGTCTTCCGGCATTTCCATCAACTCGGCAAGTTTCGCGGAATCGGGCTCTTCGCCGGTTTCTTGAAGATATTGGCGGGAGAGACGGTTCATTTTGTTGATGGTTTCAATCATGTGCACGGGGATACGGATGGTGCGCGCCTGGTCGGCAATCGAGCGGGTAATCGCTTGACGTATCCACCATGTAGCGTATGTGGAGAATTTGTATCCGCGGCGGTATTCGAATTTATCTACCGCCTTCATCAGGCCGATGTTGCCTTCTTGAATCAAATCAAGAAACTGCAAACCGCGGTTGGTGTATTTCTTAGCGATCGAAATCACCAGGCGCAAGTTTGCCTGAATCATTTCCTGCTTGGCGGCTGCAGTTGCTTTTTCGCTCAACACCATGTTTTTGCTGATGTCTTTCAGCTCCTCAATTGAAATGCCGGTTTCTTTTTCCATGTCCGCCAACTCGGTTTGTTTTTCGAGGATAGCGTGGCGGAAGCGGTCAAGCGCGTCGCTCCAGACCCTGCCTTTGGCGACTTCATCTTCCACCCATTTCAGGTTGGTGATCTCAGGCAGAAAGTTTTGTATGAAGTAGTCGCGTTCCATATGGACGCGGTCAAGGCAGATATCACGGATTTCGCGTTCGAGCTTGCGGATGTTTTCGACACGGTTGCGCAGGCTGCCGCTGAGACTCTCAATTTGTCGGGTAGCGAAGCGGACTTCCAATAGTTTGTTGGCGATAGCTTCTCGGTGCGCCAGATAATCGGGGTGGCGGCTGCCGTGTTTTGCTAATTTTTTAATCATTTTGCCGTATTCGCAATCGATGAAGGCGAAGTGATCCAGCACTTTTTGTTTCAATTCGGCAAGATGGGCGGCAGTCACGGCTTCGGAATCGCTGCCGGAATCGTCGTCATCTTCACTATCATCCGCTTCATCTTCTTCACTGCTGCCGGAATCATCGTCGTTTGACGCGCTTTCCAAGTGTCCCAAGCCCAATTCGTTGAGCAACACTTCATTCGGATCGATGATGGCTTCGACCACTTCGTCCACGCGGATTTCATCCTTGCGGATTTGCTCGATCAGCTCGAGGATTTCGGCAATGGAGCCCGGACAGGCGGAAATCGCCTGCACCATGTTTTTCAGGGCGTTTTCGATTTTTTTGGCGATGATGATTTCGTCTTCGCGGGTCAGCAGGTCAACCTGCCCCATTTCGCGCATATACATACGCACGGGGTCGGTGGTTCTGCCGAATTCGGAGTCCGCGCTGGACAAGGCGGCTTCGGCTTCGGCAACGGCATCGTCGTCGGTTACGGCGGCGGCGTTGTCGCTCAACAAAATGTCTTCCGCGTCAGGCGCCTGCTCGGTCACTTGGATGCCCAAGCCGGAAATCATGCTGACGATGTTGTCGATTTGTTCCGCATCGGACATATCGTCGGGCAAGGCGTCGTTGATTTCTGAATAAGTGATGTAGCCGCGCTCCTTACCCATGATGATGAGCTGGCGCAGGCGGGCGCGCTGCTCTTCGAGGGTCAGCGGACGGTTGTCGTCCTGTTCTTGATAGTCTTCGTGATTTTGGTCTTTAGACATGGATTACTTTCTTGATCTGATGGTGTGCCGACGGTTTGCATGATGCACCTGAAGGCGGAACAGAGTTACAACCGATTTAAATTCAATCTGCCGGGTTGTAACGCTGAGGTCGTCTGAAAGCTCTTTGGAACGGGTGTTCTGCGGGATCATCATGTTCGCAGCTTGGGACAATGCTTTTCTGACGGCCTGAAGGTTGCCGGATTCGGCAGGGATTGCCGTTCGTTCAATTTTGCTTTGCCGTCAAAAGCGACAGCAAGAGTTTTTTTTCATTTTCATTCAAACCCGATTGCAGGCTTTTCTGCTTGAGGGTTTCGATTTGCTTGTATTTTAACTCGTTAAGGAGTTTCTTCATGCCGATTTGGAAATTTTCGCGGTCTTCTTCGCCTCCGCCTTCCATTTCTTCAGAATAGAGTGTCGATTGGAAGATTTGGTTCACGGTTTCTTCGTAAGGAGAACCGCGCATATACTCTAAAACCTGCGCGGTAGCAGGTACGGCGGCATGGCTTTTAATGGTTTCGGCGAGATTGGCAAGGCAGGCGAAATCGCCGTCCAACGCCAAATAATCGGGCAGGTCTATATATGCAGCCCAATCCGGATTTATCAAGAGGCTGCGGATTTGCCGTTGCACCAGCGTCAGCATGACCGGCTGTTTGACGGAAATCGGAGGCAGTTTGTAGCTTTTTTGTTTGACGTGCCGCTTCGGCGCTTCCTGCCCCAATAGTTGGGCGAGATTGTCGGGATCGATGCCGACCAGTTCGCTAAGCCGTTGTTTCAACAAATAAGCCAATGCCGGCGCGGTAATCTGCGCCAAAAGCGGCGAACTGGTTTTCACCAATTCCGCCTTACCTTCCTGCGTATTGAGATTGAGGTCGTCTGAAAGATGTTCCCAGAAATATTCCGACAAGGGCTTGCTTTGATTCAACAGCGCGTCTTCAAATTGCGCTTTTCCGTAGGCGCGGATGTAGCTGTCGGGGTCGTGTTCTTCCGGCAGGAATAAAAAATGCAGCGATTTATCGTCTTTCAACTGCGGCAACGCGTTTTCCAACGCGCGCCAAGCCGCCTTCCGCCCCGCGCTGTCGCCGTCGAAACAGAAATAAATACTGTCCGCCTGACGCATCAGGATTTTGACGTGTTCCGCCGTCGTCGCCGTGCCCAAAGCCGCCACGCCGTAGCCCACGCCGAACTGCGCCAGCGCGACCACGTCCATATAACCTTCGACCACCAAAATCCGCCCTGCTTCCTTGACCGCGGCACGCCCCTCATACAATCCGTAAAGGTTTTTCCCCTTATCAAACAAAGGCGTATCAGGAGAATTCAAATATTTCGGCTTCGAGTCGTCCAACACCCTGCCGCCAAAACCGATGACCTGCCCGCGCGGATTGCGGATGGGGAACATAATCCGATGACGGAAGCGGTCGTAATGCCGCCCCTCATTGTCAATCACCATCCCCGTATCCACCAACGCAGTATTCGGATACGGTTGGAACACTTGCGCCAAAGGCTGCCAGCCGTCGGGGGCGTAGCCCAAACCATAATGCGCGATGACTTCCGCGCTCAAACCGCGCTTGTCTAAATAAGCTTTCGCCGCCGGATTGAATTTCAACTGTTGCGCATAAAAATCAGCCGCCGCAGCCGTCGTTTCCTCCAGCGTCTGCTGTTTTTTCTTACGTTCGGCACGGACTTCAGGATTATCGTTCTGCCCGCGCACTTTAGGCACAGCCATGCCCACACGGTCAGCCAGAAACTGCACCGCCTCCGGAAACGACAGCCCCTGATGTTCCATCACAAAACCAATCGCCGAACCATGCGCCCCACAACTGAAACAATGATAAAACTGCTTGGTCGGACTGACTGAAAACGACGGCGTCTTTTCCTTATGGAACGGACAACAAGCCATATAGTTCGCCCCGCCCTTCTTCAGCGGAACCTGCTCGTCGATAATATCGACAATATCGACTTTGGCCAGAAGCTCGTCAATGAAATCGGATGGAATCATAGTTCGGCGGATGCGTATGGACGGGACAAACGTTTTCAGACGACCTTTTATTTTAAAGGTCGTCTGAAAACGGAATCTCGAATCGGTTTGAAAACAAGGTTCGTATTATAACGTGGATTCGGGATAAAAAATAATCGATATAAAAACAAATTACCAACTCTGAAATGTAATAAGTATAGTGATAAGATTATTACTACCTCCTCGTTAGAACTCAAAAAATATCAAACAAAATTAGATAATTGACACATCACAAGTAGTAAATTGAGCCCAAACCAATAATTAAAGGTCATCTGACACTTTCAGACGACCTTTACCACACCTCCCATTCCAACATAAGTTAATAATCCCACACCCAATCAAATCATACTTTCAATCGCATTGAGAATCATAAATATCTAAACATTTTTACCTAAAGACGCAATTGCTAAAAGTATAGAAAATCTACTATCATATTGGATTATTGACCGTATCGAATTTATTTTAATTTTAAATAAATAAGTCCGTATCGGAACGCGTGTATAAAGCGTAAACCTAAGTTAACAAATTACATATATAACTTTCTTCAACAACATGGAGTCCATGATGATTTCCTTCCTCGCTTCCAAACAAGGGAAACCGGTACCCGAAGCCGAAGTGCATGATCGCTACAACCGTTTGCGCTGGCAAGCCTTATTTGGAATTTTTATCGGCTACGCTGCGTATTACATCTTGCGCAACAACTTCCTTTTATCATCTCCTGATTTAATTCGAGATTTCGGCTTTACCAAACAAGATATTGGTTTCGTATCCGGCACAATGTTGATTATTTACGGCGTCAGTAAGGGCTTGATGTCGGCGTTAGCAGATAAATCCAACCCGAAACATTTTATGATTTTCGGCTTGGCCATGTCCGCATTAGTCAATTTGATGATGGGCTTCACCACGGCATTTTGGATTTTCTTTTTGCTGTGTATGCTCAACGGTATCTTCCAAGGTATGGGAGCAGGTCCGGCTTATGTTGTCTTAGCAAGTTGGTTCCCACGTAAAACGCGCGGTATCACAACGGCAGTATTCAATATTTCGCATAATGTTGGCGGCGGTCTGGTAGCCCCTATTGCCGGCGGTGCTGTTGCCTGGTTGGGTGAGACTCATTGGCAGTCGGCACATTTCGTTGTACCCGCAGCTATTGCGGCCGTTGTAGCAGCAATTGTTTATTTTGCAGGAGTCGGACGGACTTACAACGAGGGATTGCCACCGATGAACGAAATCTTGTGCAACTCTCATGAAGAACTGATCGCAACCAAAGAAGAAAACGTTGATCTGACCACATGGCAGATTTTCAAACAATACATCCTTAAAGACATCAATGTATGGTTTGTATCGTTTATTGACGTATTCACCTATATGATACGTTTTGGCGTTTTGACTTGGCTTCCACTGTATCTCTTGGAAACTAAAGGCTTCTCCAAAAAGGATATGCATCTTGCCTTTGCCATTTTCGAATGGGCAGCTATCCCTTCCACGTTGCTGGCAGGCTGGATAACTGATACATACTTTAAAGGTAAACGTATGCCTTTATCCATCATCACCTTAGTAGGCGTAGGCGCATCTATCTTCTTGTACCGAAACGGCACCAGCTTGTCTACGGTAACTATCGGCGCAGGCTTGGTGGGCTGTTTGATCTATGTGCCTATGTTCCTGTCTTCTTTGCAAACCATCGAATTAGTGCCTTCATTTGCTGCAGGTTCGGCAACAGGTCTGCGCGGTTTGCTGAGCTATGTATTAGGCAGCGCGGGCGGTACTGCTCTGTTTGGTATTTTAGCCGACAGATTTGGCTGGGATGCCGGTTTCTACCTACTGCTCTTCGCCGTTGTCGGCTGTATTTTCTGTTGTGCCATGGTACATCGCGGCGTTTTGAGACTGGAGGCTCAAAAAGCAGCTGGAACAGCTTCGCAGTAATCCTTTCATGACGCTCAAAACACCCCGAAACAGGATGAGTTTTACTGTTTTGGGGTGTTTTTTAAGGACTGACACAGATTGAAGCTATCCTTGGCACATCAAACCTCATTCATATTCATTCATATTTATTATCCAAACGTCAAAATTCTTCATTCAAACACAAATCAACAGATTAGAAAAACAAAAAAAAGGACGTGCGCCAATCAAAACTGTCAGACATTTTCAGACGACCTCGGGTGCTTAAAACCTGTATTCTGCTTTGACGGTAAATTCGTTGCGTTTGTAGCGGTTCAGCCAGGACGAGCTTTTGTTGTCGGTGTGTTTTACTGTGAGGACGGGTACGAAGCCGCGGAGGAAAGGGCGGTCGAATTTGATGTCCAACTGGTAGGTGCGTTCGAAATCACGGCGGCGTGTTTCCAGCCAGGCATGGTAGTCCTGATAGGCTGTTTTACGCCAGATTGCCTGAAAGGTGGCGTCGATACCGGATTCAAAACGCTTGTTGACACCCGCGCGCAGGCCGTGCCGGCGGTAGGAATCCACTTTTTCACGGCTGTTTTTGCGCAGGTAGTCGTAGCCGCCGAATACCAGCCAGTCTTTCGGCAGGGCGTAGATGGCGGTGGTGAACAGAAGCGTCTGCGGGCCGTTGAAATGTTTTAATTCGCCGCGGTAGCGGTCGTATTTGTGGTCGAGCTGCACGCCCAGCGAGGCTTGGTCGGAAAAGGTGCGGCTGTATGCCGTGCTGATGCCGGCGCTGCTGTCGCGCAGTTTGCCGCCCGACCATTCGTATTGCACCTGCGGGCCGATACTGAAGGAATGGTCTTTGCTCTGGAAACTGTAAGCGGGGCTGACGTTGATATTGTGTTCGCCGTGTTCTTTGTTGCCGGGATAGAGCCGGCCCCATGTGTAGCCGCCCAGTTGCAGGCCGTGGTGGCCGTTGAGCGAAATGCGTCTGCTCAAGTTGGCGTCATATACCCACATCCGGTTTTTCAACGCATCGGGCGCGTAGGCGTCAAGCTGTTCGTCGCGGCAGGACAGCATTCCGGCATCGTCCAGAATCGGCTGCCCGTTCGAATCGAAACCGCAGCTTGTTTGATTGCGGACAACCGTCGCGCCCGACGACTGGTTTAAGTTGGTGTCGTAACCCGCGCCGAACGAAACCGAGCCGCTCCACGCATCGCGTTTCTTCAAAGCGTCGGCAAACACTTTGATTTTCTCATTGACGGCGGGCACTTCGGGAATATCGATGCCGTCAAACAATGCCGCCGATTCTTTATTTTGTTTGTCTATAAACAGCAGCCGCGCCAAATCCAGGCGGCCGCGCAGAAATTCGGGATTTTTGCGGTAAAGCTCGCGGTATTTCACCAGCGCGGCCTTCAAATCGTCGCGGAACACCGCCTGATTGGCCTCGGCAAACAGCACTATATCGGGGTCGTAATCATCCTGACGGCGGTAAATGTCCAACAGCCGCGCCGTTTCCTCTTCGTTTTGCGCGTTGACCGCCTTCATCAGCGACAACGCCAAATCTTCGCCGTCCTGCACTTCTCCCGCGCCGAACTCAATCGCCGTATTGTCCGCTTCGTTCCTTTCCTGCTGCGCGCGGCGGAGTTCCGTCCCCTGTTTGAGCTGCATGAAGCGATCTTCCCTGTCGTCGGCAAACGCGTGGGGCAGCAGGCTGATAAAAAAAGGAAGGAGCAAAAGGCGTTTCATAAAATTCTTTCCTGTGTATCGGGCGGCTTTGTCTTTCAGACGACCTTTTCAAAGAAAAACTGACATTTTATATCTTTACCGGGCAAGAGCATTGTTTATTTGAATGAAAGCACCTGCCTAGTCGTCTGAAAATGAGCTTCTCAAACCCATCGAGACAGCACGCTTTCAAACTCACGGGCCGTTCGGAAAATACCGGCTTAAACGCATTGCGAAGCCCGATATTTCCGAACGGCCCTGTACGATGTGCATTGTGTGTCGGACGATTTGTGTTTTATAGGCGGACGGAATGGGAAACGTCAAAAACCGTCCGCCTTATCGCATTATGATTCATTATTTGCCGGTTTTCGTACCGCCAAAGGCAGTGTTGAGTTCACTGTTTCGGCCAAAATCAGCCACGCCAGCAATCGCTGCACCTTGGTTGCCGAAGAAATGACCACGGGTCGTACCAGCCACTTTGTTTGCCGTAGCTTTACCTTCAAATGAAGCCCGAGTCGTATTGATGGCGGCATTGTTAACAGCAACTGTCAGACCCGTACGTTTCATTTCGCCGTTCAGCGTCCGTTTACCGAAATCGGCTTTCAGCGTACCGTTTAAGAGGGCTGTATTTTGCGTATGATATTGGTTGATACCCTTAACCGTATAAGTGGCAGTACCCGTAGTCGGCAGATTGGTGGTTCGGACCGTGCCGCTGTAGAAGGCGGTGTAATTCGTACCTTTCGTACCGACAGCCGCACCGGAAGGAACGGCAGACCAGTCGCCGAAGTAAACATCCATATTACCGACTTTGGAATAAGATAAACGGCCTAAATGGGAATGGTCGGGCATTCTTGGAATATTGTCCCAAACAATACCTTTCATACGGTACAGATTCGCAACAGTAACGCCGTTTTTGTCTTTACCCAAAATGCCGTGAGCGAACGTTTTGACAAAAAATCGATTTGCCGTCGCATCAATTTTGGCAAAAGAAACAGGCTGATTGTTGGCAAGACCATTTTTATTTGTCGGTTTTACATTTAAGTCAACCACATTAATGGCAGCCTTACCGAAATTCGCGTCGTTTTGGTTAGTCTCCACTGTCGGGACAATGTGTTTAACCCCTTTTACATTATTTAAAGAGAGGCCTGAAGCCGGATTGGCAGCAAATGCAGAAGAAGCGGCAAACGCAACACTCAATACCGCAACGGTTTTTACGAGTTTCATAATTCACTCCAAAATAAAAATTTACAAAATCAACGAACTTTCTCAAGAAGAATCTGAATCAAACTTACAAATCTGCCCTCTTGGAAAAGTAAGGTAAGTATATTCCTATTTTTAGTAAATAAAAACATAAATTATTATCATTTCTGAAAATTTACAATTCAATAATATCAGAATTTCGATAATTGAATCTAGAAACTATTTTAGAACTTGCCCGTAATCCCTATCCTAATGGTTCTACCCGGTGCGGGCAGATAGGAGCGGCTCATCGGGTCGAGGTAGTAGCGGTTGGTCAGATTGCTGCCCACCAGCTCGGCAGTTAGGTTTTTGCCGATTTTGTAGCGCAGGTAGGCATCCCATACCGCAACAGGCTGCCAGCGCATATCGTTATATTGGGGTTTATGATTAGTTCCCCTATATTGATTGAATACGTTGTAGTGAGGCTGCCACGCATCATTGCGGTTTTCATAGACGCGGCTGTGGTAATGAAGGCGCACGCCTGTTTCCAGTCTGTTGGCAAGAAAGCGGCTGCCCAATTCGGCATCAATCGACCAGCGTGGCTGAAGCGCGCTTGCCAGATAGCCCGAATCGCTCAAACCTCCGTGATTGCAGACGGGGCGACTCATGGTTTTGCCGGTTTCGGCAAAATATGTTGCATCGACATCTCCCGCAGTCACAGTCGACCATTGGAAGGTTTCGTCGCACATTTTGTTTTTCAGGCTGCGGAATACGTTCAGGCTACCAAAGACGCGTCCGGTATCGAAGCGGGTGGACAGCTCGGCACCACTGCGGATTTGTCTGTCGAATTGTTCGAATTCGAGATTGCTGTCCCTGTCGATAACGTTTTTGGTCTTGTTATGGAAGTAGTTAATGCGGAAATCCGCTTTTTTCATTTTCGGTAACAGTCCTGTCAAATCATGGATGTAGCCGACTTCCCAGTTTTTGGCGTGTTCGGGCCGCCAGCCATAGCCCATGCGGTTGAATGAGCCGGCGGCGGTAGAAAAGCCGTAAGTCCCTTCAAAAATGCTGGGGTAGCGCAGAGTTTCGGTATAACGCAAATAGGCGCGGCTGTAATCAGTAAAATTGACAGTGGCAGAAAATGCGGGCACCCAACCGCTGCCTTTCTGCTTCATTGCTCTCTGTTTTTCGGCTTCGGTCATTGGAGTCGTATATACGCTTGCATCAACGTTATAATACTTAGGCACAAACTGCGGACTGTCTGGAATAGACGGGTCATATACAGGATTAGGGACTTTAGTGTGCAAATCAGGAATGCTGCCATTGATAAGGGGATGATCCTGCATATTCAGACGGCCTTTATCGTCTTTCAACCAATAGAAATCCACCTTTTCATTGGGATTGACCCATTTTTCGCGATCATCTGTCAAAGTCGGAATATATTGCGAATTGGTTTGAAACAACAGGCTAATTTGTGCATGTTTTTTTCTTTGTTCTGCGTATTCCTCTGTCGCATATAAAAGTCCATAATCAAGACTGCCATTCGCCAAAGCATCGTCAATTGCCTTGTAATCCGCGTATTCTTGCAGCGTGGCAACCCTGCCGATCGAATATTTTATCCCCCTGTTCATTTCTAACGGATAGCCGGTCTTATACGTACCGCTTTCCAAACGTTTGCTTTTATCCTGAAGCTGGAAATTGGTATATCGTCCTCCCGCCGTCAAAGTCAGCCAGCGGAAGGGTTCGTAGCGGAAATTGAAGCCCAGATTGTATTCGCGCCGCTTGCCGTTTCGAGGTACACCGTATTGGTTCAATTCATAATTTGCCCTGATGGTGCTGTTTTCGAGTTCTTCCCGATATTTGTCGTATCCTCCTCGCTCCAGCTCGTCTGAAAAATCATTGCGCGATGTCAGTTTTTCGTTTTGAAAATCGCCCATCAAGGTCAGCGACAGTTTGTCGCTCAATTTCATACGGTTGGAGAATTGAAAGCCTGTACGGTTGTTACGGGCGTAATAGGCGTTGCCTTCGATGGTGTTGAAGCGTCCGTTGGTATTGGGCGTTTCGGGTTTGGGCGGTTTGGGGGCTTCTATTCCTGCATCCAGCAATTCCTGCCGCTCTGCGGGGGTGTATTTCTGCCATCTGTCGTATTCGTCCCATGCTATTTGAAATTTGTTGTCCTCATAAACGGTATCGCCGGGCGAGCCGCCTGCGGTATTGGTTTTGGATTTGGTACGCGTTGTCCAAAGCGTGGCATCGAAATCTATCCAACGGCTGCCCTCGGGCTTCCACGAATAGTCGATATTGTAGGAACGCTGTTTGACCCATGCCTGCGGCCATTCGGCAATTTTGTTGAGGACGGACGCATCCCAACTGATGGGACCGATAATACGCGAAGGCATGATTTCGCCGAACGTGGAATCGGTATGGCGCAGGCCGAATTTGATCGTTTGTCGGTTCGGCAGACGGAAGGTGGTTTTACCTACCCATGATTTGGTTTCGAGCGAGGTATTGCTGACTTCCCCGCCCGGATGGTAGAAAAGTCCGATTTTTGAAATATCGGGTGCGCCCAGCATGTTTTCACTGCCGTAAAATTTCTCGCCCTTGGCAGCGGCTTCTTCTTGACGACGTTTTAATTCGTCTAAAGTTTCTTGTGTCCAAGGACCGATATAGCCGTAGCGTTCCGCCCCTTTTTTGCCGGAAAAATAATTGCCTTTACTGCGGTAGGCATAGGCGAGCATGGCATCGAAATTGTCCTGCTTGGTGGCAGCGGCAATGCGGTAGGCTTTATCCTCACCAAATTTATTGCGTCCGTTGAAACGCTGGTCGATTCGGTCGGTATCGTCAAAAAATGAACGCCAAATACCGCCCGTTGCTACTGCGGGAACAGGCAAGGTTCGATAATCGACTGAATGTTCATAAGCATTCTCACGCCGCTTGATGGAATTATTGGAAGCTTCCGCCTTCACTTCAAAGCCGTATTTCTGCCCTTCGGGGACAATATCGTCGGCATCGATGGTTTTCAGGGCGACGGAGCCGCCTATGCCGCTTTTCATATCGCGGCTGAACGAGGGACCTTTTTCGATGGAAACGCTGCTGATGATGTTGGGATCGACGTAGTTGCGGTTGTTTGCGCCTGCGTAGCCGCGCCAGACGGTAATCGCCTGCTCCGTGCCGTCGATGGTAACGGGGATGCGCCCCTGTCCCTGCACGCCGCGTATATTGGGATCCAGTGCGCCGCTGTTGCGCGCGTCGCCGCTGTACACGCCGGACATACCGCTTAAAAGGTCGGATACGGTGTTGCCTTTGAAGGTTTCGACTTCGTTTTTGCCTTTGTAAAGATTGACGATTTCGCGGGTATAAACTCGGCTTTTACCGATTTCGTCTTTATTGCGCGTGCCTTTGACGGTAACAGTATCGAGAATGACGGTCGGCGTATTATCGGCAGCATAACTGATGGGAGAGAAACCGATGGCGGCGATGCAGGCGGCAAGGGTGTTGACTTTGACTGGCTTCATAACGGATTCCTTGTGTGGCGGAATGTCAGACAGCGTCGTCTGAAAATGTTCAGACGACCTCGGAAAGGTTTTGCCGCAAATAGATTGAAT
The DNA here is from genome assembly GCA_032388755.1 of Neisseria sp. DTU_2020_1000833_1_SI_GRL_NUU_006. Classification (NCBI taxonomy): domain Bacteria; kingdom Pseudomonadati; phylum Pseudomonadota; class Betaproteobacteria; order Neisseriales; family Neisseriaceae; genus Neisseria; species Neisseria sp. DTU_2020_1000833_1_SI_GRL_NUU_006. The sequence continues at coordinate 246,880 of CP135593.1, read as the reverse complement.
GATATTGAATGATTTTGATTATTATTTATATATTTTCCGATAATTTTAACCGAATCTCGATAATATGCAAACATTTGCTTGTTTCTTCGGTATCTTGTTCAGAAATATTCAATTCGTTTAACATTTTGTTTTCAAATAAAATCAAATTATTTTTCTCAAAATAGGGCTTTATAAATATCGGGTAGTCTAAAGGTCGTCTGAAAATCCGATGCCGTCCAATCAAGGCAAAGCGATTTTCAGACGACCTTTCCAAACGGATTCGCAATAATTCGTCCCTATTCCATCCTTTCTTATCCTCATTCCTCCGTTATTGATACAATACGAAACAGCCTGATAACAATTTCAAATATATCTGATATGGACGAAAAACTTACCTTCCTCACTCTGTTTCTGCTCGGTTTTTTCGGCGGCGGCCACTGCGTCGGTATGTGCGGCGGGTTAAGCAGCGCATTTGCCTTGCAGCTTCCGCCCAACCTCAACCGTTTCGGATTGATTGTCCTGTTGAACTTAGGACGTGTAAGCAGCTATGTCCTCATCGGCTTCCTAGTCGGACTGATCGGGCAGGCAGGGATTTCTTTGGATGACACCCGTGTGTTGCAGCAGGGCCTGTATATCGCGGCAAACATTCTGTTGTTGCTTTTAGGGCTTTATCTGGCGGGAATTTCGACGGCGGCAACGCGTATCGAACGCATCGGCAAACCGATATGGAAGCGGCTGAATCCTTTTTTAAACAAGCTTTTGCCTATCCGTTCCGTCCCAGCCTGTTTCGGCGTGGGGATGCTCTGGGGCTGGCTGCCGTGCGGCCTGGTTTACAGCGCGTCGCTTTACGCCTTGGGCAGCGGCAGCGCGGTTCACGGTGCTTTATATATGTTGGCTTTTGCGCTCGGCACGCTGCCGAACCTTTTGGCGATGGGCATCTTTGCGGCGCAGTTGAAAACGCTTTTGCAAAAACGCAGTATCCGCCTGTTGGCAGGTTTGACGGTGGCGGCTTGGGCCTTGTGGCGGCTTTGGGTTTCGGTTTCAGGTTGGACGGCATAAAGGTCGTCTGAAAACCTGTACACAGCCATACCGCAGAATCATGTGAACAGCTTGTGAACAACTCTCCTTTCCTTTTGATTTTCCAAAATAAAAATATCATGATTAAAAAACAGGCAATACAAAATATTGCCCACAACCCGCATTCGGATTGATGTGTGCATTCTGTGGAAAACTTGGATAATATTTTGAAACCTATTGAATATTTTTAGCTGATTAAAAAATAATCAATTTATTCGCAACCCTCTAAAGACAAAAAAGACAGGAATAGAAATGCACACCCTTTCGGAACAAGTCCGCTTAAATGAGGCGCGCAAAAAGTTGGCGAAAAGCAGGCGTTGGGCGACGGGCTTGCTGCTTGCGGCGTGTGGGCTGTTTGCAGCCTCCGCCGTTTATGTGCGCCAATATCCTTGGTTGGGATTTGTCAAAGCGTTTGCCGAAGCGGCGATGGTGGGTGCGCTGGCGGACTGGTTTGCCGTAACCGCACTTTTCAGACGACCCCTCGGCCTACCGATTCCCCATACAGCGATTTTGCCGCGTAATCAGGCACGCATCGGCGATGAATTGGGGCGGTTTATCGAACACAATTTTTTGCAGGGCAAACCCATCGCCATGCGCATTTACCAAGCGCAGCCCAGCGATAAATTATTGAAATGGCTGGACGGCGAAGACGTAAAATCGCATTGGCTGCCCTGGCTTTCCAAGCAGATTCCGACGCTGCTTGCCATCGCCAAACCGGAACAGACGGCGCGTTTTACGGCGATGCTGCTGGAAGAACGTTACAGCGGCGGACAAATCGGCAACGCGCTTGCCGACGGTTTGCGGCTGCTGAAAGCGCAAGGGATGCACGAAAAAGCGTTTGAAAGCCTGCTCCGTCAGATTCGGCGTTGGCTGAAAACGCCGGAAACCCGTGAAATGTTGGAGCAGAACCTGCGCGAATGGGCAGCAAAAATCGAAGGCGGCAATCCCGGTACTTGGGACAGGCTCAAAGCGGCGGTGAAATCGACCTTGGTGGAGAAAGTCGATGATTGGGCGGCAGAAAAAGCGTTGGCTTGGATAGACGGCTATTTGGCAACTGCGGACAAGCAGGATAACGCGCTGCGCCGACAATTCTTGGTGCAATACGACGAACTGACCGAACGCCTGACCACATCGCGCCTGTGGCACCGCCGCCTGGACAAATTCAAAAAACAGCTCGCGCAATCGCCCGCCCTGCAACGTCAAATCATGACCTTATGGCGCGGCATTCTAGACTGGGCGCGGGAAGATGTGAAAAAACAAGACTCTTTGTGCCAAGCTCAACTGGAAAAGCTGCTGAATCATATGCGTTCGCAAGCCCAGGCATACCCGCAATTTATGCGGCGGGCGGATGTGCGGATTTCGCTTTTGGTTCGGGATTTTGTGATGCGTTATAAAGATAAGGCCGCTTTGTTCGTCTCGGACAAAGTCAAAGGCTGGGACAGCCGCCTGATGGTGGAAAAACTGGAATTGAGCGTGGGCAAGGATTTGCAATATATCCGCATCAACGGCACGCTTGTCGGCGGACTGGTCGGATTGGCGATTTATACGGTATCGCTGTGGCTGGCGGGATAGTATAGTGGATTAAATTTAAACCAGTACGGCGTTGCCTCGCCTTGCCGTACTATTTGTACTGTCTGCGGCCTCGTCGCCTTGTCCTGATTTTTGTTAATCCACTATATGAAAAAGGTCGTCTGAAAACAAGGTTTCAATGAAATTTGTTTTTCAGACGACCTGTTGCTTCTAGTAGCAAACTCAATACGCCACATCGATACACAAATATTTCAATTCCAAATATTCGTCCGCACCGTATTTGCTGCCTTCACGTCCCAAACCGCTGCGTTTTACGCCGCCAAACGGTGCCACTTCATTACTGATTAAGCCCGTATTGATGCCGACCATGCCGTATTCCAAGGCTTCGCCAACTCGCCACTGACGGGCGGTGTCGGAAGTGAAGAGGTAGGCCGCCAAACCGTATTCCGTATCGTTGGCGGCCGCGATGACTTCGGCTTCGCTTTCAAAGCGGAACACGGGACACAACGGCCCGAAGGTTTCTTCGCGCGCCACCGCCATTTGCGCCGTTACGCCGCTTAAGACAGTCGGTTCGAAAAACGTTCCGCCCAGCGCGCTGCGTTTGCCGCCGGTCAGGCAGACCGCGCCTTTGGAGAGCGCGTCGGCGATGTGCTGCTCGACTTTTTCCACCGCTTTTTCCTCAATCAGCGGCCCTTGGTTCACGCCTTCATCCAAGCCGTTGCCCAATTTGAGCGCGGCCACTTTTTCACTTAATTTGCGGCAAAATTCGTCGTAAATGCCCGATTGAGCGTACACGCGGTTGGTGCAGACGCAGGTCTGGCCGCTGTTGCGAAACTTGCTGGCGAGCGCGCCTTCGACGGCTTTGTCCAAATCGGCATCGTCAAACACGATAAACGGCGCATTGCCGCCCAGTTCCAAACTGAGTTTTTTAATGTCCGCCGCACTGTCGGCAAAAATTTTCGCACCTATTTCAGTTGAGCCGGTAAAGCTGATTTTGCGCACGGTCGGATTCGTGGCAAATTCATTGCTGATTTCCGAAGCACTACCGCTGACAACAGGCAACAAATCCTGAGGCACACCCGCTTCGTAGGCCAGTACAGCCAACGCATACGCACTCAAAGGCGTGAGCGACGCGGGCTTGACAATCATCGCACAGCCCACCGCCAAAGCAGGTGCAGCCTTACGTGCAATCATCGCAGATGGGAAGTTCCACGGTGTAATCGCCGCAGTAACACCGATAGGCTGTTTCAACACAACCAGTTTTTGCGACGCTTTCACACTCGTCAACACATCGCCGTCAATCCGCCGCGCCTCTTCGGCAAACCAGCGCACAAACGAAGCCGCATAATCAATCTCGCCACGCGCCTCAGTCAGACTTTTTCCCTGCTCCATCGTCATGATACGCGCCAGTTCTTCTTTGTTTTCTTTAATCAAAAAATACCAACGCCACAACACATCGGCGCGCTCCAACGCAGTTTTTGCCGCCCATAATTTTTGTGCCGCCTCCGCCTTTTGAATCAGCAATTTGAGGCCGTCTGAACGAGTCGTGCGGACAAACGCCAAGGTCTCGCCCGTTGCCGGATTGCCGACTTTGATACTGTCTGGAATCGGAAGAAAAGAAATATCGGGATGGTTTAACAATGATGCAAAAGAATTCATGCCTGCCCTCGTGTGTATAGAAGTTTAATTGATGAATGAAAAGTCATTATTCCCCTTATTTGGGTAAAGCGCAAACCTATGACATAACACAACATCGATTTTCAGACCTTGCAGTTTTGTAATGGTTTGATTGCCGAAAAACACCGTGGACGTAATGTATCCGGCAGTCAGCAGGGCGGACAGATGGAGCCGAAACGCTTGAACTTGGATGATCTTTTCATAAGTAAATTTACTTATTCTTTTGATGCTTTTATTAAAGATTTGTCCAAATTGAAGACAAAATATACCATCTCTGATATTGTGTTAATGTTTCGCCAACCTTTTATCAAAAATTTATATGGAGTAAACCGATGAATAAAAATACCAAGTTAATGATTTCTGCCGTTATCGCCGCTGCCGCGCTGTCTGCATGTTCCAGCTCTTCCAAAGGAAAACCTGCCGCGCAACCTGCCCCAGCTCCGCAACAAGCAGCGCAACAAAACCAACCTTTCACTCCTCAAACTATTAAAGTGGACGCTATCGACAGCACCAAAGAAGTACACTACCGCTGCGGTCAAAACGGTCAAGACCCATTGAGCGTTATGTACGGTTTCAAAGGCAACGAACCTGTTGTAGCACAAGTGAAATACAAAAACGAACTGACACCCAACCTGTTCCGCGTCGTCGGCTCCAGCGATGATGTCAACGCCTTCTGGGGCGAAAATGTCGCATGGGTGGCCGGTCGTGCCAATTTGGGCAATATCGACAAAGTAGACGGCAATATGCTGACCGTACGCGGTAAAACGACCGTTAACGGCAAAGAAGAAGTCGTTGATCAAATCGTTGCCAAATACTGCTCCGTTGCCAACTCTCCCGCCAAAGCAGGAAAACCGGCTCCTAAAAAACCTGCCGCAAAAGCAAAACGTTAATTTCTAACTCTAACCGTAAATGGTAATTTGAGGCCGTCTGAAAATTTTCAGACGGCCTTTTTGCATTTTGTGCAGTACATTACCAAGAAAGGTATAAACGTGTCCGTTTTATATAGTGGATTAACTTTAAACCAGTACGGTGTTGCCTCGCCTTACCGTACTATCTGTACTGTCTGCGGCTTCGTCGCCTTGTCCGGATTTAAAGTTAATCCACTATACAATCGATTACCCCTTCCCTTTAAGCCAATCTTTCCCTTCCTCTATCTGAAACAAGAAAAGTGTGTTCCTTTCCATACAGTCAAAACAATACCGCCATATTCGCATCACAACTATCAAATCAACTGCCCAAAATAAAAAAGTCGTCTGAAAACCTGTTGCCAAGTTTTCAGACGACCTCTTCACATCGCAATCATAGCCATCAGACCACGACTTCTTCTTTTTTCTTCACTTCCTTCGCGATATTTTCGCGGCTCAGGCCGAACATCAGCAAGAGCGGGCTGGCGACCAATACCGAAGAGTAAATACCGAACACGATGCCGATGGTTAATGCCATTGAGAAACCGTGCAACGCTGCGCCGCCGAACACCAGCATGGAAACGACCATTGCCTCGGTCGAGCCGTGGGTGATGATGGTACGGCTCATGGTGGCGGTAATCGCATTGTCGATGACTTGCGGAACGGTGTGTCCGCGCATACTCGGTTTACGGAAGTTCTCACGAATACGGTCGAAGACGACGACGGATTCGTTTACGGAATAGCCCAATACGGCAAGGATACCCGCCAGCACGGTCAGTGAAAATTCCCATTGGAAGAAGGCGAAGCAGCCCAAAATAATCACGATGTCGTGCATATTCGCGATGATGGCGGATACGGCGAAACGCCATTCAAAGCGCATCGACAGGTAAACGATGATACCTGCTACAACAAAGCCTAATGCCATCAGACCGTTGGTCACCAGCTCTTCGCCGACCTGCGGGCCGATAAATTCGACTTGGCGCAAGGTAACGTCAGGCTGCTCTTTTTTCAGCAATTCCATAACCCGATTGGAAAGCTGCGCGGAAGTTACGCCTTCTTTGTTGGGCAGGCGGATCATGATGTGTTTGTTCGTACCCAACGCCTGAACTTGGACATCGCCCATTTTCAAGGTATCGAGTTTTTCACGGGTTTTGTTGACGTCCACGCCCTGCTGATATTGCACTTCCATCACGGTACCGCCGGTAAATTCGACGGAGAAGTTCAAACCTTTGGTGATGAGGAAGAATACGGCAGCAATAAAAGTTACCAACGAAATAAAGGTCGTCAGTTTGCCGTAGCTCATAAACGGGATGTCGCGTTTGATTTTAAAGAGTTCCATGTCTTACTCCTTGCCAGCCGCTGTTTCGGCTTTAGGTTTCCATACTGCGCCGATGGAAATGTTCTGCAATTTGCGGCGGCGTCCGTACCAAAGATTCACTAAGGCGCGGAAGACGACGACGGATGAGTACATCGAAGTCAGGATACCCAGACAGTGTACGACGGCAAAACCGCGGACCGGGCCGGAACCGAATACCAAGAGGGCGATACCGGCAATCAGCGAGGTCAGGTTGGAGTCGACGATGGTTGCCCATGCGTGTTGGAAACCGAGGTTGATTGCCTGTTGCGGCGGCACGCCTTCGCGCAACTCTTCGCGGATACGTTCGTTAATCAATACGTTGGAGTCAATCGCCATACCCAGTGTCAACGCCAATGCGGCAATACCGGGCAGCGTAAGCGTTGCCTGCATGGCAGACAAAATACCGACTAAGAACAAGATGTTGGTACTCAGGGCGATGGTCGAGAAGAAACCCATCAGGCGGTAGTAAACCACCATGAACAAAGCAACGGCGGCAAAGCCCCATAAGGTCGAATGGAAACCTTTTTCAATATTTTCTTTACCCAAAGACGGACCAATGGTGCGCTCTTCCACGATTTGCATCGGTGCGGCGAGAGAACCGGCACGCAGCAACAAGGAAGTATCATTGGCTTCCGCCTGCGTCATGCTGCCGGAAATTTCCACGCGCCCGCCGGTAATAGCGGAACGGATAACCGGTGCGGTAACCACTTCGGACTTGCCTTGGTCGATCAACACCATCGCCATGCGTTTGCCGACGTTGGCGGCGGTCAATTCGCCGAAAATACTGCCGCCTGCGCTATCCAAGCTCAGACTGACGGCAGGCGCACCCATTTGGTCGAAACTGGGTTGCGCGTCATTGATATTGTCACCGGTCAATTCAACCTGTTTGTTAATCAGCAAGGTTTCAGGATGATCGCCACCACTGGACAACAGCTCGAAACCGCTCGGAACATTACCTTCCAAAGCTCCGCGCACTTTGACAGGGTCGTCTTCCACCATGCGCACTTCCAAAGTCGCGGTACGGCCAATGATGTCTTTTGCTTTGGCTGTATCTTGTACACCCGGCAGCTGAACAACAATTCGGTCAAGACCGGATTGCTGGATGACAGGTTCAGCCACGCCCAACTCATTGACACGGTTATGCAAGGTGGTGATGTTTTGTTTCACCGCATCGGATCGTACTTTGTTAATCGCTTCTTCGGATAATGTCAGCGTGATGTTATTGCCGTCGGCATTTAAATTTGCCTCAGGGAAAAGCTGACGCAGCTTAGGCATGGCTTTTTGTACGTCGGCAGCGTCCTGCATCGGGACAATCAGACCGTTTTCAATCTGACGGACGGTACCGGTGCGGATTTTTTCACGGCGCATTTCGCGGCGGATGTCGCCCGAATAACGTTCAAACGTTTTCTGCATCGCAGCTTTCATGTCCACCTGCATGGTGAAATGCACACCGCCGCGCAAGTCCAAGCCTAAGAACATCGGATTGGCGCCGATTTTTGCCATCCATTCGGGGCTGTCTGCCAGCAGGTTGAGCGCAGTAATATAGCCATCGCCCAAAGTGTTTTCTATAACGTCGCGGGCTTTAAGCTGGCTTTCGGTATCTTTGAAACGCACTTTCAGCGAGTTGTTCGCAATAAATATCCCGTCAGTCTGAATACCAGCCTGTTTCAGCGCGGCATCCACTTTGGACTGGGTCTGTTCGTTGATAACTATGGCTTGTCGGTTGGTTGATACCTGTACTGCGGGCGTTTCACCGAAAAGGTTGGGCAGCGAATACACTACGGCAACCAAAATCGAGCACGCAATCAGCAGGTATTTCCATAAAGGATAACGGTTCATGGTAAACCTTCGATTTATTATGAAGACAAACAGCCGCGCTCAGCTTTCCGAGGCGGCTCTTGGCAAAAATACCGATTACTCGGCTTTAGCGGCAATCGCGTTACGTTCCACTTCGACTTCGATTTTTGCACCCTGACCAATGTCCACAGTGAAAAACTGTTCGCCGACTTTGGTAACACGGCCTTTGAAGCCTGCTGCCAAAACCACCTTATCGCCGACTTTCAGATCGGCAAGCATGGCTTGGTGTGCTTTGAATTTCTTTTGTTGGGGACGCATGATCAGGAAGTAGAACACCACCATAATCAGCACTAAAGGGGCAAATTGGGCCACAGTTTGATTCATAATTTGTCCGTTTTCTAAGAGATTAAAATTAAGTAAAACACTGCTTGCGACAGAAAAAAGCATTGGTACAGCCGCAAAATTAAGCTATTCTAAAGGTCGTCTGAAAAATTTCCAAGCCTTTCCCTATTTATTAACCATATTTATCATGTCAGGTCGTCTGAAAATGAAGTTTCAACGACATTTAAAACCTGATTCCTTCCTACCAACGACAAGCCCCGCGCCCTTTTCCTCATGAAAAAACTCATTCGACGACTGCGTACGCGCCTACGCCGCCTCTTGGGTAAAAATGCGCGTACGGTCTGGATTTCTCATCCCGTTTTTGCGCAACACCAACCCGACGCAGGTCATCCCGACTCACCCGAACGCACTGCCGTTATCGAGGCGGAACTCAAAGGCCAGGATATTTGGCGGCATCTTCAAACTGCCGAAGCCGAAGAAATCAGCGATACCCGCCTCGCCTTGGTTCACCCGCGCAAGTACCTGCGCTCGCTCGAAGCCTGCCAGCCCCAAGCGGACAAAATCTACCGCCTCGACGACGATACCGTCATGAGCCATGGTTCGCTCAAAGCTGCCCGTTACGCCGCAGGGGCTGTCGTTCAGGCGGTAGATATGGTGATGAATAAGAAAGCATGGCACGCTTTTTGCGCCGTCCGTCCACCCGGACACCACGCGCACAGCGATAAGGCAGGCGGTTTCTGCCTATTAAACAACGTCGCCGCAGGCGTCATGCACGCCATCGCCGAATATCGACTCCAACGCATCGCTATCATCGACTTCGACGTCCATTACGGCGACGGCACAGCGGAAATCTTCAAAGATGACCCGCGCGTCCTGTTTATGAACCTTTTTGAAACCGACCTCTTCCCATTTCCCGAAACCAACCATTCCGCCAACGGCGCCAATATGTTACACCTGCCTTTCGCGTCCAACACCGGCAGCCGCGTCTTCCGCACTACCGTACGCGAAAAATGGTTGAACAAACTGACCGCATTCAAACCCGAACTGGTCTTACTGTCCGCAGGTTTCGACGGACACAAACAAGACGAAACAGGTCGTCTGAATCTGCACGAAGCCGATTTCGCCTGGTTGACACACAAAATCATCCAAGCCGCTCCAAGTTGTCCCGGCAGAATCGTTTCGGTACTGGAAGGCGGCTACACGCTCGAACCTTTGGCAAAATCCGCTGCAGCGCATATTGGTGTTCTAGCGGGATTACCCAAGGCGGATTTTGTCTTAGCCTATGAAAAACATTTGAAAAACCGCCAGGAAGAAAAAAAATCTTTAGACCGTAAACAGCCGCCTGCATCCACAAGGGTCGTCTGAAAACCCTTCCTGCCCAAACTGAAAACAAACCGCCCTTTCAGGCGGTTTGTTTTCAGTTTGAACAGACGGATACTGTTTTTTACCGCCGAATACGCCAAAGGCATTGTCACTCAAAGAACCTTTATTGCCTGGCGTCTTATTGTAACTGTAACGCCCCGCCATTTCGGCAGCCTTATCACCATAGAATCCACCTGAGATATAACCTTCGACACCGGAATTCACTTGCCGTTGAAGCTACTGCCTGAAATACCTGCGGTAAAGGCTTGTTCATCCATATATCGGTTATCACCACTATTGATTTTACCTGCGATGGTTTCAGCATCGAAATCGACATCATCGACATCGGCGGTAAACGAACCGGCAGTACGGTAGCTGTTACCTGCATCCATCCAGTTTGCTTTTTCATCCAAGTTGCGTGCACGGAAATTCAACACTTCGCCGGCATACTTGGCTGTCCCTGATGGTAGAGAGACACTCATTACCCCTTGAACATTACCCCTTGAACAAACAAGGCGAATGCCATCCGGCAACCGATATTCTTCCAGATGTTGCCGGTTTTCCTTACTGTCGTAGCCTTTGTCGGCATAGACGGTCGTACCTTCGGCAATGCCTTCCAACAAAGGGGACAGATGGTTGCACTCATGGGTATTGGCAGGAGTGATGTGCAGTTTCTCGATATAGCCTTCCTCATCGGTACGGGTATGTTGTTTGTAACTGAGTTTGCAGAGGCCGTTTTTCTTTGTCCGGCGGGTATCTTTGTCCTTGTTCGGTGTGGTTTGACCGCTGACTTGTCCTTCTTCATCGACTTCTATGGCCTGACGCTGTTTGCTGCCGGCAGTCTGAATAATGGTGGCGTCAATGACGGCGGCGGATGCTTTCTCTACTTTTAGGTTTTTTTTCGGCCAGTTGTCGGTTAATCAGTTCCGGCAATTCGGACAGGGTGTCGTCTTGCGCCAGCCGGTTGCGGTAGCGGCATAAGGTGCTGTAATCGGGGATGCTCAGTTCGTCAAAACGGCAAAACAGGTTGAAATCGATGCGGGTGATGAGGCTGTGTTCGAGTTCGGGATCGGAGAGGCTGTGCCATTCCGGGCAGGACGGCTTTGAACATGGACAACAGGAGATAGGCGGGACGGCCGCGGTGGTCTCTAAGGTAACGGGTTCTTTGACGTTTCAAGTACTGTTCGATCGGCTGCCAATCAATCACCTGTTCCAACTTCAATAGTGGGAAGCGGTCAATGTGTTTGGCGATCATGGCTTGTGCGGTTTGCCGGAAGAAGGTGCTCATGGAAAATTCCCTAAATGGCTTGGTGGGAATTTAGGGGATTTGGGGAGAATTTTGCAAAGGTCTCCCGCTGTAAAAATGCAGCAAACTTGAATCTTTCCCCGCCACGGCGTAACCTTACGCCTTTATCCGATTACCGACGGGAGCCGACAACATGACCGAACCTAAAAACACCCAACCTTCCCTGCCCGAAGACGAACGTAAAAATCCCGTTTACCGATTAGGGCAGGCCGTTGCAGGATTTATGCTGATCGTTTGGGCAGGCGTGTTGGCATTGGTTTTTTATTTGGTTTTCCGCTTTTGGTTCAGCTGACAGACAACAAGCCGCCATCGTTTCTTTAAGTGTATCCTTCCCAAAACAGAAAACCGTCTGCCGATAGATTTCGAAACATATCGCCCAATAACCCATCTGCAATTTATCTTGGTACGCTATAAACTGCCTCATGCCAAACACAAAGGTCGTCTGAAAAATTTTCAGACGACCTTTTGTCAAACTCTCAACAAATAACCATATACACTTATGATATAATGATAGCCTTTCTCATCTGTAAACTTGGAAATTATTTTTATGGAAACACTGCAACCTCCCCAGCACCCTATCACCCCCCAAAACTCCGTCAACGAACCCAAACGTCTACGCGCAGGCGAAGGAGTAAGCTGGTTTACCGACTCATGGCGTATTTTCAGTAAAAACAAATTCAAATGGATGGGCGCAATTATTTTAGTCAGCCTTATTCCGCTCTTTGTAGGTTTTCTATTCGGTTTGCTAGGCGTTGAAAGCCCGCCCGCTGATTTCAATGATTTCACCTCAACCATAATAATCCGAGAATTGCTCTTCAATCTGTTTTTCTATTGGGTAGGCTTTTGTTTCCTCGGTGGCATCGTGCTGCTTGCAGCCCAAACCGCGCAAGGTAAGAATTTCAACTTCGGCTCTCTGTTTGCCGGATTTTCGATTAAAAAAAGCGGAGCATTCCTGATTCTTTTACTGCTGAGTATCGTCGTATGCCTGCTTTTAGCTTTGGCCGTTGTTATTCCTTTCGGCATGTTAGCCAACGGAAATTTCTTAAGGGCAGACTTTATGCCGGCCTTTCCGATTTTATTTATTATCCTGTTGGTTATTATCGCCATTTACTCCATGATGTTTTGGCTGGCTCCCGCCTTTATCATGTTGGAGGATATGAACCCTGTTGCCGCCATTAAGGCCAGCTTCAATGCCTGTCGCCGCAATATCCCCGCCCTGCTGGTATACGGCTTAATTTGGCTGGGTATCAGTATCGCGTTTTGCTTCATATTTATGACAGTCATGATTTCCGCATTTGCAACAGAAGCATCAATACAGCAATCAACCGCGCTCTCCGGCCCTTTCCTTATTTTGTTCTTCATCTTCTTATTGATTACTTACCTGGTTCTCTACCCCGTAGCAATGATCGGCATATACACCGCCTATCGCAGTATTTTCCCCCAAGGTCGTCTGAACAAATACTAATCTTTCAGTAGAAGATGATTATTTCTTCTCAAAGTCGTCTGAAACCTATTTTCAGACGACTTTTTCAATTCGATGTTACCAGCCATGCAACAAAACCTATGCCATACAAACCTTGCCCCGCCTAAATTTGACACCCGCCCTCCGACTGCCTACAATTCAGGTTTCTCAAAAATCACCGTACATTCCGTACACCATTCTTTTCAGACGACCTCTGTCTTCCGAATCCCATTCTTTTCCAATACAACTGTCAAAAATCATGCACGTTTCAGAACTACAAACCCTACACATTTCCAAACTCTTGGAAATGGCAGAAGAACACGGCATTGAAAACGCCAACCGTTTCCGCAAACAAGACCTCGTATTCGCCATCGTCCGCCAAATGATGAAGCAGGGCGAAAGCTTCACCTGCTCCGGCACGCTCGAAATCCTGCCCGACGGCTTCGGCTTTTTACGCAGCGCAGACACTTCCTACCTCGCAGGTCCCGACGACATCTACGTCTCACCCACGCAAATCCGCCGCTTCAACCTGCATACGGGCGACACCATCGAAGGCAGCGTGCGCGTACCCAAAGACAACGAACGCTATTTCGCCCTTGTCCGTCTCGACAGCATCAACGGCGATCATCCCGAAGTCTGCAAACACAAAATCCTCTTCGAAAACCTCACCCCGCTTTTCCCCACCAAGCAATTCAAACTTGAGCGCGACATTAAAGCCGAAGAAAACCTTACCGGCCGCGCCATTGATTTAGTTTCCCCCATCGGCCGCGGACAACGCGCCCTTTTGGTTGCGCCGCCGAAAACCGGTAAGACCGTGATGCTGCAAAACATCGCCCACGCGATTACCGCCAACTATCCCGACGTCGAACTCATCGTCCTTTTGATTGACGAACGCCCCGAAGAGGTTACCGAAATGAGCCGTTCCGTACGCGGCGAAGTCGTGTCTTCTACCTTCGACGAACCGGCGCAGCGCCATGTCCAAGTGGCGGAAATGGTGATTGAAAAAGCCAAGCGCATGGTCGAACACAAAAAAGACGTGGTCATCCTGCTTGACTCGATTACCCGTCTCGCCCGCGCTTACAATACCGTTGTACCCACTTCCGGCAAAATCCTGACCGGCGGCGTAGATGCCAATGCCCTCCACCGCCCCAAACGCTTCTTCGGCGCAGCGCGCAATGTAGAAGAAGGCGGTTCGCTTACCATCATCGCCACCGCTCTGGTGGAAACCGGCAGTCGCATGGACGACGTGATTTACGAAGAATTTAAAGGCACGGGCAATATGGAACTGCACCTCGACCGCCGCATGGCGGAAAAACGCCTGTTTCCCGCCATCAACATCAACAAATCCGGCACACGCCGCGAAGAATTGTTGGTGCCGAACGACCAGTTGCAGCGCATGTGGCTCTTGCGCAAATTCCTGCATCCGATGGACGAAATTGAGGCGACCGAATTTTTGGTGGGCAAACTCAAAGACTCCAAAAACAACGACGATTTCTTCGAGCTGATGCGCGGAAAATAAAATCATCGAAGGTCGTCTGAAAACGATGGATTAAGTTTTCAGACGACCTTTCTCATTTCCGACAACCTGTCCCCTCATATCCAAACGAGAAAACCCCATGACCTGCCCCATCTGCACCGCAGACAACGAAGACATTTTGCTGCAAACCCCAAACCTGCGCGTCATCGCCGTCCACAACGAAGCCTCAGCCCCGGCATTCTGCCGCGTCATCTGGAACGACCACATCGCCGAGATGACCGACCTTTCAGCCGCCGAACGCGCCGAAATCATGGAAATGGTGTATAAAGTCGAAGCCGCCATGCGCCAGGTATTCCATCCCGCCAAAATCAACCTTGCCAGCTTGGGCAACGTTGTCCCCCATCTGCATTGGCACGTCATCGCCCGCTTTGAAAACGATGCCAACTTTCCCGCCCCGATTTGGGCAGCCCCCGTCCGCGAACACGGCATGACCCTGCCGGACAACTGGACGGAACAAGTCAAAGCCCTGCTGGCGTAACGTTCAGACGACCTCAATAGGCGTATCGGATACCGCATATCAACCGATTTTCAGACGACCCCTGCCGAAAAGGTCGTCTGAAACCCAACCAAAGGAAACCATATGACTTGGCAAACCTCCCGCCGCCATTTCCTCCGCGCCTGCTCCGCCGCAGCCGGAGCCGGACTGCTGCAAGCCTGCGGCACCGGCACTACCGTCACCCCGTCCACTCAAACCGGCAACACAGCGAAAGCCCAACCCGTGCAGCCCAAAACCAACCATCCCCCACGCTCCGGCGAAAACCTCCTCCGCGTCGTCGCCCCTTCTGGCTTTGCCGAAGACCCCAACCGCGTCAACGCAGGCTTGACCCGCCTCTATAACGCAGGTTTTACCGTGACCAACCAACAAGCAGGCAGCCGACGCTATCAACGCTTCGCCGGCTCCGACGCCCAACGTGCCGCCGACTTCCAAGAGGTCGCCACCGGCCGCGTTGAAACACCCAAAGTCCTCATGGGCTTGCGCGGCGGCTACGGCGCGGCACGCATCCTGCCGCAAATCGACTTTGCCTCACTCGGCGCCAGAATGCGCGAACGCGGCACCTTGTTCTTCGGCTTCAGCGACGTTTGCGCCGTCCAACTCGCCCTGCTCGCCAAAGGCAATATGGCAAGCTTCGCCGGCCCTATGGTTTACAGCGAATTCGGCAAACCCGAACCCAGCGTCTTCACCATGGATTCGTTCATACGCGGCACCACCAACAACGTCAACATTATCGACGTTCCCGCCATCCAACGCGCCAACGTTAACGTCGAAGGTACTTTGTGGGGCGGCAACCTCAGCGTCCTAGCCTCCCTCGCAGGCTCGCCCTATATGCCCGACATCCAAGGCGGCATCCTGTTCGTCGAAGACGTCAGCGAGCAACCCTACCGCATCGAACGCATGTTGAACACGCTTTATCTTGCAGGCATCCTGCAAAAACAACGCGCCATCATCTTCGGCGACTTCCGCATGGGCACCATCCGCGACGTATACGACTCAAGCTACGACTTCTCAGCCGTCGTCAACCACGTCTCACGCACCGCCAAAGTCCCCGTCCTGACAGGCTTCCCCTTCGGACACATTACCAATAAAAGCACCTTCCCATTAGGCGCACATGCCAAAATCCACAGTACAACCAACGGCGGCTACACCGTAACCTTCAGCGGCTACCCTACCCTGAACCCCGCAGCCCTAACCCTCAACAACCTGCTGCCCCCGCCTATGCCTACCTTTGACAGCGCTACTTACAGCCCTATAATTGAAGAAATTACCGAATAAACAAGATGCCGATCCAAGAGAAGGTCGTCTGAAAAGCTTTCAGACGACCTTTTTTATCCCCTAATCATTGAACCGATTAATGTTTTTTTGTACAATCCCCGCCATCTCAACCATTCCTCAGGCCGTCGGAAAAGCGGCCTGAACCTTTTTGCAAAGAAAGCCCATGTCCCAAGAAATCCTCAACCAAGTGCGCCGCCGCCGCACGTTTGCCATCATCTCCCACCCTGATGCGGGTAAAACCACGCTGACCGAAAAACTGTTGCTGTTTTCAGGCGCGATTCAGAGCGCGGGTACGGTAAAAGGCAAGAAAACCGGCAAATTCGCCACCTCCGACTGGATGGAAATCGAGAAGCAGCGCGGCATTTCCGTGGCTTCCAGCGTGATGCAGTTCGACTATAAAGACCACACCGTCAATCTCTTGGACACGCCGGGACACCAAGACTTCTCCGAAGACACCTACCGCGTTTTGACCGCCGTGGACAGCGCCTTGATGGTCATCGACGCGGCAAAAGGCGTGGAAGCGCAAACCATCAAACTCTTGAACGTCTGCCGCCTGCGCAATACGCCGATTGTCACGTTCATGAACAAATACGACCGCGAAGTGCGCGACTCTTTGGAATTGCTGGACGAAGTGGAAAACATTTTAAAAATCCGCTGTGCGCCCGTCACTTGGCCGATCGGCATGGGCAAAAACTTCAAAGGCGTGTACCACATCCTGAACGACGAAATCTATCTCTTTGAAGCCGGCGGCGAACGCCTGCCGCACGAGTTCGACATCATTAAAGGCATCAACAATCCCGAACTGGAACAACGCTTTCCGCTGGAAATCCAGCAGTTGCGCGACGAAATCGAATTGGTGCAGGCGGCTTCCAACGAGTTCAATCTCGACGAATTTCTCGCCGGTGAACTCACGCCCGTGTTCTTCGGCTCGGCGATTAACAACTTCGGTATTCAGGAAATCCTCAATTCATTGATTGACTGGGCGCCCGCTCCGAAACCGCGCGACGCGACCGTGCGCATGGTCGAGCCTAACGAGCCGAAATTCTCCGGATTTATCTTTAAAATCCAAGCCAATATGGACCCGAAACACCGCGACCGCATCGCCTTCTTGCGCGTCTGCTCCGGCAAATTCGAGCGCGGCATGAAGATGAAACACCTGCGCATCAACCGCGAAATCGCCGCGTCCAGCGTGGTAACGTTCATGTCGCACGACCGCGAGCTGGTGGAAGAAGCCTACGCAGGCGACATCATCGGCATCCCGAACCACGGCAACATCCAAATCGGCGACAGTTTCTCCGAAGGCGAACAACTGGCATTCACCGGCATCCCCTTCTTCGCACCCGAACTGTTCCGCAGCGTCCGCATCAAAAACCCGCTGAAAATCAAGCAACTGCAAAAAGGTTTGCAACAGCTCGGCGAAGAAGGCGCGGTGCAGGTGTTCAAACCCATGAGCGGCGCGGATTTGATTTTGGGCGCAGTCGGCGTGCTGCAATTTGAAGTCGTTACCTCGCGCCTCGCCAACGAATACGGCGTAGAAGCCGTGTTCGACAACGCATCCATCTGGTCGGCACGCTGGGTATCGTGCGACGACAAGAAAAAGCTGGCAGAGTTTGAAAAAGCCAATGCGGGCAACCTCGCCATCGACGCAGGCGGCAACCTCGCCTACCTCGCCCCCAACCGCGTGAATTTGGGACTCACGCAAGAACGCTGGCCGGACATCGTGTTCCACGAAACGCGCGAGCATTCGGTGAAATTGTAATAGATTAAAAAGGTCGTCTGAAAACCGTTTCAGACGACCTTTCCTTATATTGCTGCGACGTTTAGCGCATAATCCGCGCCAACCCCGGCAAAAAATATTCCGTCAGTTCCAACACCTCGCCATCCCAATCGAAATAAGACCTGCGGGCGGCGACAGGTCGTCTGAAATCATCCTGTCCGCCTGCGTTTTCCATCAGGCAAAACTCGAATGCCGAACGCTTCAAGGGCAGCGTGCCGTCAAACAGCCGCTCGCCCAAAGGCTGCGTGCCGCAATCCAACACGCCGCGCCAGGCTTGCGATTGCGGGCTGCACGCGCTGCGCGCCTGTACGACGGGAACGCCGTCCAGATGCAGCAAAACGTCGCGGACGAATTGCGGGGCGGCGGTTTCGGCATGGTTTTCGCCAGATGAATTACCCAGCCCGTCTAGTTCACCCATATACAGTACTTTTACCGTAAAACTGCCGCCCAAGGCGCGTAAGGCGGCGGTCAGCGATTGCGCTTGGCACAAGGCGGCAGCGCGTTCGTTCCAGCCTTGCGGCAGTTCTTCGGGAAGTTTGTCTTGCCAATTCAAAGGGGGATTCATGGTGTTTAGATTGATGGATTTCATGTTTTAATCATTTTCAGACGACCTTTCGTCCGTCTCCACCTTATCCAACTCCATCCACTCCGCATCGGGAAAATCTTTTTTCAGACGACCCTTTAGATATGCCAAGCTGTCTTGGGCGATGTGTTTGTCACGGCTGTCGTGGATGTGGTTGAAAATCAGGCTATGCAGGCTGATGCCGTATTGCTTGAGTGCGGCGAAGCTGAGCAGGGTGTGGTTAATACTGCCGAGCCGTCCGCTGGTAACGAGAATGACGGGATAATCCTGTTGCTGAATATAATCAATGGTCAACAGGTTTTCCATCAGTGGAACCATCAATCCGCCCGCGCCTTCGACCAAGACGATTTCGTATTGTGCCGCCAGTTGCTGCGTGGCGTTGCGGATTTTGTCCAAGTCCAAAGCCCTACCGTCCAGACGGGCGGCGAGATGCGGCGAAGCGGGATAGCTGAAGATTTCGGGCATGGTCAGCTTTTGCTTGTCGGCTTCCTGCATGGGTATGCCCATGATTTTGCGGTGGACGGCGATGTCGTCGGCGATGTTTTGGCAACCGGTTTGCACGGGCTTTTGCGTGATCACGCTTTTGCCCTGCTGCAACAATTGTTTTGCCAACACGCCGGTGGCGACGGTTTTGCCGATGTCCGTGTCTATGCCGCTGACGAAGTAAACGCCTTTCATTTGCTGTGTTCCTTCAAGATTTGTACGGTTTTGTCGGCAAGTTCGGTCAAGAGGTCGTCTGAAATGATGTAAGGCGGCATGAGGTACACCAGCCTGCCGAATGGGCGCACCCAAATGCCCTGCGCCACGCAGCCCGCTTGAAAACGCGCCATATCCACGCCTTTTTCCAGCTCAATCACGCCGATGGCACCCAAAACGCGCACGTCTTTCACGCCGCGAATGTCCCATGCGGTTTTCAGACGACCTTTCAGGATGCTTTCGATGCGGCGGATATTTGCCTGCCAATCTTGGGACAAAAGCAGCTTGACCGAAGCGCAGGCAACGGCACACGCCAGCGGGTTCGCCATAAATGTCGGCCCGTGCATAAACACGCCCGCTTCGCCGCGCGAAATCGTTTCGGTGACTTTTTGCGAAGTGATTGCCGCCGCCAGCGTCATATAGCCGCCGCTCAAGCCCTTGCCGATACACATAATATCCGGCACGACCTCCGCGTGTTCGCAGGCAAACATCTTGCCCGTGCGCCCGAACCCGGTGGCGATTTCGTCAAAAATCAACACGATATCAAATTCGTCGCACAAATCGCGCAACCCGCGAAGATACTGCGGATGATAAAAATACATGCCGCCCGCGCCCTGCACGACCGGCTCTAAAATAAAGGCGGCGATATCCGCATGATGCGCTTCAAACAAGGCGCGGACAGGCTGCAAATCCGCCCCGTCCCATTCATCGTTAAAACGGCTTTGCGGATTATCGACAAAATAACGCTGCGGCAGAGCGCTGCCGAAAATATGGTGCATCCCCGTTTCCGGATCGCAGACGGACATCGCGTTCCAAGTATCGCCGTGATACCCGCGCCGCACCGTCGCAATATTCTGCTTCGCCGTCAAACCCCGCGCCTGCTGGTATTGCACCGCCATCTTCAGCGCAACTTCCACCGAAACCGAACCCGAGTCCGCATAAAAAATACGGTCCAGTCCCTGCGGCAAAATCCCGACCAATAATTTGCCCAGCTTCACCGCCGGCCCGTGCGTCAAACCGCCGAACATCACATGCGATATTTGTTTAATCTGCGCCTCAACCGCCTGATTCAAAACGGGATGATTGTAGCCGTGTATCGCACACCACCAAGACGACATCCCGTCAATCAGCCGCGTACCGTCCGCCAATTCGATATGCACGCCCTCCGCACGGCGCACCGGATAAACAGGCAACGGATCGGTCATGGACGTATAGGGATGGAGCAGATGGGCGCGGTCGAAATCGAGCAGGGAGGAATTTTCGGAAATCATAGGATGTTCTTTTGCTTAATCTGATTTTGACGGCATATATACGCAAACCGCCGTATTTTCGCGACAAATTTTATCATTAAGCCCCGGTCATATGTAAATTACCCTCATATCCTTGACGTTCACATGAATCAGACAGTAACATCGCGGAGACTGAATAATATATATTGATAATTGACTACTATGGCAAAACTGAAAACCATCGCCCTGACGCTGTCCGGTTTATCCGCCGTTTCCGGCGCGGCCGCCGCACAAAACGCCACTCCCAACCAAACAGGTATGGCAATGATGCGGCTCAATTCTGCCCTTCTCGACCAAGCCAAAGCCAAGACTTTCGGTTCCGGCAGCCTGTGGGCTTCATTGAAAAAAGACTTCCGCATGAGCGAAGTCAATTCCGAGCTGGTCCGCCGCCACGAAAGCAAATTCGCCGCAAACGGTGCCTATTTCGACCGCACCATCACGCGCAGCAAACCTTATATGTACCATATTGCAACCGAAGTAAAAAAACGCAATATGCCCGCCGAAATCGCACTCCTCCCCTTCATTGAAAGCGCATTCGTCACCAAAGCCAAATCCCACGTCGGCGCATCCGGTCTGTGGCAGTTCATGCCGGCAACCGGCCGTCATTTCGGCTTGGAAAAAACACCTTTGTATGACGGCCGCCACGACATATATGCCGCGACCGATGCCGCGCTGAACTACCTGCAATATCTGCACGGGCTATTTAACGACTGGTCTTTGGCTTTGGCTGCATACAACTGGGGCGAAGGCAATGTAGGCCGCGCCGTCAACCGTGCCCGCGCACAAGGCCTGGAACCAACTTACGAAAACCTGCGCATGCCGAACGAGACACGCAACTACGTTCCCAAATTGCTGGCTGTCCGCAATATTGTCGCCAGCCCCCAGACTTTCGGCATGAATATCAGCGAAATCACCAATCAACCTTATTTCCAAACAGTCAGTATTGACAAACCCATCGACAACAGCACCATCGCCCGTCTCGCCAATATCAGTGAGAGCGAGCTGCTGACATTGAACCCTGCTTTCAACGCACCCGTCTTCATCCCGAAAAACAACCGAAAATTATTGCTGCCTGTTTCCGCCGTATCCGCATTCGAAAAAAATTACCGCAATGCGAATCCCGAAACCCTGCTCTCTTTCAATGCCTATACCTCGGCCCGCAATACCAATCTGAACACGATTGCGACAGAAACCGGGATGAGCGTTGCCGAAATCAAACGACTAAACGGCTTAAACGGCAATTCGCTGTCTGAAGGACGTACCATTTTGGTTGCACAAACCGATACTGCTACCAAACAGGATATGATTAATTTCATCGATACTGACAATACTCCGGATACCTACCGTTCGAATATGCCGACAATGGCTCCGATTCAAACGGCAGAACTCAAAACCGATACAGTCAAAACAGTCGTCATCCCTGCCAATACGGTTGCACAAGAACAAGCTCCAGCAACCTTTGATTTTGTTACCAATACCAAAGCTGCAACTGCCCCTATTGCCGTCGATACCGTTACAACCGCCCAACCCCGTGTAGAACGCGTTCAAACTGTACAATCCACGGAAGCAAAACCTGCAGCAGACACAACTGTCATTGCGGCAGCCGAGCTTGCACAACCTGCCTTCACCTTAACAGAGCCGCAGGTTGTGGCATCCGCAAAATCAGCTACTCCTCCCACTCCTTCTGCAGTCGAAGAACCTGACCAAATGATGACATTGCTTGCCAATGTTGATTCACGTCTGCAAAAAGCAGAAGAGGATCAAACCACTGTTGCTCAAAATATCACGCATCATCAAGAGGTTGACGCAACCAAAGCACGCAGCGAACGCATTGCCGAAAATATTGCCAAGCATCAAAGCCGTACTGAAGCACGACTGGCAAGAGCAAATAATCAATCATCTGCACAGCCGACAACTATGGCAGGTATGCACCGCGTGACTGATGGAGATACTTTGTTCAATATCTCTAAACGCTACAACTTAAGCGTTGCCGATTTGATTGTGGCCAACAATATCAAAGGCAGCAACATCCGCAAGGGTCAGCTGTTACGCGTTAGCGCGGCTCCGGTCAAAACCCGTAAAAACAACATTCAAAATGTTTCTTATACAGTCCGTAGAGGCGATACACTCAATACGATTGCCAACCGCTTTAACGTAGATGTCAACGATATCCGCCGCTGGAATAAAAATACCCGAACCGTTACTCCGGGTCAGCGTTTAAAATTGATGGGCAGCTAACCGTATAATCAAACAGCAAAGGTCGTCTGAAGTTTTCAGACGACCTTTTTATATCGTGAATCGTAATAGGAAATACCTAATCATATTTATTCTGCACAAACAGGAATCCTGACCTCAGATTGTCAGTCATACTTAAAAATTGCCGTAAGCTCAAACTCCTAGATACCTGCCTGCTAGCCCAGTCCATCCATATTGTATCCATGCCAAAATATAAAAACGTCGTCTGAAAACTGGATATCCGGTTTTCAGACGACGTTTTTAATGCCGCTTATTTCGAACAGTCTTACTGCTGCGCGGCAGGTTGGCTAACGGTTTCGCGTTTCAAACCGCCGCCAAGTGCTTTATACAAGTCGGCAAGGTTTTCCAAACGGGTCAGCTGATTAGCCAAAAGAGCAGTTTCTGCGCCGTAACTGCTGCGCTCGGCATCCAGCAAATCCAATGCACTGGATACGCCATGTTTGTAGCGCAGGCTGATGAGGCGCAGGCTGTCGTTGTAGGCACGGCTTTGTTTGCTCAAAGCGGCATAGCTTTTATCCAGCTGTTCGCGTGCAACCAACGCATTGGAAACGTCTTTGAATGCGGATTGAACAGCGGCTTCATAAGCAACGATTTGTGCCTGTTGGCGCAGTTTGGCTACGTCAAGATTGGCTTTGTTTGTGCCCCAATCAAAGATAGGCAGAGTGATGGATGGTGCAAAAGCCCAAATACCCGTGCCGCTCTTAAACAGGCCGCTCAACTCGCCGGAAGCGGTACCGACAGAACCGGTCAGGCTGATGCGCGGGAAAAACGCCGCACGTGCCGCACCGATATTGGCATTGGCTTGTTTGAGCGCGTGTTCGGCCGCACGGATATCCGGACGGTTGAGCAACAGGTCCGAACTCAAACCGGCAGGCAGTTTGGTCATTTTGAACTGTTTGTTCAAAGGCAAACCGGCAGGCAAGTCTTCAGGCAAAGGTTGATTAATCAACATAGCCAAGGAATTTCGCGCTTGCTCGCGGTTTTTTACCGCAGATGCGTAATCGGCTTTGGCCGATTCAATCAGCGCTTCCTGTTGGTGCAAATCAACGGCGGAAATCACGCCGGCCTTATGGCGTAATTGCGAGAGCTTGTAAGTCGCTTCACGGGTTTGTAATACGCGTTGTGCCAATGCCATGGTTTCTTCCGCGTAGCGTTCGTTAAAGTAGGCTTTGGCAACGGTAGAAATCAGGGTCAGATGGGCGGCATCGCGGTTTGCGGCCACATTAAAATAACCTTGCAACGCGGCTTCGCTGGTGCTGCGGACACGGCCGAAGAGGTCAAGCTCATAAGAGGCTGCGCCCAAACCCACGCTGTATTGGCTGCTAACGCTGCCGCCACTCAAACTGCCTTGACGCGAACCTGTACCGCTGGCATTGACGGTTGGCAACAAATTATTACGCGCAATCATGTATTGCTTGCGGTAGATTTCCGCATTCAGCGCGGCTGTACGCAAATCGGTATTGCGTTCCAATGCGATGTCGATCAGGCGGTGAAGGCGAGGATCGGCAAAGTAATCTTGCCAACCCAATTCGGCTGCACGGATACCGTCGTCAACAGTGTCGTATTTAAACGTATCGGCCACGGCAACTTGAGGCTGCTCATATTTCGGCATCATGGTACAGGCCGACAAAGCCACGGCGGCGGCAACGGCGGTCAGTACAGGTTTGAATGTAATCTTCTTCATTTTAGAATCCTTTAGCAT
The DNA here is from genome assembly GCA_032388755.1 of Neisseria sp. DTU_2020_1000833_1_SI_GRL_NUU_006. Lineage (NCBI taxonomy): Bacteria > Pseudomonadati > Pseudomonadota > Betaproteobacteria > Neisseriales > Neisseriaceae > Neisseria > Neisseria sp. DTU_2020_1000833_1_SI_GRL_NUU_006. The sequence goes on along the minus strand of CP135593.1, from coordinate 222,475 downwards.
TTTGAGGCCGTCTGAAAATTTTTCAGACGGCCTTTGCTTTAGTGCTTGTCTGAATCTTGTTTACCGTCTTCAATCATGCCGGCTTCAGCGGCGTGTTTGGCGGCCATCTCATGCTCGTGTGCGGTTTCTTTAAAGAATTTGCGCACAACCACATAGAACAAAGGCACAAGGAACACAGACAGAATCGTACCGATCAACATACCCCAGACCACGGTCGTACCAATCGCACGTTGGCTGGCGGAGCTGGCACCGCTGGCAACATAAAGCGGTACCACGCCCAAGATGAAGGCAAACGAAGTCATGATAATCGGACGGAAACGCAAGTGTGCGGCGGCAAGCGCAGCTTCAAGCGCGCTCTTGCCTTGCGCTTGCAGGTCTTTGGCAAACTCGATAATCAAAATCGCGTTTTTCGCACTCAAACCCATCACCGTAACGAAACCGACTTGGAAGTAGATATCGTTGGCGTATGCCGGAATACTGCCCAGTAATGCTTCAAACATGTTACGGCCAGTCACACCCAATGCCGCGCCAATCAAGCCCAACGGAATCACAAGGATAACCGCCAACGGGATAGACCAGCTTTCGTACAAAGCAGCCAATACCAAGAATACAGCGGCAGCGGCCAATGCGTACAATACGACAGTTTGCGAGCCGCCTTTAGCCTCTTCACGAGACTGGCCTCCCCATTCCAGACTGTAACCGCCGCCCATGTCATCAACCATTTGCTGTACCGCAGTCATGGCCTGACCGGAAGATACGCCATTAACAGGCGAGCCGGAAAGCTCCATTGCCGGATAACCATTGAAGCGGACGCTTTGTTCCATACCGTTTTCCCAAGAAACAGTAGCAATGGTAGAAAGCGGTACAGCAACGCCGGATTTGTTCGGCACGGTCAGGTTCAGAATATCGGCAGGCTGCATACGGGCACTCGCATCAGCTTGTACCATCACGCGTTGCAGACGTCCTTGATTTGGGAAGTCGTTGACATAAGACGAACCCAAAGAGGAAGCCAAAGCAGTACGGATATCAGAGAACGAAATACCTTGTGCGGCTGCTGCAGAGCGGTTGATGTCGATTTTCAACTGAGGCGCATCTTCCAAACCGCTCGCACGAACGGTACTTGGGTTAAACAAACCGCTTTTGCGCATTTTGTCAATCAACTCATTGCGCTTGGCCAACAATGCAGCATGGCCGCTGTTGTTACGGTCTTGCAGGTAAATCGTCAAGCCGGAGCCTGTACCCAATTCCATAATGGCTGGAGGCACAATCGCCAAACCGAAACCGTCTTTCAGCGTAGCCATCATCATGCCGGTCAACTTACCGGAAATAGAAGTCGCATCGCTGCCCGGGGCAGTACGTTCGCTCCAGTCTTTCAGAATGACAAAGCCCAAAGCCATGTTTTGACCGGAACCTGAAAAACTGAAGCCGGAAACGGTAATGATGTTCTCAATCTCAGGTATAGATTTTGCCAGCTGAGTGATTTGAGCCAAAGTTGCATCGGTACGCTCTTTGGTCGCGCCGGCAGGCAGCTGTACGCTCAACATCAAGTTACCTTGGTCTTCAGTCGGCAAGAAGGAAGTCGGCAGACGCATAAACAGGAATACGCCCACAACAGTCAAACCAATATAGACAACCATCATGCGCAAAGTCTTGCGCAAGACTTTGGCAACCCAGCCTTCGTAGCCGTGTGTCCAGCTGTCGAATTTTTTGTTAAACCAACCGAAGAAACCTTTTTTCTCTTCGTGATGACCCTTCTGAATCGGTTTGAGCATGGTGGCGCACAATGCCGGCGTCAGCGTCAAGGCAAGGAATGCGGAGAATGCAATCGATGCCGCCATGGTCAAGGCAAACTGTTTGTAAATGTTACCTGTTGCACCGCTAAACATTGCCAGCGGAACAAATACGGACATCAACACGGCAGTAATACCAATCACCGCGCCGGAAATCCGACCCATCGCTTTTTTGGTTGCAGCCTTAGGCGACAGACCTTCACTCGCCATAATACGCTCAACGTTTTCAACGACCACAATCGCGTCATCGACCACAATACCGATCACCAATACCATCGCAAACATGGTCAATACGTTAATCGACATACCCATGTATGAGATAAAGGCAAAACCGCCCAACAGGGAAATCGGTACAACAATGGTCGGAATCAGCGTATAGCGGATGTTTTGCAGGAAGAGATACATCACTAAGAATACCAATACGATGGCTTCCAAAAGCGTATGGATCACTTTCTCAATCGAAATTTCCACAAATTTGGAAGTATCGTAAGGAACTTTCCAGCTCATGCCGTCTGGAAAATACTTCTGCAAAACTGCCATTTTTTCTTTCACGGCAGTCGCCGTTGCCAAAGCGTTACCGCTGTTGGACAGCATCACTGCCATACCGGTGGTATTCACGCCGTTCAAACGTGTGGAAGTAGAATAGTCCTGCATACCCAAGCTGACTTTGGCAACGTCTTTCAGATAGACATTAGAACCATCGGTATTGGATACCAAAATGATGTTGCCAAACTCTTCAGCAGTGCTCAGCTGACCTTGAGCCGTCACAGTTGCTGAAATGGTCTGACCTGCAGCCGCCGGCAAAGAGCCGATAGAGCCTGCAGAAATTTGGATATTTTGAGTAGCCAGTGCGTTGGTTACCGTTGCAAAAGACAGGTTGTAGTTTTGCAGTTTTTTCGGGTCAACCCAAATACGCATGGCGCGTTGCGCACCAAACAATTGTACCTGCCCTACCCCGTCGATACGCTGCAGTTCAGGAATGATATTGCGCTGGGCGTAATCGTTCATTTCCTCAATGGATTGCTTTTCAGAAGAAAGCATGACCACTTGCAAGAAGTTGGAACGCGCTTTAGATACGGTTACACCATATTGCTGTACGGTAGACGGCAATGTGGACAACACTTCCGACAATTTGTTCTGCACGTCTACCTGCGCCAAATCTTCATTGGTTTCCGGTGTAAACGTCAGACTGACGCTGCCGCTGCCGCTGGAATTGGCAGAAGTCGTCATATAGTCCAAACCTTCCACACCGTACATATTACGTTCGATAACGGCCAGTACGCTGTCTTCCATTACCTGAGCAGAAGCGCCCGGATAAGTAGCGCGCAAAGTAATGGTCGGTGCAGCAACGGACGGATATTGGGAAATCGGCAGTTTTTGAATGCCGAAAATACCCGCTGCGATGATAAAAATCGCAATAACCCATGCAAAAATGGGGCGGTCAATAAAAAACTTAGCCATTGGTGCCTTCCTTATTTGGCTTCAGATGCAGCTTTAGCTTCAGAGGTCGTCTGAACGTCTTTTTTCGCTTCAGAAGCAGCTTTGGGCGCGGCTTCTGCAGCACTTCCGGCAGGCGTCCATTCTTTAGGCGTAACCTTTTTCGCACCCATCATGGCGGCAATGCTGGTGCCGTCCACAACGACTTTGTCGCCGTCGTTCAAACCAGAAGTAATAACCCAATTGGTTCCCTGCTGCCGGGCGACTGTTACCTCGCGCGACTCCATTTCGCCTTTGGCGTTCACAATCGTTACAGTATCTTTCGTACCGCGCGTTACTGCCTGCTGCGGTACGACAAAGGCATTAGCAACAGCTACCTGATCCATCAGGACGCGCACATAAAGACCGGGCATCAGGATATTTTTGTCGTTCGGCACTGACGCACGCAGCGTGATTTGTCCGGTTGTTTCGTTCACAGACGGATCGGAGAACAGCAAACGGCCTTTGTGCGGATAAACTTCGCCGTTATCGAACTTGATGCCCACTTCAATCGCGCCGTCAACGCCCGACAACTTGCCCTCGGCAACCTGTTGGCGCAGCTTCATCACTTCGGTCGCGGATTGAGTAATGTTCACATACATAGGATTGGTTTGGCGGATGGTCGCCAGTACGGTCGTATCACCCGCGTTCAGCAGCGTACCTTCGGATACTTTGGACTGACCGATGAAACCGGAAATCGGCGCGGTAATACGCGCCCTGTTCAGATTGATACCGGCAGATTTAATCGCCGCCTGAGCCGCTTTAACGCTTGCTTCGGCTGAACGTTTCGCCGTTACCGCCGCATCGTAGTCCTGTTTGCTGATGGCATCGGCGGCAACCAGCGGTTTGTAACGCGCCAAGTCGGCATTGGCTTTAGCAAGAGTTGCCTGCGCGCTTGCCAACTGGGCGCGCGAGCTTTCCAGATTTGCTTCATAGGTGGAGCTGTCGATTTGGTAAAGCGGCTGCCCGGCGCGGACATAGCTGCCCTCTTGGAACAGGCGTTTTTGGATGATACCGCCGACTTGCGCGCGGACATCCGCAGTACGCAGCGACTCCAAACGTCCCGGCAGCTCGGTCGTCAACGCGATAGTTTCAGGATGGACGGTAACGACACCGACCACAGGAGCGGGAGCCTGCTGTGCCGCTGCCTGCTGCCCTGCTCCGCCCGCTTCGCCTTTCGCCGTATCACCACCTTTACCGCACGCCGAAAGAGCCAGCGCAATAGCGGCAGCGATTGCCGTCATGCTTTTCACCTTAGAAGCATAAAAAGTCATTATTTTTCCTATCTAGATAATTGTTATGAAGTTTCACTATATGTTTTGTTATTGTAGCCGATTTGTGGTTCCGAAAACAACAATCGCCTGCTTCAATATCTGAAGCAGGTCGTCTGAAAAAAAGAGTTTATATTTGAGAGCCAATCTCAATTACAGGCGTCATTATACATACATGCTTGCATGGATACAAAGTATTTTTTATAATCCCCAACATTCCACTTAACTTGAAACAGGCATCATGCGGAAAACCAAAACCGAAGCTCTTAAAACCAAAGAACATTTAATGCTCGCCGCGCTGGAAACCTTCCACCAAAAAGGCATCGCGCGCACTTCGCTCAACGAAATCGCCCAGGCCGCCGGCGTGACGCGTGGCGCGTTGTACTGGCATTTCAAAAACAAAGAAGACTTGTTCGACGCCCTCTTCCAGCGCATTTGCGACGACATCGAAAACTGTATGCATCAGGACGCGGCCGATAGCGATGAACAAGAATGGTCGCTTTTCCGCCGCACCTTGATGCACTTTTTCACGCGCCTGCAAACCAACGACATCCACTATAAATTCCACAGCATCCTGTTTTTAAAATGCGAACACACCGAGCAGAACGCCGCGGTCATCGACATTGCGGATAAACATCAAGCGATTTGGCGCGAGAAAATTACCGAAGTACTGACCAAATCCATTGCCCAACATGCCTTATCCGAAGATTTGGATACCGACATGGCGGTCATCTTCATCAAATCGATGCTGGACGGTCTGATTTGGCGTTGGCTCTCGTCCGACAAAAGTTTCGACCTTGCCCAAACCGCACCGCGCATGATTGACATCCTCTTGGACAATCTGAAAAACCACCCGCAACTGCGTAAGCAAAAATAACCAACTGCATACAAAAAGGCCTTCTGAAAACAAATATCGTAGGTTTTCAGACGACCTTTTTACCTTACATTAGGGCGGGTTTTGGTTTGTTGTGTTGCAATATCCGATTGTTAAGGATTTGGTTAAACTCAAATAGAATATGAATATGCTTAACCCGATACTGTCATTTTTACCAACGAAGGAACGAGGATCGCGTGAGATTTGTTCTTTCTTCAGTTTATAGAAAAGGTCGTCTGAAAACACCGAATCGGGTTTTCAGACGACCTTTTTCTTTCTCAACTCAACATCAGAATTTCGCTTGCAACCTCAACCAAGCGGTACGGCCGGGTTCGTTGACGCGCAGGGTTTGCGTGCCTGCTGAAGGGTCGCCGCCTTTGCTGACGAATTCGGCATAGGTTTTGTTGAACACGTTGTCTATACCGGCCTGCAAGGTGGCGTATTTGCTGAATTTCCAGCCGGCATTGAGCGAGAGTACACCGAAGCCGGAAGATGCGCCGATGTCCTGACCGACGATATTGCCTTGACCTTTGCTGTAACGGTTTTGTTTCGCCACGACGCGCCATAACGCACCTGCGCTGAATTTGCCGTTGTCAAAGGCGAGGGTGTTGTTCCACTCGAGCGGTGGAGTTTGCGCCAAAGGTTTGCTGTCGGTACGGTTTTTGCCGTGGGTGTAGGCGAGGCTGCTGCCGATTTCCCAATTGGGTGCAAACGTCCATTTGACTTCGGCTTCGCCGCCGAAACGCGAGGCTTTAACGTTGCGTACACCTAAATCCGTGCCTTGGCGTTCGAGTATGATGAAATTTTTGACATCGCTGCCGAATACGGACACGGAGGCATGGAGGTTAGGACGTTTCCAGATGATGCCCGCATCGATTTGGCGGTTTTGTTCGGGATGGATGATTTTCTTTTTGGCGCGCAGACGTTCCCAGTAGTCGGGCGAGCGTTCGGCGATACCGAATCCGGCGTAGTATTTCAAGCCGTTATCTGTATCACGTTCCCAACGTAAGAAACCGGAATTCAAGTTGAATTTCTGATGTTTCAAAGCGGGATCGGTTACGTCTGCGGAATCATAATCCGCTTTGACACGGTCGTGGCGCAAGCCTGCTACCCAACGTTGTTTGTCGGTTTGCTGCCAAGCGGCTTCGGTGAAAACGCCCCATTGTTTGAAACTTTGGTTGGGCATAAAAGGCTTGTGGCGGTAGCCGTCACCGCCGTGCTCATTGCGCACGACATGGACGTCGTCCAGATAGTCCAGACCTGTTTGCAGATTGAGTTTGTCCCAATCGAAGGTGGCTTTCAGACGACCCGTGTCGGTGTTGCGTTTGGGGTTGTTGGCGTTTTTAATCTGTTTGCCTGCCGGATTGCGGATGGTGCGCAGGCTGTATGTGTCCATGACGTGGTCGATTTCGCTTTCACCGTAGCGCAATTCGAGTTCGCTGAACCAAGGGGTGAGGTTGCGTTGGGTAAAGCGGACGTTCCATGCGTCGCGGTCGAATTTGCTGCCGTCCATCATGCGGTCGGCGTAGGCGACCTTGGCCCTGCTGCGTTCGTATGTGCCGGCGATGGTGGTGTTTTCGGTCGGGGTGATGCCCAGTTGCAGCATTTGGCTGTCGCGTTTGAAATGGGAGTGGACGCGTTTGCCTGAGCCGTCTTTGTAGTCGCCGGCCTCGTTGTGGGAAATATTGCTGCGGACGTAGCCGTATTTGCCGCCGAACTCGGCTTCAAGCGAGCCGTCGCGGCGGTCGTTGCTGCCTGCGGTCAGGGAGGCATTGATGTTGTAAGATTTTTCGCTGAAATCAGGGTCTTTGCGGATGAATTGTACCGAGCCGCTGACCAAACCCATGCCTTGGGTTACGGTTTGCGGGCCTTTGGTAACGACGACTTTGTCGAAAGAATTCGGGTGGATGTAGGCAGTCGGCGGGTCCATACGCATGCTGCAGCCGCCGTAAATAAACTGGTCGTCGGCGTTAATCGATAGGCGCGAACCGCCCAAACCGCGGAACAATGGATCGCCTGAGCTTCCGCCTTTGCGGATGATGCTCATGTTGGGCACGGATTGTAAAAGGTCCGCACCGTCTCCGGCAGGGAGGGGTTGCAAAGCAGCTTTGGGGTTGAAAGTAACGCTATTGGCTTTTTGTTGTTGTGTGCCGGTGACGGTAACGGGGGAAAGGATAACAGTTTCTTCGGGAACGGGGTCTGTGTCCGCCCAAGCCTGGGATACGGCTAAGGCAATCGGCAGAAGGAGTAGCTGGTGTTTCATTCTTAGAGCTCCTTTTATTGATTTAGTTCATTGGGCGTAGTTAATTACTACTTTGGTAGTATAAAGAATGTCAGGCAGTTTGTGAGGAAGAAAACGGTTTTATTTAATTTAAGTCAATATTTTCGAGGCATAATTAAATTATTTGAATAATAGTAATAACCGTGTTGATTAATTGCCTACGTTCCCGTTTGGGAGGAAGAAGGGATAAGGCTGTTACGGGAATAAAGAGGGCTGTGTTCAGGAGCAGGGTGCAAACCTGTTTTGGCATGTTGAGACGGCGTGTCCTTTGGCATTCCGTTTACAGTCATTACGATATTTCAAACAGCAAAAAGGTCGTCTGAAAATTTTTCAGACGACCTTGGTTTTAACGGGAAACTCCTGACAACCGATGCAGACGGTTTATTTAAACCAACCCCTGACGCGCTCCAGTCCGCCGAAGTTGATGCAGGCATCGGCGACTGTCTGCGCTTTCGGTTTGGCGCGGTAAGCCACGCCTACGCCGGCTTCTTTGAGCATCGGAATATCGTTCGCACCGTCGCCCATTGCCAACACCTGATGCGGCTGCAATCCGAGGCGGTCGCGGTATTCGCGCAATAAATCCGCCTTTGCCTGCGCGTCGATGATTCTGCCTTTCAGACGACCTGTCAGCTTGCCGTTTTCAATTTCCAAAACATTGGCGTGTTGGTATTCGAAGCCGAGGCGTTGTTGCAGCCTTTCGGTGAAAAACGTGAACCCGCCCGACACCAGCATGAATTTCACGCCGTGCGCCTTACATCCGTCCAACAAAAATTCCGCGCCGGGCGAGAGCTGCAAAACGTTTTCATAAACCTCTGCCAAAACCTGTTCGTCCAATCCCGCCAACAGGGCGACGCGGCTGCGCAAAGACTGCTCGAAATCCAATTCGCCGCGCATCGAGCGTTCGGTAATTTCCGCCACGCGGTCTTTCAAGCCGACACCCGCCGCAATTTCATCGACGCATTCAATGGTAATCAGCGTCGAATCCATATCGCTGACAATCAGCCCGAGTTCGCCGAACGCCCTATCGGGCAACACGGCGTGGTCGATTTGACGGCTGTCCAGCAACGCCGCGTCTGCCCCGCTTAAAGAAAACCCTTCTTCAACGATGAAACGCATACACTTTTCATCGGCGTAATCAGGCTCGGGCAGGCGGGCAAGGAGGGCGGAAGGCAGGGCTTCGGCGGAGGGGAATTGGAGGACGAGGGCGTGCGGCATGGCGGTGGCTCAAAAAATGCGGATTGCGGATTATAGCAAAGCCTGAAGATTTCATATCGGGAAGGTCGTCTGAAAACGGAATTTCTGATGAAAGCTGTATATGTGCGGCGATGCGATGAAGCGGTTTTCAGACGACCTTTGAGGGCGAAATGATTCTTTTGAATCAAAATAGAACGCTTATTCGCCGTCATGGCTGCTTTTGTGTGTATGGCATGACGGCAGCGGTACGGTTTGGTTTACCTGCCAAGATTGTCCGCAGACAGGTTGCTTGAAATTTTCGGTAAATTTGCGGATAAAACCTACACGACGTGATTCGGTAAAGCTTGGCGTGTAGCGTCGGCAAGTTTGTCCCAATATCCAAACTTGGCCTTAAACGCCTTAAACCCTTTTGAAATGTTCCCAAACCGGTTTGCAGTTTTCCGGCAGTTCGGGGCATGCGCCGAGGATACCGCCGCTGAAATCGTTTAAGCGGTGGAAGTCGCTGCCCGCGCTGGCGAGCATGCCGAAGCGTTCTGCCAGCAGCGCGTAGTTGAGGCGGTCGTTTTTGCAGCAGTTGCCGCTGTGGACTTCGATGCCGACGCCGCCGAGATTTTTAAATTCTTCAAACAGATTGCGCTTGGCGGTGGCGGACAAATCGTAGCGCATGGGGTGGGCGATGACTGCCATGCCGCCTGCGCCGTTGACGGCGGAGACGCAGTCTGCCAGCGTCGCCCATTCGTGGCGGACGGCGCAGGATTTGCCGTCGCCCAAGTATTTGGTGAACGCCTGCTGTTTGTTTTTGACGTGTCCCGCTCGGATGAGGAACTCGGCGATGTGGGTACGGCTGACCATTCCTTTGTTTGCCGCCAGCGCGAGCGCGCCGTCGTATGCGCCGCCGATGCCTTTCTTTTCGAGCTTGGCGGCGATGGCTTCGAGGCGTTTCAGACGACCTTGCCGTACTTGCGCCAACAAGTTTTGCAGATTTTCGTCCTGTTCGTCGAAATCCAAACCGACAACGTGTATGGTGCGCCCGCGCCAAGTTACGGAGATTTCCACGCCGTTAACGAAACGCAGCCCGAGCTTATCGGCTTCGGCGCGCGCTTCGGCGATGCCGCCGGTGTGGTCGTGGTCGGTCAGCGCCAGCAGCGTGCAGCCGTTTTGATGCGCAAGGCGCACGACTTCGGTAGGGGAGAGCATACCGTCGGAAACGGTGGAATGGCAGTGCAGGTCTATCATGGGGCGTTATGTGTGTGGTGAATGAAGGGCGGGGACGGTCATGTTGAAAACCGAGTCGGACAAAGGTCGTCTAAAAATCAGTAGGTCGGATTTTTAAATCCGACATTTCAAATTCCGCCGCGATGATTTGAATGGACGAAATATTAGAAGCTTTGTCGGATGCCACTATCCGAGCAGCGGTGTTTAACAATAAAAGGTCGTCTGAAAACGCGGTTTCCATCCAGCCGAGCCTTTTTCAGACGACCTTTCCGTTCTCTTCATCGTCCGACCAACCCGCTTCTTTCAATTTCCGCTGTTGCGCGTCGTAGCGAGCTTTATCCGTCCAATAAACCGTCTGGATGCAGACATCGCCGCAGTCGCTGCCGCAGCATTCCCACGATTCGGGGCGGACGGGTTCGTCTAAAAGCGGCTCGCCCAAGAGGGCTTCGGCTTTATTCTTCAGGGTCGTATCCATCGGCAATTTCCAAGCGCGCACCGTCAAACTCGATGACTTCGCCGCCGCGTATTTTGGCGGTTTTGCGGGTTTCGGTTTCGCCGTTGCGCAACACCAGCCCTTCGGCGATAAACGCCTTCGCCTGTCCGCCGCTTTCGGCAAGTCCGGCGAGCTTCAAGAGGTCGCATAAGGCGATGTATTCGTTGTCTTCGAGATAGACGGTGGCTTCCATGAGGTTTCCTGTAATGGGTTCGGATGCGTGAAATTGTAGCATAGTTCGTCTGAAAGCCGTTTCAGACGACCTGCCCATCCACACGGTAATCCGTTTTTTCACTGTTCGCAAGAAAATACAGCAACAACCATTTCTATACGCACACCCTTGAAGCAGGTACCCGCATCAATCCTACTGAAAAACTGCATCTGCTGGCAGGCGGACGCTATACCCATTGAAAACGCGACTTCGATTACAACTGATCCCGTTATACAGGCGCTCCGGACAACGATGCAAAAACCTATTCGGTCAAAAACAGCAAATTCATTCCATACATCGACATCACTTACGATTTCATGCCGGGGTAAAGCCTCTATGCAGGCTATACATTCATCTAAAAACCGACTCCGAAAACAAATGCTGACAACAGCTATCTCGCGCCCGAAGTCGGTAAAAACTACGAATTGGGTTGGAAAGGCGAATGGACGCAGAGCAAACCCAATTCGGCCTTTTCCCTGTTCCAAACCGATAACACCAACGTCGCCGTGCGTGTCAACGTTCCGGCCAGCGGCAACAGGAAACAGACTTTCTACTACGTTCCCGCAAAAGAACGCAGCCGTGGTGTAGATGCAGAAATTTCCGGAGCAATCGGCGCAAATTGGAAGCTGTTTGCCGGCTATACCTACAATATCCGCAAAACAGAAAACCATCCCCATACCGAGGGCGATTTTGCCAACTGGACCCCAAAACACATTCTCCGCGCTTAAAGCAGCTATACGCCGCCGTTTGCAAAAGGTAAGTTAAGTATCGGTATAGGCTTGTCCAGTCAAAGCAAAACCGGCAGCAAGCTGCCCTAAGGCGGCTATACCGTTTGGAATGCCGGTTTGCAATACCGTCCGACCGACAATTTGCAACTGGGGCTGGCAGTCAACAACCTGTCCGACAAACGCTACTATGAAAACAACAGCAACCGTACAAAAAGCTACGGCAACTTCTACGGCGAACCGCGCAACGCCGTGTTCAGCCTGAAGTGGAAGATGTAATATAGTATAGTAGTACCATCATTCCCGGCTTGCACGGGAATGATGGTATATAAGTTTTTATTCATATTGTTTTTAAATTCATAAGAATTTTTGCGCACTATTCTATTATAGAAATGTTAAAAGACTTTTTATCTAATTTTTTAAAATCACAGGAAGAAAAAATAAAACTTCCTACATTTTTTACGTTTTTAATTGCTTTCTTAGTGTTTAAAATCTGGACTTATTGGAAACCAATTAGTATTTTTCTCCTTTCTAAGGAAGATATAGAAACCAGAATTATTAAGATAGATAATCAAATTAATTTGATTGAAAAAAATTTCAGTATTTCTTCTTGGTGGCAAAGTATTCTATTTTCTATTTTTATAACTACTATATATACGATTTTATTTCCATATATACAACTAAAAGTTAATTATATAATTTCTTCATTTAAGAAGAAGAATTTTAATATTCAAGCGGAATTTTAATCTGAATGTGGAAAAATAAAACTAAAAAGAGAAATAGAAGAACGAGAATATAGAAATTTACAGAATCAAAATACTACTGATAGAAGCTTTGCCGATCAATTACGCGATAGGGATGATGAGTTGCGTAATTTATTAGCAGAGATGGGTAGGCTTTCAAAAAACTATAATAATAGAATAGAGGAAATGAACAAATTACATAGTGATGAAATAGGAAGTATTCATTCGGATTATCAGAAAAAAATTGAAAATTTGAATAAGGAAATAGCTGAACTACAAGAGAGGATTGAATATATTTCGTATCAAACCCAACAAGTAGAAAATGATATGCGACAAGAAAGGGAAAAAGAATTTCATTTACAGCGGGAACAAGAAAACTTGGAATATAACAGGCTATTTGAGGAAAATAAAAAACTTCGCTGGGAATTGGAACGGCTTAGATCTAAGGATTCTTCATAATTCAATGAATTTTGGGTTGTCTATTATGTGTCTAACCAAAATCTTATCTTGCACACATAGATTTTCAGACGACCTCCCGTTATTTGTACCAACACACCCCCATGAACATCCTCAAAAAATTCTCCCGACTCGCCCGCCCCTTTTGGACGGGGGCGCACGGACGCATCCAATGGCTGATGCTTGCCGTCCTCATCGGCTTTACCCTTTGTTCCATCACCATCAGCGTTTGGATCGCCGAGTGGGACAAACGTTTCTACGACGCGCTCGCCGCGTTTGACGGCGCGTCCATGCCCGCGCTCATCGCCGAATACCTCGGTTACATGGCGATGATTATCGGCTGCATCGTCTGCGGCGACTGGCTGCAAAAACGCCTCATTTTCCGCTGGCGCACCCACCTGACCGAACAATTCCAGCAAAACTGGCTCGAAGGCCACAAACACTACCGCCTGCGCCTGACCGGCGAACCCGACAACCCCGACCAGCGCATCGCCGAAGACATCTACCTCCTCGCCGACAAAAGCATCGGACTGTTCCGCTCCTTCATCAATAATATTGCCAAATTCAGCGCGTTCGTCGCCGTATTGTGGACGCTCTCCGGCGTACAGACCTTCAACATCGGCGGACGCGACATCACCATACACGGCTACCTCGTCTGGGTTGCCCTGATTTATTCCGTCATCAGCACCCTGATTGCCCACCTCGTCGGCCGCAAACTCAAAAACCTCAACATCGACCGCCAACACCGCGAAGCCGACTACCGCGCCGTCCTCCTGCGTGTGCGCGACCACGCCGAACAAATCGCCTTCTACAACGGCGGCGAAGCCGAAACAGGTCGTCTGAAACAACGCTACCTCCGCATCCGCGACAACTGGCGGCGGCTCACCAACTGCGAATTCCGCCAAGAAACCTCACCGTCCACACCCAAACCGGCAGCCCACTGCTCACCGACATCAACCTCGAAGCCCACGCCCCCGAATGGGTATTGCTCGAAGGCAGAAGCGGCATCGGCAAATCCACCCTGCTGCGCGCCCTCGCAGGCTTGTGGCCGTATTACCAAGGCAGCTTCGCCCTCGACGGCAGCCTCCTCTTCCTGCCCCAACGCCCCTACCTCCCCGCCGACACCCTGCGCCATACCGTCAGCTATCCCCACACCGTCTGCCAAGACGACCAAATCATTCAGACGACCTTGGAACAAGTCGGGTTAGGCCGCCTGAAAGATAATTTAGACGAACCATACGAATGGCACGGCATCCTCTCCGGCGGCGAACAGCAACGCCTCAGCCTCGCCCGCGCGCTGCTGCACAAACCGCAAATCCTGTTCCTCGACGAAGCCACCAACCAGCTCGACGGCGAATCCGCATTGATGCTGATGCAAGTTCTCAAACAAAACCTTCCCGACACTCTCGTCATCGGTATCAGCCACCAACCCGAAATCCAAACCTTGTTCGGACGTAAAGTTAATTTAAAACCACTCGGCGAACTTGCAAACCGTTCAGATTAGTAATATAGTTCTTTCTGACTAGTTTCATAGTTCTTTAGGGTTACTTTTAAAACTCCTTGGATAGCCTCCGCCAGCTCCCGGCAGGAGGCGTTTTTTTGCCCGCAGTTTTTTGCCTGCGCTTAATATAGTGGATTAAATTTAAATCAGGACAAGGCGACGAAGCCGCAGACAGTACAGCTAGTACGGCAAGGCGAGGCAACGCCGTACTGGTTTAAAGTTAATCCACTATATAAATATTGGTATTTGAATAGGTTTAATTTTCAGACAAATCTTGTTGTATGGGCTTAATGTGTAAAACAAGAAATAGAAAAAGGTCGTCTGAAAACCTTGCGTTTGGGTTTTCAGACGACCTTTGTGTGCATGAACTTATATCAGCAAGAAGGATTAGCCGCAGCCGGAGTGGTATGCATCAATCCAAAGGGAAGTCGGGTGCTTACCAGTCCTGCACCCGCTTCAAGTCTTTCTGCGCCAGCGTGTCGGCGTGTTCGTTGCGGCTTTTGTATTCCCTGTTTTGCAAGATGCTGTTGGCGACGTAGTTTAAGTGTATTTTGGCGGCTTCGGCGGCATCGGCGGGGCGGCGTTCCAAGATGGCTTCGTAGATGGCGCGGTGTTGCGCGATCAGCTTGGGGCGCGGGTCTTCGGTTTGGTTGGAATAGATGATGCTGCTGCGCGTCTGGCGGTAGAGCATTTTGAGCAGGCCGCCGGAGAGGTGGCTGAAGAGGATATTGTGTGCGGCATCGGCGATGGTTTGGTGAAAGCTTACGTCGGCTTCGCTTTGATGTTCCAGATGGCCGCTTTCGCAGGCGGATTCGAATTTTTGCCGCCAAAAATCAATCCGTTTCAAATCGGCATCGGTGCGCCTCTCGGCAGCCAGCGACGCCATGCAGCCTTCGATGTGGCAGCTGAAATCGAAAACGTCGGTTTCCCAGTTGGAATGTTTGCCGAGCAATTCTTGCCAGCTTTGGAGGAAATCCTGCTGCGGTTTGACGGAAACGTAATAGCCGTCGCCCTGACGCGCTTCCAAAACCTGCCGCGCAATCAGGATGTTGAGCGCGACCCTGACCGACGGGCGCGATACGCCGAATTCTTCCGCCAACGTGCGCTCGGGCGGGATTTTGCCGCCTTCTTCGTAAATGCCCGCCGCGATGCGTTCCTCCAATATCGACAATATTTGGTCGCTGATTTTTTGTGGACGAACCAGTTTTGTCATTGTAATTCCCTCTTTTCCATCATGTTTTTTTCTGCGAAGAAGACCCAAATCCGATAATGTGATGCGGCAGGCCGTCCGAAAGGGCAGTCTGCATCAAAATTGGCATGACCAAATTGGCATGACCAATGTCGCCGTATTCTAATTAACCGCCCCGTATCCCGTCAATATGGCTTGTCCTACCCGTATGTGTTTTAAAACTACATTGGGCTACATTTTTACAATTCATATAATATTTTGTTTTATTTAAAACTAAATAACAAATTTGCGCCGATGCAGCCGGGTCGTCTGAAAAAATAATTGACCGCCATATTAAAGTTTCGTAAAGTGTCCTCCGTTCTCAAAATTGGTTTTACCAATTTAAGAAAATATATTAGAAAAATATTCGGAGATTTTCCCTATGGATACTTGGATTCAAAACTATACCGCAGTGGGCGGCAGCCTATATTTGACGGCAGCCGTCGCCCTCCTGCCCATTATCTTTTTCTTTGTCGCACTGACCGTCCTGAAGCTTAAAGGCTATCAGGCGGGGCTTTATACGCTTCTGATTGCGCTTGGCGTTGCCGTATTAGGTTTCGGAATGCCTGCTGGCATGGCGGTTTCTTCCGCGCTGTACGGCTTTGCTTACGGTTTGTGGCCGATTGCATGGATTATCGTTACCGCCGTGTTCCTGTATAAAATTACCGTGAAAACAGGGCAGTTCGACATCATCCGCGCTTCCGTGATTTCGATTACCGAAGACCAACGCCTGCAAATGCTGCTGGTCGGCTTCTCCTTCGGCGCATTCCTCGAAGGCGCGGCAGGCTTCGGCGCGCCGGTGGCGATTACCGCCTCGTTGTTGGTGGGCTTGGGCTTTAATCCGCTCTACGCCGCCGGTTTGTGTTTGATTGCCAATACCGCGCCCGTGGCTTTCGGCGCGATGGGTATTCCAATCCTGGTTGCCGGTCAAGTGTCCAACCTCGACCCTTACCATATCGGTCAGGTCGCCGGCCGCCAACTGCCGATCCTGTCGATTATCGTTCCTTTCTGGTTGGTCGCCATGATGGACGGTATGCGCGGCATACGCCAAACTTGGCCTGCCGTATTGGTGGCGGGCGTATCTTTCGCCACTACCCAGTTCATTACCGCCAACTTCATCGGCCCGGAATTGCCCGACGTGACCTCCGCATTGGTCAGCCTGGTCTGCCTGTCTGCCTTCCTGAAAAAATGGCAGCCTAAAGAAATCTTCACCTTCAACGGCATGAAAAAACCGGCCGAACGCAAAGCGGGCGAATACACTGCCGGACAAATCATCAAAGCCTGGTCGCCTTTCGCCATCCTGACCGTTTTCGTCAGCGTGTGGACGATTAAGGGCGTTAAAGAGGCTTTGGGCGTTGCCACCATCAAATTCGACTGGCCGATGCTGCACAACTTGGTACAAAAAGCCGCGCCCATCGTCAGCGAACCGACACCATACGCCGCCGTGTTCAAAATTGACCTCCTCGGCGCAGTCGGTACGGCAATCCTGTTTGCTTCCATCGTTTCCGCCGCTTTGCTGAAAATGAAACCTTCCGAAGCCGTCGGCACTTTCTTTGAAACGCTCAAAGAACTGCGCCTGTCCATCCTGTCTATCGGCTTGGTACTCGGCTTCGCATTCGTGGCAAACTATTCAGGCCTGTCGTCCACATTGGCACTCGTCCTCGCCGCCACCGGCACCGTGTTCCCGTTCTTCTCGCCGTTCCTCGGCTGGCTGGGCGTATTCCTGACCGGTTCGGACACTTCCGCCAACGCGCTCTTCGGTTCGCTGCAAGCCAGCACTGCGCATCAAATCAACGTCGTACCCGAACTGACCGTCGCAGCCAACACCACCGGCGGCGTGACCGGCAAAATGATTTCGCCGCAATCCATCGCCATCGCCTGCGCGGCGGTCGGTCTGGAAGGCAAAGAATCCAACCTGTTCCGCTTTACCGTGAAACACAGCTTGATTTTCTGTACCTTCGTCGGCCTGCTGACCCTGCTGCAAGCTTATGTCTTGCCGTGGACGCTGGTTTTCTTCAACAAATAAGCCAACCGGCTTGAAATAAAAGGTCGTCTGAAATCCAATTTGGGTTTCAGACGACCTTTTTTTCGTTGTGGGCTGCAAATACGGATATGCAGAAGGTTTTTATTTGAATCTGTGATATAGCTAAATTATAGTGGATTAAATTTAAATCAGGACAAGGCGACGAAGCCGCAGACAGTACAGATAGTACGGAACCGATTCACTTGGTGCTTCAGCACCTTAGAGAATCGTTCTCTTTGAGCTAAGGCGAGACAACGCCGTACTGGTTTAAAGTTAATCCACTATACTTTATTTTCGATACGCAACTTACTGACTGTCGCCATTCCCGCGTAGGCGGGAATCCATTTTTGAAATTCAGAAACTGTTTTTCAAATCGAGGTTTCTTTAGATTGTACGATGGATTACCGCCTGAGCGGGAATGACGGAATTTGATGACCTACTGTATTTAAAGTTAAGTATGTTTGCAATAGTCTCGGGTTTCAGACGACCTTAATCCACTATACGATAAAAATTTGATAGAAGGCTTGAATTAAGGTCGTCTGAAACGTTATGCTTACCGTCTGTATTCCCATTTTTACCCGAAAGCAAAACCATGAGCAAAACCGTCCGTTATCTGAAAGATTACCAAACGCCTGCCTACCGCATTCTCGAAACCGACCTGCATTTTGACATTGCCGAACCGCAAACCGTCGTGAAATCCCGTTTGACGGTCGAGCCGCAGAGGGTGGGGGAGCCGCTGGTGTTGGACGGTTCGGCGAAACTCTTGTCCGTCAAAATCAACGGCGTGGCGGCGGATTATGTGTTGGAAGGTGAGACGCTGACGATTGCGGGCGTGCCGTCCGAACGCTTCACCGTCGAAGTGGAAACCGAAATCCTGCCGGCGGAAAACAAATCGCTGATGGGGCTGTATGCTTCCGGCGGTAATCTGTTTACCCAATGCGAGCCGGAGGGCTTCCGCAAAATCACGTTCTACATCGACCGTCCTGATGTGATGTCCAAGTTCACGACCACCATCGTCGCGGACAAAAAACGCTATCCCGTTTTGCTTTCCAACGGCAACAAAATCGACGGCGGCGAGTTTTCAGACGGCCGCCATTGGGTGAAATGGGAAGACCCGTTTGCCAAACCGAGTTATCTGTTTGCTTTGGTTGCGGGCGATTTGGCGGTCACGGAAGACCGCTTCACCACCATGAGCGGCAGAAACGTCAAAATCGAGTTTTACACCACCGAAGCGGACAAACCCAAGGTCAGCTTTGCCGTGGAATCGCTGAAAAACGCGATGAAGTGGGACGAAACGCGCTTCGGTTTGGAATACGACTTGGATATTTTCATGGTCGTCGCCGTGGGCGATTTCAATATGGGCGCGATGGAAAACAAGGGTTTGAACATCTTTAACACCAAGTTCGTACTTGCCGACAGCCGCACCGCCACCGATACCGATTTCGAAGGCATCGAATCTGTGGTCGGACACGAATATTTCCACAACTGGACGGGCAATCGCGTAACCTGCCGCGACTGGTTCCAGCTTTCGCTGAAGGAAGGGCTGACCGTTTTCCGCGACCAAGAGTTTTCCGGCGACCGCGCCAGCCGCGCCGTGCGCCGCATCGAAAACATCCGTCTGCTGCGCCAGCACCAGTTCCCCGAAGACGCAGGCCCGACCGCCCATCCGGTGCGCCCCGCCAGCTATGAGGAGATGAATAATTTCTACACCATGACCGTTTATGAAAAAGGCGCGGAAGTGGTGCGGATGTATCACACCCTGCTCGGTGAAGAGGGCTTTCAGAAAGGCATGAAGCTCTATTTCCAACGCCACGACGGACAGGCAGTGACCTGCGACGATTTCCGCGCGGCGATGGCGGACGCGAACGGCATCAATCTCGACCAGTTCGCCTTGTGGTACAGCCAGGCGGGCACGCCCGTTTTGGAAGCGGAAGGTCGTCTGAAAAACAATATTTTCGAGTTGACCGTCAAACAAACCGTGCCGCCCACGCCCGATATGGCGGATAAACAGCCGATGATGATTCCCGTCAAAATCGGGCTGCTGAACCGCAACGGCGAAGCAGTGGCATTCGATTATCAGGGCAAACGCGCAACCGAAGCTGTATTGCTGCTGACCGAAGCCGAACAGACCTTCCCGCTCGAAGGCGTAACCGAAGCCGTCGTTCCCTCGCTGCTGCGCGGGTTCAGCGCGCCGGTGCATCTGAACTATCCGTACAGCGACGATGACCTGCTGCTCCTGCTCGCCCACGACAGCGACGCCTTCACGCGCTGGGAAGCCGCCCAAACGCTCTACCGCCGCGCCGTCGCCGCCAATCTTGCCGCGCTTTCAGACGGCGTTGAACTGCCGAAACACGAAAAACTGCTTGCCGCCGTCGAAAAAGTCATTTCAGACGACCTCTTGGACAACGCCTTCAAAGCCCTGCTTTTGGGTGTGCCGTCTGAAGCCGAGCTGTGGGACGGTGCGGAAAACATCGACCCGCTGCGCTACCATCAGGCGCGCGAAGCCTTATTGGATACGCTTGCTGTCTACTTCCTGCCGAAATGGCACGAATTGAACCGTCAGGCGGCGAAGCAGGAAAACCAAAGCTACGAATACAGCCCCGAAGCCGCCGGCTGGCGCACGCTGCGCAACGTCTGCCGCGCCTTTGTCCTGCGCGCCGACCCCGCGCACATCGAAACCGTTGCCGAAAAATACGGCGAAATGGCGCAAAACATGACCCACGAATGGGGCATCCTGTCCGCCGTCAACGGCAACGAAAGCGATACGCGCAACCGCCTGCTGACGCAGTTTGCCGACAAGTTTTCAGACGACGCGTTGGTAATGGACAAATATTTCGTCCTCATCGGCTCAAGCCGCCGCAGCGATACCCTGCAACAGGTTCAAACTGCCTTGCAGCATCCGAAATTCAGCCTCGAAAACCCCAACAAAGCCCGCTCGCTCATCGGCAGCTTCAGCCGCAACGTCCCGCATTTCCACGCAGAAGACGGCAGCGGCTACCGCTTCATCGCCGACAAAGTCATCGAAATCGACCGCTTCAACCCGCAGGTCGCCGCCCGCTTGGTGCAGGCGTTCAACCTCTGCAACAAGCTCGAACCGCAACGCAAAAACTTGGTGAAACAAGCATTGCAGCGCATTCGGGCGCAGGAAGGATTGTCGAAAGACGTAGGTGAAATCGTCGGCAAGATTTTGGATTGAGGCACTATCCAAATAGACGGATTCCGCATTCTTTTGGACACACATACCTAATCGTTAAGCCCGTAAAAAAAGGCGCATGATTGCGCCTTTCTCAAACGAAGGAGCTGGTGTGCGGGTATGTTGTTGCCATTGCTGCCATTTCGATGCAGATGAAAAATCATGATTGAGAAGCAGGAGTACCGTTTCTGAACTAGAAATCTCAACAAAAATAAAAGGTCGTCTGAAAACGTAAGATATTTGTTTTCAGACGACCTTTAAGTTTCCAACGCATCAAATCGCTATTTGCCCGCTTTCAGCGATTGCCACAGGCGGACGCTCAGACGGCTTGCATCTGTTGATTTGGGCGATACGATGAAACTTTTATCCATCAATTCCTTGGTCGGGAAGATAGACGCATCGCCGGTATATTTTTCGTCCATCAATGCACGGGCAGGGCGGCTGGCGGGGGCGTAGGTAACGAAATTGCCGTTTTGCGCCGCGACTTCGGGATCGAGCGTGTGGTTGATGTATTTGTGCGCATTGGCGGTATTTTGGGCATCGCGCGGAATCATCAGGGAATCCACCCAGATGCCGACGCCGCTTTTGGGTGCTAACACTTCGATTTCGACGCCGTTCTTCGCTTCTTGCGCGCGTGTTTTGGCGATGTTCAAATCGCCACCGTAACCGACTGAAACGCAAAGGTTGCCCGCTGCCATATCGTCAATATAGCCTGACGAAGTGAAGCGTTTGATGTCGGGACGCACTTTTTTCATCATGTTGACGGCAGCTTTGATGTCGTCGGGGTTTTCGGTATTCGGGTCTTTGCCTAAATAATGCAGCGCGAGCGGGATTTGTTCGATGGCGCTGTCAAAATAGCTGATGCCGCAGGATTTCAGCTTTTTGGTGTATTCGGGATTGAACACCAAATCCCATTCGTTTTCGGGCAGCTGCTCCGTTCCCAAGGCTTTTTGAACCAGTTTTTTGTTGATGGCGAGCGTGTTGATGCCCCAGAAATAAGGGACTGCGTATTGGTTGCCCGGATCGACTTTTGCCATCATGGCAAGCAGGTCGGCATCGATATTGGCGTAGTTCGGGATTTGGCTTTTGTCGATTTTTTGATACGCGCCGGCTTTGATTTGGCGTCCGACGTTGGCAATGGACGGTGCAACGAGGTCGTAACCAGATTTACCGGTCAAGAGCTTGGCTTCGAGGGCTTCGTTGCTGTCGTAGTAGTCGTAGCGGACGTTGATATGCGTATTTTTTTCGAACGCTTCAAGCGTGGCGGGATCGACGTAGTCCGACCAGTTGTAGATATTGAGCTTGTCGGACGCAGTATGGGAAGAAGGGGCGGAAGATTCTGCGGCGGTTTGTTGTCCGCCGCTGCATGCAGTCAAGACGAGGCCGATGAGTGCCGCCGCCATTGAAGTTTTTTTCATGGGTACAGTCCTTTTGTGGAAGGGGGGATTGTTGCAGCGGCGGCAGTCAGTCAGTCAAGCGCAGACTGTCCGCATACAAAAGGTTAACTGTGGGGGCGGCCGGCATATGCCTCGGGCCCTTGATTCAGCAGGTTCGCATTAAACGGCAAAATCCCTGTCGGCGCAATAGGTTAGACGGGAAAATTTCTTCTTTTTTTCGTTGTTTCCAGCTATGGTTTTCTTCATAAACAAAAAAATATTCAGACGACCTGTTACATACTGGCTACACATAAATTTTCCCTATCCGCACACCCATGTCCTTTGCCTGAAACCCATGTTATTTGTTATACTTTTTGAGAACTATTTTTAATTAAATCAAATCCGAATCCCCGCATGACTACCCCCGACTCCGCCACCGTAACCGACCACACCCGCCAATGGCTCGAAAAAGCCGTCATCGGGCTCAACCTCTGCCCCTTCGCCAAAGCGCCGCACGTCAAAAACCTCGTGCGCATCAGCGTCAGCCAGGCCCGCCATCTGGACGGTTTCCTCGAAGACCTGGACCGCGAATTGCAGCTTTTGGGCGATACGCCCGCCGACGAGCTGGAAACCACCCTGCTTGTCCACCCGACCCTTTTTCCCGACTTCGACACCTTCAACCAAATGCTCGACATTGCCGATGCCGCCGTTGTCGACAACGGTTTGGAAGGCATTGTCCAAATCGCCCCGTTTCATCCCGATTTCCAATTTGAAGGCACGGATTCAGACGACATCGGCAACTACACCAACCGCTCGCCTTACCCCACCCTGCACCTCATCCGCGAAGACAGCATCGCCAAAGCCTCACAAGCCTTCCCCGACGCCTCCGCCATTTTCGAGCGCAACATCGCCCTACTTGAAAAAATGGGACACGAAGGCTGGGACAAGCTCAATATTCCCCGCTGCCCGTTTGATCACGGCAAAACCAAAGCATCCGAATAAGATTTCCAACAAAACAACATGATTCGCTACTTACTCATCTTTTGCGGCGCAGTTTCCTTTCTCTTAGGCATCATCGGCATTTTTCTGCCGATTATGCCCACCACCCCCTTCATCATCCTTGCCGCCGCCTGCTGGGCAAGAGCCTCGCCCCGCTTCCACCGCTGGCTGCACCAACACCGCTATTTCGGCCCCATGATACAAAACTGGGAAAACAACGGCGCCGTCCCGCGCAAAGCCAAAATCTTCGCCATCAGCATGATGAGCCTATCCTGCATCTTCATGTTTTGGCGCTTTCCCGAAAAATGGTGGATAGGCGCGGCGTCCACATTGGGCTGCGGCTGCGTCGCCGTCTGGATGTGGCTGCGTCCCGAACCCTGAGTCGTGTTCAAAATCCGATATTCAATTATAGTGCCTCTTTAGCTGAATACCATGCAGCAACAAACTATCCTCAAACCAAACTTCTAATCCCAATATACATAGAATATTGACATCAGAAAATTCCGTGTCTAATATCATTATCATGGAATTACAAAGACAATCGGCTTTAAGACAAGCCTCTGACAACAAAGATGTGATTGATCCCAAGAAAAATAAATGAGGCATCCCTTTATGAATAAATTTATTTTAACCCTTTGTCTTGGCGCGTCTTCCGCCGTCTCCTTTGCCTGTTCGCCCGGCATTGGCGGCGGCCCTTCCGGAGACCCCCATTGTATGGCCCCTATTTTGGCAAACGATCCCTATTACAATGGTTCTATGAATAATGGTCAAGTAGGCAGACCTAAGACCACTACTATATATCTCCCTTCTAAATACGGTGCTGTAGCTGTGAATCCGGATACAGGTTACGTAAGCGGCGTATTAAATCAGGACTCTTTGTCTAACGCGAAGAAAAATGCTTTGGCCGAATGCAAGAAAAGAGATCCTCAAGGTTCATGCAAAATAGTTTCATGGGTTAGGAATGGATGTATTGCTGGAGCCGAAGGCAAGGCAATTAATCCTCCGGGGCATTGGCATTCTTTTTATGTTGGTAGAGAAAAAGGATTAGCAGAAGCTGTCGCATTGGCGAAATGTAAAGCTGATTCTAGCCTGAGCAACTGCCGTATTTTTTTACCTGAAGGCTGTTCTCTCCCCTGACATTTAACAATCCTAATGGTCGTCTGAAAACGCAGTTTCCGTTCCGAAACCGTATTTTCAGACGACCTTTTGTCATTTCAAACCATCGGTTTTAAAATATCCGCAACACAAACTGCCAAAAGGAAAACCGCCATGGCACAATTCTTCGCCATCCACCCCGACAACCCGCAGGAACGCCTGATCAAACAAGCCGCCGACATCGTCCGCAACGGCGGGGTCATCGTGTACCCCACCGACTCCTGCTACGCGCTCGGCTGCAAACTCGGCGACAAAGCCGCGATGGAACGCATCCTCGCCATCCGCAAAATCGACTTGAAACACCACCTGACCCTCATGTGTGCCGATTTGAGCGAATTGGGCACTTACGCCAAAGTCGACAACGCCCAATTCCGCCAGCTCAAAGCCGCCACCCCCGGCAGCTACACCTTCATCCTGCAAGCGACCAAAGAAGTCCCCAACCGCACGCTGCACCCGAAACGCAAAACCATAGGCCTGCGCGTGCCCGACAACAACATCGCCTTGAGCCTGTTGCAGGAATTGGGCGAGCCGCTGCTCAGTTGCACCCTGATGCTGCCTGAAGACGACGAGCCGCTGACCGACCCTTACGAAATCCGCGACCGTCTCGAACACAGCGTCGATTTGGTGATTGACGGCGGCTGGTGCGGCACCGAGCCGACCACCGTCATCGACATGACCGACGGCACGGAACTCATCCGCCAGGGCAAAGGCGACACCGCCCTATTCGGTCTGTAAGCCCCAAAAACTATAGTGGATTAACAAAAATCAGGACAAGGCGACTAAGCCGCAGACAGTACAGATAGTACGGAACCGATTCACTTGGTGCTTCAGCACCTTAGAGAATCGTTCTCTTTGAGCTAAGGCGAGACAACGCCGTACTGGTTTAAAGTTAATCCACTATAAAAGGTCGTCTGAAAACCCAAATCCGTTTTCAGACGACCTTTTTATTCAACTTTTTTGCTGCCACACCACATCCCTCACGTTTTGCACCATGAAACTCTATGTTGTCGGTCATATTCATATATAATACCGACCTTCAAAAATAATTCCCTCAATAATTACATTACGGAAATAACAAATGGAAAATACCCAAACTCCCTCCCGTTGGCGTTTTGCCCTCAAAAACGCGGGCTGGCATCTTGTCGTCAGCCTGATACTTGCAGGCCTCGCGGCACTTTTGGTCTTCGCCGTCTGGTATCCCTACCCCTACTCAGAACTGACGGGCGGATTGAATTTGTACACACTCGTCGTCTCGGTCGATATTGTCTGCGGCCCCCTTCTGACACTGGTTCTCGCCAGCCCCAAGAAAAAACTGCGCGAACGCATTACCGACTTTTCTTTGGTCGGCATCATCCAGCTCGCCGCTCTGATTTACGGCTTGCACAGCGTTTCCTTAGCGCGCCCCGTCGTTGCAGCCTTTGAAAAAGACCGTATCAACATTGTTACCGCCGCTGAAATCGACGAAGCGGATTTAGCCAAAGCCCCCGAAAAAATGCGTCAACTGCCGTGGTTCGGCATCGAACGCGTCAGCCTGCGCGATCCCGCAACCGTCGAAGAAGCCAACGAAAGCCTCAGCCTTTCCCTCAAAGGCATAGAACCGAGTATGCGCCCGAATTGGTGGCAGCCCGACAGTCCTGCAGAACGTGCGAAAATCCGCAGTGCGATGAAACCTTTGGCAGAACTTGCCATTGCCCGAAACATGAGCGAAGCGGACATCCTCAAAGCCACCTCCGTCAAACAAGCCGACAAACCTCTGTTTTTCCTGCCGCTTACCAGCGGGAAAATCAAAAACTGGATTGTCGTCATGGATGAAAACGCCGACTTCCTCGGCTATGCGCCGATTGACGGCTTTATCGACAAAAAGCCCGAATTTAAAGAAAAAGTTATCTGATAGACAATTAGGTCGTCTGAAAATAGATTCCGCCCAATACCGCCGATAAAATTTCAGATAATCTCTCACCGTCAAAATGGTCGAACCCGAAGTCAGGGATTCGGCCTTTTCCGTTTAAAGCAATCCTATCCGGTGGTATGATGGGAAACATTCGCATCATCGGATGGATATAATATGGGGACGTCAAATAGTATCTCTCCCATCCCCCATAAGATCGGATTTTGATTCAGAAAGGAAAAACATGAGCGGCAACGCATGGCTTTTTTGGGCATTGGCTTCCGCAGGTTTCGCCTCGTTGACGGCGATTTTCGCCAAAATGGGTTTGCAGGGCATCGATTCAGATTTCGCCACTTTCATCCGCACGCTGGTCATCCTTGCCGCGCTGGTCTTGTTCCTGACCTATACCGGCAAATGGCAGGGTGTGAACGGGTTTACAGGAAGAAATTGGACTTTCCTGATTCTCTCCGGCCTCGCCACCGGCGCATCTTGGCTCGCCTACTTCAAAGCCCTACAACTGGGCAACGCTTCGCAAGTCGCCCCCGTCGATAAATTCAGCTTGGTATTGGTTGCGCTGATGGCGGTGGTCTTTTTGGACGAACGCCCCAGCACTCAGGAATGGATTGGGCTGGGGCTGGTTACGGCGGGCGTATTGACATTGGCTTTGAAACGCTAGAAATATAGTGGCTTAACTTTAAACCAGTACGGCGTTGCCTCGCCTTGCCGTACTATCTGTACTGTCTGCGGCTTCGTCGCCTTGTCCTGATTTAAATTTAATCCACTATATTTTTCCAATGAGAAAGGTTGTCTGAAAACCAAAATTCAGGTTTTCAGACGACCTTTTTACTTCCTTAACAACTTTACCTGACGCGTTTTACCTGCCCGACTGTGCCCACACGTTTTGCAGGTAGGCGTAGGTCAGCTCGGCGGTGCCGGAGACCAGCGCGATGTCGCTGCCCAAGTCTTCGGCTTTGCCCACGCCTATGGGCAAGGCGCCTGAGGCTTTGATGGCGGCGACGCCGGCGGCGGCGTCTTCAATGCCGATGCAGCGGCGGATGTCCGCGCCCACGCCCTCGGCAGCGGCGAGGAAGATGTCGGGGGCGGGTTTGGAATGCGCGACGGCGGCAGGGTCGGCGACGGCGTCGAAGAAGTGGGTCAGCCCCATGCGTTCCAGCAGGAACGGGCCGTTTTTACTGGCGGACGCGAGGGCGATTTTTTTGCCGTTTGCCCTCAATGCTTCCAGCAGCGGCAAAATGCCGGGGTACACGTCTTCGGGTTTGACTGCCTGAATCATCTCGACGTAGTTGTCGTTTTTGCGGCGGGTCAATTCGGCGAACTCGGCTTCGCCGACGGTTTTGCCGCCGTGCGCGAGGATGCGTTTGAGCGAATCGTCGCGCGATACGCCTTTGAGCTGCTCGTTAAACTTGCGGTCGATACTGATGCCCAGTTCTTCGGCGAGCTTTTTCCATGCGCGGTAGTGGTATTCGGCGGTGTCGGTGATGACGCCGTCGAGGTCAAAGAGCACTGCGGTAAAAGTCATTTTACGCCCTCCTTATTTTTCCAACGCAACGGTGTGGCTGCCGTTGAGCGTGATGTCTTTGCCGTACACCTGCAAATCGAGCGGCTCGCCTTTGAGCAGGGTGAAGACGACGTTTTCTTTGCCGACGGCGACTTTAATCAGACGGCCGCGGTAGTTGATGTGGAAGGCATAGCCTGTCCACGCACTCGGCAGGAACGGGGCGAAGCTGAGTTTGCCGCCCCAGGTTTTCATTTGGGCGAAACCTTGGACGATGGCGAGCCAGGAGCCGGTCATGGAGGTGATGTGCAGACCGTCTTCGGTGTCGTTGTTGTAGTTGTCCAAGTCCAGGCGGGCGGTGCGCTGGTACATTTCCACGGCTTTTTCTTCTTTGCCCAGTTCGGCGGCGAGGATGGCGTGGATACACGGCGACAGCGAGCTTTCGTGCACGGTCATCGGTTCGTAGAAGTCGAAGTTGCGGCGTTTTTCGTCGATATTGAAACGGTCGCCGAAGAAGTAGATGCCTTGCAATACGTCCGCCTGTTTGATGAAGGGCGAACGCAGGATTTTGTCCCACGACCATTTCTGGTTGAGCGGCAAATCGTCGGGCGAAAGCGCGGACACGGGACGGATGTCTTTGTCGAGGAAGCCGTCGTGTTGTACGAACACGCCGAGTTCTTCGTCATGCGGACGGTACATATTCGCGCTGATGTCCGCCCATTTTTCCAACTCGGCGGCGCTCACGTTCAAATCCGGACGCGGGTATTTCGCCAGGGCTTCACGGGTGTAGTCCAATACCCATGCGGCGAGGGTGTTGGTATACCAGTTGTTGTTGATGTTGTTTTCGTATTCGTTCGGACCGGTTACGCCGTGAATCATGTATTTGCCGTTGCGTTTGGAGAAGTGGACGCGGTCCGCCCAGAAGCGGGACACTTCGACCAAGACTTCCAAGCCTTCTTTGGCAAGATAGCTTTCGTCGCCGGTGTAGTTGGTGTAGTTGTAGATGGCGTAAGGAATCGCGCCGTTGCGGTGGATTTCCTCGAAGGTGATTTCCCATTCGTTGTGGCACTCGATGCCCGTAAACGTCACCATCGGATAGAGTGCGCCCGCCAAGCCCTGTTCGCGCGCGTTGTGCTGCGCCTGCGGCAGTTGGTTGCGGCGGTATTGCAGCAGGTTGCGGGTAACTTCGGGTTCAGCCAGTGCAAGATAGAGCGGCACGGCATAGGCTTCGGTGTCCCAATAGGTCGCGCCGCCGTATTTTTCGCCGGTAAAGCCTTTCGGGCCGATGTTCAGGCGAGCGTCTTCGCCGTAGTAGGTGGAGAACAGTTGGAACAGGTTGAAGCGGATGCCCTGCTGCGCTTCGTCGCTGCCTTCGATGACCACGTCGGCGATTTCCCAACGGTGCAGCCAGCCCGCTTTGTGCGCGTCCAGCAAGGTTTCAAACGCAACGCCTGCGATTTTTTCCGACAAGGCGCGGCCTGCGGCTTTCACTGCTTCCAAGCCCTGATAATCGCGGCTGGTGGTGACAATCACGCGTTTTTCAAAGGTTTCGGGCGTACCGCCGACTTCGGCTTCAAAAGAATTGGAGACCTGCCAGTCGGTTTGGCTGCCGCCGAGGGCTTTGAAGCTGCCGGCGAAGGTTTGCTCGGCGTTGACGATGAATTGTTCCACGCCGAAAGGATTGGCGACGGTTTGGGTGGCAATGTAGGAGCGGTCGTCTGAAACGCCTTTGTCCAATACCTGCCAGAATTTTTCTTCGTAGTTCGAGTCTTCGTTTTTCACGTCGGCATCGATGATGGAATCGATGCGGACTTGGTGGGTTTTGCCGTCAACGGATACGGCTTCCCAGCGGATGAGAGCCTGTTCTTTTTGCGCGACGGATAGGAATTTGCACACATCGAAACGCACGCCGAATACGGTGAACGAGCGGCGCAACACGCCGTGCTGCATATCGAGTTCGACGGAGAAGCCGGCAACGTCGTTTTTCGCCAAGTCCACTTCCTGGCCGTCGACAAAGATTTTGACTTTGCTGAAATTGAGCGCGTTGATGGCTTTGCCGAAATATTTGGGGTAGCCGTTTTTCCACCAGCCGACGCGGGTTTTGTCGGGGAACCACACGCCGGCGATGTAGGTACCCAAGTGGCTGTCGGCAGAGTAGGTTTCCTCAAAGCTGCCGCGCATACCCATATAGCCGTTGCCCAAGCTGGTCAGGCTCTCTTGCAGCCGTTTGTGTTCTTTTTCCAGTTTTGCCGAACGCAGCGTCCAAGGGCTGATTTCCATGATTCTTGTGTACATCGTAAAGCTCCTGTTTTAATGGTTTTATGGCAAACCGTTTTGAAATACGGTTCGTCTTATTCAATCGGATAAAGCGTCGGCAGAAGTTTCAGACGACCCTCCTGCCGATAAATGAAGAAAATTATGCGCCGCCGTGTGTCTCTTTAATCAGGAACACGGAAAACGCGCCCAGCAGCAGGACGACGCCCCCTACCAAGAACATATTGGCCTGCAAACCGCCCATCATCGGGAACAATATGAAGCTCAACAGCGAAGCGACGATTTGGGGCATACAGATGGAGCCGTTGAACAAGCCCAAATAAGTGCCCATGTGTTTGCCCGACAAGGCGTTGGTCACAATCGTCAGCGGATAAGTGATGATGCCCGCCCAAGCGATGCCGATTAAGATGTAAGACAACACCAGCGCGTATTGGTTGCTGATGAAGAATACGGAGAAAAAGCCGAGCGCGCCCAAAGCCAGGCAGCTGAAATAACCCGCCTTATGGTATTGGTTGGGGATTTTCGCCAATACAAACGAACAAATCACCGCCGCAACCGACTGCACTGCCGCCAATACACCGTACCAGTTGCCCGCTTCCTGATAGCCTACGGAAGACGCATCGGTCGTGTGCCACACGTTTTCCGCAATCGCGCCTGCGGAATAAGTCCACATATATTGGAAGGCGAACCAGCAGAAAAACTGCACCAGAGTAACCGTCCAAAACGCTTTAGGTGCGGTTTTCAAGAGTTCAATCCAGTTGGTCTTTTCCTGATTCGCCACCACATCGATGCCGTGGTAGCGGGCGTAGGTTTCCGGATCGTATTCCTTCACTTTAAAAATCGTGAACGCGCTGGTAATCACCAGCAACGCCGCACCCACATAAAACGCCACGACCACGGTCTGCGGCACGACGCCTTTCTCGGCAGTGTTCGCCAAACCGATATACGCAAACACAAACGGCAGAATCGCCGCCAAAACCGCGCCCGTATTCGCCAAGAAGCTCTGAATCCCGTAGGCGTAGCTTTTCTGCTCCTCATTGACCATGTCGCCAACCATCATCTTAAACGGCTGCATCGCCATATTCGACGACACGTCCAACAGCGCAATCATCAGCGCGCCGAACGACAAAGCCGCCAGCGACGCATAACCGAAACCGAAGCTGCCCGAGTTCGGCATCAGAATCATCACAATGACCGCAATCAGCGTGCCGTAAAGCAGATACGGCAGACGGCGGCCGCCCAAGCGCGGCTTCCATGTGCGGTCGGAGTAATAACCGACAATCGGCTGCACCAGCATCCCCGCCAACGGCGGCAGGATAAAGAACCAGCCGAGGCTGTGCGGGTCGGCACCGAGCGTCTGGAAGATGCGGCTCATCTGCGAGCTTTGCAGGGTAAAGGCCGTCTGAACGCCGAGAAAACCGAAACTGAGCATCCAAATCGTGCTTTTCGGCAGCGAGGGCAAGCCCTGCCGCGTAGGTTGCGTATTGTCCGACATGAGGTAGTCCTTTCGTTTTTTTGTAAAGAAAGCAATAAAACCATTTAAGCATTGACCCAAACCAGCCCTATTCGTTCATTTATCTTTACAATCGGGCGTTCGAAAAATTAAGGAAGGGGTCGTCTGAAAGCGTAGTTCTGATAAGCACGGGAAAGCGTCATGTTGCCCGTACGCAAAATTTCCCCATTCTATCCACGACGGCGGCAAACAGACAACCGTTGCACGTCCCAAACCTGTCTTACATCAAACATAACGGCAAACTTTCTTTTCCCCTATTTACAGAATACATTCCCTGCCTTTTGCCCGAAAAAGAGAAAAATCCCCACAGACAGTTTTCAGACGACCTTTTTCAATTCACCGTTTAAAATAGTAAACCGCCCTAAAACAGGGTAAAATACGCTCCGTTTCCAACACGACGCCTGAATCAGCAGGCTTTTATTATGGACCTTCCCAGTTCGTTTTTACTGAACTTCCCTTCCGGTTTATCCCGAAATACACGATAACCATCCCGCCGAAATGCCCTCCCGCATCCGGCGGGCGGAGCATTTATGAGCATCGAACAAACCCCTCCGAACCTTGAAAACGACGGTATCGAAAGCGACGTAGAGCGCGTTTCCGCCGATTTCGACCGTATCCACGCGCTGTGCGAAATTCTTTCGCCCGCCTTCCCGCAAATTGAGGAAGGCGTGCCGATTGAGGACGAGGCGTTGCGCGACAAATTTACTGAGCTGACCGTCCTTTTGAACGAGCTGCACCCTGCCGACGTGGCGGCGGTGTTGGAATCGTTGCCGCCGCGCGAACGTAATATCGTCTGGCTTCTGGTTACGCCTGAAGACGACGGCGAAGTGTTGCTGGAAGTCTCCGATGCGGTGCGCGAAACGCTGATCGAGTCGATGGACAAAGATGAGCTGTTGGCGGCGGTCGATGATTTGGACGCAGACGAGCTGGCGGAGCTGGCGGGCGATTTGCCGCACCAGGTGGTCTATGAAGCCTTGCAGACGCGCGACGAGGAAGAGCGCGCCCAAGTCAAGGCGGCGATGTCGTATGAAGACAACCAAGTCGGTGCGATTATGGACTTCGAGTTGGTCAGCATCCGCGCCGACGTTACTTGTGAAGTGGTGCTGCGTTATCTGCGCCGCTTCGAGAGCCTGCCTGACCATACAGACAAGATTTTCGTGGTCGATGAAAACGACATCCTGCAAGGCGTGCTGCCCATCCGCAAACTTTTGGTTGCCGATCCTGAAGACTTGGTGGCGGACGTGATGGCGACCGAAGTCGTGCGCTTCCGTCCCGAAGACGACGTGGAGGAAGCAGCGCAGGCGTTCGAACGTTATGACTTGGTTACCGCGCCCGTGGTCGATGAAAACAAAAAGCTCATAGGCAGGATTACCATCGACGAGATGGTGGACGTTATCCGTGAAGAATCGGAAGCGGATATGTTGAACATGGCGGGTTTGCAGGAAGAGGAAGATTTGTTTGCGCCCGTCTGGGATTCGGTAAAAAACCGCTGGATGTGGCTTGCCGTCAACCTCTGCACCGCCTTTCTCGCCAGCCGCGTTATCGGCGCGTTTGAAGGCAGTATCGAGAAAATCGTCGCACTCGCCGCGCTGATGCCCATCGTCGCCGGTATCGGCGGCAACTCCGGCAACCAAACCATCACCATGATTGTCCGCGCGATGGCGATGGGGCAGTTGACAGGGATGCAGGCAGGGCGGTTGTTGAAAAAAGAAGTCGGCGTCGCTTTGGTCAACGGCATCATCTGGGGAACGGTCATGGGCGTGGTGTCATGGCTGCTGTACGGCAGCATCGGCATCGGCTTGGTGATGGTCGCCGCAATGACGCTGAACCTCTTGCTTGCCGCTTCGGTCGGCGTACTCATCCCAGTCATCATGGATAAATTCGGACGCGACCCCGCCTTGGGCAGCTCGGTGCTGATTACGGCGGTAACGGATTCCGGCGGTTTTCTGATTTTCTTGGGGCTGGCAACGATGTTTTTGCTGTGAGGTCGTCTGAAAAGCGGATGGGAAAGATAAAAGGTCGTCTGAAATCATGTGATTATGGGTTTCAGACGACCTTTTTAACTTTTATGGTGGATGAGCGTGAATTGAAGATAAACAAAAAACTTCCCCATTAATACAAAAAACTTCCTTGACAGGTAAATTCGGCGGGGCTGTGAGTAGGACGCTGCGATACCTGCCGCGGATTGTAGCGTGGGCTTTGCCCACGAAATCGATGGCTTGGTTTCCGAGTCGGGCGATAAATAGTATTGTTTTTTTTCGTGGGCGAAGCCCACGCTACGGCTGGGTGTGGATAGGTCGTCTGAAACCCTATCTTTAAGTATTTCAGACGACCTTTTATAGTGTATGAACCTAAAAATCACCCATTCCGTTATTGCCGTGCAGGCACGGTTCGAATCCTTCTGCCTTCATGAAATATTCAAAGACGGCCTTCATTTTAATACCGCCCTCGCTTTATCTGCCGTACATTTCCCACAAGCTTTCTTGCAGGCTGAATGCGGGTTCGCCGTTTTCGGGGCGGGCGCGGATGTAGCTGCCGTCGGGCTGCATCAGCCAGGCGCGAGTGTTGTCTTGCAGCGCCATTTCGATGCCTTCGCGGATGACGCGGGCTTTGAGTTCGGGCGTGAAAATCGGGGTGGCGACTTCGATGCGGCGGAAGAAGTTGCGCCCCATCCAGTCGGCGCTTGAGATGAAGGTGTCGTCCGCGCCGTTGTTGTGGAAGCAGTACACGCGTGAGTGTTCGAGCTGTCTGCCGATGATGGAGCGGACGCGGATGTTTTCAGACAGGCCTTTGACGCCGGGGCGCAGGGTACACATGCCGCGCACGATGAGGTCGATTTGCACGCCTGCGCTGCTGGCGCGGTAGAGGGCGTCGATGACGCTCGGCTCGATCAATGAATTCATTTTGGCTCGGATGCGGGCGGGTTTGCCTGCTTTGGCGTGTTGGATTTCGCGCTCGATGCGGTCGATGACCATTTTGTGCAGGGTGAACGGGCTTTGGTAGAGCTTGTTCAGACGACCCGGTTTGCCCAAGCCTGTGATTTCCATAAAGATGGTGTTCACGTCGGCGGTGATTTGGTCGTCGGCGGTGATGATGCCGAAGTCGGTGTAAATCCGCGAGGTGCCTTGGTGGTAGTTGCCGGTGCCGAGGTGGGCGTAGCGTTTAAGCGCACCGTTTTCGCGGCGGATGACGAGTGCCATTTTGGCGTGGATTTTGTAGCCGAATACGCCGTAAACGACGTGTGCGCCTGCGTTTTCAAGCTGTTGCGCCCAGTTGACGTTGTTGGCTTCGTCAAAACGCGCCATGAGTTCGACGACGACGGTTACTTGTTTGCCGGCAAGGGCGGCTTTCATCAGGGCGCGGACGAGTTCGGAATTGCTGCCGGTGCGGTAAATGGTCATTTTGACGGCGAGGACGGCGGGGTCGGCGGCGGCTTCGCGTATCATGTGGACGACGGGGTCGAAGGACTGATACGGATGGTGCAGCAGGATGGGCGATTGTTTCGCCAGTTTGAAAATAGAGCCGTTCTTGCGCAATGCTTTCAGACGACCTGCTCCGCGCGCGGGAAACTTGAGGTCGGGACGGTCAACCAAATCGGGAACGGCATTAAGGCGCACGAGGTTGACCGGGCCTTTGACTTGGTAAAGCTCGGCGGGGGTGAGTTTGAACTGGGCGAGCAGGAAGTCGTGGATGTGGGGCGGGCAGGTGTCGGCGACTTCGAGGCGCACGCCGTCGCCGTATTCGCGGTCGTGCAATTCGTTTTGAATGGCGGCGCGCAGGTTTTTGAGGTCTTCTTCATCGACGGTCAGATCGCTGTCGCGGGTGAGGCGGAACTGGTGGCAGCCTTTGACCGTCATGCCGGGGAAGAGTTTGCCGACGTGGGCGTGCAGGATGGAGGAGAGGAAGACGAAGCCGCTGCCGCCTTCGCACAATTCTACGGGTAAGGGGACGACGCGCGGCAGGATGCGCGGGGCTTGTACAATCGCCATGCCGGAGGGGCGGCCGAATGCGTCCGTACCTTCAAGCTCGACAGCGAAATTGAGAGATTTGTTCAAGGGCCGCGGGAAGGGGTGCGACGGGTCGAGTCCGATGGGGGTAAGGATGGGCAGCAGTTCGGCGTCGAAATACTGCTCGATCCATTTCTGCTGCCCTGCCGTCCAGTTGCGGCGGCGGTAGAAATGGATGCCTTGTTTGCTCAACTCGGGCTGCAAGACTTCGTTGAACAGGCGGTATTGCTCCTGTATTAGAGCGTGCGCTTCGGCGGCGACGGCGGCGATGGTTTCGGACGGCGTGGTGCCGTTGTCCAAACGCTCGTGCGGATTCATTTTTTGCGCACGTTTGAGCCATGCCATGCGTACCTCGAAAAATTCGTCGAGATTGGAAGAGACGATGCACAAAAACCGCAAACGTTCCAAAAGCGGCACGTTTTCATCCTGCGCCTGCGCCAAAACGCGGCGATTGAAAGCAAGCAGGCTCAGTTCGCGGCAGAGGATGCGGTTTTGTTCGGGCATGGTGTTCTCCTGAAGCGGGTGGGTCGGACGGTTAATTGGGAAGTATAACGCGTTTCGGACGGGCGGGGCAGTGGTGCGGGATGGGCGGGCGGTTGATAGGGTGGGAGGTCGTCTGAAAAGACAGATTCACTATAAAAACAAACGTATTTACAAAAGCAGAATTAAGATGAAAAACCATAAAAATAGTCGTCTGAAAACGAATGTGGCGGGTTTGCTCTATCGTTTCAGACGACTATTTTCATCAGAGGAAGATTCGCGGGCAAAGCCCGCGCTACGGGTTGTCGCGGTTGAGTTTAAACCGTTTCAAATAATAAAAGGTCGTCTGAAACCCGTTTTCAGACGACCTCTTTGCCGTTTTATTTCACTGCCGATTCAAATCAGAACAAGCCGTGGATCACGCCGTCTGCGTCTACGTCGATTTTCTCGGCGGCGGGGACTTTGGGCAGGCCGGGCATTTTCATCATGTTGCCGCACAGGGCAACGATGAAGCCTGCGCCGGCGGAAACGGTGATGCCGCGCACGGTGATGCGGAAGCCTTCGGGGCAGCCTAAGAGTTTGGCGTTGTCGCTGAGGGAATATTGGGTTTTCGCCATGCAGACGGGCATTTTGTCCAAGCTCAGTTTTTCCAGCGAGGCGATTTCGGCGGATGCTTCTGCGCTGAAATCGACATCTTCCGCGCCGTACACTTTTTGGGCAATGGCGCGGATTTTGTCTTTGATGCTCAACTCGACATCGTAGGCGAAGCTGAAGTTATTGGGTTGGTTGTCGATGGCGTTGACGACTTTGCGCGCCAAATCCGCGCCGCCCGCGCCGCCTTTGCCCCACACTTCGGTCAGGGAAACTTCGACGCCGTGTTCGGCGCAGGCTTTTTCAATCATGGCCAACTCAGCATCGGAGTCGGACACGAAGCGGTTGATGGCGACGACGACGGGCAGGCCGAATACGTTTTTCAGGTTGGCAATGTGTTTCAGCAGGTTGGGCAGGCCTTTTGCCAAGGCTTCGAGGTTTTCTTCGCCGAGGTTGGCGCGTTCTACGCCGCCGTTGTATTTCAAGGCGCGGACGGTGGCGACGACGACGGCTGCATCGGGTTTCAAGCCGGCAAGGCGGCATTTGATGTCGCAGAATTTTTCCGCGCCCAAATCCGCGCCGAAGCCTGCTTCGGTTACGGCGTAATCGGCAAGGTGTTTTGCCAGACGGGTGGCGGTAACGGAGTTGCAGCCGTGGGCGATGTTGGCGAAGGGGCCGCCGTGTACGAAGGCGGGCGTGCCTTCGATGGTTTGCACCAAGTTGGGTTTGATGGCGTCTTTGAGCAATGCCGCCATCGCGCCGTGTGCTTTCAAATCTTTGGCGTAAACGGGGCTGCCGTCTTTGGCGTAGGCGACGAGGATGTTGCCCAAACGCTCTTTCAAATCGCTGATGTCTTTGGCAAGGCAGAATACCGCCATGACTTCGGAGGCGACGGTGATGTCGAAGCCGTCGGGACGCATCACGCCGTCAACGGGTTTGCCCATGCCGTCGATGATGTTGCGCAACTGGCGGTCGTTCATATCGACCACGCGACGCCAAAGCACGCGTTTGGGGTCGATGTTCAATTCGTTGCCTTGGTAGATATGGTTGTCGAGCATGGCGGCGAGCAAATTATTCGCCGCTCCGATGGCGTGGAAGTCGCCGGTGAAGTGCAGGTTGATGTCTTCCATCGGCAAAACTTGGGCATAGCCGCCGCCCGCTGCGCCGCCTTTGACGCCGAATACAGGCCCTAAAGAAGGTTCGCGCAGGGCGATAACAGAATCTTTGCCGATGTGGCGCAACGCGTCCGCCAAACCGATGGTAACGGTGGTTTTGCCTTCGCCCGCCGGAGTCGGGTTGATGGCGGTAACCAAAATCAGACGGCCTTGTTTTTGCGGCAGTTTGAACGCTTCGGCAGGATTGATTTTGGCTTTGTAATGGCCGTAGGGTTCGATATTGTCAACGTTCAAACCCAGCTTGGCGGCAATTTCGCCAATCGGACGCATGGTGGAAGATTGGGCGATTTCGGCATCGGTTTTGAAGCTCATGGTTTTCCTTTACTGAATGGAGAAGAAAAAGAGGAGGGTCGTCTGAAAGCCCATCGGAAAGACAAACGCTGATGGATTCAAAAGAATTTTAGGCATATTATAGCGTTATCTGAGAATGAATCGCAGTGAAAAATTCGATAATTCAATAAAAATACAGTTCATATTGTTGACAATTCATAATCAAAGGTCGTCTGAAAAATGTCTGTCCCAAAAGATTTGCACACCCACACCATACCCGCCGTCTATTTTTCCGACACCGCCACCGAACACGCCCGCCGTTTGGCGCAGAAATTCGACCTCCCTACCCTGCCCTGCCCGCCCGACAACGGCGAATACCTGCTTGCCGATGCGGAGGGTGTCAGCTTGTGCCGCGCGGGGGAAAAGGGGCGCGTCCGCGTCGACTTCGGCGGCGGCGCAGCCCAATACCGGCGCACCAAAGGCGGCGGCGAGCTGATTGCCAAAGCGGTCAACCACACAACCAAACCGACCGTCTGGGACGGCACCGGCGGACTCGGGCGCGACAGCTTCGTCCTCGCTTCGCTCGGTTTGAACGTCCAAACCTTCGAGCAGCATCCCGCCGTCGCCTCCCTGCTTGCCGACGGTCTCGAACGCGCGCTGCAAGACCCTGAAATCCAAGACATCGCCCGCCGCATTACCTTCCATTACGGCGACGCCGTCGAGTTGATGCAGGAACTCGCCGCCCAATCGCGCCCCGATATCGTGTACCTCGACCCCATGTACCCCGAACGCCAAAAATCCGCCGCCGTCAAAAAAGAAATGGCGTATTTCCACAGCGTCGTCGGTGCCGCCCAAGAAGAAGCCAAGCTGCTTGCCGTCGCCCGCGCCGTCGCCAAAAAACGTGTCGTCGTCAAACGCCCGCGCCTCGGCGAGTTTCTCAACGGCGAAAAACCTGCCTACCAATACACGGGCAAAAGCACCCGCTTCGATGTGTATTTGCCCGACCATCCGGTTAAAGACGGGGAATAATTCAAAATGTAAAGGTCGTCTGAAAACGGGCAAAATGGTTTATCGGCATCCCCACCTGAATTTTCAGACGACCTTTTCCCTTCATAAACCAACAAATTAGAATAAACACTCGTTGAAAAAATACGCATTCGGACGAATTTTCCGAATCTGCCCGTTTTGTTCAAAAACCGCCTTTTTTCGAGATTTTGCTAGACATTTGTCGGCAAGTTCGGGAGAATAGTCAAATTCATTTACGGGGTTTCTGCTCCTGAGAATGCCCCTTTATGGAACAAAATACTGTCCGGTTTGCGCCGTTGCCGCAGGCCGGTTGTTTTCTGAAATATCACGCAACAAACACGGCCGCTTAACGACATTTGGGCCGTATCTAAAGGAACGAAAATGGATTTGCGCAAGTTAAAAAAACTGATTGATTTAGTAGAAGAATCAGGTATCGCCGAAATCGAAGTGACCGAAGGCGAGGAAAAAGTCCGCATCACCCGCGCCACCGCCGCTCCGGCTCCCGTTTATGCCGCGCCCGCCCAAGTAGCGGTGCCTGCCTCTGCACCCGCCGCCGCGCCTGCCGCCGCAGCAGCCCCCGCTCCCGCAGCCCCAGCCGCCCGCGACCTATCCAACGCGCAAAAATCGCCTATGGTCGGTACGTTCTACCGCGCGCCCGGCCCGAATGCCGCCTCCTTCGTCGAAGTCGGTCAGCAAGTCAAAGCCGGCGATACGCTGTGTATCATCGAAGCGATGAAGTTGATGAATGAAATCGAAGCCGAGAAATCCGGCACGGTTAAAGAGATTCTGGTGGAAAACGGTACGCCTGTGGAATTTGGCGAGCCGCTTTTCATCATCGAATAATTCGTTTTCAGACGACCTTCCGGATTGCGGGGAGGTCGTCTGAAATGCTTTCCAACTCAGGATTTCCACCATGCGCCTGCTGTTAGCCATCTTCCTGCCTTTCGCCGTATTCTTCACCATCGGCCGTCCGATTGCGGGCATCATCTGCCTGATTCTCCAATTCACCTTAATCGGCTGGATTCCTGCCGCCATGTGGGCGGTGTACGCGTTGAGCCAATACAAGACCGATGAAAAAATCCGCAATGCGTTGGGCAAAAGGTAACAAGCAGGTCGTCTGAAACCACAGGAAAGGTCATCATGCTGAAAAAAGTATTAATCGCCAACCGAGGCGAAATCGCGCTGCGCGTCCTGCGTGCCTGCCGTGAAATGGGCATCGCCACCGTCGCCGTGCATTCCGAAGCCGACAAAGACAGTCTGCACGTCAAACTTGCCGACGAATCCGTGTGTATCGGCCCTGCCGCTTCCGCACAAAGCTATCTCAATATTCCCGCCATCATCGCCGCCGCAGAAGTTACCGGCGCGGATGCCATCCACCCGGGCTACGGCTTTCTTGCCGAAAACGCCAATTTTGCCGAACAGGTCGAACAGTCCGGCTTCATCTTCATCGGCCCCAAAGCCGAAACCATCCGCCTGATGGGCGACAAAGTTTCCGCCAAACACGCGATGATTGAAGCGGGCGTCCCTTGCGTTCCCGGCTCGGACGGCGCGCTGTCCGACGATCCCGCCGAAATCCTCAAAACTGCCGACAAAGTCGGTTATCCCGTGATTATCAAAGCATCGGGCGGCGGCGGCGGACGCGGTATGCGCGTGGTCGAGAAAAAAGAAGACCTGATCAAATCCGTCGAAATGACCAAAGCCGAAGCAGGTGCGGCGTTCGGCAATCCGATGGTCTATATGGAACGCTACCTGCAACGCCCGCGCCACGTCGAAATCCAAGTGCTCGCCGACGAACACGGCAACGCCATCTACCTTGCCGAGCGCGATTGCTCCATGCAGCGCCGCCACCAAAAAGTCATCGAAGAAGCACCCGCTCCCTTCATCGACGAAAAAGCCCGCGAAAAAATCGGCAAAGCCTGTACCGATGCCTGCAAACGCATCGGCTACCGTGGCGCAGGTACGTTTGAATTCCTGTATGAAAACGGCGAATTCTTCTTTATCGAAATGAACACCCGCGTCCAAGTCGAACACCCCGTTACCGAGCTGATTACCGGCGTGGACATCGTACAGGAACAAATCCGCATTGCCGGCGGCCTGCCTTTGCAATACAAGCAAAAAGACATCCACATCGAAGGCCATGCTTTCGAGTGCCGCATCAATGCGGAAGACCCGTACAACTTCATCCCTAGCCCAGGCCTGATTGAAAGCTGCCACCTACCCGGCGGCTTCGGCATCCGCGTGGACAGCCACATTTACCAAGGCTACCGCATCCCGCCTTACTACGACAGCCTGATCGGCAAAGTCTGCGTCATCGGCAAAACCCGCGAGCAGGCAATGGCAAAAATGCGTGTCGCCCTCGCCGAGCTTGCCGTAACCGGCATCAAAACCAATACCCCGCTGCACCGAGATTTGTTCAGCGACCCCGGTTTTGAAAAAGGCGGCGTCAGCATCCATTATCTGGAACACTGGCTGGAAGAACGCAAAGCCAAACAGGACAAATAAAACCGTCCCGCTTGGATAGTCGAAGGTCGTCTGAAAAACCGCATGGCTTTCAGACGACCTTTTTTCAGACAAATTGAAACCTGATTTCGGGTGTACATCAGCGATTGCCGACAAGCCTATAATTATGACTGAGTAAGCCTGTCCGCCGCCATTTCACGCAAGAAAAAAACGTGTTCAGGCAGAAAAACGATTCAATCACACTGTTACGCCAATAGCCGAAACATACCGCAAACGACCAACATCGCGTATTTGACCGCCATTTCCTAATTTCAGACGACCCCACCGAGAAAGCCCACCATGTCCTATCAACAAATCACCATCAACGTCAACGACGCCGTCGCCGAACGCCTCGCCGACGCCCTGATGGAAAACGGCGCACTCTCCGCCGCCATCGAAGACGCCTACGCAGGCACCGAAAACGAACAAGCCATCTTCGGCGAACCCGGTATGCCGACCGAACAAATCTGGCAGCAAAGCAAAGTCATCGCCTTGTTCGGCGAAAACGACGATGCCGCAGCCATGATTCAAGCTGCCAGCCAAGCATGCGGACTGAAAGACTTGGCATACACCAGCGAAATCCTCGCCGACCAAGACTGGGTGCGCCTGACCCAAGCGCAGTTCGACCCCATCCAAATTTCCGAACGCCTGTGGATTACCCCCTCTTGGCACGAAGCGCCCAACAGCAACGCCGTCAACCTCCAGCTCGACCCCGGCCTTGCCTTCGGTACCGGCAGCCATCCGACCACCCGTCTCTGCCTCAAGTGGCTGGACACACAACTCAAAGGCGGCGAAAGCGTCCTCGACTACGGCTGCGGCTCAGGCATCCTGACCATCGCCGCCCTCAAGCTCGGCGCAGGTTCTGCCGTCGGCGTCGATATTGACGAACAAGCCATCCGCGCCAGCAAGGACAACGCCGCACAAAACAACGTCGATGCACAGTTCTACCTGCCCGACGGTTTGCCACAAGGACAATTCGACATCGTCGTCGCCAACATTCTCGCCAACCCCCTTCGCATGCTCAGCGAAATGCTCGCCGCCCGCACCAAACAAGGCGGCCGCATCGTGTTGTCCGGTTTGCTGGACGAACAAGTCGAAGAACTCAGCGGCATTTACCGTCAATGGTTCGACATCGAACCCGCCGAAATCGACGAAGGCTGGGCAAGGCTCAGCGGCGTCAAACGCTGATAGCGATGCGCTCAAACAAAAGGTCGTCTGAAAACCGATTCAGGTTTCAGACGACCTTTTGTGTTCAACCTATAATTTCAAAAACTGCTGTATTACCTACAAATTTTTTGGCCTACTTCATTAAGCGTGTGATCGAGAACCATTTTGACCAAACACATTATCAAATTCATTACTCTCTAAAATTTCCTTGATTTCAGCAACTTTGTCGTCATTCAAAACGACTTCACTGTATTGAGCAATGTATTCATTGAATTCAGCAGATTCAATGACATTATCCGGCATCATGGTTTGAAATTGGCAATTTCCCGCAAATACAACAACCGAATAAAACAAACGCGGGCTTAAATCAAGCTGCCGCACTAATGCTTGGATATAACGTTGGTTCTGTGCCAAAGGATTAGGGAAAAGCATCTTGGTTCTATGGAATTTCTGCGTCCACTTCCCGTCCCCGTTATCCCCCCAAATACGGCCTTGGTAATTCGGCGTCGATACGATAAAAATACCGAATCGTGAAACGTAAACATAATCAATTTGTTCATGTGTTCCTGAAATACGTATATCAAGATGACGGAAAACATGATATGAATTTTCATCCAAGTAGCATTGAGCACGCACATTAACAGCAAAACGGCTGATAAACTGTTTTACTGAATCTTGCTTACTGACAAGCGCAGCCAAAATCAGTATCAGGCTATATTCCGCCATACCTGATACACCATCCCCAAATATGAAATCAAAGTTCATGACAAATTATCCGCAATAT
This sequence comes from Neisseria sp. DTU_2020_1000833_1_SI_GRL_NUU_006, assembly GCA_032388755.1. Lineage (NCBI taxonomy): Bacteria > Pseudomonadati > Pseudomonadota > Betaproteobacteria > Neisseriales > Neisseriaceae > Neisseria > Neisseria sp. DTU_2020_1000833_1_SI_GRL_NUU_006. The sequence goes on along the minus strand of CP135593.1, from coordinate 179,081 downwards.
GAAATATTTATTTTTTCGCAATAGGTTACACATTAATTTATGATAATGTATTTTAAAATTATAACCCAATCGGCATTTTTTACAATAAAAATACCGCTTATGCAAAATAAAAACCTTTTGTCTCTAAAATTTGTTGTTTTTTGATTTCAGATACAATGGCAATCTTCCCAAATAGCCAAACTTTATTCATTATTGAAATAGGTAAATAGGTGTCCTTAAAAACAAAAAAGGCGTCTTAAATACATTCAGACGACATTAACACCACTTTAAAATGCGATAGATCCTTACCAAAAGATTTGCTTTATCCTATAAAAACCGTATTCAATAAACAACCTTTATCGCTGACTCAGAAAAGCAAAATTATGCGCAATAAAGGAATCATTTAAAACTTTTTTACAGCATTCGTTACCTAAAGATTCCGTTCTTCTCAAAATCATCAATCATCCATCATGAAAAAATAAAAAGCACGGTAATCAACCGTGCTTTTTGTAAAGCAAATCTGCTTATTTGTTTTTGTGCGAACGAAGATAATCCAAGGTTTTGAGCTGGGCAATCGCTGCGGCCAAAGCTTTATGTGCTTCAGCCAGCGATTTATCGTCTTTGGCTTGAGAAATGCCTGTTTCCGCCGCCTTCTTGGCAGCTTCCGCGCGCTCCCGATCCATCTCGGAACTGCGTACGGCAACATCTGCCAACACAGTAAGTTGGTTGGGCTGCACTTCCAGCACTCCGCCGGACACGGCAACAAGCACTTCTTCGGCTTCGCCCGGCACGGTCAAACGCAATGCACCGGGACGTACCAAACTCATAATCGGCTCGTGTCGCGGATAAATACCGAGCTCACCTTGAACAGTCGGAACCACTACAAAACTGGCTTCGCCTGAATAGATGTTCTGCTCGCTACTTACCACTTCAACTCGCATGATGCTCATGCCGACCTCCTTAGTTTAAGGTTTTCGCTTTCTCGACCGCTTCTTCGATACCGCCTACCATATAGAAAGCTTGTTCAGGCAGATGGTCGTATTCACCGTTCAAGATAGCTTTAAAGCCGGCAATGGTGTCACGCAGCGATACATATTTGCCGGGAGAGCCGGTAAATACTTCGGCAACGTGGAACGGTTGCGACAGGAAGCGTTGAATCTTACGCGCACGCATCACGGTCAGTTTATCTTCGTCTGACAATTCGTCCATACCCAGAATGGCAATAATATCGCGCAATTCTTTGTATTTTTGCAGGGTAGATTGTACGCCGCGGGCTACGTCATAGTGTTCTTGACCCAATACCATCGGATCCAGTTGGCGCGAAGTAGAATCGAGCGGATCAACTGCGGGGTAAATACCCAAGGAGGCGATATCACGGCTCAATACGACAGTGGCGTCCAAGTGGGCAAACGTCGTTGCAGGAGACGGGTCAGTCAAGTCATCCGCAGGTACATATACGGCTTGAATGGAAGTAATGGAGCCTGTTTGGGTAGAGGTAATACGCTCTTGCAAACGACCCATTTCTTCAGCCAATGTCGGTTGGTAACCTACTGCTGAAGGCATACGGCCCAACAATGCGGATACTTCGGTACCGGCCAGGGTGTAACGGTAGATATTGTCCACGAAGAACAATACGTCACGGCCTTTGCCGCTTTCGTCTTTTTCATCACGGAAGTATTCGGCCATCGTCAAACCGGTCAAGGCTACACGCAGACGGTTACCCGGGGGTTCGTTCATCTGACCGTAAACCATCGCCACTTTGTCCAATACGTTGGAATCTTTCATCTCGTGGTAGAAGTCATTACCTTCACGGGTACGCTCACCCACGCCTGCGAACACGGACAAACCGCTATGTGCTTTGGCGATGTTGTTAATCAATTCCATCATGTTGACGGTTTTGCCCACACCGGCACCACCGAACAGACCTACTTTACCGCCTTTGGCAAACGGACACAGCAAGTCAATTACTTTAATGCCGGTTTCCAACAGCTCAGTAGTCGCAGACAGTTCATCAAATTTCGGAGCTGTCTGATGGATGGCACGATGTTTGTCGGTATCAATCGGACCTGCTTCATCAACAGGCGTACCCAATACATCGACAATACGTCCCAAAGTGCCTTTACCTACCGGCACTGTAATTGGCGCACCTGTATTGCTTACAGTCATGCCGCGTTTTAAACCATCCGAACTACCCATTGCAATAGTACGGACTACGCCGTCACCCAGAAGCTGTTGCACTTCCAAAGTCAGGCCGTTTGCATCCAATTTCAGGGCGTCGTAAACACGCGGAATGGCATCACGCGGGAACTCCACGTCAACTACCGCACCAATAATTTGTACGATTTTGCCTTGGCTCATTATCGTATCCTAATTTCCTGTTCAGATTTCAGACGACATTAAACTGCCGCTGCACCTGCTACAATTTCTGACAATTCCGTGGTAATCGCAGCTTGACGCGATTTGTTATATACCAAACGCAACTCTTTAATGGCATTGCCTGCATTGTCGGTGGCCGCTTTCATCGCCACCATACGCGCAGCTTGTTCTGATGCCATATTGTCACTTAATGCTTGATAAACCACAGACTCTAAATAGCGGCGAACCAGATATTCCAACACAGCGACAGGACTTGGTTCATAACGATATTCCCAACTGAATGAAGAATAGTTATCCTCGTTTTCTATCACATTCTCGCCGATCGGCAGCAATACCTCCAACCGTGGTTCTTGACGCATGGTATTGACAAAGCGTGAGTATACCAAAAATATTTTGTCTAACTCATGTCTCTCGTAACGTTGGAAGATTTCAGTCATTGGACCAAGCAGTAATTCCATTTTTGGGGTATCCCCCAAATTAATCGCACTGGCAATAACGTTCAAACCGATGCTTTGACAAGCTGCCAAGCCTTTACTACCTAAACAGACAACATCAACTTCAATTCCCTGCTCTTGGTATTCTTGGACTTGCGCTAAAAATTTCTTCAAAACATTCGCATTCAAACCACCGGCAAGACCTTTATCAGAGGTGATTAAAATGAAACCCACCCGACGTGTTTCACGATGATGTGCCAATAATTTAATACCATGATCTTCATTGGTTTGCGCCAAATGACTCATAACTGTCCGCACTTTTTCGGCATACGGACGCGCTAAGCGCATCCGTTCCTGAGTCTTCCGCATTTTAGAGGTTGACACCATTTGCATCGCTTTAGTGATCTTTTGGGTATTTTGAACACTACGGATTTTGGTGAGAATCTCTTTTCCGACTGCCATTTCAGACTCCTTTCATTTCAGCTCTTAAGCTTGGTAAGCATAAGAAGATTTGAAAGAATTCATGGCTTCAGTCAATATTTTTTCACTTTCGTCGGACATTGCACCTGATGCATTGATTGCTTCTAAAACACCAGGATGTTGAGTACGTACAAAGCTCAAAAATTCCGCTTCAAAAGCCAATGCCTTGGATACCGGTACATCTTCGTAAGAACCATTATTAATAGCCCACAAAGTCAAAGCCATTTCAGCCGTATCCAAAGTGCTGAATTGTTTTTGTTTCATCAATTCAGTAACCACTTCACCGTGTTGCAGCTGTTTGCGTGTAGCTTCATCCAAATCCGAAGCAAATTGCGAGAAGGCTGCCAACTCACGATATTGGGCAAGTGCCAAACGGATACCGCCACCCAGTTTTTTAATTACTTTGGTTTGCGCTGCGCCACCTACACGCGATACCGAAATACCGGCATTAATCGCAGGACGGATACCGGCGTTAAACAAGTCGGTTTCCAAGAAAATTTGACCGTCGGTAATCGAAATTACGTTTGTCGGTACGAATGCAGAGACGTCGCCGGCTTGCGTTTCAATAATCGGCAATGCAGTCAGAGAGCCTGTTTTGCCCTTCACTTCGCCATTAGTCAGTTTTTCAACTTCGTGCTCATTTACACGGGCAGCACGCTCCAACAAGCGGGAGTGCAGATAGAAAACGTCGCCAGGATAGGCTTCGCGACCGGGAGGACGGCGCAGCAACAGGGAAATTTGACGGTAAGCAACAGCTTGTTTGGACAAGTCATCATATACAATCAATGCGTCTTCACCGCGGTCGCGGAAAAACTCGCCCATCGTACAACCTGCATAAGGTGCAATATATTGCAGAGCCGCAGCTTCAGATGCAGTCGCCGCAACCACAATAGTGTGTTCCATTGCGCCATGCTCTTCCAATTTTCGTACTACATTGGCAATAGAAGATGCTTTTTGACCGATTGCAACATAAATACAGATAACGCCTGTACCTTTTTGGTTGACAATAGCATCCAATGCTACGGCTGTTTTACCTGTTTGACGGTCACCAATGATCAGCTCACGTTGACCGCGACCAATCGGAACCATTGAGTCAATGGCCTTCAGACCGGTTTGCATAGGCTGGTCAACTGATTTACGGGCAATCACACCCGGTGCAATTTTTTCAATTGGCGCTGTGGAAGATGTGTTGATCGGGCCTTTACCATCAATCGGGCGACCCAGCGCATCTACAACGCGACCAACCAACTCACGGCCGACAGGTACTTCCAAAATACGGCCGGTACAAGTAACTGTGTCGCCTTCTTTAATATGTTCGTATTCACCCAACACTACGGCGCCGACGGAGTCGCGCTCCAAGTTCATCGCCAAACCGAAAGTGTTACCCGGGAATTCGAGCATCTCACCTTGCATTGCGTCTGACAAGCCATGAATACGAACAATACCGTCTGTTACAGAAATAACCGTACCACGGGTACGTACTTCTGTATTTCCAGACAGATTTTCAATTTTAGCTTTAATCAAATCGCTAATTTCAGCAGGATTAAGCTGCATGAAAACTCTCCTAATTTGTCATAGTCGCATACAGGGCATTCAATTTACCCTGCACCGACAAATCCAAGACCTGGTCACCCACTTCAACTTTGACACCGCCAATTAATTCAGGCGCAACTTCAGTTGTAATCCGCAACTTACTGTCAAAGCGTTTTTTCAATATTTCAGCCAACTCAGCCAGTTGTTCTTCAGTCAATGGATAAGCACTGTAAATTACAGCGGACTTAGTATGATTGAATGACAAGGTTAAAGCTTGATATTGAGCATAGATTTCAGGCAATACTGGCAAACGTTTTTGCTCTGCCAAAACAGTAATGAAATTTTTCAATTCATTACTTTTTAACTCAACGAGTTTGGCAAGCAAATTCACCTTTTCAGAAGTATTTGTTTCAGGTTGCTCGATCAAAGAAATCACTTTCTGATTTTGAACAACCGCGGCTAATTCTTCCAGTCCGCCCAACCAAGACTCAATTTGGTTTTTTTCCTGCGCCAGATTAAACAATGCTTTCGCATAAGGTCTGGCAATCGTTGCGAACTCAGCCATAAGATTACAGCTCCTGTTTTAAAGCACTGAGCAGCTGCGCGTGTTTTGAAGTATCAACTTCACTGCGCAAAATAGACTCGGCACCTTTAACCGCCAACGCAGCAACCTGTTCACGCAAAACTTCGCGTGCACGATTCATTTCTTGCTGGGCATCGGCTTTAGCTTGTGCTGTAATCCGCACTGCCTCGACAGAAGCTTGTTCTTTCGCTTCTTCTACGATTTTGGCGGCACGTTTTTCGGCGTTAGCTACCATTTCGGAAACTTGGTTACGCCCTTCAGCCAAGAGTTCTGCAACTTTCTTCTCTGCCTGTTCAAAATCGCTCTTACCGCGCTCGGCTGCAGCCAAGCCTTCGGCAATTTTTGCGGCACGCTCATCCAATGCTTTTGCGATCGGCGGCCACACAAATTTCATGGTAAACCAAACCAAACCGAAAAAGACGATGATTTGAGCGAATAAGGTTGCATTAATATTCACGTTAGTTAACCTTCGTACTAGTGTTAATCAAACAGACCAAAGTCTGTACCTAGACGGATCACGCCGTTTGATTATGCACCTGCAAACGGGTTAACAAAGGCGAACAACAGTGCAATAGCCACACCAATCAGGAACGCAGCATCAATCAGACCGGCTATCAGGAACAACTTAGTTTGCAGAGGGCCAATCAACTCGGGTTGGCGAGCAGAAGATTCTAAATATTTAGAACCTACCATTGCGATACCGATAGAGGCACCCAATGCACCCAATGCAACGATCAAACCACATGCAATAGCAATCAAACCCATTTTAAACTCCTTAAAAAAACAAAGGTTAAACTACAAATAACTACAAACAAAAATAAAACCACCTAGAAAATTTAGTGGGCATCATGAGCTTGTCCGATATAGACAAACGCTAAAGCCATAAAGATAAATGCCTGCAGGGTAATCACCAAAATATGGAAAATCGCCCATGCCAATCCGGCAAGAATGTGAAAACCAAACAGAACTGGATCCAACACTTCAACGCTTCCAGATGTTGCCCAGGCACCACCCAGTAAAGCAATCAGAAGGAATACCAGCTCGCCGGCATACATATTACCGAACAACCGCATCCCATGAGAAACGGTTTTAGAGAGGAATTCGACCAGATTCAAAAAGAAGTTGACGGGAGCAAGCATGGCGCCGAACGGGGCAGTAAACAACTCATGAATCCAACCACGAACACCTTTGATTTTGATATTGTAATAAATACAAATTAACAAGACTCCGATAGCCAACGCCAACGTGGTATTCAAATCCGCAGTCGGCACAATGCGCAACAATGCATGATGGTTACCGGTAGCGTTTTGCCACAGCCACGGCAGCAAATCTACCGGCAACATATCCATGGCATTCATCAGGAAAATCCATACAAACAGCGTCAAGCCTAACGGGGCAACGGCTTTTCGTGATTGTTCGTTGTGAATAATGCTCTTGCACATATTATCCACAAACTCAAACAAAATCTCTACAGCAGCCTGAAAACGTCCGGGCACGCCTGCAGTTGCTTTCTTAGCGCCACGCCAAAGCAGGAAACTTCCGATTACGCCTAACAAAACAGCAAAAAAAATCGCATCAAGATTGATAAACGAAAAATCGGCAATATTTTTCAGGCCTTGTCCTTGGGCAACATCCGACAGACTGGTCAAGCTTTGCAAATGGTGCTTGATGTAGTCGGCAGCGGTCATTGTTGTTTCACCTGCCATAATGCTTCACTCTCAACAATACTAATAAAAAAACCAAATGACTGACACCGAGCAATCCGAACAAGAACGGAAAGAATATTAAAGACTGATACCAAACCATGAATACGGCAAGCATCATCACCAGCGACAGCACTACTTTTAAAACTTCCCCAATAATGAAAACCTTACCATGATACAAAGGGTTGCACTTAGAAAGTTTTAAAAGTAAAACTGCAATAGAAGACGGGACTAAATAACAAATCCCGCCTACGACAGATGACCAAAATCCATTCAAACCTGCAAAAACAGCACTTAATGCAGAAATAATTAATAAAACAACAACTTGATAAACTAAAATCTGATTCATGCAAATTTAGAAGCTACAACGAAATGGCCAAGCAGCGATACTAGAATATAATGAAGAAGCCTATACACGTCAAGGGATAGTTAATCTTTGTCAAATAATAACCCCTACCACATTCCCAACTTCTACACTACAATTTTCAATCATATCACAAATTACATTAAATTACAGCCATTGCCCAGTAATTTTATTTCAATAAAAAAGTCATCTGAAAACCGGAGAATAAGTTTTCAGATGACCTTAATTCTAAATTTTCCGCACAACCTAATTTACATCTGATAATCAATGCCCAATTGTTTCAGTAAATACTCAAATGTTTCCGGCGTATCGAAGTGGAGGACGATTTTGCCTTTTTTGTGATTGGTGGTTTTGACTTCCGCATTAACGCCCAGTCTTTCGGTCAACACGTCGTTCAGACGACGTATATCGGGGCTGATGGTTTTTTTGATTTCCTGTTTGGTTTGATGGGCGATTTGGCTGCGGCGTTCGACTTCGCGCACCGACCAACCGTTTTTTACTGCTTTTTGCGCCAATTCAAGCTGCTCGACCACGGGCAGGGTCAGCAGGGCGCGAGCGTGTCCCATTTCAAGATGGCGGTGGTAGAGCATTTCTTGGACCGGCTCGGGCAGGCTCAACAGGCGCAGGCTGTTGGAAATGGCACTGCGGCTTTTGCCGACTGCCTTGGCGATGGTTTCATGAGCCAGTCCGAACTCGTCGGCGAGGCGTTTCAAACCTTGCGCTTCTTCAATCGGGTTTAAGTTTTCGCGTTGCAGGTTTTCAATCAAACCCATTGCCAGCGCAGTTTCGTCGCTGATGGTTTTGATGACGACCGGAATCTCGGTCAGTCCGGCGAGTTGGGATGCGCGCCAGCGGCGTTCGCCGGCAATCAATTCGTATTGGGAAAGGCCGTGTTCGCGCACGATGACCGGCTGGATAACGCCTTGCGCTTTAATCGAATCCGCCAGCTCCTGCAAGGCTTCGTCGTCCATCTGTACCCGCGCCTGATAACGGCCGGGTTGGATGTCGTTGATGGCGACGGTAGTCAGGCGGTCGCTGCTGCTGTTGTCCACGCCGTTGGAAATCAGGGAATCTAAACCGCGGCCCAAACCGCCTTTTGCTTTTGCCATATTGAATCCTTTTCAGACGACCTTCCATAAAGCGCGTATTCTAGCGGATATTCGCAGGTGGCGACAATTCATATCACACCGTCTGTATTTATTAGATCTTATATTTTCAGCTAAAATCCAGCCTTCTATTTTTTATCGAACCACCCGTCATTCAATGCTTTATTCTTTTCTTATCGATATCTGGGATATTCTGCGTCTGCTCTATAAAAATCCTGCTGATTATTTCTATACGCTGCCTGTCATTTTGGCGATTTTCTGCTGTTTGGCATAATTAATGCGCCAGATATGTCGATCTTGCTCGACGTCAGCACTGCCGTCTTTGTCTTTGCCGTGATGGTTACCGTCATAAAGTGGCTGATTTTGAGCCGTGTGATGCGTTATGTCTTGAGCAGAAACGGCGAGCTGCGCTCGCCTTTATGGGGATTCATCTTGGCATCGGAAGCTTTGATGATTCCTACTCTGTTGGTATTTTATATAGACATATCGCCGAAATCTATGAACAGCATAAAGGGCACTACGGAAAAAGGCGCATTGCCGCAATATTGGGTTGGAACCAAAAAAGTAACACGATTGATGAAGTAAATAGATGATTGTATGGATTACAACAATCAGGAGCGGTGTAGTTTGACATTGAAAAAACTGAGTTCTGTAGCACGCAGAACTCAGCTTGTACAGGGCATCTGAGTAAGCTTTTATGAGTATCCAATATTTGGAGACTGGTTTAAAACTTAATTATTTTTCAGACGACCTTTCGACTTTCGAAACAGTTAGAAAACCGCCTGCAACACCAAATAAGAGATCACAGACAAAACTGCGGCTGCGGGCAAGGTAATTACCCATGCCAAACCGATGGGTTTCATCAGTTTCCAGTTGGCATTGCGGTTAACCAAGCCGATCCCCAAAACCGCTCCGACCAGGATATGGGTACTCGATACAGGCAATCCCATGAATGATGCACCCATCACAACGGCGGCAGCGGAAAGCTCGGCCGCAAAACCCGAAGCGGGATGCATTTCCGCCAGACTGGTCCCGACGGTCTTGATAACCTCTTTACCGACAAACCATAACCCGACAATCAATGCGATACCAAAGGTCAACATAGCGATAGGCGGGACGGCATTTTGCGCGGTAATGCTGTTGGTACGCAATGCATCCATAATGGCGGCAAACGGTCCGATGGCATTGGCAATATCATTTGCGCCGTGGCTGAATGCAAAGCCGCATGCGGTAAAAACCTGCATCCAAGAAAACATTTGAAAGGTTGATTTGCCAAGGTCTTTTCGTTTGAGACTTTTGGCGAATACGAATGTCGCCATCCAAATCGCCGCGCCGACCATGAAGATAATCAGGAAACTGTTGACATTGCTCATGCCCAAATGCAAGTTGTTCAATCCTTTGAAAATCAGCATTGCAGCAATCATCATACCGCCTATCGAGCCGATAAAGGGAACCCAGGAATGAAGGGCTTTATAGGAATCGACATTGTTTTTCCGGTTATCCAATTCATACAGCCCGCGATAATAGTCAGACTGTAATTCGGAAGGTTCGAAATCGGGTTCGTCGTAAATTTGCGCATCGTGCGCTACTTTGGTTGCATATTCGACTTTTTCAGTTTCACTAAGGGCTTCAAAGAAAAGACGGTGCTGCTCTTTGTATGACTTCTTTTCCTGCTTGATGGTTTTAAGCGTTCCTTCTGCCCAGTCGTTGTAGTCTAATACGTTTTTCTTAATACGGGAGAAAACGAGGTAGGAAACCAACCCACCCAACATCGGGGATAATACCCATGAAAGGGCAATCTCTCCAAGCTTACCCCATTGGATAAGCGTACCCGCATCAATTTTGTGCATAAACGCCATACACAACGCACTGCCGACAATACCGCCGATAATGGCGTGGGTAGTCGACACCGGCAGCCCCTTACGCGAAGCAAACAAAAGCCATAATGCCGCTGCCAAAAGGGCTGACATCATAATGAAGACGAATTGCATGGGTTGCAAATCCAACCCGTTCAAATCGACAATACCTTTACGGATGGTATCTGTAACCTCGCCACCCGCTATAACGGCTCCGCTGACTTCAAATACAGCGGCAATCAAGAGTGCCTGCGGGATGGTCAACGTGCCGGAGCCGACACTGGTTCCGAACGAGTTGGCAATATCGTTGCCACCGACATTAAATGCCATAAATACGCCGAACATCGTGGCAATGATGAAAAGTATAGGATTGTTGTAATGGGTATATCCCAGACCCCAATAAATAAAATAGCCGACCATGCCCACCAGCATAGCGGCAAAAGCGGCGTTAATAAGCTTCAAGTTCGCACTCGATTGAGTTTGAGCCATGGAAGTTTTCCTTTGGAAATACGAAAGTTGGCAGATTCGGAATCTCGACCTAATTGTAACCTTTTTACAATCTTTCTTGAAATATTTCTTTATCTTCTCCAATCCTGAATCCAAATAAAATCTAAAACAGCGTTACAATGTTTCTTTTTGCCTACTTCAAAATCACAATTTTATGAATATCCGAAACTATATCGGCATTATGTCCGGCACCAGCATGGACGGTGCGGACGCAGTTTTAATCCGCATGGAAGGCAGTCGATGGCTGAAAGCCGTTTCCCACGCATTCATCCCCTATTCAGACGACCTTAGGCATGAATTGCTGGATTTGCAAAATATCGGCAATAACGAACTGCATCTCAGTATGCTGCTATCTCAAAAACTAAGCTGCCTTTACGCAGATACGGTTTCTTTACTGCTAAAACAAACCAACCTGCAAGCCTACGATATTGCCGCCGTTGGCTGCCACGGGCAGACTGTCCGCCATGCCCCCGAAGCAGGATACAGCATACAACTCGCCGATCTACCGCTTTTGGCACATCTGACCGGTATCTTTACCATCGGCGATTTCCGCAGCAGGGATTTAGCGGCAGGCGGACAAGGCGCCCCTCTTGTCCCCGCATTCCATCAAGCCTTGTTCCAAAGCGACTCCGAGACACGCGTTGTTTTGAATATCGGCGGTATTTCCAACATCAGCGTCCTACCAAATTCCTCTCCGGCATTCGGCTTTGATACCGGCCCGGGCAATATGCTGTCTGACGCATGGATGCAAGCCATTTGGCAACGTCCTTATGACAAAGACGGCTTGATTGCGGCAACAGGAACCGTTTTACCCGAACTGCTAACCCGCCTGCTCGACCACCCATATTTTTCCTCCCCATACCCCAAAAGTACCGGGCGTGAATTATTTTCATTGGATTGGTTGAAAGGTCGTCTGAAAGGTGGTGAAAAACCGGAAGACATTTTGCGAACGTTACTCAGGTTTACTGCCCAAACGATTTATGATGCAACCATCTCTGCCGCTCCTGATGTTTGCAATCTTTATGTTTGTGGCGGTGGTATCCGCAATCCTGTTTTAATGGAAGATTTGCACCAACTTTTTTCCTCTACCACGAAATTACATAGTACAGCAGCACTCAATCTTGATCCGCAATGGGTCGAAGCCGCTGCCTTCGGCTGGCTTGCGGCCTGTTGGATGAATAAAATTCCAAGCAGTCCGCACCATGCGACAGGGGCAGAAAAATCCTGTATTTTGGGTGCAGGACATTATCCCTAATATGTCTCAATAGTTTCATTAGTTACTTTGCGACCCATAGCAAACCATAAGCTGTTCCCTGTATTTCATACACATTTATAGTGGATTAAATTTAAATCAGGACAAAGCGACGAAGCCGCAGACAGTACAGATAGTACGGCAAGGCGAGGCAACGCCGTACTGGTTTGAATTTAATCCACTATAAGATAAAGACAGAAATTAAATTGCTATGAAAACAGATGGCTTGACCATAAAAAAACGCACCTTATGAAAAGGTGCGTTTTAATTTCTACGGTTTAGAATTTAGCGCCGGATTGGTTGGCCATATAGTCAACCGCTGCTTTGACTTCGTCATCACTCAGGCTTGTGTTACCGCCTTTGGCAGGCATGGAGTTAAAGCCTTCGAGCGCGTGTTTGTGCAGGGTATCCTTACCTTGTTTGATACGCGGAGCCCACTCGTCTTTCTTACCTATGCCTGGAGCACCGGGGATGGTACCGCCGTGACACATTTTACAGTTGGCTTCAAAAACGGCTTTACCGTCCACTTTGGCAGAAGAAGCATCTGCTTTTTCTGCCGGCTTGGCTTCGGCAGGAGCGGCCGCTTTTGCATCAGCTGCTGAAGCCGCTTTTTCAGCTTGTGCAGGTGCGGACGCAGATGAAACGTCAGCGGATGATGCGGCAGCAGAAGCAGGGGCCGGTGCGGGAGCAGTTTCGGCTTTTTTCACGGGCGCTTTGCCGTCTTTATTGGACAGACCCCATACATACGCAGTCATGATGTGGAGTTTGTCTTTATCCAAGAAACGACCCCAAGCCGGCATTTGACTGTGTCGGCCGTTGGTGATGGTTTCTATAATCGATTTTTGAGTACCGCCCCACAGCCATACGTTGTCGGTCAGGTTCGGACCCAGTCCTTGGATACCTTGACCTTTGTCGCCGTGACAGGTAAAGCAGTTTGCCGGTGGACCACTGAACAATACTTTACCGCGTGCGGCACGTTCTTCATCGTATTGATCTTTGGATTTGGATAAGGACATGACATAGTTTGCCACATCTTTTACCCGCTCTTCACCCAAAGCAGGACCCCATGCCGGCATCGTCGCCGTACGGCCTTTTTCAATGGTCTCATGGATTTTCTCAGGTTCGCCACCCCACAACCAATCGTTGTCGGTCAAATTCGGGAAGCCTTTGGAACCTTTAGCATCAGAACCGTGACATTGGATACAGTAGGTATTGAAGAGGTTTTGACCGATGGCGTGTGCTTCAGGATTTTTTGCCACTTGTTCAATCGGCATATTGGCAAACTTAGCATAAACTTTGCCGTACTTCTGGTCTGCTTTAGCCATTTCCTGATCATATTGTCCACGGCTGCTCCATTTCCACTGGCCTTTATAATCGCCTAAACCCGGGTACATGACCAGATAGCCGATACCGAACAGCCAGACAAAAACATACAGCCAAAACCACCAGCGTGGCAACGGGTTGTTATATTCTTCGATACCGTCCCATTGATGACCTGTCGTTTTGACTTCTTCGCCCTTTTTAGGACGCTTCACAACGTTTTGGGAAAGCAGCAGCCATGCCAAGCCGATAAAACTGAGCACGACGATGACTGCAATGTATATATTCCAGAAATTGCTGGTAAATTGGGATGTTGTGTTCATTCTTTTGCTCCGTGATCACGGACTAAACTGTTATCGCCCGTCTTTTTCAGACGACTCTTTATCATCATTTTCGAAAATACTGTTGGCAGCATCATCGTAGTTCTTTTTATTGCGTCGGTTGAAAACGATATAAAGCACTAAGATAAAGCTGATAAAAACCCAAACAGTAAAGAGCGAGCGGGCCCAGTTTACGTCCATGATGTTACCTTACGTTTTTCAATGCCAAGCCTAAGCCTTGCAGGTATGCAATCACCGCATCCAGCTCCGATTTGTTTTCCAAGGCTTCAGGCGCTTTGGCAATCTCTTCGTCGCTGTAAGGCGTACCGACTTTACGCAGGGCTTTCATATGCGCCACGGTTGCTTCGGCATCGACTTTGTTGCGGGCAAGCCATGGGAAAGCGGGCATATTGGACTCCGGCACAACGTCGCGCGGATTCAGCAGGTGGATGCGGTGCCATTCGTCGGAATAGCGGCCGCCGACACGTGCCAAGTCCGGACCGGTACGTTTGGAACCCCATTGGAACGGATGGTCATAAACAGACTCGCCGGCAACGGAGTAGTGGCCGTAACGTTCGGTTTCCGCACGGAACGGACGGATCATTTGAGAGTGGCAGTTGTAACAACCCTCACGGATATAGATGTCGCGACCGGCCACTTGCAAAGCGTTATAAGGTTTCACACCTTCAATAGGCTTGGTAACAGCTTTAGTAAAGAACAGCGGCACTGCTTCAACCAACAGGCCTACGCTGACTACAAGCAGGGTAAATACAATCAGGACGCCGACTTTTTCTTCAGCTAATTGTTGTAATTTCATTTTGGTAGCCTTTTCTTATGTTTTTAGTGGTGCTGGGTTTGAGACACCGCAGGAATCTCGGCGTCAACCGCTTTGCCACTGATGGCCGTACGGTAAACGTTGTATGCCATGATGCACATACCGCTCAGGTACAGCAGGCCGCCGGTAAAACGAATCATATAGTAAGGCATAGTACGCTTCACTGACTCTACGAAAGAGTAAGTCAAAGTACCGTCGTCATTCAAAGAACCCCACATCAGTCCTTGCAATACACCGGCAATCCACATAGCGGCTATATACAGCACCACACCGATGGTCGCGATCCAGAAGTGCGCTTCCACCAATTTGGTACTGTACATTTCATTTTTGCCGAACAGGCGGGGAATCATGTAGTACACAGAACCAATCGTTACAAAACCCACCCATCCCAATGCGCCGGCATGGACGTGTGCGACAGTCCAGTCAGTGTAGTGGCTCAAAGCGTTGACGGTTTTGATAGACATCATCGGACCTTCGAAGGTGGACATACCGTAAAAGGAAAGAGAAACGATCAAGAATTTCAAGATAGGGTCGGTACGCAGTTTGTCCCATGCGCCGGACAAGGTCATGATACCGTTGATCATACCGCCCCAAGAGGGTGCGAACAGAATCAGGGACAACACCATACCCAAGGACTGAGTCCAATCAGGCAGAGCGGTATAGTGCAAGTGGTGGGAACCTGCCCACATATAGGTGAAAATCAAAGCCCAGAAGTGGACGACGGACAGGCGGTAAGAATAAATCGGACGACCTGCTTGTTTCGGCACGAAATAGTACATCATACCCAAGAAGCCTGCAGTCAGGAAGAAACCTACGGCATTATGACCATACCACCATTGAACCATAGCATCGATTGCACCCGCATAAACCGGATAGGATTTCATGAAGCCCGCAGGAATGCTCAGGTTATTGACGATGTGCAACAGGGCGACGGCCAAAATGAAACCGCCGTAGAACCAGTTGGCAACGTAGATATGTTTGATTTTACGTTTGGCAATCGTACCGAAGAATACGATGGCGTAAGCAATCCAAACCAAAGCGATCAGGATGTCGATAGGCCATTCCAATTCGGCATACTCTTTAGCTTGGGTATAACCCAAAGGCAGGCTGACGATTGCCGCAACGATAACTGCCTGCCAGCCCCAGAAGGTAAATGCCGGCAACCAACCGCCAAACAGACGTGCATTACAGGTGCGCTGAACAACGTAGTATGATGTACCCATCAGACCGCAACCCCCGAACGCAAAAATTACCGCGTTGGTGTGCAACGGACGCAGGCGGCCGAAGTGGAACCAGGGGCCGACATCTGATAAATCAAGGGAAGGGGCGAACAATTGGGCAGCGACAATGACGCCGACCAACATACCCACAATACCCCAAACTACGGTCATGATGGCGAACTGGCGCACCACCTTGTAGTTATAAGTTTGTGTGTCCATGAGAGTCTCCATGAATTATGGGAATAAAAATTTTTTATCTCACTTTGCCGTATGCATTTTGAAAAAACGCAACAAGAGCTAAGTTTAAATTTTTCTAAATTTAACATATAAGACTAGCCTAGCCAAGCGGAATTACATTTCCCACCATATAGCCGTACGATCGATTTTTTATATTTTTTAACTTATAATCATAACGTTATTTAAAAACCCCTCCAATAGTATTATTTTATTTTTCAACTCATCCTTTTTAGTTTAGCCGCCTTTTGCATGAGACTTCGACTTTATTGATATAAATTAAATTGCATAATACACCCTTTCAACCATAAGAATTAACAAATAAACCAATAGTCATGATTAATTACAAAATCACCCCCAACCCGCTCGCCCACGAGTGGCACATCCGCCTAACATTCCGACAAGAACATGATTTGGAAACAGAAATCAGTCTCCCAAACTGGGTTCCCGGCAGCTATCTGATACGAGATTTCTCGCGCCACATCACCACCATCCGCGCCTTTTGCAATGGCGAATATACCCATCTGACCCAAGTCAAAAAAAACCGATGGCGCACTGCCCCACAGTCCGGAGAGTGGGAAATTTACTACACCGTTTACGCCTACGACCTGTCCGTCCGCGGCTCGTTTCTGACTGCCGAACGCGGGTTCTTTGACGGTGCATGCCTCTTTTTGCAGGTAAACGGACAAGAAAACAGCACACACCAAATCGAATTCCCCATCCTGCCGAAAACATGGCGGATTGCCACCACCCTACCCCAAACCGACGTCCACAGTTTTCAGACGACCTCCTACCACGACTTAATCGACCACCCTGTCGAACTGGGCAACATCGAATTTCTCGATTTCGAAGCCGGCGGCATACCGCACCGCATCGCCTTAAGCGGCCACTATCCCGATTTCGACCGCGACCGCCTCGTGTCAGACATCCGCACAATCTGCGAAACCGAACTGGCCATGTTCCCCTCCCTTGCCCCGTTCACGCATTACCTTTTCCTGCTCCACGTCGGCGACAACATCTACGGCGGACTGGAACACATCAGCAGCACCGCCCTGCTCGCCGACCGCCACAGCCTGCCGCCGCACGGCATGACCGATGCCAACGACGCCTACACCCAACTGCTCGGATTGTTCTCACACGAATACTTCCACGCTTGGAACGTCAAATCCATCAAGCCCGCCGCCTTCGCCCCCTACGACCTCGACCGCGAAAACTACACCGAGCAACTCTGGGCGTTTGAAGGCATCACCTCCTACTACGACGACCTCTTCCTCGCCCGCAGCCGCACCATCGCCCCCGAAGCCTACCTGCGCCTGCTCGCCCAAAGCATCACCCGCGTTCAGCAAACCAAAGGTCGTCTGAAACAAAGCCTAGCCGAATCCAGCTTCACCGCTTGGAACAAATTCTACAAACAAGACGAAAACAGCCCCAACGCCATCGTCAGTTACTACCAAAAAGGCGCGCTCGCTGCCCTCTGCCTCGACCTCGCCATCCGCAGTAAAAGCAGCGGGCGACACACCCTCGACAGCGTCATGCAGCAACACTACCGCGATTGGCTGGACACCCGACAAGGCATCCCCGAAAAACAATGGCAAGCCCGTTGCCAGGCGTTTACCGGCCTGTACCTCGAAGACTTTTTTCAGACGACCCTCTACACCACCTCAGACCTGCCCCTTGCCGAACTCCTCGCCACCATAGGCATCGGACTGCAATGGCAGGCACAGCCGCGTGGACACGGTGGCGCGTTCCTGTCCGAACCGCCAACCGAAACGCCCGCCCCCGCATCCGACTTCGGCGCAAGGTTCAAACAAAACAGCGACCACGCCACCCTGACCCACGTATTCAACGGCGGCAGCGCAGAAAACGCCGCCCTCTGCCCGCAGGACAAAATCATCGCCATCGACGGCTACGCCTGCACCGACCTTGCCGCACAGTGGGCGCAGCTCCCCATCGGCTACACCACCCGCCTCCACTACTTCCGCACCGGCATCCTGTACGTCGCCGACATTACCGTCCAAGCCGCCGAAGCCGACACTGCCGTCCTCTACATCACCGACCGCGAATTATTTGAAAACTGGCTTTATAATGACCGAGCCTGATTTTCAGACGACCTCAAATACCAGATTGAGGTCGTCTGAAAATCACTTACAGAAAGGAAAACCCATGTCCATCCAAAAACTTGCCGACAACCTCTACATCGCCCCGCAACTGACCGAAGCCGACGTACAAGAAGCCGCCAAACTCGGCATCCAAACCGTCATCTGCAACCGTCCCGACGGCGAAGAAGAAAACCAAGTGACGTTCAAACAAGTAGAAAGCTGGCTTGAAGCCGCAGACATCCGTGAACACCACCATCAGCCCGTCGTCGCACCCGCCATCAACGCCGCCGATGTCGCCGCTTTCCAAAACCTGCTCAAAAGCGTTCCCCAACCCGTCCTCGCCTACTGCCGCACCGGCACCCGCTGCTCACTGCTCTGGGGCTATCATCAGGTACAAAACGGCGCAAGCGTCGCCGAAGTCGTCGCTGCCGCACAACAAGCAGGCGTCAATCTGAGCAACTTTGAAGCCCGCCTGCAAGACGCGCAACAAAACGGGCTGGCGTAACACGCTATCCGTTTAGCCAAACGCAAAGGTCGTCTGAAAATACCGTTTCAAAAAATGGAAACCGTTTTCAGACGACCTTTTTTAGCTGAGCAATCAAACAGTCATGCTAGATCAGCAAGCTTGAATTCCGCTTTAATCATCTTCACAACAACCTGTGCTTCAAAGCGGGCAGTCTGGTGCGTACACTTTGCAGCCTCGCAGCGTCCAAATCGGCAATGACGATGCCTTCGCCTTCGGGCAATATGTCCAAGATTTCGCCCCACGGATCGATAATCATGCTATGACCGAACGTGCGCCTGCCGCTTTCGTGTTCGCCGCCTTGCGCCGAAGCGATGACGTAGCATTGGTTTTCCACCGCTCGGGCGCGCAGCAGCAATTCCCAATGCGCCTTGCCTGTCGTGTAAGTGAAGGCGGCAGGCAGCAGCAAAACGTCAAACGGCTGCTGGGCGCGGAAAAACTCGGGAAAGCGCAAGTCGTAGCACACTCCGGCGGCAAGCGGCACGCCGTCGGCAGCCAATTTCGGCACATCGCCGCCCGCGCTGATGGTGTCCGCCTCGGCATAGCGTTCGCCCAAACCTGAAAAACCAAACAGGTGCATTTTATGATACAGCCCGATTTGCGTGCCGTCGCGGTCGTACACCAACATCGTGTTCATCACTTTGCCCAAGTCGGGGCTTTGCAGCGGAATCGTGCCGCCGAACAGCACCACGCCGTATTCCGCCGCCGTCTCGCTCAAGGTCGTCTGAAAACGAGCGCTGCGGGTTTCGCTAAAATTGCTACCGACTAAAGGTTCGGCGAAAGCCAGTTTGTCAGTATCCTTGCACCCCATCAGCGGCCAATATTCAGGCAGCAACACCCAATCCGCGCCTTGTTCGGCTGCTTGGCGCACGAGGCGTTTCATGGTGTTAATGTTGTTATCGGGGTCGGTGGACGAAATCATTTGTACGGCGGCGGCACGGATGTTTTTTTGCATATCAGTTCCTATCTGCGTGTTCAGACGACCTATCAGCAGGTCGTCTGAATAAAGATTCACGGTATATCCCAAAAAATACCTGTACCATTATCTGTGTAATTTGAAACAACGGCATAGGCTTTCTATTTGATACGGCAGTTCGCCTCGTTTTTGATACGGCACCATCATCAGCCGTCATTTCCGTCCACACGCAATACGCCGATAAATAAACCGTATCGAAAACAGGACAAAGGTCGTCTGAAAATCAGTTTTCAGACGACCTTTATTCATTGCTTGCAACGGCGCGGCGTTATTTGCTAGCAGCTTTAATTCAAGCTGCCGGCAGCCATCCGCGTATGCGTTTTTCCATTGCGTCGGCGCTCAAGCCCAAATCGTCCAAAAGTTTTTTCGGATCGCCGTGTTCGGTTACGGTATCGGCAACACCCAAAAGCAAAACGGGTTTGCAGATGCCGTGTTTCGCCAATACTTCCAGCACCGCGCTGCCTGCACCGCCTTGTTCGGCGTTTTCTTCGGCGGAAACGATATAGTCGTGGCTTTGGGCGAGGTGGATGATGAGTTCCTCATCTATCGGTTTGACGAAGCGCATATCGGCGACGGTTGCGTTCAGTTTGTCGGCAACCGTCAATGCGGGGGCGACCATGCTGCCGAAGGCGATGAATGCGGTTTTCTCGCCTTGGCGGCGGATGACGCCTTTGCCGATGACTACGGTTTCGAGGCCGTCTGAAACGGGCGAGCCTGTTCCCGTGCCGCGCGGATAGCGGACGGCGGCGGGGGCGTTTGCTTGATAGCAGGTTGAAAGCAGCAGGCGGCATTCGTTTTCATCGCTCGGCGCGGCGACAATCATATTCGGCACGCAGCGCAAGAAGCTCAAATCGTACAAACCGGCATGGGTCGGGCCGTCTGCGCCGACGATGCCCGCACGGTCGACGGCAAACAAAACGGGCAGGTTTTGCAGGGCGATGTCGTGCACCAGTTGGTCGTAGGCGCGCTGGAGGAAGGTGGAATAAATGGCGACGACGGGCTTCATGCCTTCGCAAGCCAACCCGCCGGCAAAGGTAACGGCGTGCTGCTCGGCGATGCCGACATCAAAATAGCGGTCGGGGAATTGTTGTTCGAATTCGACCAGTCCGCTGCCCTCGCGCATGGCGGGGGTAATCGCCGCCAATCGGGAATCTGCCGCCGCCTGGTCGCACAGCCATTTGCCGAACACTTGCGTATAGGTCGGTTTGGCGGCAGGCTTGTTTTCTTTTTCAGACGACGTTGAAGTTTTGAGGTCGTCTGAAACGTCTTTGGGCAGGTTGGCAACGGCGTGGTATTTGACGGGGTCGTTTTCGGCGAGTTTGTAGCCGTTGCCCTTTTTGGTGATGACGTGCAGCAGTTGCGGGCCTTTGCGGCTGCGCAAATCTTTCAATACGTCAACCAGATGCTCGACGTTGTGTCCGTCCACGGGGCCGGTGTAGCGGAAACCAAAGTTTTCAAACAAAGACAGCGACTGCTTGGCGTGTTCGGCTTCGCCCGCCAGCGTTTTGATTTTGTGCTCGACTTTTTGGGCAAGCTCCATCGCGCCGGGCAGCTTGTCCAAAACCTTGCTCGATTGCGCCTTGATGGTGCTCAACACGCCGCGCATATCGCGCACGACGTTGCTGGCGAGGTATTTCGGTAGCGCGCCGACGTTGGGGGAAATCGACATTTCGTTGTCGTTGAGGATGACCAGCAGGTTCACGTCCATGTCGCCCGCGCAGTTCAAGGCTTCAAACGCCTGCCCCGCCGTCATCGCACCATCGCCGATGATGGCGACGCTGCGGCGGTTGCTGCCCAAGAGCTTGTCTGCCGCCGCCATGCCCAAAGCCGCGCCGATGGAGGTGGAGGAATGGCCCACGCCAAACGCGTCGTATTCGGATTCGCTGCGCTTGGGGAAGCCCGCCAAGCCGCCGTAGCGGCGCATGGTGTGCATCCGGTTTTTGCGGCCGGTGAGGATTTTGTGCGGATAGCTTTGATGGCCGACGTCCCAAACCAAATGGTCTTCCGGCGTGTCGTATACATAGTGCAGGGCGATGGTCAGCTCGACCGCGCCCAGATTGCTGGCGAAATGCCCGCCGGTTTGACCGACGGATTCGAGTAGGAATGCCCGCAATTCGGCAGCAACCTGCGGCAGCAGGCTTTTATCCAGCATGCGTAAATCTTCAGGCAGATGGATGGTGTCTAATAACGGAGTGTGGCTCATGGTGTGTCTTTGCGGGCTTATTGTGTCTATCGGGCAATTATAGCAAGAGTTGTCCTGTTCGGATAAAGGGTTTTAACGAAGCTTTGTTTTCAGACGACCCGGTTTAATTATCTATTCATACAGAGATTGTCTGAAACTGCCTCTTTCAAACCTACTATTGCTGCTCCAGCCATTCATCGCGGGTTTGTTTGGCAGCGGCAAAATAGCGGTAAAGGGCGGCGCGGTCTTCTTCGGACAGGATGCGTTCGAGTTCGGACAACTGGGTACGCAGGCCGCCAATCAAATCCAACAGGCTGTTTTTGTTGGCAAGGCAGATGTCCGTCCATACGGCGGGATGACTGGATGCGATGCGCGTAAAATCACGAAAGCCCGTCGCGGCAAATTCAAGATAATGCCGACCGTCGGGATGATCGGCGATTTGGTGGACGTAGGCAAAGGCGGCAAGATGCGGCATATGGGAAACGGCGGCAAAAACGGCATCGTGTTCTTCCGCGCTCATGCGGAAAGTTTTCGCCCCGACTGCCAGCCACAGGTTTTCAACCAGGCCGGCGGCCTGTTCATCTTCTTCCCCGTGCGGCGTGATCACCAGCTTCCTGTCCTGAAACAATCCGAACTGTGCGGAAAGCGCACCGCTCCTGTCAGAGCCTGCAATCGGATGGGCTGCGATGCAACGGGACAAATGTTCGGGCAGGACGCTGCGGAAAGCCTGAACGGCAGATTGTTTGGTACTGCCCACATCGGTAACCACAGTATGCGCGTTCAAATAAGGTCGGACGGTGCGGCAAATGTCTGGAAATGTGGAAACAGGCGTAGCGATAACGGCCAAATCCGCTTCGTGCATACTCAAAGCGTCGATTTGCGTGTAGGCGCGATCAATGACGCGCCGTTCAAGCGCACGGTCAAGGTTGTCGCGATCCAAATCGATGCCGGTTACCGTATCGACCAATCCGAGCCGTTTCAAGTCCAACACGAACGAGCCGCCGATCAGCCCGACACCAATGAGGACGATATGTTTGAGTGTATTCATGGCAGATGCGCGGGACAAAGGTCGTCTGAAAACGGTACGCCCGCTATTCTAGGGATTAATTGTCCGCATTCTATCGTATCCGAAAGGCAAGCGCATATCGTGCAACGATACTGCCCCGAACACCATCCTTCCGACCATAAAAAGGCAGTTCGCCATTGTGCCGTTTCGTTTTACAATAGGCAGACCGAAATCCATCCGCCGAAAGCAAACTATGTCCCTGGCCCAACCGAAACGTATTTTAGTCATCAAGCTGCGCCACCACGGCGACGTCCTGTTAGCCACGCCCGTCGTCCACGCCCTCAAGACCCGCTTTCCCGATTGCGAAATCGACATGCTGGTTTACCGGGAAACCGCCGACATCATCAGCGACAATCCTGAAATTGCCGAAATCTTCACCATAGACCGCTCCTGGAAAAAGCAGGGGTTGAAAACCCAGCTATGCGAAGAGAAAAAGCTGTTCTCGCGCCTGAAAAAGCGCAGGTACGACTGGGCGTTCAACCTGTCCGACCAATGGCGCTCGGCAATACTCGCCAAATTCTGCGCACAATGCAGCGTCGGCATCAGCCATATCAAACGCAACCACTTTTTCTGGCGTTGGTGCCACGACTTCCTCAACCCCGAAGCCGGACGCGGCTGCCACATTACCGAATATCATATGAACGTTTTGCCACCGCTTATCCGGCCTGAGGAAACACCGCCGGCAAAAGTGATGATGGCAATCGGCGAAGATGCCCGCTCGAATTTGCAAAGCAAGCTGAACAAACAAGGCTGGAACGGGGAGGATTATGTCTTATTCCACCCGGGCGCGCGTTGGGAATTCAAATGCTGGGAAGACGGCAAAAACGCCGCCATCGTCCAATTACTGCTCAACCACGGTCAAAACGTCGTTTTAACCGCCGCACCCTCAGCAACCGAACAACAAATGATCGATGCAGTTTTAGAACGCGTCAAAATTCCCGAAGGCGGTAAATTATGGATACTGTCGGGCAACCTTAACCTGCGCGAACTGGCTGCCGCCATCGACGGCTGCAAACTCTTCATCGGCGTAGATTCCGCCCCCATGCACATCGCCGCTGCACTGAACAAACCGCAAATCGCCCTGTTCGGTCCCTCATGGCTGGACAGATGGCATCCCTATTCCGACAATGCCGAGGTTATTTGGGCGGGTGATTTCGGCGACCTACCCCACCCCGACAGCATCAATACATCCGGCAAAAAACGCCTGCTCAAAGCCATTCCGCTGGAAGCCGTGTGGAACAAAATTGCTGAAAAGCTGGGTTTAAACAAGGAAGCTTAAACAAAACGGCAAAGGTCGTCTGAAACCCCCAAATCGGTTTTCAGACGACCTTTTCATTACACGAACGACAAAAAATTCAATATTTCCCAAACTGCCCTGCCGCATCGTCTCCCATATTGCCCGAATGGGGGGAAGGACTATGCCAAACCGTGCGCGACAGGCTGCGCGAACCTACCGGCGTATCCTGTTCTGCCTGAAACAACACATTATTCCCACTACCGATGGGTAGCGAGCCGCGCAAACCGATATAACTGCCTGAATCATATATGCCGCTATGTGATACCGAACTGTCTCTCGATTTAATGCGCGACGCTTCAACGCCGCTTTTGATTTCGCCATAAAGGCGGACTTCCGCCATCGCCAACACAGGCAAAGCCGTCAAGGCCGCAACCAAAATATACAAGGGTTTCATCCTGTCCGTTCCTTTCAAATATTTCTTACACAACCGAATAGCGATAACCAATTTGACCAACCAGTATATGCCCCTCTTGCGTAAACAAACCATAAATCGTGAAAACGTCGTCTGAAAAGACACATCGCATCCCATATCCGTTTTATATTGATTTCACTATAATCCTGGTTTCACCGCCTCAACAGCATAATCATGACTTCCGCTTCACAAACCACCCGCATCCTGGGCATAGACCCCGGCAGCCGCGTAACCGGTTTTGGCGTCATCGACGTCCGCGGCCGCGAGCATTTCTACATCGCCTCCGGCTGCATCAAAACCCCTCCGAACGCGCCGCTGTCGGAACGCATCGCCGTCATCGTACGCCATATCGATGAAATCGTCCGAACTTACCAGCCGCAACAGGCCGCCGTGGAGCAGGTATTCGTCAACGTCAATCCTGCCTCCACACTCATGCTCGGACAGGCGCGCGGCGCGGCATTGGCAGGATTGGTCATGCACGGCTTGCCCGTATCCGAATACACCGCCCTGCAAGTCAAACAGGCCGTTGTAGGCAAAGGCAAGGCAGCGAAAGAACAAGTACAGCACATGGTCGTGCAAATGCTCTCCCTTTCCGGCACGCCCCAATCCGATGCCGCCGACGGACTCGCCGTCGCCCTGACCCACGCTCTGCGCAACCACGGACTTGCCGCACAGTTGAATCCGAACGGAATGAAAGTCAGACGGGGACGCTTCCAATGGTGAAAAGGTCGTCTGAAAAAGAGCGTAGCAGGTTTAGCCAAAACAAGTTTACTCAGACTCCTACTCTCTGACTAGACAACAGCCCTTTCCGTTATAATTCCCTTTTTCCCGCCCCATTCCTCAACAGCCGCCATGAAAGCCGCCTTTTTCCTCCTCTACCTCATTCAGCTCCTGCCCTTCAAGGCCATACACAAAATCGCCGACGCCGTGGGCATCCTTGCCTATTACGCCGTCAAACCGCGCCGAAAAGTCGGCGAGACCAACCTTAGAAAATGCTTTCCCGAATGGAGCGAAGACAAACGCAAAGCCGTGCTCAAACGCCATTTTCAGCACATGGCAAAGCTGATGCTCGAATACGGCCTGTATTGGTACGCGCCTGCCGAAAGGCTGCGCAAACTCGTGCATTATCAAGACAAACACCATCTTGACGACGCGCTCGCG
This sequence comes from Neisseria sp. DTU_2020_1000833_1_SI_GRL_NUU_006, assembly GCA_032388755.1. Taxonomy (NCBI): domain Bacteria; kingdom Pseudomonadati; phylum Pseudomonadota; class Betaproteobacteria; order Neisseriales; family Neisseriaceae; genus Neisseria; species Neisseria sp. DTU_2020_1000833_1_SI_GRL_NUU_006. The sequence continues at coordinate 153,263 of CP135593.1, read as the reverse complement.
GCAGGCGAAAAAGTCATCCTGCTTTATCCGCATTTCACCGCATTTGAAATGGCGGTTTACACCCTCAATCAGTACGTGCCGCTGACCAGCATGTATTCGCACCAAAAAAACAAAGCGTTGGACGAACAAATCCTCAAAGGCCGCCACCGCTACAACAACGTCTTCCTCATCGGCCGCACCGAAGGCCTGCGCGCGATTATCAAGCAACTGCGCAAAAGCGACGCCCCCTTCCTTTACCTGCCCGACCAAGATTTCGGCCGCAACGACTCCATCTTCGTCAACTTCTTCGGTATCCCCACCGCCACGATTACAGGCTTAAGCCGCATCGCCGGCATGACGAAAGCCAAAGTCATTCCTGCCATCCCTACGCGCAATGCCGACAACACTGTTACACTGCGTTTCTATCCGGCATGGGAAAACTTCCCTTCAGACGACGTTGTAGCCGACACCCAACGCATGAACGACTTTATCGAAGCGCGGGCAAGGGAAAATCCCGAACAATATTTCTGGCTGCACAAACGCTTCAAAACCCGTCCCGAAGGCGAACAGGGATTTTATTGAATTACATACAGTTACAACAAAAAGCAAAGCCCGTCATATTCGGGCTTTTATCATTTCTATTAAATCGAAAATTAACAACGATAGTAACAAATTTTCAATTGAGAATTTTTCACATTAACTCTTTGGATAAACTGGGTATTTTGGCCTATCAAACGCTCAATACAGGAAAAATCGGGGCGTTTTCCGTAAAACATAAATATGATGCGAAATTTTGATTAATATATTAAAATTTAATTTAATTTAAAATCAGAGTGTTATAAAATAATATTTTAAAAGAATCAATTATATTGTCTAATCCATAAAGAATATAATTTCAATATTATAAATTTTTTTATTTTATATTCATGAAAAATTTGACTAAGAAAAATTATATTCTAAATTTTAAATAAATATTGAAATATTATAAATATTAATTTTTCATAAAAAAATAATGTAAACTACTTGGCAAACCCAAATTTTTCGAGTAAATTTCGCTACATCAAATTACAGCCGTACCGGCAAATCTGATACTCCGGTTTTCAGCTGCAAATCCTTTGATTTGCAGCGGATGTTCCGAGCCTCAATCTCTCGGAACAAAAGTTTACCCGCACGGAGTTGAGCCGTGCAGGTAAAGCCGCAGGCGAAAGCCTGTATTGTTTGTGAAGCGTAAATCTCTGATTTGAGGTATTGGGGCAATCCTGTGGGGGATTGCCTCCTTTTTTTGTTTCATGCGTTTCCACCATTTCATTATTGCCTCCGACCTCAAATTGTCTTGAGGTATTCGGACATCCGGCCCGCATTACTTCCATATAAAAAGGTCATCTGAAACCTGATTTTGTTTCAGACGACCTTTAAACTTTATCCTCAGACGGATAGCTTCTTACATTTGCTGTTGCGCCGCCTTGATGGCGTTTTGGTCGGGATTGATCAAAATTTCCACGCGGCGGTTTTGGGCGCGGCCTTCGGCTGTGGCGTTAGACGCGATAGGATGGCGCGAACCGTAGCCGGCGGTGGTCAGACGCGAGCCGTTCACGCCGCGCGATTGCAGGTAGTCGGCAACGGCAAGCGCGCGGTTGCGGGACAGCGGCTCGTTGATGGCATCGTTGCCGGTGTTGTCGGTATGGCCGTTAATCGTCAAAGTCGTGTCGGGGTATTGCACCAGCGTTTCGGAGGCGGTCGCCAAAGCATTTCGCGCCTGATCGCTCAATGCCGCACTGCCTGTTGCGAAGGTAACGTTTTCAGGCATCACCAGCTTGATTTGGTTACCTTGGCGTTCCACTTCGATGTTGGTGTTTTTCAGGTTCTCGCGCAGTTTTTTCTCTTGATAGTCCATGTAGCCGCCTACGCCCGCACCAATCGCGCCACACGCCAACGCAGAGTTGCGCGCGCCTTTGCCGCCGTGGGTCAATGCGCCGACGATGCCGCACACTGCCGCGCCGCCCAAGCCGTACATGGCGGTTTTGCTGGTGTTGCGTTGTCCGCTTACAGGGTCGGTTACACAGCCTGTCAGAGCCAAGGGGATTGCCAATGCGGCAACGGTCAGGGATTTCAAGAGCTTCATTTAGATTTCCTTTTAAAAAATACCGCTCCGACAACGAAGGTCGTCTGAAAAGCGGATAGTGTATTCCAACGATGTTTCCAAGAGTCGCAAACCCTTGAAAACAGATTGAATCAGGATGATAGCTAAGACTGCGGCGATTGAATTTCGTTTGACCTGAGATAATCCAAACGACCGCAATGAATAATTAGATTTATATTCTACGCATTACACAAGGGCAACGCAATGAAGTTGTGTACATATCTCATTATAACTATAACTCTGCCCAGTTTCTTAGTGTAACGGCTGCATACTTAACTTATCAACATATATTTCAGTTTCAAACGCGTATCCTAACCGACTGATTCTGCCCTCCCCGACACAAACGACACCAACGCAAACGGTAAGGCAAAATGGTGTTTTATCTGATGATAGCCCCATATACCAATCGCTCTTATCCATTCGCGCAGATAAACAGCGTCCGCCAGCAGCGACATCGAGCCGGTAACGTGCGACGTGTAGCGTGCAAACGCAAAGAAACCGCCTGCATTGATCGCACCCGCCAACATCGCCATGATGTAACCCAGCCTGCGGAAGCGCGCATCGGAAATATGGTGTTCGTGCAGATACGGCCTGTCTGCCTGCCAAAACGGCGGGGCATGCCGCCGCTTGTCATGCAGCCTGATCTGCTTATCGCGTCGTAGGTGTATTTGCGGTTCTTCCATATAACGTTATCCCTTTTGCAATGATGGATACAAGGCAAGAAAAACACCTTTCCGATTAAAATTAATCCATCATCCGAACAGTATGTTCAGACGACCCCCGCCATCAGAAATCCAAAATATTAAAGCATTGTACCTGCCATACTTCTCTGATAAAAAAATAATGGCTGGCAGGAATTTTTCTATTTCCATTAACCATAAAAAAGGTCGTCTGAAAAGCATTTTATCCTTTTCAGACAACCTTTCACCGATTACATCAATACGAAATCAAATCAGCACACTTCAACCAACCAGCCATGTTTGTCTTCCGCCAAACCATATTGGATGTCGGTCAAGGCTTTGCGCAAAGCGTAGCCGCGTTCTTGGCTCTTCACTTCGATTTCTTTGCCGTCGATGACAAAAGAGGTTACGGGCGAGATGACGGCGGCGGTGCCGGTCAGAATCGCTTCCGCGCCCTCTTCGACTGCGGCTTTGAGTTCGTCCACGGTGAAATTGCGTTCGCTGACGGTGTAGCCCAAGTCTTTGGCGACGGTCAGCACAGAATCGCGGGTTACGCCGTGGAGGAATTCGTCGGTCAACGGTTTGGTGATGATTTCGTTGCCTTTAATCAGGATAAAGTTGGACGCGCCGGTTTCCTGTACGTCGCCGTTCGGGCAAAACAGGACTTGGTTTGCACCGTGTTCGGCTTTTGCCTTCAGCACCCAAGGCATGGCAGAGGCGTAGTTGCCGCCGCATTTGACGCGGCCCATGTGCGGTGCGCAGCGGATGTGTTCGGTTTCAACCAAAATTTTCACGGGCGAACCGGCTTTGAAATAGTCGCCGACCGGAGACGCGAGGATATAGAGCAGCGCAGTTTCGGACGGCGAACCGGCTTTGCCGATAACCGGGTCGGTACCGATGAGCGTCGGGCGCAGATAGAGTGCGGCAGGCGCGTCGGGAATTTCCTCGGCGGCGCGTTTGACCAATTCGATCAGGGCATTCAGATAGGCTTCGGTTTCGGGGCGCGGCAGGTGCAAAATATCTGCGCTTTGCTGCATACGGGCGATGTTTGCCGTCGGGCGGAACAAGACAATTTTGCCGTTTGCCTGACGGAAGGCTTTTAAACCTTCAAAGCATTCGCTGCCGTAATGCAGGGCGTGCGCGCCGGGCGCGAGGGTGAGGTCTGAGGAAGTTTGCCATTCGGTCGGCTGCCATTTGCCGTCCTTGTGGGCGATAACGGGCATTTGGGCGTGGAAGACGCTGCCGAACACGGCGGGTACGGGTCTGCTCATGGTGATTGCCTTTCTTATTCTGTTTGGTTCTGTTTAGATATTAAAAGTTGAAAGATACGCCTGTACGGATGGTTTTGACAAGTCCGAATACTTGTTTCGCAAACAGCTTTCGCCCAAGCCCTTGCCTGATAACGAAATACGGAAAACCATCCATTCCTATACGCATACGAATTGTCAGCAATCATGCCTACCGTGTACTACATACATATAGTGGATTAAATTTAAATCAGGACAAGGCGACGAAGCCGCAGACAGTACAGATAGTACGGAACCGATTCACTTGGTGCTTCAGCACCTTAGAGAATCGTTCTCTTTGAGCTAAGGCGAGGCAACGCCGTACTGGTTTAAAGTTAATCCACTATATAATGAAGCCTAAGGTCGTCTGAAAACTGCCGCACATCCTATCCGAAACAATCCAAATCGTTTAAACTAAGCCGCATCTGCGGCAAACGGATTCGGAAACGGAATCCCTATCGACCGCCTATTGAATTTTCAGACGACCTTTTCAAAACTTTCCGACAGGCATACCGCCGGAGACATCCATGAAACTGATTTACACCATTATCAAAGTCATCATTTTATTATTGTTTTTACTGCTCGCCGTCATCAATACCGATAGCGTCGCCTTCCACTACCTGCCCGGTCAGAAAGCCGATTTACCGCTGATTGTCGTCCTCTTCGGTGCGTTTGTTATCGGCATCGTGTTCGGCATGTTCGCCCTGTTCGGCAGACTTTTGGCGCTGCGCAGCGAAAACAACCGCCTGCGTGCCGAAGTCAAAAAACACGCGCATTTGGGCGAAAAAGACCTTGCCGCCCCCGTACCGCAGCAACCCGCACCGCAAACGACTGCCCCTGCCAAACAACCCGTACAAACGCCCAAGCCTTAAAAAAGGAATCACATGGACAACGAATTGTGGGTCATCCTCCTGCCCATTACCCTTTTGCCCGTCTTCTTCGCCATGGGCTGGTTTGCCGCCCGTATCGACATGAAAACCGTGTTGAAACAGGCGAAAAGCGTGCCTGCCGGCTTTTACAAAAGTCTGGACGCATTGGTTGACCGCAACAGCGGCCGTGCCGCCCGCGAACTGGCGGAAGTCATTGACCAGCAGCCACAGTCTTACGACCTCAACCTGACCTTGGGCAAACTCTACCGTCAGCGCGGCGAAAACGACAAAGCCATCAATATGCACCAAGCCCTGCTCGACTCGCCCGATACCGTCAACGAAAAACGCGCGCGGGTATTGTTCGAACTCGCGCAAAACTACCAAAGCGCAGGCTTGGTTGACCGTGCCGAACAAATCTTCATCGGCTTGCAGGAAGGCAACATGGCGCGCGAAGCCCGTCAACACCTGCTCAGCATCTACCAGCAAGACCGCGACTGGGAAAAAGCCATCGAAACCGCGCAGCTCCTCAGCCACGACGAGCAGACCTACCAATTTGAAATTGCACAGTTTTATTGCGAACTTGCCCAAACCGCGCTGTTCAAATCCAATCTTGACGCCGCCCGTTACAACGTCCAGAAAGCCTTGGACGCAAACAAAAAATGCGCCCGCGCCAATATGATTTTGGGCGACATCGAAACCAAACAGGGCAATTTCCCCGCCGCTGTCGAGGCATACGGCGCCATCGAACAGCAAAACCATGCCTACCTGAGCATGGTCGGCGAAAAACTCTACGAAGCCTACGCCGCCCAAGGCAAACAGGAAGAAGGGTTGAATCGGCTCATCGGCTACATGCAGACTTTCCCCGATTTAGACCTCATCAACGTCATCTACGAAAAAGCCCTTCTGCTCAAAGGCGAAAGCGAAGCCGCCCAACTTGCCATTGACCTCGTACGTCAAAAACCCGACCTCAACGGCGTATACCGCCTGCTCGGTTTGAAAATCAGCGACATGAATCCCGCATGGAAAGCCGACGCCGACATGATGCGCTCCGTCATCGGCCGCCAACTCCAACGCAGCGTCATGTACCGCTGCCGCAACTGCCACTTCAAATCCCAAGTCTTCTTCTGGCACTGCCCCGCCTGCAACAAATGGGAAACCTTCACGCCCAATAAAATCGAAGTGTGAAGCAAACCAACAAAAAAGGTCGTCTGAAAAGTTTCAGACGACCTTTTTTTGAAAATAAACGGTCTTTTATTTTGCCAAGCGGTACAAAAAACAACAGTTTTTTCCAAAAAAATCTATTTTTTCTCTTACTGAATAAATATTATTACTAATATTTTCAATATATTATATTATCTGGCCAATTATTGTTTTATGAACACATCATTTTTATTTCCGTTATGCTAGAATTGTTTTGAATTACCCATTTCGAATATTAGCGATCTGCTCGAAGACAAAAGGGAATATTTGTTGAATAACAGTGAACTAATGATTAGTAACGCAATCTTACCTAATTTAGGTTAATTTACCTAAAATCCTAAAATATTGTACAGATAGCGTAAATGAACGAAATGATAAGAGACGCCGGCCGTCAAGATATGCAAAACACAATCGAAACAGCCATAGTCCGAACCATAAAAAGGTTTCCTTATTTTCTAATGCAGCAAAACGCAATCAGAAAATCAATTAGATACAGACCGCCCAGTCAAAGCCAATATCCTAAGTTTCAATAGGTTTCTTCCTCGAAATCCACTGAAGGCAGAATATTTGCTCTTGCCGGAAACTTTGTCTATTTGGTCCATGGAATACCATAACATTACATTGCTACGGGTTTAGACTCGTAAAATTCAATCATGGGAAATACAAATCATGTCAAAACAAACTCTGTCTGCACTCACTAATCACGGACAAACCAATATCCACACTTCTCCAAATAAATCAAACCCGGAGAGCCAGAGCCAAGAGAAATCTTCTACGCTCAACGCCCTGATTTTCCAACACTCAATGGGTGGAATAAATATCGCCAGCGCACTGCCTAAGCAAACCCACGGCACAACCAATATTACAGGAAGGCAAAATGCGCAACCAACCAAGATTAACGCGAACAAAGCCAAACTGACCCCTTTTGAAGCCAAGCTGCTTGCCCAAGCAAAAGCTGCGGCCGACAAAAAAGCCGCTCAGGATAGAGCTGAAGCCGCACATAAAGCTTCTGTAGCTGCTGCTCAAGCCAAAATTGCTGCCGAAAAAAAAGCCGCTCAAGAAAGAGCAGAAGCTGCACATAAAGCCGCCATGGCTGCTGCACAAGCCAAAGCAGCTGCCGAAAAAAAGGCTGCCCAAGAAAGAGCTCAAGCCGCACATAAAGCCGCTATGGCAGCCGCCCAGGAAAAAGCCGCTGCAGCAAAAAAAGCCGCCCAGGAAAAAGCCTATGCTTTACATAAAGCCGCAATGGCAGCAGCTGAGAAAAAAGCCCTCGAAGCAAAAAAAGCTGCACAAGAAAAAGCGGAAGCCGAGCGCAAAGCAGCCAGGGAGAAAGCGGAAGCCGACCGTATAGCCTTGGAGCAAAAACATGAATTTGATCGTAAAGCAGCCATCATCACTGCCCGCGAAAAAGCAGAAGCAGCACGTAAGGCGGCCGATGCGGCTGTAAAAGCCGAATTAGCAGAGAAAAAACGTGCCGAACAAATCAAACATTCGGAAAATAAATCCGGCAACCATTCTTCATCCGATGAAGAAACGGGCAGCCATGTAAAAAATAAAGTCTCCAAAACAGGCAATCTGTCCTCCGATAAACCCCATGCAGACAAAGTAACCGACCTTTCTGATGACGACAATAATGCAGTACGTCAGCAAAACAACAAAAGCGTTTCTACCGCGCAACCTGCTGCTGAAAAAGGAACGACTGCGACTGCCCATATCCATCATCCTGCCGAAGGCAAGCAATCGGAATCCGGCGACTATAAAGTATATGAGTCCAAACAATATGGCCGTTACATTAATGTAAATGATTTCGGCGCAGATCCGACAGGTAAAAAAGACAGCCTGGCGGCTATCAAAACCGCGCTCGAAGCTGCTCATAAAGAAAAAGCCATGCTGTTTATGGACGGCACTTATTACATTTCTGACCAAATCGTTATCGACAATAATACCTCCGGCGTTAAAGGCATCTTCGGTGCTGGCATGGGCAAAACCCAAATCAACTTTGACAAAGCTCAAGTTGGTATATTCAATTCCAACACCAACCACGATGATGTTCGGGCTTTTGCAGGCATCTTGGTAGATGGTCAAAATGGCAAAACGATTGCCGACCTATCCGTTCGATACACCAACGCCGACTTCTACCGCAAAGGTTTAAGCTATTTCGGTAAAGTAAACGGCATTTTAGTCAACGATGCAGACAACACCCTGATCAGCAAAGTGGAAGTATCCGGTGCAAACCGTGCAGGCGTAACCTTTACCTCTACCGCTGCACTCATGCGCGAAGCAGGCTACAAACTGTCTTATAAAGACCGTGTTGCCAACGGCTCCATCGACGACAAATACGATTCACTGCCTTTAGGTGAAAATAACCGTATTGTTGACTCCAACCTGCACCACAACCGCGTTGCCGGCGCACTGGTTTCCTATCAAAAGAATTTCCTCGGAGAAGGCAACCTCTTGTCCTGGAACGGACACCAAGATGATGGCGGCACAGGCTACGGCATCGCCGCTGCTGCAGGTAGCTACAATTATGGCATCACCTACCGCAAAAATACGACCGACCACAACTACCGGAAAGGTCTTGACGTACATGACGGCACAGACGTCTTAATTGAAAACAACACACTAAATGGCGACCGCCTGTACGGTATTGCGGTCTATAACCGCCAATTCTCGCTGGACAACGTCAAAATATCCGGCAATGTCATCACACAAGACACTTCATTCCGCCTTGCGGTCGATGACACTCCGGGATACGACTATCATATGTATTCCGGTATCCAAATACAGACCAATACGCAACGCCGGGATTTACATACCAAAGATAAAGGCTATTTTGACATCAGCAACAACACAATCAATAACTTGGAGGTCTATAAAGACAATATCCAAACCTATGGTATCGAATTCCGCAACCATGAACAAAAAATGGATTACACACTTAACATTACCGGTAACAAAATCAGCGGCGAATCGACCAAATACCTGATGGCGGTTATCAATGATACCTACGCTCCTCAAATCAAGGAAAAAGGTATCGGCACCAGCACCATCAACATCAGTGATAATGTTGCCGATATTGGCAAAATAAAGAACGGGGCCGTTCCTTTCTATATTGAAGAACATCACTCCGACGTACCGATGCACGGTTCGGTTACGCTGAACAACAATGCCGTTACCGTTCGTGAAGAATCGGGCGGTTATGCCGAATTTGCGTTTATGCGAACAAATGCCAAGGAATATAACGTTACCAACAATACCCTGTCGCTGCACGGACGCCTGGATAACAGCATCGTTGAAGTCCGCAGCACAGGCGACGGCAAGGTTAATGCTAATTTAAATATGGCAAACAATACCTTGGTAACGGACATCAAAGGCCCAATCTACAAAACCTGGTTGCGTTATGAGTCCGATATTGATGTTTATTCCGACTCCAACACCCATAACGGAGACACACTTGATAATGTCAATAACAAAGATAGCAACCTCAGCCTGTCGGACGTATTGGTCAGCGTCAGCAAAAATATCAACACTATTCAAGACTCCGTTTATTCCTACCAGCACAAAACCTTACCGGTAACGGAAGACCACGTGCACACCAACGGCATCCTATAAACCCGCCGTAATCAAAAGGTCGTCTGAAAAGTTTCAGACGACCTTTTATCTATTCCCTGCCCTACACCGCCACTGCGGCCTTGATGTGCGGATGCGGGTCGTAACCTTCCAAGTCGAAATCTTCAAACTTGAATGCAAACAAGTCTTTGACTTCCGGATTGATTTTCATCACCGGCAGCGTGCGGGTGTCGCGGCTCAATTGCAGTTTTGCCTGTTCGAAATGGTTGCTGTACAGATGCGCATCGCCCAAAGTATGGATAAATTCGCCCGCCTCCAACCCGCAGACTTGGGCAATCATCATGGTCAACAGCGCGTAACTGGCAATGTTGAACGGCACACCGAGGAAAATATCTGCGCTGCGTTGGTAAAGCTGGCAGGACAATTTGCCGTTGGCAACGTAAAACTGAAACAGCGCATGGCAGGGCGGCAATGCCATTTCGTCTACCAGCGCGGGATTCCATGCCGACACAATCAGGCGGCGGGAATCGGGGGTTTTCTTGATTTGCTCCACGACGTTGGCAATTTGGTCGATATGGCGACCGTCGGGTGCAGGCCAACTGCGCCATTGGTAGCCGTACACAGGCCCCAAGTCGCCATTTTCGTCCGCCCATTCGTCCCAAATGGAAACATTATTATCTTTCAAATATTTGATGTTGGTATCGCCTTTGAGAAACCAAAGCAGCTCATGGATAATCGAGCGCAGGTGCAGCTTTTTGGTAGTCAGCAGCGGAAAGCCTTGACTCAAATCGAAGCGCATTTGATAGCCGAACACCGAACGAGTGCCTGTACCGGTACGGTCGGATTTATCGGTACCGTTTTCGAGAACGTGGCGCATTAAATCGAGGTAGGCTTTCATTGGTGTCCTTTAAGGGTGTGTGTTGTTGGAGATGATTTGGGGCGTATTGTATAGCAATTTGTCGATTAACAGCATAATCAAGGTCGTCTGAAAACTGGAAATTAGATTCAGACGACCTTGGCATTATCCGTTATGGATTGTCCTGAAACACGTTTTTCTATCTGAAACAAAATTCGTTGTTTAAGGTGTTATTTTCTTTCTTACCCTATTTTCCAAGCGTAATTTTCGTAAAATTGTTGACAATATTGACCGTTTTCACATGAAAATTTGTGTCGGATTGAATTTTTTACACTCTTTCATTTCAAATTTCTAGTTAAATTACTTAGAATATATAACCAATTTATTTTAAAATAATGGAATTTTCAAAAATATTTTTATATTTTATTGGCTATATATACCAAATAATAAAATTCTCAAAAAAATAATGTCAACAATTTTCATCAAAACCGCTTGGCAGGCAAAAAAATTAGGTTTATATTGCTTTCCACAAATTCATCATCCTTTCCAATCTAATCCACAGGGAGCATAAAATGACCGATTTGAACGCCTTGTTTGCCAACCTCAAACAACGTAACCCCAATCAAGAGCCGTTTCACCAAGCGGTTGAAGAAGTATTCATGAGCTTGGGTCCGTTTTTGGCAAAAAACCCGAAATACACCCAACAAAACCTGCTTGAACGCATCGTCGAACCTGAGCGCGTCATTATGTTCCGCGTCACTTGGGTGGACGACAAAGGACAAGTCCAAGTCAACCGCGGTTACCGCATTCAAATGAGCTCCGCCATCGGTCCTTACAAAGGCGGCTTGCGTTTCCACCCGACCGTCGATTTGGGCGTATTGAAATTCCTCGCCTTTGAACAAGTGTTCAAAAACGCCTTGACCACCCTGCCTATGGGCGGCGGCAAAGGCGGCTCCGACTTCGATCCCAAAGGCAAATCCGACGCCGAAGTGATGCGTTTCTGCCAAGCCTTTATGAACGAACTCTACCGCCACATCGGCCCGAACACCGACGTACCTGCGGGCGACATCGGCGTAGGCGGCCGCGAAATCGGCTTCCTCTTCGGTCAATACAAAAAAATCCGCAACGAATTTGCCTCCGTCCTGACCGGCAAAGGCCTCGAATGGGGTGGCAGCCTCATCCGTCCTGAAGCGACCGGCTACGGTACCGTGTACTTCGCCCAATCCATGCTGCAAACGCGCGGCGATTCGATTGAAGGCAAACGCGTGCTGATTTCCGGCTCCGGCAACGTCGCACAATACGCCGCCGAAAAAGCCATCCAACTGGGTGCGAAAGTGCTGACCGTTTCCGACTCCAACGGCTTCGTCCTCTTCCCCGATAGCGGCATGACCGAAGACCAACTCGCCGCGCTTATCGAGCTGAAAGAAGTCCGCCGCGAACGTGTTTCCACCTATGCCAAAGAACAAGGTTTGAAATACTTTGAAAACCAAAAACCGTGGGGCGTTGCCGCCGAAGTCGCCCTGCCCTGCGCGACCCAAAACGAATTGGACGAAGAAGCCGCCAAAACCTTGCTGGCAAACGGCTGCTACGTCGTTGCCGAAGGTGCGAACATGCCTTCTACTTTGGGCGCGGTCGAACAGTTCGTCAAAGCGGGCATCCTGTATGCGCCGGGCAAAGCCTCCAACGCCGGCGGCGTGGCAACTTCAGGCTTGGAAATGAGCCAAAACGCCGTCCGTCTGGCCTGGAGCCGCGAAGAAGTCGACCAACGCTTGTTCGACATCATGCAAAGCATCCACGAATCCTGCCTGAAATACGGCACTGAAAACGGTAAAACCAACTACGTCAACGGTGCGAACATCGCCGGTTTCGTCAAAGTCGCCGATGCGATGCTGGCGCAAGGCATTGTGTAAGTCTCATTGACCTGACTTTAGGCTGTGTAAAAGTCGTCTGAAAACCTTAATTCAAGGTTTTCAGACGACCTTTTTTATAGCCTGAGGGCAAATTTCTTGTTACAGTCTGTCCATTGCCATTTATTAGGAGCCGTTATGCTGAGCCGTTACGTTTTTCTATCTGCCTGCCTCCTCTCTTGCGCCACCTTCGCACAAACCTTGTCCCAAACCCTGCCCAACGGTCTGAAAATCATCGTCAAAGAAGACCGCCGCGCACCTGTCGCCGTTTCCCAGATTTGGTACAAAGTCGGCAGCGTGGATGAGAAACCGGGCAAAAGTGGATTAAGCCACGCCTTAGAACACATGATGTTCAAAGGTACGCCTTCCGTACCATCAGGCGAATACAGCAGCCGCATCGCTCGTTTGGGCGGCGATGACAATGCCTATACCAACCGCAGCGAAACGGTATATTACGCCAATATCGCCTCTGCCAACTTGCCCGAAGTCCTCAAACTTGAAGCCGACCGGATGCACAACCTCAATTTCAGCGATAAAGAGTTCGCTAACGAAATGAACGTTATCCGAGAAGAACGCCGCCAGCGTACAGAAGACGATGCCGGCGGGAAGATGTGGGAGCAAATCTACCTGAACAGCTTCACCCTGCCCTCCATGAAAGCCTCCGTTATCGGCTATATGGAAGACCTGCACACCTTGCGTGCCGACGATTTGCGTGCTTGGTACAAACAATTTTACGCACCCAATAATGCCGTTTTGGTCATCGTCGGCGATGTCGATGCCAAACAGACCCTGCGCACGGCGGCAGGATTGTTCGGCAAAATACCGCGTAAATCTTTGCCTGAACGGAACAACCTGAAAGCCGAACCGGTCAAACGCGCCCCTTCCTTTGCCCAAGCTTCCTCTCCCGTAACCCGTCAACCGTTGGTTGCCACCAGCTGGCGCGTTCCCGCCCTCTCACGCCTTAACGACAAGCTGCCTTACGCCTTGGATGTCCTGACCGACGTTTTGGCGGGCAACACCTCCAGCCGTTTGGACAAAAACCTCGTACGCGGTAAACAGACCGCATTAAGCGCAAATGCCCATTACGACCTGCTCAGCCGCGAAATGCCGCTTTTCGGCGTATTTGGAATGCCTGCTGAAAACGTATCCGCCGAGACCCTGCTTACGCAGATGAAGTCCGAAATCAAAGACATCGCCGACAACGGCATCAGCAAAGAAGAACTCGACCGCATCAAAGCACAGGCATTGGCGGGCGAAATCTACGCGCGCGACTCCATGGTTTCACAAGCTTCGCTGATGGGTCGTTTGGAAGCGCGCGGGTTCAAATATTCCGATGAAGCCGCAATCCGCCGCCGCATACAGGCCGTAACCGCCGAAGAAGTTCAAAAAGCCGCACAAATGCTGACGGACGACCGTTCAAGTACCGTCATCATCATGCCGGAATCCGCCCCTCCCGCACCGGCAGACTATACGGCAGTAAAAAAGCCTGAAAAACAATGACAAACCGTTTTCAGACGACCTCTTGCTGTGCGATAATGCCAAACGATAACATCTTAACGTGATTGCTAAGATAAAATTTACCGTGTTCCATTATCACCCTGGCAAAACATCCTTCTTACACAGAGGTTGTCTGAAAATGAAATCCTCCTTTTCCTCCGTTTTCCGTACCGCGCTGACCGTCTCTTCCGTCCTAATCCTCAGCGCGTGTCCAAGCAACACTTCCCCTGTCAACCCGCCGCGGCACAACACCCAAATCACCCCTCCCCCCAAACCGCAGGCAGTCGTTGCCTTAGCACTCGGCGGCGGCGCATCCAAAGGGTTTGCCCATATCGGCATCATCAAAGTCCTCAAACAAAACGGCATCCCCGTCAAAATCGTTACCGGTACGTCGGCAGGCGCCATCGTCGGCAGCCTGTATGCCTCCGGCGCAAGTCCCGACCGTTTGGAATTGGAAGCCGAAATTCTCGGCTCAACCGATTTGGTCGATCTGACCCTATCCACCAGCGGCTTTATCAAAGGACAAAAACTGCAAGACTACATCAACCGCAAAGTCGGCAACCGCCCGATTCAAGACTTCCCGATTAAATTCGCCGCCGTCGCCACCGACTTCGAATCTTCCAAAGCCGTCGCCTTCAACCGCGGCAATGCCGGACAGGCAGTCCGCGCATCCGCCGCCATCCCCAACGTGTTCCAACCCGTCCTGATCGGCGGCCGTCGATACGTTGACGGCGGACTGACCCAGCCCGTACCCGTCAGCGCGGCAAAAAAACAGGGAGCAAACTTCATCATCGCCGTTGATATTTCCGACCGGCCGTCTAAAAACCTCGAACAAGGCTTTTTCTCCTACCTCGACCAATCGATCAACGTCATGTCGCAATCCGCCCTGCAACATGAATTGAGCCAAGCAAATGTCGTTATCCATCCCCAAGTCTTGGACTTAGGCGCAGTCGGCGGCTTCAGCCAAAAACAACGTGCGATCGCCGAGGGGGAGCGTGCCGCGAAAGCCGCTATTCCTGAAATACGGCGCAAACTGGCAGCTTACCGCTACTAAGCCTTTAGTGCTTTATGCAAAGAAAAGGTCGTCTGAAAATATAAAACTATTTTTAGACGACCTCTGTTTAAGGGAGCTGGCATACTCCCTTTTTTCTTACGGGTGCGATCTCTGTTTTATAGTGGATTAAATTTAAATCAGGACAAGGCGACGAAGCCGCAGACAGTACAGATAGTACGGCAAGGCGAGGCAACTCCGTACTGGTTTAAAGTTAATCCACTATAAACCGAAGCTATCAAAGCAAAAGGGATACAAGCATGCCCTGTATTTTCAAAAAAAGGTCGTCTGAAAACCATATAAGCTTTTCAGACGACCTTTCTTTATTGTGCTTTGAAGCTTACAAGGTGCCGTAAGAGTGCAGGCCGCTCAGGAACATGTTGACGCCGATGAAGGCAAAGGCGGTAACGAACAGTCCGATGACTGCCCACCATGCGAGGATTTTGCCGCGCCAGCCGGCGACGAGGCGCAGGTGCAGCCAGACGGCGTAGTTGAGCCAGACAATGAATGCCCAAGTTTCTTTCGGGTCCCAGCTCCAGTAGCGTCCCCATGCGTCGGCTGCCCACAGTGCGCCGAGGATAGTGGCGATGGTGAAGAACAGAAAGCCGACGGCGATGGCTTTGTACATGACTTCTTCGATGACTTGCGAAGGCGGCAGCGATGATTTTTTGCCGGCGTTTTCGTTTCTCAATGCCCGAAGTTCGGCGATGCCGAGCATGGCGGCGATACAGAATGCGCCGTAGCCGATGAAGTTGGCGGGGACGTGGATTTTCATCCACCATGATTGCAGGGCGGGAATCAGGGGTTGGATGGTGTGTGCTTCGCGGGAAAAGCTGTACCAAAGGACGAAGCCGACGACGATCGCCATGAAGCTGAAGACGAAGCCGCCGAGTTTTTGTACGGCGAAACGGGCTTCGTAGTAGAGGTACATCAGAGCGGTGATGACGAGGAAGAGGATGAAGACTTCGTAGAGGTTGGAAACGGGGATGTGTCCTGCGTCAGGGCGCAGGAGGTAGCTTTCGTGCCAGCGCACTAAAAGTCCGGTAAAGCCTGCGACGGCAGACACCCAGGCGAATACGGAACCCATGCCGAGCAGGGTGTTGGTGGCGACGTTTTTGCGTTGTGCCAACACGGCGCCGGTGATGTAGGCGAAGAGCGCGAAGAAGACGAAGGCGCATTGCCACATAATCGCGGACTGGCTGCTGAGGAAGTATTTGAGCAGGAAGCCGTCGGAATGCGTGATTTCGCCATCGTAGAGCATGACGGCGCCGTATGCGAGGACGGCACACAAGGGGGCAAACCAGCGCATGGGTTTGAAAAACCAGCCTAAAAAGACGGTTATGCCCGCGCTTGCCCACAAAATCACCATTTCGTAGATGTCCATGGTGTGCTGAATGCGGGTTTGGGCGAAGAATGCGCCGGCTGCGGTCAGGAGGGCGAATAGGCAGTCGACCGTATTCAGGGACTTGAGGAACGATTTGTGCGTCAGCAGCTCGTGTTCGGGTAGGGGGTTATGGTTATGCGTCATGGTTCAAATCTTTCGCCAGTCGTTGCAGGCTTTGTGTATGTTGCGGAAACTCTTTTTGCAGGTCGCGCTCGTTGCGGCTGGAAGACATGGCAAAGCGGATGTGGTCGTCTGAAAACAGGACCCACGCGCGTTTCTCGCGGATGTAGAACATAAATATCGTGCCGAGAACCAGCAAAACAGAGCCTAAATAGACTAAAAATGCACCGGGCGAACGGGTCATTTGCAAGCCGGAGGAGCGGACTTCTTCAAAGCCGTCCAGTTGCAGGAGCATGGGGGCGGGGTATTCGGTCAGGCCGGTATAGGCGTCCATGCTGTGCAGCAGGAAGCGGTTGCGCGCTTCGTCTTGAGGCCATGCGGGCAGCTTGTATTTTTGGATGGTTTCTTCCAATACGGCGTTCATGACACCGAACAGCATTTCGTAAAAATATCCCTGCATTTTTTCCTGCTGCTCTTTGGGGATGTTTTTGGTGATAAATTCGTCCAACGCCAAATAGCCGCCTTTCGCAAAAATGCCCAAGGTGTTTTCGGCGGCAAGGGTGAATTGCTCGCGGATGTTGTCGGGCGCGTTCAAGGTCGCGTTGCGGATGACGGCTTTGCGTGCGGCTTCGTCTTTCAAGAGTTCGCGCATCGCCATGAAGGTGTCGGGTTTGAAAGTTTTATCGGCAGGAATGCGCAGCCAACGGTATTGCTGTTCCAGACCTGTGCGCGTACCGGTGATGAAGAAATAATCCTGTTCCTGCTTAACGGGCAGCATATAGTTTTTATATTCGACAGCCTGACCCGCTTTGTCGCGGATTCGGTAAACAACGGATGGGCCGATGTTGGTGTATTTTTTGTTTTCTTGAGAGACGGCGCGCACGTCGTTAATCGCTGATTGCAGGGTTTGCTCTTTTTCAGACGACTTGCTCATGTCTTCCACGTTTATGGACGTGAATTGGTCAAACTCCAGTTTGTAGGACGTATTGCCGATGTCGAGCGGGAAGTCGCGCATAGATGTCGCCCTGAGCGTTACCGGCTCGCGGCTGGGATTACCCAAATTCCAGGCTTTGAACTTCAAATCGGAGCCGCCGTCGGCAAAGCTCGCTTGATAGATGGTGATGCCGTGCAGCGTTAGCGGATGGTTGACGCGGATGGTGTGTTCGGATTTTTTGCCGCTTTCCTTGTCGGTAATTTCCAAATCGCTGGCAAAATCACGCGGCATCCCGGTATTGTAAAAGTCGATGTGGAATTTCTTCAGCTTCACTTCAAACGGCAAATCCTGAACCAGCATCCCGTTGTCGGCATTGAGGAAGACCACGTCCGCGCTTTGCCCTTCGGTAATGTTCACATTGCCGCGGAACGACAGGTTCGACGTACCCAAAATGCTTTCCGGTTTGAAGTCTTTGGCATAGACGGAATGATTGTCCGGTACGACGCGTCCGGTCAGCATACCGATTTTCAGCAGGAGGTTGCTGTCTATCAAGCCGCCCAAGCAAATCACAATCAGCGCGGTATGGGCAAAAATATAGCCCCACTTGTTCATCGCCCCTTTTTTAGCAGCAACTAAAACCGATCCGTCTTCGCGCGTTACGGTTTTGCAGCTGAAGCCTTGTACTTCGAGATAACGCCGGGCGATTTCAGACGACATCTTGCCTTCCAACACAGTCGAATGGCGCATCGCCGCCAATGATTTTTCTTTAGCGTTTTCACGGAATGATTTGATTTCGCAGAGAAAAGGCGGAACATTGCGAATCAGGCACAAACTGGTCGATATCACCAAAAACATCATGATGACCACAAACCAAGCGGACGCATAAACATCGTACAAGCCTAAAAAGTTGAAAATCTGCGACCAAAACGGACCGAATTTCACAACATAATTGACCTGCGGCTGGTTTTGCTGCAACACCGTCCCGATAACCGAAGCGACGCCCAGAAGACTGAGCAGGGCAACGGCAAAACGCATGGAGCTTAAAAAAGCGAACCAAGGTTTGCGGATAAGGGGGACGGATGAAGGGGATTTGCTCATAGCGGTTTGATTTGATAAAGAATACGGGGATGGTCGGGATTCGGAAGAGACCCGATTATCGAACGGCACGAAAAATAGACATAATGGGGCAAAAAGCCAAAGGCTGCCATTTGAAAATACTTATTGCCTCAAAAGCGGCGGCATACCATCGCACAAGGTCGTCTGAAAACAATTGCCCAAGGGCAAGTGTTTTCAGACGACCTTGATATTCAC
Source organism: Neisseria sp. DTU_2020_1000833_1_SI_GRL_NUU_006 (assembly GCA_032388755.1). Taxonomy (NCBI): domain Bacteria; kingdom Pseudomonadati; phylum Pseudomonadota; class Betaproteobacteria; order Neisseriales; family Neisseriaceae; genus Neisseria; species Neisseria sp. DTU_2020_1000833_1_SI_GRL_NUU_006. Next base: position 134,479 of record CP135593.1, on the reverse strand, counting down.
ATCATCCGCAAACAGACGGACCGATAGGAATCAATGCAGACCCTGGATGAAGTTGGAAACCGCATTCAACTCTTCTTCGGTCAGGCGTTTGGCAATATCTTCCATAATCGCGTTTTTGCGTTGCCCAGATTTATATGCCTTCATTTGATCGACCACATAAGACATATGTTGACCGCCTAAGCGCGGATATGCGCCGATTTCGGTACCGCCGCCCGGAATACCCGCGCCGCTGGGACCGTGGCAGGACATACAGGCAGGAACTTTTTTATCCACCAAACCGCCTCGGTAAATTTTGCCGCCCAAAACAGGATCATTTTGTTTCGGGTTAGCCTCGCCGGATTTGGCCTGTTGTTTGGCATAGAATGCGGATACATTCAGGATGTCTTGCTCGGACAGGTTCATCACCATAGGTTTCATCACAGCGGCGGAACCGTTTGTACGTTTGCCTTCTTTAATGTCCAAGGTTTGACGGTAGATATAGGCACTGTGTTGAGCGGCGAGCTTTGGATACATGGCGATGCCGCTGTTGCCGTCCGCCGCATGACATGCCGCACAAATGGTAGTAGCCACTTCTTTGCCTTTTGCAATATCCGCTTTCGGGGCAGCGACAGCCGCGCCGGCAGCCAAAACCAAGGCCGCTAAAGTCAATCGTTTCATGGAGTGCTCCTGATTACAGCATTGCATACCGCGACAATGCCTTTTTTATACTCAAAACGCCGGATAAATTTTACCCGATAAAAACCGATAATTCTATAAACGTGCTATTCTATACTAGATTTACATTAAATTACTACCATGTTTCGCAACATGAACACGGCAAATTCCGCCACTCCGTCTCAGGGAACAAGGAAATACGGATGAACCTCTTTCAGAACGCCAAATTCTTCACCACCGTCAACCATCTCAAAGACCTGCCCGACACACCCGCAGAAATCGCATTTGTCGGACGCAGTAACGCAGGCAAATCCAGCGCGATCAATACCCTGACCAACCATGTCCGGCTTGCCTATGTTTCCAAAACGCCGGGACGAACCCAACACATCAATTTCTTCGAATTGAGCAACGGCAGCTTCATGGTCGATTTGCCGGGTTACGGCTATGCACAAGTTCCCGAAGCCATCCGCACGCATTGGGTCAAACTCTTGGGCGACTACCTTCAACAACGGCGCCAGCTCATCGGCTTGGTGTTGATTATGGATGCGCGCCACCCATTGAAAGAGCTGGATTTGCGGATGCTGGACTTTTTCCACATCACCGGCCGCCCTGTGCATATTTTGTTGTCGAAAGCCGACAAGCTGTCGAAAAACGAGCAAATCAAAACTTTAGGCGCAGTCAAAAAATCGCTCAAGCCCTATATGACCCGTCAACGCATCAGCGTACAACTGTTTTCCAGCCTTAAAAAGCAAGGCATCGAAGAAGTCAACCAAGTCGTCGGAGCATGGTTTGCTACGCATCAAGAAGAAATGGACAACTTGAATATCGGAAATCCGGAAAATTCCGAGTCATTGTAATCGGTCGTCGTATTGTCTGCATTGACGGGACGCAAATCCGTACTGTTCCTGTTGTATTTAACACGAAAGGTCGTCTGAAAACGCTTGGTAGTGATTCAGACGACCTTTATCACTTCCCCAGCCTATCACCTGCCCGATGCTTACCTTATTATAGTGGATTAACTTTAAACCAGTACGGCGTTGCCTCGCCTTGCCGTACTATCTGTACTGCCTTCGGCTTCGTCGCCTTGTCCTGATTTAAATTTAATCCACTATAAGGAAGATAGCAAAGGCAAAGAGTGGCAACCCATTATAAAAAGGTCGTCTGAAAATTCTTTAGCCTTTCAGACGACCTTTTATCATATTATGTTGGATATAGTTCCAAACTCTTTATCTAATTCAATAGAAGGCGATTTTCTTCAAAAATATAAAAAACCATTGATTCTAATGAAGATTTGAAATCTTTATCTGAGATTAAATTGGTTTTAGCTGATCCAGCCACGAATATAAGGCAACCTAAAGAAGCAAGTGATGATTATTACATTGCTCGAGGTAAAATCTTCAAAGATGAATATAATATGTCATGGAAAACCATTTGCAATCATAAAGAGATTGGCAAAGAAGAAACCATAGATAATAATGAACAGCCTGAAAGTCCGAAAGTTAAAAAACCTTCATACCGATAATTATTGTGTAACAAAAATCCAACCAATAAGATAGGTTGGATTTTTTCTTGTCTAAAATTACATTTTTTTGCGTTTGGGTGTTTTCATTGGGACATTAAACCCGGGTGAGTTTCGAAATTCTTCAAAAGTAACCTCTTTTTTAAACTCTTTTTCATTGGGAACAAAATCGCCATTACATTTTTGTTTCTTTGCATTATTTAGTTTAATCTCTTTTGCAAACTCACACATGGCAATTCTTGAATTTTTTGCATCTGGATATTTTGTAACAATTTCATTCCAAATTTCAAAATATCGGATTAATTCTAGTGATACCCATTTTTGCAAAGAACGATAAGCATCAGGTCCATTAGGCGTACTCTTAAGTTCTTTTAGCATCCAGTCTGATAAGGCACTTTGTACAACAGGATCATGAGCCTCTTTAATTTCCTTTTTCCATGTTGCAACAGGCAAATCAAAATCAGGCACTACTTGTTCAGCAGGATTATTTGCTGCCATTGCATTACTGGCTGCAAACATGGCAGAACCTAGAATAAAAGCTTTTAGCGTGCTTTTCATCATTATTAACCTTTAAATTTGTTATTGGTATTTGCCTTGTTGTTCATGTTCTTTTGCTAATTTTTCTCTATCTGCCTCACGTAAAGAGTAGATTTTGAAAATTATAGTGGATTAACTTTAAACCAGTACGGCGTTGCCTCGCCTTGTCCTGATTTAAATTTAATCCACTATATTGCTCATTCTATTGCGCCTTAGTCTCAGTTACAAAGCCGATTTTACTGATACCGGCTTCACGCGCAGCTTCGAGCGCCTTATTGACGTATTCGTACTCGACTGCTTTATCAGCCGCAATTGCTACGATCGTATCCGCATTTTCCTGCTTCTCGGTTTTCAAACGTGAAATCACCGTATCAATATCGACTTTAGTCGCAGAATCACCACCGACATAGTAGCTGCCGTTGGCATCTATCGTCAGTCGCAGCGGGTCTTTAGGCTGCTTTTCCTTCTGCTTTGCCGCTTTTTCCGAAGCGGTCGGCAATTCCAAAGGAATCGAGTGGGTCAATACGGGCATAGTGATCATGAAAACGATCAACAACACCAGCATAACATCGACCAAAGGCGTAACGTTGATGTCCGACATCGGCGCGTCATCGCCGGAATTCATAGAGCCGAATGCCATAATTTAGTCCTTTTGATTCAACAGGCGGACGTGTAAATCGTGTGCGAAAGCGTCCATATCTTGAGAGAGGGTTTTCTTACCGCGATTGAGGAAGTTGTACGCCAAAACAGCAGGAATGGCGACAAACAAACCGGCAGCAGTAGATACCAACGCCTCACCAATCGGACCGGCAACGGCAGCAATACTCATTTGTCCGCTTTGACCGATATTGATTAAAGCATGGTAAATTCCCCAAACCGTACCGAATAAACCGATAAATGGAGCGGTTGCACCAATGGATGCCAAAGCAGTCATACCGTAGTCAAACTGGCGCATGGCTTGCTCCATACTGTTTCGGATTTGAATGACGAGGTATTCGTTCAAAGGCAGTTCGGTAGTAAGTGTTTTCGCATTGCTTTGACGATAGCTTTGGTAGGCACGCAGGGATTCGTCCACCACACGGCTCATCGGTGAATCGATGCTTTTCACTTTTTGTACTGCTTCCGACAGCGTAAAAGCATTTAGCATTTGCGTTTTCACTTCAGCATTGGCACTTTTGGCTTTTTTCAGTTTGATAGTGCGCAGGATAATCAGACACCAAGTAACAATGCTCATCAACAGCATCAGTACGAATACACTGATCAGGACGAAATCGCCTGATTCAAACACTAATTTCAAATCCATAATTTTTCCAGATTAAAAATAAAATTAAAAAATTTCTTTTTTGTCAAAATACAGGTAATTCGCGTTCATTTACTGAAGTTGGAAATTAATTTTACCCCGGTATTCTGTCAAACGGTTTGTAGCGTATCTGCTGCCGGCGGCAGTAGCTGCCTTCCTTGCTGCATTATCCAAACGTTGGAATCCGCTACTTTTAGTTACGGTAACTTTTACAACCTTACCACCGGGCTGAACAAGAATAGATAAATGAACTACTCCTTCCTCCCCATTTTCTAGAGAAAGGGGCGGGTAAGCCGGTGTAGGCAGGAAACCTTTATCTACGACAGCAGGAGGGCCACCGCTTCCACCTCCTGCACCTCCGCCGCTACCGGTACCTGATCCATGCTCACCTTTGGCACCGCCACTGCCTGATCCACTGCCCTCACCGCGTCCGCTGCCGGTACCTTTCGTACCGCCACCACTTCCTTTACCCTCACCGTGAAGGGCCTTACCTTCTCCACTGCCTTTTCCGTTTTCCGCAGTATTCGGACCGGTTTTAGTACCGGTGTATTCCGAAGCTTGAGGTGCAGGCTTAGATTCTGTTTTAGGTTCAGGCTTAGGCTCTGGGCGTGGCTCCGGTTTAGGCTCAGGTTTGGGTTCCGGCTTAGGTTCAGGTTTCGGTTTCGGTTTTTCAACCGGCTTCGGCTTCTCTTTAGGCTGCTGGATATCAGCATCATCTTTTTTCGTCACCACCGGCTTGATAACAGGCTTTGTAGGCTCAACCGGCTTGGGTTTCGGTTTTGGCTTTTCAGGCTCAGGGATCTTTTCCGGAGCCGCCGGCGCACCTTCGCCCTCAGGACTACCGTCTCCACCACCATCGCCGCCCAAATCTGCCAAATCGACAAACTCAATATTCATCATTTCCGGCACAGGCGGCTTGTGTGCCTGCCATAACAACGCGACCAAACTCGCGTGGATCAAAACCACCGAGATGACGACAGAAGGAGTTAAAATTCGTTCTTTATTCATAATCGACGCATGATAATAGCAACAATTCGTGTTTGCAACCTATTTTTACATTTGTTTTTGAAGTGAATATTTATCTAAAAATATTTCTTCAACTTAATATCATACGGCATAATATTTTGATATTGCTATTCATTATCACAACAAAACAAAAGAAAAAGAGGACGCACTGCCTCATTTGGTTGCATTAGAATGCGGTTAACAGAAAAAGTTCAAAATTTATAATATAACGTACGTATAAAATAACAACAATGGTGTAACTCCCATCAAACGAATGGCACAAACAATCATTATCATGGGCGTGGAAACCAACAGCGTTTTTTACACTTTCGCTTTTGCTGAAGACCCGTCGTTTAAGCAAAAATAAAAGTTTCCCGCCGTAAAAAAAACTGTAAACAACGCGACGATTTCTCACACATAGGGTTTATTCAGATTTATTTCCAGCCCCATCAACAAGAAACCGACAAGAACGGAAAAACAAACCTACTTCATTTGCCTATTTACCAGGTCGTCTGAAAGTAAAACTCACCTATACGAGCATATCGCGATTACAAAAATACGCCTGATATTTCCATTACTACCAGGGTTCATCCAAATTTTCGAATCCTCTATTTGACGGGTTAAATCATGCTGTTTTGCCGTTCACTTTTTCTGCAATGATTTCAATTCTCGGCTCATACAACAAATCATAAGTCGGCTTGTTAAGCAAATCCTGCAAAGTAAACCCATCCAAATGTGCAAAGAAAGCCTTAATCGCTCCGCCCAAAATACCGGCAAGACGGCAGGACGGCGTAATCAGGCATTCGTTATTTTCCCCCATGCATTCGACAACCTGCATAGGCTCAAGGTGGCGCACTACTGCGCCGACATTAATTTTATCGGGAGTATTGGCAAGACGCAGTCCGCCTCCTTTCCCTCTTGTACTGGTCAGAAATCCGCCTTTGACAAGCGCGGTAACGACTTTCATCAGATGACTTTTAGAAATGTCATAGGCTTCGGCAATGGTTCCGATATTGACTAACGAATCGTCGTTTACGGCCGCATAAATCAATACCCGCAGACCATAATCCGTATGTTGCGTCAGATACATGGTTTTCTCTGTTTGAATATTATTTTTTGGAACGGCGGCAGTGTGTCCTATGGATGACTGTCGCCGTTATGTGTTTGACTTTATATATGATTAAGTTTCATAATATCTGAAACATTTAAATTAATCCAGTGTAGTTTGATAATTTATTATCATTATAATCAAATATTATGAAGCCGCTAAAACGCCATCCCGCACTTATCGAACTTTCCCGCGAACACCATCACGCCCTTTCACTCTGCGTCCGCCTCCTGCGCGCGCCCGCTGAAAGCCATCGAACAGAGCTTGAAGCCCATTTCCTTGAATTGGAACCGCATTTTGTCGAAGAAGAAACCATGTTCGCCCCGCATTGGCAGAATATTCCCGTTGCGATGCGCGAACGTTTCGAAGCCGAACACGCCAAACTGCGCAGCATGATGGCAAATCCTGAATATCTTAACGAAGCATGGAACAAAGACTTTGCCGTTACTCTGCGCGACCATGCCCGTTTTGAAGAACGCGAACTGTTCCCCGCAGTCGAGCCGTTTTTGCCGGAACCCGAAGGAATCTGATAAAAAGGTCGTCTGAAAAGTCCAAAAGCATGATTTTAGCGTTTTCAGACGACCCTCCTGTCTATTCAAACCTAAAACAAACCATTCAAAAAACAAACCAAGGAACTACCATGACCGCCTTTTTCAAACACCCTGTTTGGGCAATGGCATTCCGCCCGTTTTACTCGCTGGCGGCACTATACGGCGCACTCTCCATCCTGCTTTGGGGCTTCGGCTATACGGGTACGCCCGAGTTGTCCAATTTTTATTGGCACGCCCATGAGATGATCTGGGGCTATGCCGGACTCGTCGTCATCGCCTTCCTATTGACTGCCGTTGCCACTTGGACGGGGCAGCCGCCCACGCGCGGAGGCGTTTTGGCAGGATTGACCGCATTTTGGTTGGCGGCAAGGATTGTCGTTTTCATTCCGGGCTGGGGTGCAACCGCCAGCGGCATACTCGGCACGCTGTTTTTTTGGTACGGCGCAGTTTGCATGGCATTGCCCGTCATCCGTTCCAAAAACAAACGCAACTACGTCGCCGTGTTCGCCATCGTCGTCCTAGGCTGCACGCACGCCGCATTCCACTTCCAACTGCATGCCGGAAACGCATCTGCACTGCTCAGCGGGCTGCAGTCCGGTCTGATTATGGTCTCAGGCTTTATCGGCCTTATCGGCATGCGGATTATTTCCTTCTTTACCTCCAAACGCCTGAATGTTCCGCAAATCCCCAGTCCGATGTGGGTCGCGCACGCGTCCCTCTGGTTGCCCATGCTGACTGCCATGCTGATGGCGCACCATGCCCTGCCTTGGCTTTCATCTGCTTTTGCCTTTGCAGCGGGCGTGATTTTTACCGTACAGGTTTACCGCTGGTGGTATAAAGCTGTTCTGAAAGAACCGATGCTGTGGATTTTGTTCGCAGGCTATTTGTTCACAGGATTGGGATTGATTGCCATCGGTGCCTCCTACTTCCACAGCTCTTTCCTTAATCTTGGCGTACATCTCATCGGCGTCGGCGGCATCGGCGTCCTGACATTGGGCATGATGGCTCGCACCGCGCTCGGGCATACCGGCAACTCCATCTATCCGCCACCCAAATCCGTACCCGTCGCCTTTTGGCTGATGATAGCCGCCACCGTCATCCGCATCATTGCAACCTTCGTCAGCGGCACCGGTTACATCCACAGCATCCGCACTTCCGCAGTCTTGTTTGCCCTGTCCTTGCTGCTTTACGCATGGAAATACATCCCTTGGCTCATCCGCCCGCGTTTGGACGGCAAGCCGGGTTAATTAAACCAAGCATATTAAACGAAAGGTCGTCTGAAACCTGTTTTAAGGTTTCAGACGACCTTTCGTTTTATCAATCAGACTCCCGTGTCCACACATCTCGTCAAACTGTATTTGATAGCAGCATAAAAATCAGCTTTGCCTGACGACCAATGTTGCGCCGCAATATTTATCATGAAGTTTAACCCACGTAAAAGCCCCAGTTTACTACTCGCTCAAAATTCAATTAACAACTAAAAGAGCCATGCAAAAGAAAAAGGGAAGGTCGTCTGAAAACCTGTTTCCAAGTTTTCAGACGACCTCTTGGTTTTCATACGCTTACACGAACCAATCAGAAAAACAGCTCGCGCCAGCTGATACGTTGCAGACCACAGATACGGCCTTTCACTTCCAGTGATTGCGCATTATTCAGCAACAAGCTGCGTTGGTCACCCTCTTTGCCTGAGAAGCATCTATTGTTGGGCGTACCAGAACCCAACCCAAGCTCTTTATCCGTACCGGTTTCACCGCTATCACCATCGGCGGTAACAGGATCGTCCGTACGCTTGTTCGGATCGATAAAGGTGAAGCTGACAATACCTTCTTGAGTCAAACCATTGGCGTATTGCGTACCAAAACCACTCAATTCACGCTTAAATATATCAGGCGTAAAACGTGCGCTACGGCTATTGAGTGCACCGCCGTTATCAGCATTGATGCCGAGGAAGGTTGTGCTGGTTACGGTTGACTTATTGTTGCTGACAGGCATACACAAGTCTTTTTCCGCTTCCTCCTTGCCGATAGTCTTACCGCCATCGGAAGTGTACTTGCGTATCGTAACGATGGCAGTCCGCAGAATCATAGTCGGCTTAATGCTGACACGCTCGCCAGAACCTAGATTGATGAACCAGCCTTTATGCGTCTCTTCAATTTTTTCATTACTCAGATACAATGCCTTACTGGTTCGTGGCTGATTGTTTCCATCGTTATATGACTGCTCTACCTCAGTAATCGTTTGCTTGCGTAGGTTTTGCTCGGCAACATCTTGATTTGTCTTATCTGCAGCAAGATCTTTCGGCGCTTTATCCAGTTTTTGAAAAATACCGTAAATCGATTGTGTTTCAGTATTGCTCAAATCACTTTGGTAAATCTCGCTACCCGTACCGAAAATCACGACGTATTCCTTAGCTCCTTTTCGTGATACGGCAGGAGCCGAGGTAATCGGCTTGTTTGGTGAACCGGAGAAAATTTTAACCGCAGTCCAATCTTTCGGGCTTGCAGCACGCAGGTCGAAGCGGTACATATTACCCCCTCGGTCGCCTGCAAAGGCAAAATCGACAACCCCGTCAAAATCGGTATCGAGCAACGTCGGTGTAGACAGCCCGCCTACACCACCCTTCACGACAATTTTCGCCAGTTGATCACCGGGTTTTCCTGCAGCCTGACCGCGTTTCTCGCCTGTACCAACTTCTTTACCAAGCATTTCGTAAACATATAACGCAGTTTCGTTGGCTGTCGCATCTTTTTCTTCGGCTGCGTAGCCACTGGCGAGGAAGCCTGCGTAACGGATGTTTTCATCCAGTTTGGCACTACCGTCAGTTTCACGTTTGGTGGAAACACGACCGATTTGCGGCGTACCGATGGTAAAGCCCAAAGTATTGTCTTTACCTTTGGCCGTTTCAAACAAAGGAACTTTATCGCTCCAAGCAGCCGCATCCATACCGGTATTGGTGGTTTGATCTTCTTTACCGCCTATATTGAGAGCGTATGCACCACGTCCGCCTTGTCCCATTGCGCCAAACATAAAGACACGTTGCTGAAACTTACTGCCTTGTTCAGCTGCGGCAGTCTGACGCAGGGTAAAGCCACCATTTACGCCGTATTTATGGTTTTCAATGGATTTTCCGTAATCCGCATGTGCAATGTCTTTCAATACTTTGGCAAGCGTAATCGGGTTGCCTGACGCATCGTTTTCGCGCTCCATCGCAGAAGGAAGATAGCTGACTTTCAAATCATAAGGATGTTCGCCTGCCGTACTTTGGAAAATATGCACCATACCGTCGTTGGCTGCGGCAACCAAATATTTGCGGCGACCATTCTCCTGATTACCGACTGCAGCAACGGAACCGTCCAAAATATCGCCCAAATCACGCTCTCCAGGTTTACGGTCACGGTAAGGCTTGTATGCACTGTCATCATTGCCGACCCTACCCGTCCAATTGAGCAGTTTTTTCCATTCGTCTTTGTCACTATTCTCAATGCCGAAATAGGCATTGTTGACTTTATCGGTAGGGATGGCGTCGATAAAGTAAGTATTAGAACCTGTGTTAATCAATGTTTTACGATTACCAAAGGAAGGCTGGGTAACCGTACCTTCCCGTCTACCATCACTATTATTCAATTTATTAAATAAAATCTGACTGCTCCAAGAGCCGGTATTCAGCTTGATGGTTGCCGCCAAATCGGGAATACCGCTGCTGGAAGTTGCCGGAGCGGTACCGCCATCCAAAGTAATCGGTTCACTTTGGCTATCATTTTTAATCGTATCTGTAATAGTTTTGAATGCCTCAAGTAAGGTTTCTGATTTATTAGCAATGTAATACCACTCTTTTTTACTGGCGCCTCGCTTCAGATAATCTTCACCTGCCAGGGTAATATCGCCACCAAAACCTACAGTAAATGTTTGAACAGTTTGCTTTTTGTAGTCCCCAAAATCATTTGGATCGCCATCCCAGCTCTTACCCGCTTTATCCTTACCACCGACTTTAAAATCTTTTTCTGCTAGTTTTTTACTGAAAAAGGCCAAACCGTTACCGCGATCCCAAAACTGATCGTAGGAAGGCTCTGCCCTCATACAACGTAAAAGCCTATCTTGCCCTTTTCGTTCGCCGAAATATTCGTATGCTTTCTGGTAATCTTCACTATCATAAGCATTATGAACTCTCCAATTGTAATCTTTAGCAGCATAATAAAAACGACGGGCATCATAATCAAAAATCGTCCTATCTGGCCAATATGGAGAATTACCACAATAAGAGCTATAGTTAGCATCGCCATCCGACATCATGACGACATACGATTTTTGACAACGGTACTCAACCTTAGGCATAACAATCGTACTGACAATTTCAAAATAGCGGCGTGTTGCTGGGGTTGCATAGCCAGTACTCATCTTGTTGACACGCGTTTTCATTGCCTCTGGGTCAGAACTGAAAAAATCAGCATCTGATCGACCATTGTTATGAAGCGTCTGCAACCCCCAGTTAAACTGATCCTTATATTGATCAAGAATATCATTTAGCGCATTTTTCGTTACTTCTAACCTATTTAAAGGTTCCCCCCTCTTCCCCCTGGCTCCAGGTACAATAGAACCCATACTCGCCGAATCATCAATAAAAAACATAATGTTATGTTTGACTTTCGGCTGCTCTGTAATTTGGCTTTCGTTTTGCAAATAAAGCGGGGTTTTGGCAAACTGTGCTTGCGCTTGTGATGCCGCCCCCATCAGTGCGAGCGCGGAGGCGATGCTGTAAATCATCGGACGGATGGAGCCGGGGCAACGTGAAGGTTTGTTTTTCATAATGCGTTCTTTTTTCATAAAATCGTCGGTTGACGGATGATGACGTTGTTTTTATTTTCTCGGAATGAGATTCTAACATTTACGATGTCATTTATGTGGGGTTCGGGCTGTTTTTTTTATCTGATGCGGCGAACAATGGCGAAAATGAAACAGACTTCATGATTGTAAAGGGAAAATCCGTTGCCAAGCCACAGCTTGAACGATATGGCTTTTTGACGTAGAATGCATTGCTTCTACGGCATAGGCAGCTATGCCTGAAAAAGCACGTTACGCAGCAAAATCAAGGCTGCGGGGCGTGTTTTTTTTTAGCCGATATTTTCTCAGGCGGTCTTTTTTGTAAACAATTTTCAGACGACCCCTGCCCGTTTCTGCAAACCGACCATCATCAGGCAAACAGGATTCATCATGACCACTCCGGCTCTTCTCGTTCTCGCTGACGGCAGCGTATTTCACGGCACATCAATCGGTTACGAAGGTTCGACTTCCGGCGAAGTCGTGTTCAACACTTCCATGACCGGCTATCAGGAAATCCTGACCGACCCGTCCTACTGCAAACAAATCGTCACCCTCACCTACCCCCACATCGGCAACACCGGCACCAACGCCGAAGATGAAGAAAGCCGCAGCGTTTATGCCGCAGGCTTGATTATCCGCGACCTGCCTTTGCTGCACAGCAACTTCCGCGCCTCCGAAAGCCTGCACGACTATCTGGTGCGCAGTAAAACCGTCGCCATCGCCGACATCGACACCCGCCGCCTGACCACGCTGCTGCGCGAAAAAGGCGCACAAGGAGGCGCGATTTTGACCGGCGCGGATGCCACGGTTGAAAAAGCGCAAGAACTCATCGCCGCGTTCGGCAGCATGGTCGGCAAAGATTTGGCGAAAGAAGTTTCCTGCACAGAAGCCTACGAATGGACCGAAGGCGAATGGGCGCTGGGCAAAGGTTTCGTTACCCCTGCCGAACAGCCGTTCCACGTCGTCGCCTACGATTTCGGCGTGAAAACCAACATCCTACGTATGCTCGCCGCACGTGGCTGCCGCCTGACCGTCGTCCCCGCCCAAACCAGCGCGGAAGACGTGTTGGCGCTCAATCCCGACGGCGTGTTCCTCTCCAACGGCCCAGGCGACCCCGAGCCTTGTACCTACGCCATCGAAGCCGTGCAAAAACTGATGGCAAGCGGCAAACCCATCTTCGGCATCTGCTTGGGACACCAGCTCATCAGCCTCGCCATCGGTGCAAAAACCCTGAAAATGCACTTCAGCCACCACGGCGCAAACCACCCCGTTCAAGACTTGGACAGCAGCAAAGTCGTCATCACCAGCCAAAACCACGGTTTCGCCGTCGATGCCGACACCCTGCCCGCCAACGCAAGGATTACCCACAAATCCTTGTTCGACAACACCTTGCAAGGCATCGAGCTGACCGACAAACCCGTGTTCTGTTTCCAAGGTCACCCCGAAGCGAGCCCCGGTCCGCAAGATGTCGGCTATCTGTTTGACAAATTCATTGACAACATGAAAGCGGCAAAATAATAAGCCGCCTTTTCAGACGACCTCTCAACTCAAAACGTCGTCTGAAAAATCCCCCCCAACCCTCAAATCAGAAAGGAAAATCATGACTGAAAAACAAATGCGCGTACTCTCCGTCGTCGCCACCCTGACCGCCGTAGGCATGTACGTTTCCTACATCCCGCAAATCCAAAACAACCTCGCCGGTAACCCCGGCTCGCCGCTGCAACCCCTCGTTGCCGCCATCAACTGCACATTATGGGTTGCCTACGGCTTTCTGAAAGAAAAACGCGACTACCCCGTTATGCTGGCAAATGCCCCCGGCATCATTTTGGGCTTGATTACGTTTTTTACCAGCTTTTAAAGAAAGCTTTTCAGACGACCCTATGTAAAAGTAAAACGCAAAAAGTCGTCTGAAAAAAGAAAAAAGATGGTCATCAAGGCGTTTTCCACACCCAATAATAAAAAAATGACCCCGCCCGAAAAACTATTGACCGCCGACAACCCCGCCCTGCGCCAACGCGCCAAAGCCATGCGCAAAGAAATGAGCGAGGCGGAAGCAAAATTGTGGCAGCACCTGCGGGCAGGCCGTCTGAACGGCTATAAATTCCGCCGCCAGCAGCCGATGGGAAACTATATTGTTGATTTTACGTGCGTAACGCCTAAGTTGATTGTCGAAGCAGACGGCGGGCAACATACGGAACAAGCCGCATACGATCACGCGCGGACAGCCTATCTGAACAGCCTGGGCTTTACCGTGCTGCGTTTTTGGAACCACGAAATTTTGCAGCAGACAAACGATGTGCTCGCGGAAATCCTGCGCGTGTTGCAAGAATTGGAAAAGCAGCCTGCACGGTAGCAGACGGCTGATTTTGATTGGGTTTTTGAAAATTATAAGGTGCAGGCTGCCTGAATTGAGCATTTATAAAGGTCGTCTGAAAAGTAAAAAACAGCCAATACAACCTGTTTTCCTTGCATAACCCTTAACTCCAGCAGGTACCCCGTCCTCTCTCCCTGTGGGAGAGAGTTAGAGAGAGGGCAACAAGCCGCAAGGCTTGTATTTTGAGCGGTTAGAGTGTTGGGGAAGGTTGCCGAAATTCGGGGAATGCCCTCTCCCCAACCCTCCCCCACGGGGGAGGGAGCAGGTTGCAGCAGGTTTTGCGGTTTCAGTTGGTTTGAAAAGCAACTTGGGTTTACAGCCGTTGATTTCAGGTCGTCTGAAAAACAAAAAGCAGCCCGCACAACCTGTTTTCCTTGCAGAACCTTTAACCCCAACAGCCACCCCGTCCTCTCTCCCCGTGGGAGAGAGTTAGAGAGAGGGCAACAAGCCGCAAGGCTTGTATTTTGAGCGGTTAGAGTGTTGGGAAAGATTGTCGCGATTTGGGGAATGCCCTCTCCCCAACCCTCCCCCACGGGGGAGGGAGCGGGTTACAGCAGGTTTTGCGGTTACAGGCAGTTTGAAAAGTAACTTGGATTTGCAGCCGTTGATTGTAGGTCGTCTGAAAAGTAAAAAGCAGCCTGCACAACCTGTTTTCCTTGCAGAACCCTTAACCCCAACAGCCGCCCCGTCCTCTCTCCCGTGGGAGAGAGTTAGAGAGAGGGCAACAAGCCGTAAGGCTTATATTTTGAGCGGTAGGGTATTGGGAAAGGTTGCCGAAATTTGGAGAATGCCCTCTCCCCAACCCTCCTCCACGGGGGAGGGAGCGGGTTGCAGCAGGTTTTGCGGTCGCAGGCGGTTTGAAAAGCAACTTGGATTTACAACTGTTGATGCAGGTCGTCTGAAAAATAAAAAGCAGTCTGCACAACCTGTTTTCCTTGCATAACCTTTAACCCCAACAGCCGCCCCGTCCTCTCTCCCGTGGGAGAGAGCTAGAGAGAGGGCAACAAGCCGCAAGGCTTGTATTGGGGCGGTTAAGGTGTTTGGGAAAGATTGCCGCCATTCGGGGAATGCCCTCTCCCCAACCCTTCCCCACGGGAGAGGGAGCGGGTTGCAGCGGATTCAGGCGTTGCAGGCCGTCTGAAAAAGAATGCCCGAAATATCAACGGCAGGAATTTTTCAGGCAGCCTTTATCACAAGGCAGATGGAGCAAACGCCGCAAGCGTTTTTTCAGACGACCTTTGAACCCATCGGTAAGGTGTGTGCCGCAAGGCACGCACGCGGTGGGTTGGGGTTGCAGGGAAAATAGAGAACGCGTGCGTGCGTACCGCACGCACCCTACATGCGGGCTACGGCTTACTATAAATGTTTAATCAAGGTAATTTGAAAATGGAAAAATCCGAAAATGTAAATACTAGAAAACCATTACATTCTTCATTATTTTGGCTGTGTTTTGTCTTGTTTGTTATCCCTATTATTTTTCGTTTTAAAAGCATTTATTGTTCTAATATAATTGCTTTAATAGCTATATTTATTCCAAGTTTTTATAATGGTTACCTACCAGAATTATACAATTGGTCATTAAAAACAAAACCGGTATCTGAAACAGCGGAAGAGATACAAAAGAAATTAAAAGAAAAAGAAGAAAAACGAATTCATAATACGGAGTTTAAGGATGCATTAAAAAATTGGAGTGAATACAACTTGCAGGTTATATTCTTTTCAGTTGTAATATTTATTGCTCAAAATATAAATATTCAGGAGAAGAACCTTAACATTAATGATACAAATTTATTCTGGTTGTTTGTGCAAATTTGTCTGTATTCTACAATTTTTTCTAGAATTAAAATAAAACAAATTGAAGAGGCTCGTTTAAACGATAACCAAAAGGAGCATATAAAAAAAGTTAATAATTACAATTGTTTCTTGTTATTTTTCAGTACCATTCTAGGGCTGTTTGTTATTACACTACCTTTACTACCCAGCCAAATATGTATTTGCTATTTGAATTATGTATCATATGCGATGCTTTTCATGACCTATTGCAACCAATTCAAAATAGAACTTTTCCATTCTTCTCTTCGCGTTTTAAATAGAAAAGGTTAAACCATGCCCAAACGTACCGACCTAAAATCCATCCTTATCATCGGCGCCGGCCCTATCGTTATCGGTCAGGCCTGCGAATTTGACTATTCCGGCGCACAGGCCTGCAAGGCTTTGCGTGAAGAAGGCTATAAAGTCATTCTGGTGAATTCCAACCCTGCCACGATTATGACCGACCCTGAAATGGCGGATGTTACCTACATTGAGCCGATTATGTGGCAGACGGTGGAGAAGATTATCGCCAAGGAGCGGCCTGATGCGATTCTGCCCACAATGGGCGGTCAGACCGCGCTGAACTGTGCGCTGGATTTGGCGCGCAACGGCGTGCTGGCGAAATACAATGTCGAGCTGATCGGCGCGACGGAAGACGCGATCGACAAGGCGGAAGACCGCGGTCGCTTTAAGGAAGCGATGGAAAAAATCGGTCTCTCCTGCCCGAAATCCTTTGTCTGCCACACGATGAACGAAGCCTTGGCAGCGCAGGAACAGGTCGGCTTCCCGACGCTGATTCGTCCGTCTTTCACGATGGGCGGTTCGGGCGGCGGCATTGCCTACAATAAAGACGAGTTTCTGGCAATTTGCGAACGCGGTTTCGATGCATCGCCCACGCATGAGCTGCTGATTGAGCAGTCCGTGCTTGGCTGGAAAGAGTACGAGATGGAAGTGGTGCGCGATAAGGCCGACAACTGCATCATCATTTGCTCGATTGAAAACTTCGACCCGATGGGCGTGCATACGGGCGACTCGATTACAGTTGCGCCGGCGCAAACGCTGACGGACAAGGAATACCAAATCATGCGTAATGCCTCGTTGGCGGTATTGCGCGAAATCGGCGTGGACACGGGCGGCTCGAACGTGCAGTTTGCGGTGAACCCTGAAAACGGCGAGATGATTGTGATTGAGATGAACCCGCGCGTGAGCCGTTCGTCCGCGCTGGCTTCCAAAGCGACGGGCTTCCCGATTGCGAAGGTGGCGGCGAAACTGGCAGTCGGCTTTACGCTGGACGAGTTGCGCAACGACATCACCGGCGGCCGTACGCCCGCGTCGTTCGAGCCTTCCATCGACTATGTGGTAACCAAAATCCCGCGTTTTGCGTTTGAAAAATTCCCCGCCGCAGACGACCGCCTGACCACGCAGATGAAATCGGTGGGCGAAGTGATGGCGATGGGACGCACGATTCAGGAAAGCTTCCAAAAAGCCCTGCGCGGCTTGGAAACGGGTTTGTGCGGCTTCAATCCGCGCAGCGAAGACAAAGCGGAAATCCGCCGCGAACTGGCGAACCCCGGCCCCGAGCGTATGCTGTTTGTGGCAGACGCATTCCGCGCGGGTTTCACGCTGGAAGAAATCCACGAAATCTGCGCCATCGACCCTTGGTTCTTGGCGCAAATCGAAGACTTGGTGAAAGAAGAGCAGCAGGTAAGTGCAGGCTGCCTGCAAGATTTGGATTTCGCCGCCTTACGTCGTCTGAAACGCAAAGGCTTCTCCGACAAACGCATCGCGCAGCTTTTAGGCGTAAAAGAAAAAGAAGTGCGCGAACACCGCTACACACTGGATCTGCATCCCGTCTATAAACGCGTCGATACCTGCGCCGCCGAATTCGCCACCGAAACCGCCTACCTCTATTCCACTTACGAAGAAGAATGCGAAGCGCGTCCTTCCGACCGTAAAAAAGTGATGATTCTCGGCGGCGGCCCGAACCGCATCGGTCAAGGCATCGAGTTTGACTACTGCTGCGTTCACGCCGCGCTCGCCCTGCGCGAATCAGGCTTTGAAACGATTATGGTCAACTGCAACCCCGAAACCGTGTCCACCGACTTCGACACCAGCGATCGCCTGTATTTCGAGCCGCTGACGCTGGAAGACGTGTTGGAAATCGTCCGCACCGAAAACCCGTGGGGCGTGATTGTGCATTACGGCGGTCAAACCCCGCTAAAACTTGCCAACGCGCTGGTTGAAAACGGCGTGAACATCATCGGCACGTCCGCCGACAGCATCGACGCCGCCGAAGACCGCGAACGCTTCCAAAAAGTGTTGAACGACTTAGGCCTGCGCCAACCGCCCAACCGCATCGCCCACAACGAAGAAGAAGCACTCGTCAAAGCCGAAGAAATCGGCTATCCGCTGGTCGTGCGCCCGTCTTACGTCCTCGGCGGCCGCGCCATGCAGGTTGTCCACTCCGCCGAAGAGCTGCAAAAATACATGCGCGAAGCCGTGCAGGTATCCGAAGACAGTCCCGTGTTGCTCGATTTCTTCCTGAACAACGCGATTGAAGTCGATGTGGACTGCGTTTCAGACGGCAAAGACGTCGTCATCGGCGGCATCATGCAGCACGTCGAACAGGCAGGCATCCACTCCGGCGACTCCGGCTGCTCGCTGCCGCCCTACTCGCTCAGCGAAGAAATCCAAGACGAAATCCGCCGCCAAACCAAAGCCATGGCCTACGCGCTGGGCGTGGTCGGCCTGATGAACGTCCAGTTTGCCGTGCAGGACGGCGTGGTGTTCGTATTGGAAGTGAACCCGCGCGCCAGCCGCACCGTCCCCTTCGTCTCCAAAGCCACCGGCGTGCCGCTCGCCAAAGTCGGCGCGCGCTGCATGGCAGGCATTTCCCTGCAAGGGCAAGGCGTGGAAAAAGAAGTCGTCCCCGATTTTTATGCCGTTAAAGAAGCCGTGTTCCCCTTCATCAAATTCCCCGGCGTGGACACCATCCTCGGCCCGGAAATGCGCTCCACCGGCGAAGTGATGGGCGTGGGCGCAAGCTTCGGCGAAGCCTACTACAAAGCCCAACTCGGCGCAGGCGAACGCCTGAACCCGACCGGCAAAATCTTCCTCGCCGTGCGCGACGAAGACAAACCGCTCATCGTCAAAACCGCGCAAAACTTCCAAGCCTTAGGCTACGGCGTCTGCGCCACACGCGGCACCGCCGAATACCTGAAAGAGCACGGCATCATCGTACAAGCGGTGAACAAAGTGCAGGAAGGCCGCCCGCACATCGTGGACGCGATTAAAAACGGCGAAATCGCGCTGGTGGTCAACACCGTCAGCAGCTCGGCACAATCCATCGCCGACAGCCACAGCATCCGCCGCACCTCCCTCACCCAACGCGTGCCGCAATACACCACCATCGCCGGTGGCGAAGCCATGAGCGAAGGCGCAAAAAGCCGCGACCACCTGGGCGTATACAGCGTGCAGGAGTTGCATGGACGGTTGAAAAACAGAGGCTGAATCTGAATCAGGTTTAGCTTAAACAAAAGGTCGTCTGAAAATAAGACTTATCTTTCAGACGACCTTTTGCCATCCGTCTTCCAAACTGTTAAACTATTTACATTATTTTTACTTGAGACATACGCACACATGAAAGACCCAGAGCAGAGCAGCATGACCGCCCGCCGTTTTTCGTGCGTATCGATATGAATCAGGCAGCTTGAGCGTTTCAGGCTGCCTTTTCGCGTTTGAACACAAAGGAATACAAAAATCATGGATTTCAGTTGGTTGGCAGAGCCGCATACTTGGATAGGCTTTGCCACGCTTCTGGTGCTCGAAGTTGTCTTGGGGATAGACAACCTCGTTTTCGTCGCTATTTTGGCAAACAAAGTCAAACCCGCCCAACGCGACCGCGCGCGTATTACCGGTTTGGGGCTTGCGGTCGTTATCCGCATCATCATGCTCGGCTTCATGGCACACATCATGACCCTGACGCGCCCGCTGTTCCACATCAGCGGGTTGGACGTTTCCGGCAAAGACATGATTATGCTCGCGGGCGGTATCTTCCTGCTCTACAAAGCCACCACCGAGCTGCACGAACGCCTCGAAGGGCATAACCAATTTGCCGTTGCCGACAGTCAGAAAAAACACGCGCGATTTTGGAGCGTGGTTGCCCAAATCCTGATTCTTGACGCGGTATTTTCCATCGATTCCGTCATTACGGCGGTTGCGATGGTCGATCACATCGTCGTCGCCATGGGGGCCGTTGCCGTTGCCATGACCGTCATGATTTCCGCCAGCAAACCCCTGACCGAGTTTGTGGACAGACATCCTACCGTCGTTATGCTCTGTTTGGGTTTCCTGTTGATGATCGGTTTCAGCCTTATTGCCGAAGCCTTCCATTTCCATATCCCCAAAGGCTACCTCTACGCCGCTATCGGCTTCTCCATCCTGATTGAAGCGTTCAACCAAATTTCGCAGCGCAACAGTCGCAAAAACGACTACATCAGCAGCTCGTGGCGCAAACGCACCGCCGAGAACGTCTTGGGCATGATGGGCATACGCGAAAGCGTGCTTGCCAAAGCGGGCGACGAAGCGGAGGATGACGGGCATTTCGAAGAAAACGAAAAATCCATGATACGCAGCGTCCTCACGCTTGCCGAACGTCCCATCCTCGGCGTGATGATTCCCCGCCGCGACATTGAGCGTTTGGACATCTCCCAAAGCCGCGAAGAGCAACATGCCCAACTGCAAAACACCCCGTACAGCCGCCTGCTCGTCGTCGGTAAAGCCGGCGTGGACGAACCGTTGGGTTATATCAATAAAAAAGACCTGCTTGCCCAACTGCTCGAAACCGGCGAACTCAATATCCAAGCCGTCCTGCGCCAGCCGCTCGTCCTGCCGGACAGTACGACCGCATTGGGTGCGATTGAACTGTTCCGCCAAAGCAGCGCGGATTATGCTTTGGTGGTCGATGAATTCGGCGCGGTTTTGGGCATGGTCACCATGAAAGACCTGCTGGAAACCATCGCCGGTGAATTCCCCGAAGAGTTTGAACGCCAAGAAGAACCCGCCGTTCAAGAAAATGCCGATGAAAGCCTGACCGTGGACGGTTCGCTCGAATACGTCGAACTCGCGCCGCAACTCAACCTCCCGCCGCAGGAAGAAGATGCCGACTTCCACACCGTCGCCGGACTGATTATGGAAGAGCTGCAAAGCATTCCCGATGTCGGCGACTTTGCCGACTTCCACGGCTGGCGTTTCCAAGTCGTTGAAAAAGACGGCCAACGCATCGAGCGGGTACAGATCACCAAGCTGCCTGACGAAGGATAATCAAATTATCATTGTGAAATAAAAAGGTCGTCTGAAAAAGCCCAATTCAGCTTTTCAGACGACCTTCTTTCATACTTTCTAAATCAAACGCCTTTAAAACGCTTCGCCGACTTTCACGCCGCCGGCGGTGTCTTTAGGCGTAGCAAGTTGCGCGGTCATGGCTTGGGCGGCTTGGAAAGCGGAGGTTTGCATCACGGCTTGGGCGGCTTCCTTGCCCAATGTGTTCGCCATGTATTGCCAGCGGCTTGCCAAATCGGGATTGACGGGGATTTGGAAGCCGTCGCGCAGTTCGTCCACGAGGTCGGGACGGTTGCAGACAAGGACGATGTCGCAGCCTGCCGTAAAGGAAGCGTTTGCACGTTCTTTGATGCCGCCCGCTGCGCCTGCGCCTTCCATCGTGAGGTCGTCTGAAAAGATAACGCCTTTAAATCCGATGTCTTGGCGCAGGATTTGTTTGAGCCATTTTTCGGAGAAACCGGCGGGCTTGCTGTCAATTTGCGGATAAACGACGTGGGCGGGCATGACCGCCGCCATGCCTGCGCTGCTTAAGGCGCGGAACGGAATCATGTCGGCAGCTTCGAGTTCGACAAGGCTGCGCGTGTCTTCGGGTTGCACCAAATGGCTGTCGCCTTCGACAAATCCGTGTCCGGGGAAATGTTTGCCACAGGATTTCATGCCGCCCCGGTTCAGACCTTTTTGCAGGGCAAGGGCGAGTTGGGTTACGGTGTCAGCGTTGCGGTGGAAACTGCGGTTGCCGATGACGGGACATGTTCCCCAGTCGAGGTCGAGAACGGGCGTGAAGGAGAGGTCTATGCCGCAGGCGGTCAGTTCCGTCGCCAATACCCAGCCGACCTGCTCGGCTTTTTCTTTGGCGGCGGCTTCGCCTTCGGTATCCCAAATCTGCCCTAAAGTGTTCATGGCGGGCAGGCGTGTGAAGCCTTCGATAAAGCGTTGTACCCTGCCGCCTTCGTGATCGACGGCGATGATGAGTTCGGGCGTGCGCAGTGCTTTGATTTCTTGAACAAGGGCTTTGAGCTGCCCGACGTTTTGGAAGTTGCGGCGGAACAGGATAACGCCGCCGATAGATGGGTCGAGCAGGCGTTGTTTTTCTTCTTCGGTCAGACAGTAGGCGGCGACGTCTGCCATAACGGGGCCGCGCGGGAGGAAAACGAGGGACATATTTCTGAAACCTTAAATATTCAAATTCGTCTTTTGCTATTTATTTGACTTGAGAAATAATTTATAAATTCCCATAGCAATAAATACAGTAACTAAAAACAATAAATCCTTATTTATATTCCAACCGATAAAATTATAAATAACTCTTGTGAATACAATATAATACAAACCGATTATTATCAAAATGAATATTTTCATTATAATTTTCCTTTTCCTAGGCAGCATCCAACTGACTTTAAGGTATATTTCCTTACTTTGTTAAATCTTACCATTTTTTGCAAATTGCAAATTAACGAAAATATTTCTCATTTATTTTAATTTATGATAGCATGAATTCGTGTAAGTACTTCTATATTATACAAAAAAACTTTGTCAACTCATATAGGAGTTTCTATTATGAAACCTTTGAACAATCATGATTTGGAGAAAGTATCTGGAGGATGGAGAGGATTTTCTGCAAGAGATGCTCTTACAGGATGGGCTTTAGGAAAATTTGTATTTGATCCTATTTATGACAAATATATTAAAAGTATTCCCATAGCAGGGCAAGCCAATCTGAACAGATTAAATAAAGCAATGAAACAAAACGGTGGCATCGGTTTTGTGGATTAAATCATAAAATCAACTGACAAACTCGCCAATTTTAATAATGAAATTGGCGAGTTCTTTTTATGCGTATTCAGGCAGCTTTGCCTTTTTTGTCTTTCAGTATGAAGATGAGGGCGGTCATGACGACGCCGGTGGCAAAAAAGCCCAGCCAAGCCGATTGCGTCATACCCAACACGAGGTAGCCTGCCGCTGCCGCGCCTGCGACGGTCAGGGCGTAAGGCAGTTGCGATGTAACGTGGTCGATGTGGTTGCAATGCGCACCGGTGGAAGACAGGATAGTGGTGTCGGAAATGGGCGAACAGTGGTCGCCGCACACCGCGCCTGCCATCACGGCGGACATACACGGGATAACCAACGATGCATCGACTTTAACCGCCATCGCTGCGGCAATCGGCAGCATAATGCCGAATGTGCCCCAGCTTGTGCCTGTGGCGAACGCCATCACACTGGCGAGCAGGAAGAGGATGACGGGCAGGAAGCCGGGATGGATGTTGTCTGCAACCAGCGTGGAGAGGTAGTCGCCGGTGTGCATTTCGCTGACGACGGTGCTGATGAGCCAGGCAAGAATCAGGATGGTAATCGCGCCGAACATCGAAGATATGCCCTGACGGACGGCTTTGGGATAGTCGGCGGCCTTGATGGTGCCGAGCGTGCAAAGGACGACGGCGAGTACGCCGCAAGCACCGCCGAACACCAGCGAAGTGTTTACATCGGTATTTTCAAACGCGCCCAAAATGCTGAAGGTTTCGCTTGCCTGCGCGCCTGTGTAAATCATGGCGGAAACGGTGGATGCGATCAACACCAAAACAGGGATAATCAGCGCGTAAACCCTGCCTTTAGGGCCGTTCGAGCCGGCGGATTCGTCATGGGTTTCCTGCAATGCCGCTTTTTCAAGGCGCGCCATCGAGCCGATGTCGAAAGAAAACCAAGCGACGACAAACACCATGATCAGCGCGAACAGGGCGTAATAATTCATCAGGCTCATGGCAACGAACACACCCATCGGCGTGTATCCGGTGATGTGGTAAGTAACGAGCAGACCTGCCAGCGTGGCGATAATCGATGCGCCCCAGCTTGAAACCGGCATCAGTACGCACATCGGCGCAGCGGTGGAATCAAGGATATACGCGAGTTTGGCGCGGGAGACTTTGAATTTGTCGGTAACGGGGCGGGCAATCGCACCGACGGCGAGACTGTGGAAATAGTCGTCGATAAAGGTAACGAATACGAGGCAGGCAGTCAGCATTTTTGCGCCGCGCCGCCCTTTGATGTGTTGCTTCGCCCAATCGGCAAACGCCTGATTGCTGCCCGAAAAGGTTAAAAGAGAAGTGAAAATACCGAGCAACAACAAGAAAATCAGGATTTTAGGTTTTCCCAGCGACCAATCGCCGTCTGCCCAAGCCAGTCCGACCACCATGTCTTTCAGGTGTGTCAGTCCGTCAATCGGGCTGCCGCCGACCAAAAAGGCAACGCCGACCAAGATACCGATGCCCAAAGACAGCAGCACGCGGCGGGTGATGACGGCAAGCGCCAATGCCAAAAACGGCGGCACGACGGATAAAAACGAATGTGAATAATCAATCAGGTGCATAATATTTTTATTAATAGTAAGTCAATCGGAGCGGAACGTTTTCAGACGACCTTTGAATGCGATTGTTGACAAAGCCAAAAGAGCAAAACCATCAAAAAACAAACAAATCAATCAGTTGCTAAAATTACAAAATACCCGCCACCTTAGGATGGCGGGTATTCTATCATTGAATGGCGCTTGCGTTGCACCTTATTGCAGGGTCAGGGCGAGGAAAAGCGTATTGCCGTCGCGCTGAACCAGCAGCGGCACATTTTTGCCCGCACCAGCCAACGCGCTGCGGAAGCTTGATTCGTCGTTGACGCTGATTTGGCTGACGGCGAGGATTTCGTCGCCGCGTTTGAGTCCGGCACGTTCCGCCGCGCCGCTAACGCGGGAAACAATCAGGCGGCTTTTGCCTGCACCTTCATCGACGCGCAGGGTCAGTCCCGTATTATCGACGGTAAAGCCGTCTGCCGGATTTGCCTGCTGCGGCTGCTCGGTAGCGCGAGAAGACGTTTCGTTCTGCTCCGCCATGCTGCCGAGTTTGACTTTCACATTAATCTTCTCACCTTTGCGCCATACTTCCAGCGCGACTTCCTTACCCGGCAGCATCGAGCCGACCATGACCGGCAAATCGCTGGACACGCGTACTTCTTCGCCGTTGACGCTGCGGACGATGTCGCCCACTTGCAATCCTGCCTGCATGGCAGGGCTGTTCGGCATCACTTTGGCAATCAACGCGCCGCTGGCTTTGTCCAAGCCGAACGATTTCGCCAGATCGTAAGACACTTCCTGAATAATCACGCCCAACTGACCGCGCTGAACCTTACCACTGGTTTTCAACTGCTCGGCAACATTCATCGCTACATCAATCGGAATCGCAAAGGAAATGCCCATAAATCCGCCGCTGCGGCTGTAAATTTGGGAGTTGATGCCGACTACCTGACCTTTCAGGTTAAACAGCGGGCCGCCGGAGTTGCCCGGATTGATGGCAACGTCGGTTTGGATGAAAGGCGTGTAGCTTTCGTTCGGCAGGCTGCGTCCTTTGGCGGACACGATGCCCGAAGTGACGCTGTTGTCAAAGCCGAACGGCGCACCGATGGCGGCAACCCACTCGCCCGGTTTCAAATCTTTCGGATTGCCGATTTTGACGACGGGCAACTCTTCCGAAGCGTCAATCTTCAGCAGCGCGACATCGGATTGCGTATCCGATCCGATCAGCTTAGCGATGTATTCGCGTTTGTCGTTGAGCAGGACTTTGATATTGCCCATGCCGGCGACGACGTGGGTATTGGTCAGGATATAGCCGTCTTTACTGATGATGAAGCCGGAGCCGAAGTTCAAATCCTCGTCGGCAGACTGGTCTTCCGGCATATCGGGCATATTCGGGACAAGGCGTTTGAAAAACTCGTAAAACGGGTCGTTGTCAGGGAACTGGCTCAAATCCATGCCCTGCTCTTCAGACTGCCCGCTGCCTGCGGAGCGTCTCGCGGGAGAAGCTTGGATATTGACCACCGCCTGGCCTTCGTTTTGCACCAATTGAGCGAAATCGGGCAGCAGCATGCCGACGCTGCCGTTATCTTTGGAAGGTTCGATTCTTTGTACGAATTCTTCGCTTTTACTGTCGCCGCCGAAGAAGCTGCTGATTTTGTCACAGCCGCCCAAGGCCAGCGCAGAAGCCGTTACCAAAGCAAAGTATCTGTATTTGTTCATTTTTTCGCGCACCGCGTTTCCTTTTCCGAATAACGGATTGTGTTCTTGCATCTTAAAAACCGGGGGTCGTCTGAAACTTTTATCGTTTTCCAACCCGATAAGGTCGAATTTTACCTTTTGCCCATATTTTTTCAAGCATTTCATTTTAAATAAAAAAATGCCGTCAGAAATTTTAACCTGATAGAAAGGTTGTTTTGTTGATTGTTTACAATTTATCAATGTTTACATCAACTTCGCGCCATACTCGCACAAATCATTAATGATGCACTTCCCGCATTGCGGCTTCTGCGCCTTGCAGGTGTAGCGTCCGTGCAGAATCAGCCAATGATGCGCATCCATCAAAAACTCTTTCGGCACAAAGCGCATCAGCTTGTCTTCCACCTCGCGCACATCCTTGCCCGGCGCGATTTTGGTACGGTTGGACACCCTGAAGATGTGCGTATCGACCGCCATGACGGGATGGCCGAACGCCGTATTCAACACCACGTTTGCCGTCTTGCGACCCACGCCCGGCAACGATTCCAAAGCCTCGCGGTCTTCCGGCACTTCGCCGTTGTATTTTTCCAGCAGGATGCTGCAGGTCTGCATGATGTGTTTGGACTTGGTTTTATAAAGCCCGATGGTTTTCGTGTATTCCATTACGCCGTCCAAACCCAAATCCAACATCGCCTGCGGCGTATTGGCAACCGGAAACAGCTTTTCCGTCGCCTTGTTCACGCCCACGTCGGTCGCCTGCGCCGACAGCAAAACGGCAATCAAAAGCTCGAAGGGTGAATTGAAATGAAGCTCGGTGGTCGGATGGGGATTGGCAGCGCGGAAACGCTCGAAAATTTCTTGGCGGATCTGTTTGTTCATGGGGGTACGGGTAGGATTGGTGTGTGTCTTTATCGTTTGCCCGATTATAGCGCAAAAGGTCGTCTGAAAATGCCTCTTCCGCTTTTTCAGACGACCCCTTCCCTATTCCGCTTACGCTTCCTGCGCGTCCACATCCACCGACCATCTGATTTTGCCGTCGCGGTTCTGCTGCAACACCTGCACCCATAAACTCACGGCGCGGTGCAAATCCTGTCGGGATGTTGATTCGAGGAAGATTTGTGCGCGTTCGCGTTCGGCGAGGCGCACCATCAGCATGGGGGCGGCGCCGAACTGGGAGACGCTTGCGGGCAAGAGCGGGGCGAGGGTTTCTTTGGCGGCGTTGAGAAATTCCATCGCATCGGCAACGCGCGGCGCGTCGGCACGGACGGCCGTCTGAAAACCGAAGGGCGGCATGGCGAACATTTGCCGCTCGTTCAATTCGTTTTCGGCAAACACGGCGTAGTCCTGCGCTTTGACGGCGGCGAAGACGGGATGTTCGGGCAGTTGGGTCTGTATCAACACCTTGCCGGGTTTGTCGGCGCGCCCCGCCCTGCCGGACACTTGCATCAGCTCGGCAAACAGCCTTTCCGGTGCGCGAAAGTCCGCGCTGTACAGGCTGCCGTCGGCATTCAACACGATAACGAGGTTGAGCCGCGCGAAATCATGGCCTTTGGCGAGCATCTGCGTGCCGACCAGAATGTCGATTTCGTTATCGGCGATGCGGCGGTACAAATCCGCCCAGTCGTTTTTGTGCGCCGTGCTGTCCCTATCGACGCGGACAACGGTTGCTTTCGGCAGGAAGGCGCGCAGGGTTTCTTCGACGCGCTGCGTGCCGTGGCCGACGGCGGTCAGGTCTTGGTTGCCGCAGTCGGGGCATTTGAACGGGATGGGTTCGCGGTGGTCGCAATGGTGGCAGCGCAGTTGGCGGGCGCGTTGGTGCAGCACCATTTTGGCGGAGCAGTTCGGGCAGCCGAAGGTATGGCCGCAGTCGCCGCAAAACAGCGCGGGTGCGAAACCGCGACGGTTGAGGTACACCAGCGACATACCGCCCGCTTCAAAGTTCTGTTTCAAAAGCTGCAAGGCTTGCGGCGAGAAGCCGTTGTCGAGTTTCAGACGACCTACGTTGAGTATTTCCACTTGCGGCAGTTGCGCAGCGGTATGGGCTCGCTCGGTCAGTTGCAACAGGCGGTACGCGCCGCTTTGCGCCTTGTGCCAGCTCTCCAGGCTGGGCGTGGCGCTGCCCAACACGACGGGGCAGCCGCTCTGCTTCGCCCGCCACAC
The DNA here is from genome assembly GCA_032388755.1 of Neisseria sp. DTU_2020_1000833_1_SI_GRL_NUU_006. NCBI lineage: Bacteria > Pseudomonadati > Pseudomonadota > Betaproteobacteria > Neisseriales > Neisseriaceae > Neisseria > Neisseria sp. DTU_2020_1000833_1_SI_GRL_NUU_006. The sequence goes on along the minus strand of CP135593.1, from coordinate 106,272 downwards.
CGCCAAATCGCGGGCGTGGTAGCGCAATTCGTTGTCTTGTTTGAACGAGCCGTCGTGTTCCTCATCGACCACAATCAGCCCGACATTATCCATCGGCGTGAACACCGCCAGCCGCGTGCCGATGACCAACTTCGCCTGCCCCAACATTGCGCGCAGATAATCCTGCGTGCGCCTGCCTGCCGCCATCTGGCTGTGCAACACGGCAGTCGGCACGTCGGCAAACCGGTTTTCCACCCGCTTCAAAAGCTGCGGCGTGAGGTTGATTTCTGGCAACAGAAACAACACCTGCCGCCCCTGCGCCAACACTTTCGCCATCGCATCGAAATACACTTCGGTCTTGCCGCTGCCGGTGATGCCGTAAAGTAGAAACGGCTGGAAGCTGCCGAAGGCCGTCTGAATTTCATCGGAAGCCTTCTGCTGGTCAGCGTTGAGCTGAAATTCAGACGACCTCAATACAGGCATTGCCGCTTCCGTCGTTTCAATCCAACCCTGTCCCGCCCAATCCTCGATTAATTTCGCCGCCTGCGCGTTCACCTGCTTCAACGCCGCCATCGTCATCCCGCCCGACAGCAGCGCGTCCCACAAAGCCGCTTTTTTGTTGAACCGCGACGGCGGCGGCGTTTGCGCCCTGCCCGCTTCGTTCAACTCATAAAACAACGGCGGCTGCGGCATTTCCACCGCGCGCGTTTCCTTCAAACCCTGCGGCAGCGCGGCAAACACCGCCTGCCCCGTCGGATAGTGGTAATAACGCGACGTAAACGAGAGCAAATCACGCCAGCTTTTGGGCAACGGCGGCTCGTCCGAAAAGGTCGTCTGAACACCCAAAATCCGCGCCGCATCCATATCGGGCGCAATATCCGTTTCCCACACAATCCCGACCACGGTCTTGTTGCGGAAAGGCACAAGCACCCGCGTTCCCTGCGGCAGCGGCTCGGAATGGGAATAAGTCAAAAGGCCGTCTGAAAGCGGCACGTTTACGGCGATACGGTGGTAGTTCATACAGGCAGGCAAATCGTTTTTTTGCGTATTTTAACAGCCGAAAGCTATTTTCAGACGATAAATTGAGCCTCAATACAATGCAGGCATGACAGAGGTTTGATACAATGCGGTTTTCTTGACACACGCCTATACTTAAAAATGAAAACCAAATTAATCAAAATCTTAGCCCCCATCGCTCTGATCTCACTGACCGCGTGCGGGCAAACACCCGTTTCACAGGCAAATGCAGCGCCCTCTTCAGCCGCCGCCAAGCCCGCCGCCCCCGTACAAGGCAAAGTCGGCGAAGCCTTGAAAGCCCGCCTCGAAAAAATTTACGAATCCCAAGGTCTGAAAGTCATCAGCGTCAGCGAAACCCCTATTCAAGGCATTTATGAAGTCATCGTCAGCGGCAAACAAATCATTTACACCGATGCCAAAGGCGACTATATGTTCGTCGGCGACCTCATCGACGTCAACACGCGCAAAAGCCTGACCGAAGAGCGCGCCGCCGATTTGAACAAAATCGACTTCGCCTCCCTGCCTTTGGATAAAGCCATCAAAGAAGTACGCGGCAACGGCAAGCTGAAAGTCGCCGTCTTCTCCGACCCCGACTGTCCGTACTGCAAACGCTTGGAACACGAGTTTGAAAAAATGACCGACATCACGATCTACAACTTCATGATGCCGATTCCGAGCCTGCACCCCGATGCCGCGCGTAAAGCCGAAATCCTGTGGTGTCAGCCCAACCCGACCCAAGCCTGGACCGACTGGATGCGCAAAGGCCAATTCCCGAGCGGCAAAGCCAATTGCGACAATCCCGTTGCCGAAACTACTTCTTTGGGCGAACAATTCGGCTTCAACGGCACACCTACCCTCGTCTTCCCGAACGGCCGCAGCCAAAGCGGATACAGCCCCATGCCGCACCTCAAAAAAATCATCGAAGACAATCAGAAATAAGATTGGCTTCAAGATACGGCAAAGGTCGTCTGAAAACCGATATACAAGGTTTTCAGACGACCTTTTTCTTTAATTATAGTGGATTAAAATAAAAATGAGACAAGGCGGCAACGCCCGCCGTGTACAGGTAGTACATAAGGGCGTTGGCAACGCCGTATCATTGCAATTTTAATCCACTATATCAGACAAATCCCGTTTATTTCACCTTAGTCGCCATCAACGTATGCAACCGGCGGTTGTCGGCGCGGGCGACGGTGAACTGCAAACCGCCGATCACGACTTTTTCGCCGCGCACGGGCAGGTGTCCCAATTCCTGAATGACCAGCCCGCCGATGCTGTCGGCTTCTTCGCTGCTGTAATCCGTACCGAAAAAGGCGTTGATGTCTTCGATTTCGGTTACGGCGTTGATACGCCAGCGTTCGGTGGAAACGGCGTGGATATTGTCCGCGCTTTCGTCTTCGTCAAACTCGTCTTCGATGTCGCCGACGATTTGTTCGATAATGTCTTCAAAAGTTACCAAACCCGATGTGCCGCCGTATTCGTCGATGACGATTGCCATGTGGTTGCGCTGCTCGCGGAATTCTTTCAAAAGCGCGTTCAGTGATTTGCCTTCGGGTACAAAGACGGCGGGACGAAGGATGGATTTGAGGTTGAACTGCTCGGGATTGAACATGTATTTGAGCAGGTCTTTGGCATGCAGGATGCCGAGGACTTCGTCTTTGTCTTCGCCGATGACGGGGAAACGGGAATGGGCGGTTTCGATGACGTAGGCAGTGATGCGCTCGATGCTGTCGTTTTCTTTCAAAACGTTCATGTGGCTGCGGGTAATCATAGCATCGCGCACTTCCAAGTCGGCAAAGTCGAGGACTTTTTCCAGCCGCAAAAGTGTATCCGCGTCAAACACTTCCTGCTCGTGCGCCTGCCGCAGCAGGCTGAGTACATCTTCGGCGGAATCGGGTTCGCCGGCAAGTCGGGAAATCAAACGTTCGAAAAATGTCGGTTTCGACCGGGTGTCGTCCATTTCAGTATTCGTCCTCTTGGTAGGGGTTGGGATAACCTGCCGCCTGCATCAGGCGGATTTCGAGCGCCTCCATTTCTTCGGCCTCGGTCTCTTCTATGTGGTCGTAGCCCATCAGGTGCAATGTGCCGTGCATGGTCAGGTGGGCAAAGTGCTGCTCGGCGGTTTTGCCCTGCTCGGCAGCTTCTTTCAATACGACTTGCGGGCAGATGATCAAATCGCCGCAAAGCTCGTCTGAAAACTGATCGGGCAGGATTTCGCCTTCGTTCAAGGCAAAACTCAACACATTGGTGGCGTAGTCTTTGCCGCGGTAATCGCGGTTGTAGGCGCGGGCTTCTTCTTCGTCCAGAAGAATCAGGCTGATGTCGGCGCGGCAGTATTCGTTTTTCAACGCCGCCCATGCCCAGCGGTAGAAATCGCGTTCGCTCGGAAGATTGGCGGCGGTTGAGGCGTTTTCAAAATTCAGGCAGAAACGTTGCCGCTGCAACGATAAGAAGGGATATTTTTTGGCGCGTTTCATTAAAGTGTTGTTAACATTAGAAAAAATTGGGACTTACAAGTTTTACCATATTTTCAAAAAATAGGATGTAAAAAATAAATAGTAATTTTTTTGAATGCATATTACTTACAAAACAGGTAACTTGCAAACATGACATTAAAACATGACAAAACATAATGATGATACTTCAATAATTATTTTAAGTTAAACTTATTAAATTAAATAATAATTACTATATTCTTTTTAAAAAAGGTGATATTATAGAATTACTATATAAATATTAAATTATGTTATATATTATTTCATATTAATTTACTGTTAATATAGTTGGTACCAGTTGGTACAATTTTACTCTCATAAAAGAAAATTCAAATGAAAGAATTAACCAAAAAAGAAATTGAGTTGGTAACAGGAGGTATGAATTGGCGGCTTCGCCCAATGAGTAAAAATGTAGAGGATCGACGCACAAATTGGAGGACACATCCACTATGGAAAGAGTATAGAGGCATTTTCCCTAGATTTCGCGATAATTTTCATTATCGGTTTCCCTAGACTTCGCGATAATTTTTGTTTTCAGTAAACTAAAGAACAAAACTCCAAACGTAATCCCGAAAGTAGTCAAATAAAATAGTTAGTTTATTTGACTACTTTCGGACTGTGTTTTTATTAACATGACAGATTAAAATGAAAAATTTTTTTTATCCCATACTAATCATTCTGGCAGCCTGTTCACCGCAAAACAAAGTCGACGCTGAAGCAAAACCAAGACAAGCCACCGTTCCCGCATCCGATATGACAAATGTACAGACAGGAAAAAGTGGCGGCAATATAGTCAAAATGATAGGAACAGTCCATTATTCGCTCGAACAGGCTGAATTTACCGCCAATGGTAAAACCTATTTCATCAATGGAGGCGACAACTTAATAGACCAAGTAGAAAAGAACCGCCTGAGTTCCGGCTCGTACAACGTTACCCTGAACAATGTCTGCATTCAGGGGAAAGTATTGACTAAAGAACAAAACCAAGGCAACGGATTCGGTCCCTTGGGCAAGTACAGTCAGGCGGTTACCGTAGAAAGTTTGTGTCAGACTGTCGAACTTCCCGCCTCATGAATTAGAAAATCAGAAACTGCAAATGAACCCGAAAAAACTCGTTATCGCCAGCCGCGAAAGCCTGCTTGCCATGTGGCAGGCGAAGCATATCCAAGGTCGTCTGAAAACCCTGTATCCCGACTGCGAAGTCGAAATCTTGGGCATGACCACGCGCGGCGACCAGATTTTGGACAAAACCCTGTCGAAAATCGGCGGCAAAGGCCTGTTTATCAAAGAGTTGGAACAAGCCTTGCAGGACGGTCGCGCCGATTTGGCAGTGCATTCGATTAAAGACGTACCGATGGATTTGCCCGAAGGCTTCGCCCTTGCCGCCATCGGCGAGCGCGCCAATCCGTTTGACGCGTTCGTATCCAACCAATACGCGCGTTTGGAAGAAATGCCCAAAGGCGCCGTCGTCGGCACATCCAGCCTGCGCCGCGAAGCCCAGTTGCGCGCCCGCTATCCGCACTTAGTCATCAAACCCCTGCGCGGCAACGTACAAACCCGCCTGTCCAAACTCGACAACGGCGAATACGATGCCATCATCCTCGCCGCCGCCGGATTGCAGCGTTTGGAACTGGACGAACGCATCCGCCTGATTATCTCCGAAGCCGACAGCCTGCCCGCCGCAGGACAAGGCGCGTTGGGCATCGAAATCGCCGCACACCGCACCGACCTTCTCGACGTATTGAAACCCTTAAACCACGACACGACACACGCCTGCGTGACTGCCGAACGCGCCCTCGCCCGCGCTTTGGGCGGAAGCTGCCAAGTGCCGCTTGCCGCGTATTGCACTGAAGAAAACAGCCTGCTCACCCTGCGCGGACTGGTCGGACACCCCGACGGCTCGGTAATCTTGCAGGCAGACGCGCAAGCCCCCTCCGCCTACGCCGATGCGCTCGGACGCGCGGTCGCCAAAAAGCTGGCGGACGACGGCGCGCAGGAATTGATTGAAGCCGTGTTGAAAGAACAAGCCGAATAAATCGGTTGGCAAGAAAAGGTCGTCTGAAAAACGTTTTCAGACGACCTTTTGCCATTCGCCGCCAAACTTGAAAGACGGCACAAATAAGCGCAAAATGTTAACAAGTTAACCTATGGCTTCTCTTATTTATAGTGGATTAACTTTAAATCAGGACAAGGCGACGAAGCCGCAGACAGTACAGATAGTACGGAACCGATTCACTTGGTGCTTCAGCACCTTAGAGAATCGTTCTCTTTGAGCTAAGGCGAGGTAACGCCGTCCTGGTTTAAAGTTAATCCACTATAAGACATCAAACAAACCTGCTGAACAAGATTGGAAAACAAATGAGTAAAAAACTCCACCCGCAGACGCTCGCCATACGCGGCGGCAAAGAGCAAACCGAATACCGCGAACACAATCAGGCATTGTTCCTCACCAGCAGCTTCATGTGGGACAGCGCCCAACACGCCGCCGATTTGTTTTCCAAAAAAATCAAAGGGTTCACTTATACCCGCACCGCCAACCCGACCATCGCCGCTTTTGAAAAGCGCATCGCCGCTTTGGAAGGTGCAGAACGCGCAGTCGCCACTTCGACCGGCATGTCCGCGATTCAGGCGGCGTTTTTCACCTTCCTGCAGGCGGGCGACCATGTGATTTCCAGCCGCAGCCTGTTCGGCACGACCGTCGGCTTTATCAATAACATCGTCACCAAATTCGGCATCGAAGTGAGCCATGTGTCGCCGACCGATGTGGACGAATGGAAAGCCGCCGTCAAAGCCAACACCAAACTGCTGTTTTTGGAAACGCCTTCCAACCCCTTGGGCGAAGTGGCCGACTTGGAAGCTTTGGCAGAATTGGCGCACAGCATCGGCGCGCTTTTGGTGGTGGACAACAGCCTGCTGTCGCCCGTCGGCTCGCAGCCTTTGAAACACGGCGCGGATATTTCCGTTTCCTCCGCAACCAAAGCCATCGACGGACACGGGCGCGTGATGGGCGGCGTGTTGGCGGGTTCGGAAGAATTGATGACGCAGGTCGCCGTTTACTGCAACTCTTGCGGGCTGGCAATGTCGCCGTTTAACGCATGGCAGTTGTTGAGCGGCGTGGAAACCCTGTCGCTGCGTATGGAAAAACAGTTCGACAACGCCTTGAAAATCGCCCAATGGCTGCAAGCGCAGCCGCAGGTTCAAGCCGTGTACTACACCGGATTGCCCGATCATCCGCAGGCGGAGCTTATCCGCAAACAGCAAAACGGCGGCGGCATCGTCATCGGCTTTGAAGTCGCCGACACTGACGCCGCGTGGAAAATCGTCGACAGCGTCGAACTCTTCTCCCGTACCGCCAACCTCGGCGACGTGCGCTCGACCATTACCCACCCGTGGACAACCACACACGGCAGGATGCAGCCCGAAGAAAAACTCGCCGCCAACATCCGCCCCGGACTGGTGCGCCTGTCCGTCGGTTTGGAATACGTCGATGACTTGATTGACGATTTGAAACAGGCGTTGGCGCGTTAAGCCAAACGCCCGACGGACGGCATTTACCTGAGCCATTACATTTCAGACGACCTCTTGGCGTTCCAAAGGTCGTCTGAAAACATTAAAATACACACAACATCAAATAAGGAAATTGATTATGAGTGAAGCAGAATTTTCTGACTGGGCAATGAAAATCTGCCTGACCGGACTGGTTATCTTCTTGGGCTTTATCGTTTGGAACTTGGGTAAGGAATCCAAGGCAGGCAAATTCGGCATCGCGATTTTGTTCCTGGTACTGGGCTTGGGCGTTTTCGGATTTATTTTTAAAGAAGTGCTGATTAAATTCATCGCCCTGCCTTGAGACAGTAAACAAAGAAGAATAAGGGAAAGGCCGTCTGAAAAGCCCGTATCCGGAGTTTTCAGACGACCTTTGCATTTTGACAGCAAAGTTTAAGATAGGAGCTTGATACATGATTGAGTATTAATGCCCCGAATTTGGCATGGCAAAGTCAATCATATGGGTGAAGAAATGTTGATACCAAAAAATACATGGCAACTTCAATAGAAAACCTCCCTTACCATTATATTTCAATTCACGTCATATTTAGCAACGATGCCCGACAAAGCGGACAGATAAAACTTTGGTAAAAAGCACATCAATAAAGCTGAAATCGCGGGCAAAGCATTAAAAGATAAAAAAATAAACCCTTACTTTTTAGTAAGGGTTTATTAAGAATTTGGCACGCCCACGGGGAATCGAACCCCGGTTACCGCCGTGAAAGGGCGATGTCCTAACCGCTAGACGATGGGCGCGGATAAATAAATTTTTTGGCGCACCCGGAGCGATTCGAACGCCCGACCCTCTGGTTCGTAGCCAGATACTCTATCCAACTGAGCTACGGGTGCATTTTCATCACTTCGCTTCTGCGCTGTGAATCAAGAAGACCGAATATTATAGAAACCCTTCCCTATTGTCCAGCCTTTAAATTCAATTTTTCCAGATAAAATATTAACATTTTGAAAATTAAAGAAATTAAATCACCTTAAAATCCCGGTTCCAGACAAGTCCTGAGCCATTTTGGCGGCGGCATTGTCTGTCATACCGCCGACGAAATCTAAAATTTTCATATATGCCTGATAAAGGCTGTCCGTTTCAAGTATGGGATTATGGTTTTTCAGAAGATCCAAGATTAAAGATTGGCGGACATCTAATTTCTGCTCAACCAGCAAGGCATGGGCAGCAGGGACAAACAAATCGAGTATCGACCCTAAGCACGGGAAAGTGGCAATTTCGGTCATCAGCTTGGTACGGTGGCGAAAGATGCGCGTGCGTGCGAGTTCTTTGGCTTTTTCCAAAGTGTTTTGGACTTCCGGGCTGCACAAGGAAATCAAGTCTTTTCCTTTAAATCCGCCGCTTAATAAATCGGATTGGTGTTTCATGAAGGTTTGCGCGGCATCTTCGATGGCTTTGCCTATGGCAATGCCGCGCAGCATGGCGCAACGTTGGCGGCTGGATTGGGCATGCCATGTGCTTTCTTCAAAAGTCAGCTCAGACAAGACGCTTTCGACTTCAGTATCGGTCAGCAACTCAAGCTCCACCGCATCTTCCAAATCCAGCAATGCGTAACAGATGTCGTCTGAAGCCTCCATCAGGTATGACAGCGGATGGCGCACCCATTGGTCGCAGCCTGCTTCGAGCAATCCCAACTCTGCTGCAACTCGGCGGATAAACGACAGCTCGGTTTGATAGATATTGAATTTGGAACGCCCGCGCGGACCTTGGCTTGTCCACGGATATTTTATCAATGCGCCGATTGATGCTGCACTCAAACGCATTCCGCCCGCATCGGGATACATTTCCAAATTGGCGATAATGCGCAGGCTGTGGGCATTACCTTCGTAAGTTTGCACGTCGCTCAATTCGGCTTCACTCAGCGATGTCAGAAAGCGGAGATTTGTTTCCTTTCTGAACCAATGGCGCAATGCGTCCTCACCCGTATGCCCGAACGGAGGGTTACCCAAATCATGCGCCAAACAGGCGACTTGGACGACAGCGCCAATATCGCCCGGAGTATTGTTTTCGGGCAGGAATCCGCCGGCTTGCAACATGACGCCGACGCGGTTACCCAAACTGCGTCCGACGCTGGCGACTTCGACACTGTGTGTCAGCCGGTTGTGCGTCAGGTCATGTTCGGCAAGCGGGTGGACTTGGGTTTTCCTGCCCAACCGCCTGAATGCGCCGGAAAACACGACTCTATCGTAATCAATGTGGAAATCGGTACGCAGTGCATCGATACCTTCTTGTGTGGACGGCGTAACCGTAGGGATAATTTCGCCGTTTTTCGCGCGGAAGCGTTGCGGGGAAAGCAGTTGGGACCAAGTCATTGCCATTGGGGTAATCCTGTTTGCGGTTGATTGAACATTTTTCAGGCGTTTTCAGACGACCTTTCAGGACGAGGGTTGAAGGAACCGTGCCGCTCCCTGGTTCGCCAATGCGTCCGCCTTTTCGTTTTCGGAATGCCCCGCGTGGCCTTTCACCCACGTCCACTGTAATTTGTGTTTATGCGACAAGGCATCGAGTTCTTTCCACAAATCGTCGTTTTTCACCGGTTTTTTGGCGGCGGTTTTCCAGCCGTTTTTCTTCCAGCCGTGTATCCAGCCTTCCATACCGTTTTTGACGTATTGCGAGTCAGTACAAATCACGACGCGGCACGGGCGTTTGAGCGCTTTCAGCCCTTCTATGACGGCGGTCAGCTCCATTCGGTTGTTCGTGGTTTCGGCCTCGCCGCCGCACAATTCTTTTTCATGATTTCGGTAGCGCATCAATACTCCCCACCCCCCTGCCCCCGGATTGCCTTTGCAGGCTCCGTCTGTATAAAGGTAAACGGTATCGTCCATATATCGGTTTGTTTTGCAATTTGCACAATAAAGGCATTCATCTTATCACAAGGTTTGAATCCGCCAAGCGGCTTTGCCCCAAACAGGCATATAATATGCACCTTATCGCAAACAAATTGGAAGGAACCGACGATGGACGGACAAATGGCGCTTTTTTGCTATCAGGAACTGCCGGTTTGGCAGGCAGACGAGATTCCCGACGCGCTGCGGGCGGGTCATGCGTTTGACGAAGGGGAATGGGTTTGCCTGAACGTATTGCAAGGTCGTCTGAAATTGACGGAAGCTGATAATGCTTCTGTCGAGCTGACTGCCGAAGACGGAGATCACATGATCGCGCCGCAGCAACAGTTTACGGTCGAGCCTTTGACGGACGACACGGAAATCAAGCTCTCGCTTTATTGCGCGGCAAAAGATTATTTCAATAAGAAATACGGCATGAGCGCGACCCATTCGGCGGTAGTGGCGGCTGAAAATATCGTTCCTGCGGGCAAGGCTTTGGATATGGGCTGCGGTCAGGGGCGCAATGCGCTGTTTTTAGGTTTGAAGGGATTTGACGTAACCGCCGTGGACAACAATCCGCAGGCGGTTCAAAACGTCAACGAGTTGGCGCGTATGGAAGGCTTGGACGTGCGGGCGTTGGAATATGATTTGAATGCCGCCAACCTTCAAGACCATTTCGACTATATTGTCGCGACGGTTGTGTTTATGTTCCTGCATCCGCGCTTCGTGCCGCAAGTGATTGCCGATATGCAGGCGCACACCACCCCCGGCGGCTACAACCTGATTGTTTCGGCGATGGACACCGAAGACTTCCCCTGCCCCATGCCTTTTCCGTTTAAATTTAAAGAAGGCGAGTTGCGCGAATACTACCGCGACTGGGAGATTGTCGAATACAAGGAAGAACTCGGCGCCATGCACGCGAAAGACGCGGCGGGCAATCCGATACAGTTTAAGTTTGTTACCATGTTGGCGAAAAAGCCTGAGGCATAAACGAACGGGGTCGTCTGAAAGGTTTTCAGACGACCTTTTGGTATCCGCTTTCTTATAGAGTCTCCAATATTGCCCACCAGTCATCCGAGTTACACTTCAAAAGCTGAATCGTGTTGACTGCGGGCAACTGACACCCAACGCACCATCACTAACAGCCCAAAAACAAAAAGGTCGTCTGAAACCTTTCAGACGACCTTTTATAATCAAACAATCAGTTGCTCAACACGTCCACGCCTTTGGGCGGGGTGAACTTGAATGCGCCGCGCGAGAGGTTGGGCTTGGTGTTCAAGCCGCCGAAGGTAATGGAGGTTTGGTTGCCGAAGCTGTCTTTCAACTGCATGGCAGCGAGGTTGTCGCCTTTGAAGCCGATGCGGATGTATTGGTAGCCGGCGTTGTTTTTCTTGGGTGTTGCCAAGACGTAGTCGATGCCGTTGGACGAGCCGTCTTCTTTGAGGGAGTAGCTGCTGTCAAGGGCGTTTTTGTTGGAAAGGATGGCGGCAGGGCTGTCGCCGATGGTTTGGTCTTGGGCGGACTTGGTCACTTGTGCCAAATCAACGTCATAGAGCCAAATGGTTTGACCGTCGCCTACGATGGTTTGTTTGTAGGGTTTGGTGTATTCCCATTTGAAGAGGCCCGGACGCAGGATTTTGAAAGTGCCGTGTGCGGTTTGGGTTTTCTTTTTGCCTTGGACGGTTTGGGTGAAGCTGCCGCTGATACCGTCGGCGTCGTTGTTGAATTTCTTGAGTGCATCCACTGCGCCTGCCTGTGCGAAACCGATGGTCGCGGTCAAAGCGGAAGCGGCGAGGAATTTGAACAGGTTGTGTTGTTTCATCATTATTTTTCCTTGTTGGAAGGGGTGTGGCGCCCAGTATCGATGTTACAAAATAACAATGCAAGCCGCTTATGGGCGGTTTACATTTTGCAAACAGTGTTTCCCGAGGGCTAATTTTTTGAAGCTGCGGGATTTTTTCCTGCGGAAAAGACAATCGGGTTTCACAATTCTTTAATGTATGCCGACTGCGCAAACTGTGGTATTTAATGGTTTTTGACGCGCAACGCCAAATTGTAAAGATTATATTCTTTATATTGTTTTTTTTAAACGCTATAATGTTTGTTTTCCGAAAAACGGCGGACTTGGAATGAAACCTGATATCTATGCTTTGCTGGAACTTGCCCTGCTTTCAGACGACCCCGATGAAAAAGGACGGCTGACGGACGAGGCGTTTGCCGCCGTTCAGAACATGGACGGGGCTGAAACAAACGCTGCGCCGCTGGACTTCCGCCACGCGGGAAGGCCGCCGAAGCCTGTTTTGGTCGCGCCGTCGCAACTGACGCCGCGCAAGATGAACACGACCGAAGGCTATGCGGCGATGCTGCACGCGATTGCGCATATCGAGTTCAACGCCATCAATCTGGCTTTGGACGCGGCATACCGCTTCCGCATGCTGCCGTTTCAGTTTGTGCGCGACTGGGTGCGGGTGGCGAAGGAAGAGGTGTACCACTTCCGCCTGATGCGCGAAAGGCTGCGCGCTTTCGGCTTCGATTACGGCGATTTCGAGGCGCACAACCATTTGTGGGACATGGCGTATAAAACCGCCTACGACCCGCTGTTGCGCATGGCGTTGGTGCCGCGCGTATTGGAAGCGCGCGGGCTGGACGTTACGCCTAGGATACGCGCGAAGGTGGAACAGCGCGGCGATTCGGAAACCTGCGGCGTGTTGGACATCATTTACCGCGACGAAGTGGGCCATGTCGCTATCGGCAACCATTGGTATCAACACCTCTGCCGCGAACGCGGTTTGGAACCTGTGGCCCTGTTCCGCAGTCTGATTGCCCGTTACGATATGTTTATCTTCCGCGGCTATGTGAACATCGAAGCGCGGGAAAAAGCGGGCTTCAGCCGCTTCGAATTGGATATGTTGGAAGATTTCGAACAGGGTTTGAAACAAGGCAAAAAGGTCGTCTGAAAACCCCGAATCCGGATTTTCAGACGACCTCTGTTGAGGAACGTTATGTCGACTCACCATCACGAACACCATCATCACGCACACGCCCACACGCATACCGCCAACAAAAAAGTATTGCGCGTGTCGTTCATCATCATCGCCGCCTTTATGCTGTTGGAGGCGGTCGGCGGCTGGCTGACCCACTCGCTCGCGCTGCTTTCCGACGCAGGACATATGTTCAGCGACGCATTTTCTTTGGGCGTGGCGTTGTGGGCGTTCAAACTCGGCGAAAAAGAAACCACGCTGCAAAAGACCTTCGGTTACAAACGTTTTGAAATCCTCACCGCCATGTTTAACGGCTTGTCGCTGGTGGTTATCGCCGTGCTGATTTTCTACGAAGCCGTCAAACGCCTGCTTTATCCGCCCGAAATCGCCACGCTGGGGATGCTCGTGATCAGCGTCGTCGGGCTGCTGGTCAACATCGGCGTGGCGGTTTACATGCTGAAAAACAGCGACACCGAAGCCAACGTCAACATGCGCGGCGCGTATTTGCACGTTTTAAGCGACCTTGTCGGCTCAATCGGCGCGATTGCCGCCGCCGTGCTCATGATGGCGTTCGGCTGGAAATGGGCGGACCCGCTCGCCAGCGTGTTCGTTGCCGCGCTGGTCGGACGCAGCGGCTGGAGTCTGCTCAAACAAACGCTGCACATCCTCATGGAAGGCGCGCCCGAAAACATCCACACCGACGACCTGCTCGCCGTCATCCGCAATACCGACGGCGTCAAATCCGTCCACGACTTACACGTCTGGACAATTACCAGCAATATCAACGTATTATCCTGCCACATCGTCGTGGACGGCAGCATGACCGTGGCCGAATCCGAGCAAATCGCCTACCGCATCGAACACGAGTTGTCCCACAAAAACATCGGACACTGCACCATCCAAATCGAAAGCGAACACCACCCGCATCCCGACAGCGTCTTGTGTGCCAACGAAACCGACGGCGCGCACCATCACCACCACTAAACCCAAAGGTCGTCTGAAACCCTTTTCAGACGACCCCATCAAAAAACCAAAGGAAAACACATGATACAAGCCGTATTGTTCGACCTCGACGGCACGCTCGCCGACACCGCCCTAGACCTCGGCGGCGCACTCAACACCCTGCTTAACCGCCACGGACTGCCCGAAAAAAGCATGGACGAAATCCGCACCCAAGCCAGCCACGGCGCAGCAGGGCTGCTCAAACTCGGCGCAGGCATCACCCCCGACCATCCCGACTACGCCCAATGGCGCACCGAATACCTCGACGAATACGACAGCCGCTACGCCCAAGACACCGCCCTCTTTGACGGTGTGAACGAACTCATCGCCGAACTCGACAGACGCGGCATCAAATGGGGCATCATCACCAACAAACCCATGCGCTTCACCGACAAACTTGTCCCCAAACTCGGCTTCGTCATCCCGCCCGCCATCGTCGTCAGCGGCGACACCTGCGGCGAATCCAAACCCAGCGTCAAACCCATGCTGTATGCGTGCGAACAAATCCATGCCGACCCGCAACACACGGTTTACGTCGGCGACGCCGAACGCGACATGCAGGCCGGACGCAACGCAGGCATGAAAACCATACTTGCCGACTGGGGCTATATCGCCGCCGAAGACCAAACCGAAACTTGGCCGTTCGACCACCGCATCGCAGCGCCTTCGGCATTGCTAAAGATTCTGTAAAACGAAAAAAGGTCGTCTGAAAGTTTTCAGACGACCTTTTCTACATCACATTCAACTTAAAACCGGATTACAGTTTCCATTCGCTCAGTTTGGCAGCATAGGCTTCCAAGTCTGCAATCGGACGGGTTGCCACGCCGCTTTCCATTGCAGCTTTGGCGGCAGCCGAAGCAACGCGCGGCAGCAGGCGGGAGTCGAACGGGGTCGGAATCAGGTATTCCGCACCGAATTCAAATTTCTTACCGTATGCGGCAACCACTTCTTCGGTTACTTCTTCTTTCGCCAAATCCGCCAAAGCATAGACGCAGGCACGTTTCATTTCTTCGTTGATGGTCGTCGCGCCGACATCCAACGCGCCGCGGAAGATGAACGGGAAGCACAATACGTTGTTCACTTGATTCGGGAAGTCGGAACGGCCGGTACCGATGACCACGTCCGGACGGGTTTCTTTCGCCAGCGGAGGCAGGATTTCGGGATTCGGGTTTGCCATGGCGAACACGATAGGCTTGTCGTTCATAGTGTTCAACATTTCAGGCGTCAGCAGGTTCGCGCCAGAGAGACCCAAGAAGATGTCTTTGCCTTTTACGGCATCGGCAAGCACGCGTTGACCGTTGTCTTCAATGGCGTAGAACTGTTTGGACTCGTCCATACGGTCTTTGTCTTCGCGGGTTTTGTAAATCACGCCTTTGGAGTCGCAAACGGTAACGTTTTCGCGTTTCAGACCCAAGTCGAGCAGTTGGTTCAAGCAGGCAATCGCAGCCGCACCCGCGCCGGAGCAAACCAAAGTCGCTTCCTCAATTTTACGGCCGGTAAAACGCAGGGCATTCAATACGGCGGCGGCGGTGATGATGGCGGTACCGTGCTGGTCATCGTGGAATACGGGGATTTTGCAGCGTTTGCGCAATTCGCGTTCAACGTAGAAGCACTCAGGCGCTTTGATATCTTCGAGGTTGATACCGCCGAAAGTCGGCTCCAATGCGGCGATGATGTCCACCAGTTTTTGCGGGTCTTTTTCATCGATTTCGATGTCGAACACATCTACGCCGGCGAATTTTTTGAACAATACGCCCTTGCCTTCCATCACAGGTTTGCCTGCCAATGCGCCGATGTCGCCCAAGCCCAAAACGGCGGTACCGTTGGAAATTACAGCAACCAAGTTGCCTTTGGCGGTGTATTTGTACGCATTTTGCGGATCGGCATGGATTTCCATACAAGGAGCCGCTACGCCCGGCGAGTACGCCAAAGCCAAGTCTTTGGAAGTGTCCAGCGATTTAGTGGGGGTAACGGAGACTTTGCCCGGCACGGGGAATTCGTGAAATTTCAGTGCGGCTTCTTTCAATGAGTTTTCCATTTTTCGATCCTGTTGCGAGAGAGAGATTTTGAGTTGAGGTCGTCTGAAACGGTCGTTTCGGGACGATTGGCGTTACAAAACCATTTATTCATAAATGAACCTATTTTGTAACGGGCTGTAATTTTATCATGTTCCCAATACGGCGCATACCGCTATTTTCTATCTGAAACAGCTAATTTTGAGGCAAAACATAATACTTTCAGACGACCTTCATTCGTTTTTAAATATCCATGCCGAAACTGCGCGCCAGCGCATATTCAATATCAGTCCTTACCTCTTCCAAACTCCGGTTGCTATCGATAATCGCATAGCGCTCGGGATGCGCGGCGGCGCGTTCGAGATAAACAGCACGCACGCGGGTGAAAAAATCCGCCTGTTCCTGCTCAAAACGGTCTTTCTCACGCGTCTGTCCGATACGCGCCATCGATACCTCCAGCGGCACGTCCAACAGCAACGTCAAATCAGGACCAAACCCGCCCTGCACCCAATTTTCCAACATTTCAATATCTTGCAGAGGAACGCCGCGACCGCCGCCCTGATACGCGAAAGTTGCATCGGTAAAACGATCGGAAACAACATGAACGCCGTCCGCCAAAGCAGGCAGGATAACGTCTTCAAGATGCTGCTGCCGCGCGGCAAACATCATTAACGTCTCCGCGCGCAGCCCTGCTTTTGTCGCAGGATTCAGCAAAATTCCGCGCAAAGCCTCGCCAACAGGCGTACCGCCCGGCTCACGGGTGAACAATACGGGAAGATTATGGGATTCGAACCATTGGCGGATAACGGCAAGATTGGTCGATTTGCCCGCGCCGTCTATGCCGTCCAGAGTGATGAATTTGGGTTTCATAAGGTCAAGTTTATTTAGAGAACGGATGTTCAAAAGGTCGTCTGAAAGCGGGATTATAAATGCTTTCAGACGACCTTGCCTTTCAATGCGGCATTTCCCGCATACAATTCCGACATTTCCAGGTTTTCAAATCAATGTGATTTGAAAACCCCGCAAACCTTGAATACTGCCTTCAGACGACCTTTTATCTTTTTAATCAACCGACCAAGCCTTTCACTTTGCAAAAAAACAACAAAAAATAATACAAAAATTTACAAAAAACACAGGAACTTATAAAATATAAAACAATAACAGTTGAAACAATAATCACAAATCATAATAATGTCATATATACCGTTCGGGCACAAAAGCCTACTGTATAAGCATTACACAGAAAATATTACGGAGACTGTGTTAATACACATCTAAACTCACCTATAAGGATAAATTCCGATGAAAACCCGTTTTACTTTAACTTCTCTGGCTCTGGCTTCTCTCATGATGATGGGCAATGCTGCAATGGCTGCTGTTGTTCCTAGCAACACAGATGCTTATTTCAATGTCAAATTGAAACTGACAGGTTCTTGCGAAGTCTTTACCGTTGAAAGCGGCAAATCAAGCGCAATTTCAGCCGAAGACGACGCTACTGCCGGTGCAGACATTAATTTCGGTACTCACATTGCAAAAAGCAGCAGCGAAGAGTTGTCTCAAGGCAACGTTGGCCAAGCAACAAACAATATCCAAGTTAATTGCAGCAAAAACACTGTGTTCCAAGTAGCCTTAGAACCGAGCAATACCAATGCAGAAGGCACTGGTTCGATGAGCGGGTTGAAGGGCACCAACCAAGATAAAATCGCTTATCAACTCTACAAACCGACTGTCAGCGATTCAGGAGATGAAACGATTAGCAACACCATTTCAGCCAACAAATGGGGTAAAGGCAGCAACGCGCTGACTCTGACTGGCAAAGGTTTGAGCACTCCCATCATGCTGCCTGTTTTTGCCAAAGTTCCACAAAATGAACTCTCTGACAAAACCCCTGACACCTACCAAGACCGCGTAAAAGTAACCCTGACCTACTAATCCGGTTTACTCCCTCAAAATAAAACAACTAAAAAATACTCATGCAAAAAGCAATCAGCACACTTGTCGGTATGCTGACGGCGGCAGCGGTTTTACAGAGCCATGCCGCCGGCTTGCAAGTCAGTCCGACATCTTTGTCCCTGCCCGCCAAACAGCGGGCGGGCATTTTTACTTTGGGAAATAAGGGTACAGAGCCGTTGACGGCGCAGGTACGCGTATTCCGCTGGTCGCAGGACGAAAACGGCGGAGAGATACTCGAACCTACCGATACCGTCATTGCCAGCCCGCCCATGATCAAGCTGGAAGCAGGTGCGCAACAACAATTCCGCGTGATGCGTGTCAAACCGTCCGACAAACAGGCTGAAGAAGCCTACCGCTTGATTGTGGACGAGCTGCCCGCTCCTGATTTGAAACCGCAAAAAGGCATTCAGTTGGTAATGCGCTACTCGCTACCGCTGTTTGTCAACGTTCAAAACAATACCGAACCGAAGCTGCAATGGCGTGCGGAAAAAGCCGCGAACGGCAAAACGGTTTTGGTTGCCGAAAATACAGGCAATGCCCATGCGCAACTGAGCAATATCACTTTTCAGACGACCTCCGCCAAAGACGCATTGATGCTGGCAAGCGGTCTGGCGGGCTACGTCCTGCCGGGCAACACTTGGAAACGCGAATTGGAAGTTTCCCCCGCTTCCCTGAATCCAGGTCGTCTGAATGCCACGGTAAACGGTATGCCGATCCAAACGGAGGTACGGTTTGCCGTCCCATGACTTAAGGACACGGCTCACCCGGCTGAGTGCCGCGCTGATGCTGTGTTTCTACGCCCTGCCCTCTCCTGCTCAAGACGTCCTGACGCAGGCAGCACCTGCTGCCTACGAGCAGGCATGGCTGACTGTTTACCCGCAGGTCAAAGTCAACGGCAGCATACGCGACGGTATCGAACCCTTCATGTCGCGCAACGGCGTGCTGTATGCGCGCCCCGAATCCCTGCGCGCCTACGGCATTACCCTGCCCGACGCAGAAGCTGCCGAAGCAGGCAAAAACGGCGTTGTGCCTGAAATTCAGGACAGCGCATCCACACCCGGCGCGGGCGTATGGTTCGAACTCTCCGCCATCCCCGGCTTGCAGGCGAAATACGATGCCGCCGCGCAAACCCTTGACCTCACCGCCCCCCTCGAATGGCAGCCCGACCTGAAAACCGCCCGAATCGGCGCATTGCAGGAAAACCGCTACGCCATCGCCAAACCCGGCTTTGCCGCCGTTCTGAACTATGACGCCAATATCTCGCGCAACCGCTCCGGCAACGGCACGCAGGGCGTTTTCGGCGAAATGCGCCTGAGTACGCCTTGGGGCTATCTGAACCACACCCAATTTGCCAACCGTAGCCGCAACAAAGAAAGCGGCTCCCGCGGCAACACCGCCCGCCTGGATACCTACTGGCGCACCGTCTGGCCCGAACAAGGCATATCGCTGACCGTCGGCGACACCCTGACCGGACAAATCGGCTCATGGGGCGGCACACGCATCGGCGGTATCAAAATCTCCCGCACTTACAACACCCGCCCATGGAAACAAACCGCCCCACTGCGCTCCTACCTCGGTAAAAGCACCCTGCCCGGCACGGTCGACCTCTACCTCGACGGCGTCAAACAAATGAGCCGCGACATCGAAGCGGGCGAATACGAACTCATCCTGCCGCCGTCCATCAGCGGCCGCAGCAACGCCCAAGTCGTCGCCACCGACGTACTGGGGCGCACCGTCGTCGTCGATATGCCGCTTTACGGCGGCAGCGGACTTTTGGCAAAAGGCTTGAACGAATGGTCGTTTGAAGCAGGCTACGTCCGCCGCGATTACGGCATCCGTTCCGCCAAATACCAATCCGACCCCGCCGCCTCCGGCACGCTGCGTTACGGCGTCAGCAATACCCTGACCGCCCAAATCCATGGTGAGGCTGCGCGCGGCTACCGTCAGGCGGGCATTGCCGCCGACACCGTATTGGGTTCGCTCGGACAACTCAATCTTAATTATGCCGAAAGCCGCTTTGCGGGCAAAACAGGACGGCGCGGCAGCGCGTTTTTCAGCACCCAATGGGACAGGCTCTCCTTCAGCGCGGGCGCAAGTCGTACCAACGGGCAATTTGCCGAACTGGGCGATACCGCATACAGCGCAGACTTTTTCAAAGCCACCCGCCATCCCGCCACATCCGCCTCCGCATCCGCAGGCTGGAGCAGCGACAAACTCGGCTCATTCAGCCTTTCCTACGTCCATTCCCACACAGAAGGCAGCCCCGCCGACGGCGTAGGCTCGTTCGGCTGGAGCCGCAGCTTCAAAAACCGTACCTCGCTCTACGCCGGCGCCAATAAAAACTTCCGCAACAGGCGCGAACTGAGTTTCCACGCAGGCATCTCCGTCAGCCTCGACAACGGCTATTCGACCTCCGCAGGCATCAGCAGAAACAAACACAACAACAGTTATCAGGCAACCCTGAACAAAACCAGCAGCGGCATGGGCAGCACCAGCTGGGGCATAGGCTGGCAGCAAAACGACAACGCAAACGGCAGCCGCAGCAATACCTTCAACGGCAACATACGCCATCAAAACACCTACGGCGACGGCTGGGCAAACGTTTACAGCCAAAGCGGCAACAGCAACTGGAACGCAGGCTGGAGGGGCGGTCTCGTCCTCATGGGCGGCAGCCTCTTCGCCACCCGCCAAGTCAACGACAGTTTTGCCGTCGTCAGCACCGGCGATATGGCGGACGTCCCCATCCGCGCAGGCGGCATGCCCGTAGGCAAAACCAACCGCAAGGGACTGGCACTGATCCCCAGCCTCTCCGCCTACCAAAAAAACACTGTCAGCGTCGATATCGCCGAATTGCCGCTGGACGTCCAGCTTGAACACACTGTCGCCGAAATCGCTCCGCCCGAACGCTCGGGCATGCGCGTCGAATTCAAAATCCAGCGTACCCGCGCCGCCACCATGACGCTGAAAGACGCACAAAACCAATTACTCCCGAGCGGCGGCAGCATTACTGCCGAAGACGGCACACCGGCAGCCGTAACCGGCTTTGATGGCAAAACATATATTGAAAACATGAAAGAAGGTAGAAACCGCTTCACCGTCATCCTCCCCGAAAACGGTGGCACTTGCACCTTCGAAGCGGACTACCCTGAAACACACAATCCGGATTCCATCCCGGAACTGGGAGACATCATATGCAGATAAATATAAAGAGAGGTCGTCTGAAAACAAACCCTGCAGGTTTCATTCAAACTTCGCGACTGCTCTACAAAACCATATTGCCCGCAGCCTTATGGCTGATGTTTGCCCCTGTCCAAACATGGGCGCACAATGGAGAAGTCGGCAACTACATATCATGTACCGCCTCCGTCAGCAGTATTTCTGGGGTCAGCGGCAATATCTTGTCATTCGGTAGCCCCGCACAAGGTATTAACCTGCTCGAAGGACAGATTCCTGAAGCCAAAGCCACCATCAGCTACTCATGTCAAAGTTTTTTGACAAGTACCTCTCATACCCGTCTGTGTTTCAATATCAATGGCGGCAATCGTTCCCCTTCACAAAACAATCCGAGGCTGCTTACCCACCCCAAACGTCCTACCAATACCTTACAATTCCAGCTCTACAAACCCGACGGCACCGTCTGGGGCAGCAACGCGCCCAACAGCAACGCCACACCCTATATGACTGATAAGCTGATTATTGGTCCCAAGGGTACCTTTTCAGGTCAAATTACCCTCACCGCCAAACTCCTCAACCATCAGGAAACCGCCTCACCTTACGCTGATGGCAGCCCGTATGAAGCTATCTTCAATGATGTATCGGCCTCGCTGAATTGGAATTCGACTTTTTGGAGTAAGCATCCCGCCAACTGCGGTACATATTACTCATCCAACGACAGTTTCCCTTTTACGGTACAGGCACATGCCAGCCCCGTTTGCGAATTCATCTCCGCCGACGACATCGACTTCGGCACACACACCGCCGGCAGCACCAACCTGAAACAGTCGGGCAACCTCACCGTCCGCTGTACCAACGGTACGCCCTACACCGTCGGTCTGATTCCTTCCAACGGCAATCAGGAAGGCAGGGGCGAGATGAAATCCACCAATCCCGCCAACGCCGACAAAGTCCCCTACCGCCTCAAAAAAGGTAACAGTTCCGACTTCTGGGGCAACCAATCTTCGGGCACAGGCAGCGCGCAAAGATTTACCGGCGACGGCAGCAGCCAGACACACACCATCTCGGCAGAAGTCCAAAACACCGACTACACCCCGGGTGAGTATAAGGATAAGGTAACCGTCGATATCCGATACTGATCCGAAGGGTCGTCTGAAAAGAAAAAACAGCATGGTTATAGAAAACACCAATCCGCCGCTATTCCTGTTTACAAAGGAATAACGGCGGATGTTCTCATTTGGACTCCGCTAAAAAGGTCGTCTGAAAACCTTCAAAACTTTTCAGACGACCGCCAAACCGATATGATGGCAAATCAAACCAACAAAGGAGCAAACACCATGTCAAACAATGAATACACTCAAATCGGCTGGATCGGCCTGGGGCAGATGGGCAACCCGATGGTAACGCGCCTGCTCGATGCGGGCATCGAAGTCGGCGTTTACAACCGCTCGCCCGATAAAACCGCCGACCTGCAAACCAAAGGCGCAAAAGTTTACCCCAGCCGCGCCGAACTTATCCGCGCGTATCCCGTTATTTTCCTGATGGTTTCCGACTACGCCGCCGTCCTCGATATCCTCGATAAAGACACCCGCAAAGAGCTTGACGGCAAAATCGTCGTCAACATGAGCACCATCGCCCCGTCAGAAAACCTCGCCGTCAAAGCCATCGTCGAGGCGGCGGGCGGACAGTTCGCCGAAGCCCCCGTCTCCGGCTCGGTTGTCCCCGCCACCAACGGCACGCTGCTGATTCTCTTCGGCGGCGAAGAGGATGTTTTAAATCCGCTGCAAAAAGTATTCGGCATCCTCGGCAAAAAAACCTTCCATTTCGGCAACGTCGGCAAAGGCTCCGGCGCGAAACTCGTGCTCAATTCGCTCTTGGGCATTTTCGGCGAGGCATACAGCGAAGCCATGCTGATGGCGCGGCAATTCGACATCGATACCGACACCATCATCGAAGCCGTCGGCGGTTCTGCCATGGATTCGCCCATGTTCCAAACCAAAAAATCCCTGTGGGCAAACCGTAAATTCCCGCCCGCCTTCGCCCTCAAACACGCCTCCAAAGACCTCAATCTCGCCGTCAACGAATTGAAACAGGCAGGCAATTCGCTGCCCGCCGTTGAAACCGTTGCCGAGAGCTACCGTCAAGCCGTCGCAGCAGGTTACGGCGAACAAGACGTTGCCGGCGTTTACCTGAAACTGGCGGAACATCAGAAATAGAGTGGCCGAATCCGGCAGATAAAGGTCGTCTGAAACCCATATCCCTTTTCAGACGACCTTGCTTGTCGGCTTGGCGTATTGCAACCATTCAAATATAGTGGATTAACAAAAATCAGGACAAGGCAACGAAGCCGCAGACAGTACAGATAGTACGGAACCGATTCACTTGGTGCTTCAGCACCTTAGAGAATCGTTCTCTTTGAGCTAAGGCGAGGCAACGCCGTACTGGTTTAAAGTTAATCCACTATACATTGCACATCATCCCGTTGCCCGCATCTTTCAGAGGAAATTTCATGCGCCCATTCCTTTCCCTCCTTGCCGCAGGCTTTACCCTCCTTACCCTGACCGCCTGCCAACCCGAGGCAGAACATACTGCTTCCGATGAAAAAATCAAAACCGCCTCCGCTCCGTCTATCGACTGGTCGGTACCGCAACTGTCCAGCAACGTTTGGAAAATCAGTAAGGCAGGACAGCCCGACTCTTACCTTGTCGGCACCATCCACATCGGCAAAAAAGAAGCCGTCCTATCGAAAGAAGCCGAAAACCTGCTTGCCTCCGTCGAACAACTGACCACGGAAACCGACGTATTACCGGAAGAAAATCCGGAAACGCAACAACAATACCAACAGTTTTTCAACCAAGCCGCCGACACCAAATCCCTAAAAACCAAGCTCGGCGATAAAGCTTTCCAAGCCCTGCAAGAAGCCTTCCGTCAAAATCCCGAAACCGCTCCCTTGGCGGAAGCCGCCGACGGTATGAAACCTTGGGCAGCATTTCTATTTGTCCAAAGCGTTTATCCTGCCGAATACAGCTCGATGACCGGAGTCGATATGTTGCTTTCCAAGTCAGCCCAAAAAACAGGCAAAGCTCGCCGCTTCCTCGAAACCATGCCCGAAATGGCGGCATTTTTTTCAAACCTGCCTGAAGACACCCCCATCCGCGTCTTGAAAATCTCAGACGACAAAAAAGCCTTTTCAGAACAAATTAATGAAATGTACCACCTTTACGAAGTAGGCAACTTTGAAGGCTTCGCCGACATCCAGCAAAAATACGACAGGGACACCCTGAAAAAATACCCTGAACTTGCCCCTTTTATGTTGAACTGGCTTGAGAAAGACATACTAGTCGGCCGCAATTTGAAATGGCTGCCTGAAATCAAAGCCCAATCCGCCGAAAAAAGCACGCTGTTCGCCGTCGGCATCATGCACCTGATGTCCGAACAAGGCTTGATCGAATTGCTGCGCAAAGACGGTTACGAAGTAACGCCCATGCCCAAAATATTGATGTGGTAACACAAACCACACAACAAAAGGTCGTCTGAAACCCGAACTCCCAGTTTTCAGACGACCTCTTGCGGGCAACAACATATGCCCATACCCAAACACCACCCCCCAAGGAAACCTCCCATGCAAAAACCCGACATCATCCAAATCGCAGGCCCCGCAGGGCTGCTCGAAACCATCTATCTTCCAGCCGTGCAAACACCTGCACGCGGCGTGGCAGTCATCAACCATCCCAACCCGCTGCAAGGCGGCACGAACACCAACAAAGTCATTCAAACCGCCGCCAAAGCCTTATCTCAGCTCGGTTTTCACTGTTACCTGCCCAACCTGCGCGGCGTGGGTAACAGCGAAGGTGTTCACGACTATGGACGCGGCGAAACGCAAGATTGCATCGCCGTCATCGACTACGCCCGCGCGCAACATCCCGAAGCCGAAAAGTTCGCATTGTCGGGCTTCTCCTTCGGCGGCTATGTCGCCACCTTCGCCGCCCAAGAGCGCGAGCCGGATTTACTGCTGCTCATCGGCGCGGCAGTACACCACTACACCGACCGCCCCGAGCCTGCCTCCGTCCCCGATGTATCGAAAACCCTGATGATTCATGGCGCGGAGGACGAAGTCGTTGAAATCAGCAAGGCTTGGACATGGGCGGAACCGCAAGGTTTGCCGGTTATCACCATCGCCGGCTCATCCCATTTCTTCCACGGCAAACTCATCGTCCTGCGCGATACCATCACCCGATTCGTGCCGTCGGTTTTGGGTTAAGCAGATTCCCATATAAAAACGTCGTCTGAACATTTTCAGACGACGTTTCCAATATACAGCCCTCCACTCAGGGTATCGTTTTTCAGGGTTTGATGCCTTTTCTCCATTTACCTGGACCCTGCCTGCTGCCGCACAAATATAGGTCTCCTGCAAGCAGTCGTTCTTTCCATCAAACAATCTAAAGATAATTGAGAAAAGGTCGTCTGAAAACCCAAATCCGTTTTCAGACGACCTTTTTGCTTTTCAAACCAACGGCGTCAAATATCCAATTGAGCCGTATCGCCTTCGCGTTCCATCCATGCGCGGCGGGCGGCGGCTTCGCCTTTGCCCATCAGTTTGACGAAGATGTCGCGTGTTTCGTCATCCGCGCCTTCGGGGATTTGCACCTGCAACAGGCGGCGGGTGTCAGGGTGCATGGTGGTGTCTTTGAGCTGGTCGGGGTTCATCTCGCCCAAGCCTTTGAAACGGCTGATGGAGTAGGCAGTTTCTTTGACGCCTTCTTTTTGCAGCCGCTCCAAAATGCTGTCGAGTTCGTTTTGGTCGAGGGCGTAGAATTTGCGGGCGGGTTTGCTTTTGCCTTGTGCGTTGACATCGACGCGGAACAGCGGCGGCTGGGCGATGTAGATGTGTCCGTCGGCGACCAGTTTGGGGAAGTGGCGGTAGAACAGGGTCAACAGCAAGACTTGAATATGCGAACCGTCCACGTCGGCATCGGACAGGATGGCGATTTTGCCGTAGCGCAGGCCGCTTAAATCGGGATGGTCGTTGATGCCGTGCGGATCAACGCCGATGGCGACGGAAATGTCGTGGATTTCGGCGTTGCCGAAAAGCTGGTCGGGATGGACTTCAAAACTGTTGAGCACTTTGCCGCGCAAGGGCAGGATGGCTTGGGTGGCTTTGTCGCGGGCGAGTTTGGCGGAGCCGCCGGCGGAATCGCCTTCGACGAGGAAGAGTTCGTTTTCGCGGATGTCTTCGCTCTCGCAGTCGGTCAGTTTGCCGGGTAGAACGGCGACGCCGCTGCCTTTTTTCTTTTCGATTTTTTTAACCGAACGCATCCGCGCCTGCGCCTGACGGATGGCGAGTTCTGCGATTTTTTTGCCAAAGTCCACGTTTTGGTTCAGCCACAATTCCAAAGGGTCGCCCGATACGGCAGCGACGAGTTTCAGCGCGTCGCGGTTGGTCAGTTTGTCTTTGGTCTGACCTTGGAACTGCGGGTCGAGGACGCGGGCGGAGAGGACGAAGGCAGTTTTGCTGAACACGTCGTCGCTTTGTACTTTCACGCCGCGCGGTAGGAGGTTGTGCAGATTGATGAAGTTGTTGACAGCGTTGAACACAGCTTGTTTCAAGCCCGCTTCGTGCGTGCCGCCCAGCGGGGTGGGGATGAGGTTGACGTAGCTTTCGTTGGCGCACGAGCCTTCTTCCAGCCAGGTCAGGGCAAAGGCGGCGCCTTCGCCAATGCTGAAATCGCCGTTGTGGTCGTCTGAAATGTAGTTTTCGCAGGAGAACAGCGGCACGGCTTCCTGCGCGTCGGCAATCAGGTCGGTCAGATAGCTTTTCAGGCCGTCGGGGTAGTGCCAGGTTTGGGTATGCGCTTCGTCTTCGCCTTTGACCGGGCGGGTCAGGGAAACGCGCACGCCCGGCAGCAGCACAGCTTTGGCGCGCAGCAGGCGTTCGAGTTCGGGAATGCTGTAATTCGGGCTTTCAAAATATTTGCCGTCCGGCCAAACGCGCACTTCGGTGCCGCTGTCTTTGACGGCGCATTTGCCCACTTCCGCCAACGGTTCGACCACGTCGCCGCCGGCAAACACGATGCGGTGGATTTTGCCTTCGCGTTTGACGGTTACTTCGAGGCGGGTAGAGAGGGCGTTGGTGACGGATACGCCCACGCCGTGCAGGCCGCCTGAAAAGGCATACGCGCTGCCGCCGTCTTTTTTGTTGAACTTACCGCCCGCGTGCAGACGGGTAAACACGAGTTCGACCACGGGTACGCCTTCGACAGGATGCAGCCCGACGGGAATGCCGCGTCCGTTGTCGCACACGGAAAGCGAACCGTCGTCGTGGATGCGCACGTCGATTTCAGTGGCGAAACCGCCCAACGCCTCGTCCGCCGCGTTGTCGATGACTTCTTGGCAGATGTGGGTCGGGCTGTCGGTGCGTGTGTACATGCCGGGACGTTCTTTGACCGGCTCCAAGCCTTTGAGGACGGTGATGCTGGATTCGCTGTATTGGTTGTTTTTAGTCATAGGGAAAGAGGTCGTCTGAAAGGAAGAACAACGCTTTCAGACGACCTGAAAGCGTTGCGTTTCGTTGTTTTATCGGTTGTCAAAAGGCAGGCGCGCGGTAAAGTCTTCGTAGCTTTCCATGCCGCGCAGGAAGCGGGAGGAGAGTTCTTTTAATGCCCCCAAGTAAACGTCGCGTTTAAAATCAATCACTTCGTCAACGGGAGCCCAATATTGGTGCCAACGCCAGCCGTCAAATTCGGGATGGTGGCAGGCGCGCAGATTGATGTCGCTGTCGCGCCCGACCAGCCGCAAAAGATACCAAATCTGCTTCTGCCCGCGATACGAACCGCGCCATTCGCGGCGTACCCAGTGGCTCGGCACGTCGTAACGCAGCCAGTCGCGCGTGCGGCCGACGATTTTGATGTGTTGCGGCAGCAGTCCGACTTCTTCGTACAGCTCGCGGTACATGGCGGTTTCGGGGCTTTCGCCCGGCTTGATGCCGCCTTGCGGGAACTGCCAAGAATGTTCGCGCACACGCTTGCCCCAAAAGACTTCGTTGCGGTTGTTGATTAAGATGATACCGACATTGGGGCGATAGCCTTCTCTGTCTAACACGGTGTCGCCCTTCGTTAAATTCAATCGTGCGATTTTCCCATAAATCGGGCGGGTTTGACAAATCGGGAGACCGTATCGGCGGGTATTTGAAACCGGATACGGCAGGTTCCTTCAAACGCATCTGAAACATATATACTTCCTGCCTTATCTCAATTACCCCCTCATGTAATAATCTTTCTTTTGAGCCAAAGCAAGGCAACGCTACCGCATTTTAGGTTTAATACACTATTGTTTTTTATCCAACAAGACCGTACACCGGCATCCTTCAACACTGCCCTACCGCGACAGTTTTGCCGTCTTTCAGAAACGGCGTTCCCACCTCAATCTACTTTAAGGAAAATCATGGCTTCGCGCGATTTATACCCACAGGAAATTTTACAGGTCGTCCTCGATAAAAGCTGTGCCAAGGCACAATCCAGCGTTTCCACGCTGGCGGTTTTGAGCGTTTTGGCAGGCGGATACATCGGCTTCGGTTATCTGGCTTATTTGAAAGTGGTCAGCGGTATTCCGCACGAATGGGGCGGCTTGGCGACTTTGCTCGGTGCGGCAATGTTCCCCATCGCCTTGATCTGCATCCTGCTCGGCGGCGGCGAGCTGGTAACGAGCAATATGATGATTATGTCTTTGGGACGTTTGGCAGGGCGAATTTCCACAAAAATGCTGCTGCGCAACTGGGTCGTCGTGTGTCTGGGCAATTTAGTAGGAACGCTGGCGATGGCGTTTCTCCTCGGACACTATGTCGGCATGACCGAAGGCAGCGTGGCAGAAAAAACGATTGCGGTGGCGGAAGCCAAAGTCCATATGGATTTCGGCAGGTCCTTCGTCTCAGCGGTCGCGTGTAACTGGATGGTGTGTATGGGCGCGTGGCTGCACTTTGCCGCCAAACATACGGCAGGGCGGATGTTGGCGATTTGGTTTCCCGTGATGATTTTCGTATTAAACGGCTTCCAACACCTTGTCGCCAATATGTTCGTCATCCCCGCCGGTATTTTGGCGGGCGCAGACATTACATGGGGGCAGTTTTTCTTCAACATGATTCCCGTGTTTTTAGGCAATGTCTTAGGCGGCGCATCGTTTGTCGGTGCGTCGTACCTTTATACTTATAAAGATACGCTGAAAGATTGCGCCGAGTCTTGAATAGATTGGTATTGAAAAGGTTTAGAAACGCAAAGGTCGTCTGAAAACAGGATAAAACGTTTTCAGACGACCTTTGTCTTAGCTATCATCGTTCCGTTACCCTTTCAGAAAGCACATCATGAATACGCTGAACAAAACCCTGTTATCCGTTTCCGTCGCGCTGGGCTTAAACGCCTGCGCCAACGTCCAAACCGCCAAAACCTACGACTTGGACTTTTCCAAACAGAAATACACCGAACAAAGCATCGAAGTGAACGGTCAGGCGGTTAAATTCCGCGCTTACGAAAACGTGGTTTACGTCCGCAATCCTGTCGATACCCGCTACGAAATCATCAATATTTACGTCCCCGAAGCCTATTACAACGGCGGCGAGATAGACGGCTTTACCGCTGAAACCGCACCGATTTTCCTGCCCAACCAAATCGGCGGCTATATGCCTGCAGAACCGGGCAAACCTGCTTTAGAAGGCAAACGCGGCGAACCTGAAGACGGTCAAAAATCGCCGAACGCCGCGCTGACCGCCCTTTCCAAAGGCTACGTCGTCGCCTCCCCGGGCGCGCGCGGCAGAACGGAATCCACCGGCAAAGCACCCGCCGCCATCGTTGATTTGAAAGCCGCCGTCCGCTATCTGAAGGCCAACGACAAAACCATGCCCGGCGATGCCGAAAAAATCATTTCCAACGGCACAAGCGCGGGCGGCGCGATGTCCGCCCTCTTAGGCGCAACAGCCGACCAAAAAGATTACGAAAACCACCTCAAAGCCTTAGGCACGGCGGAAGGCAGCGACAAAGTTTTCGCCGTATCCGCCTACTGCCCGATTACCGACTTGGACCATGCCGACATGGCTTACGAATGGCAGTTCAACGGCGTTAACGACTATAAAAAAATGAACATTTCCATGCTCGACTACCGCGTCAAACGCGAGCTGGTCGCCGGCACGCTGACCGACGACGAGAAAAAACTGTCCGACCTCCTCAAACCGCTATACCCCGTCTATCTCAACAGCCTGAACCTGAAATCCCCCGAAGGCAAACCCCTGACGCTGGATGCCCAAGGCAACGGCAGCTTTAAAAACCATATTGCCGGCCTGCTCGCCCAATCCGCCCAGACCCAGCTTGACGCAGGCAAAGACTTGAGCGACCGCAAATGGCTGACTGTCCGCAACGGCAAAGTCGTCTCCGTCGATTTCGATGCCTACGCCAAAGCCGCCGGACGGCAAAAAACACCGCCTGCCTTTGACGGCGTAGATTTGAGCGCGGGCGAAAACCAGCTTTTCGGCACCGATACCGTCGATAAACGCCACTTCACCGCGTTTTCCATGCAACACAATACCGCCGCCAACGCCGAAATCGCGGACGAAGAAACCGTCAAAATCATGAACCCGCTCAACTACATCGGCAAACCGGGCGCGAACCTGCCGCAAAACTGGCGCATCCGCGTCGGCACCAACGACCGCGATACCTCGTTGGCAGTCTCCGCCATATTAGCCGCCAAACTGCAAAACAACGGCTACACCGTCGATTACGCCCTGCCTTGGGATGTCGGACACGGCGGCGATTATGACCTGGACGAACTGTTTGCCTGGATGAAGCAAATCAGCCGCAGCCCTGCGAAATAACGCCCATTCAGACAAATAAAAAGGTCGTCTGAAAACCAAAATCTTGGTTTTCAGACGACCTTTTGTTTCATTCAAATTAATGAGGCAATTCACCGCTACGGATTTTCTGTTTGAAATCCTGAGTTTCCCTGACAATTACTTTCGCCATCAGCAAGAGGGCGATTAAGTTGGGCAAAGCCATCAATCCGTTGAACGTATCCGAAGCGAGCCAAACCAAATCAAGACTCAAGACAGTTCCCAGCATGACCGAGGCGACGTAAAAAACACGGTAGAGACTCGCGGATTTTTCGCCGAATACATATGCCGCACATTTCTCACCGTAATAACACCAGCCTAAAATGGTCGAATAGGCAAAGAAAATCAAACCGATGGTAACGACCCATCCGCCGAAACCGGGCAGCATTTTTTGGAAGGTAACGGTAGTCAGCGCCGCGCCGCTCAATTCCGGTTTGACAAACTCACCGCCCGCGCCGAGCAAACCCATCACCAATACAATTCCCGTAATCGAGCAGACGACGATCGTGTCCAAAAACGTCCCGGTCATGGAAACCAATGCCTGGCGGACGGGATGGTCGGTTTTCGCGGCTGCAGCGGCAATCGGTGCGGAACCCATACCCGCCTCGTTAGAAAACACGCCGCGCGCCACGCCGTAGCGGATCACCGTCCCGATTGCGCCGCCTGCCACAGCCTGCGCGCTGAACGCATCAGAGAAAATCAGCTTGACAGCGGGTGCCAGTAAGTCCGAATTTACAGCAATAATGGCAATGCCGCCTAAAACGTAAAACACCGCCATCGCAGGTACGATAAACGAAGCAGCTTTAGCGATGCCTTTAATACCGCCCAAAACGACGATAGCGGTCAAAATGGTCAGGACGACGCCGGTATAGCCCGGTTCTACGCCGAAGCTCGTCTGAACGGCCTGCGCAACCGAGTTGGACTGTACCGAACTGCCGATACCGAACGAAGCGAATGTGCCGAATAAAGCAAACGCCAATGCCATCCATTTCCAGTTTTTGCCCAAGCCCTTTTCGATGTAATACATCGGTCCGCCGGACATTTCGCCTTTGGAGTTGGTCACGCGGTATTTCACCGCCAGCACGCCCTCGGCGTATTTGGTCGCCATACCGAAAATGGCGGTCATCCACATCCAAAATACCGCACCCGGGCCACCGGTAACCACGGCGGTTGCCACACCGGCAATGTTGCCTGTACCGATGGTGGCTGACAGAGCGGTCATCAAAGCAGCGAAATGGGAAATATCGCCTTCGTGGTCTTCACCGTCATCCGTTGTTTTCTGCGGCATAAACGCCTGCTTGAGCGCGTAACCGAGCATAGAAAATTGCAGGCCTTTGAGCATAACGGTCAACAAAACGCCCGTTCCGACCAACAACACCAGCATAACGGGTCCCCAGACCCAGCCGCTGACTGTTTCAAAAAACGCTTTTAAATTCTCCAAAAATAATTGCATATTTTCTCCTCATTGTGTTTTTAGTGTTCGGTCATTTCAGCATAAAGCGTTAAAAAAAGCAACGGTCTGATGATATGCTCCTTATTTTCTCTATAAATCCAAACTCATCAAGTCGGATCTAAATGTAGAGAACATTAAAATAAAAATACCCATCTGACGTCAGCCTGCGCAAATGGAAATCTGTATTTCAACATGACAAAAAGCCGATAAATATCGGCGACTGAAAATACCTGCCCTATCTGCACAAACATAAAAAGACGGAGCCTTCTATTTTGATTCACGATTAATTTCAGACGACCTTCTTGCCGCTAAAAAACCATCACTCAACATTTAAATCAAACGAACAGGCAAAAAAAGGCCGTCTGAAAGCCCCTTATTTCTTTCAGACGACCTTAGGTTCCCGCTTTGTATTGTTTTCGAGTATTTTATTGCAGGGTAAAACCTGCTTTGAAATCCAGCTTCGGTACGCCGATAACAAAACGCTCGCCGATGCTGTCTTCAAACTCGTAGGCGCCTTCAATACTGCCCCAAGGCGTACTAATCTGCGAGCCGCTGTTGTACTCGTATTCCTCACCGGGATACAGGACGGGCTGCTCTTCGATCAAACCGCCGTTTCCGACCTGCCCGATTTCCCCGTGCCCGTCGGTAACTTCCCAAAACCGCTGGCGCAATGTGATGACTTTGTTGCTGCGGTTGCAGATGGTGATTTGATAATTGAAAGCATAGCGGTCGCGATAAACATCGCTTTGTCCGGCGATGTAATGCGGCGTTACGTTGATTTCGATATTGTTCATTTGTTTACCCCGTATGGTTATGTTTTATTTAAATATTCAAAAAATAGGAAATGTTACTTTTTATGGTTTATCGACTTATGGTTCATCGACAGATATTTATACAAATTTGCGTGTATGGAAAATTTAAAAAATCCAAGTTGCGAGTGCCAATACCAGTCCGGTCATCAGTGCGGCGATCAGGTCGTCAAGCATAATACCCAGCCCGCCGTGGATGCGGCTGTCGAACCATTTAATTGGCCAAGGCTTAAGCATGTCGAACAGTCGGAACACGATAAAAGCCGCAAGCCACCAGCTCCAGCGGAAAGGCACGAAAGACAAAACCAAAATCATTGCTACGATTTCATCCCAAACGATACCCCCGTAATCCTGTATGCCCAGCTCTTTTTCGGTATAACCG
Organism: Neisseria sp. DTU_2020_1000833_1_SI_GRL_NUU_006; assembly: GCA_032388755.1. Lineage (NCBI taxonomy): Bacteria > Pseudomonadati > Pseudomonadota > Betaproteobacteria > Neisseriales > Neisseriaceae > Neisseria > Neisseria sp. DTU_2020_1000833_1_SI_GRL_NUU_006. Next base: position 72,757 of record CP135593.1, on the reverse strand, counting down.
CAAATGCGGATTCCCCAAACAAACATGGCGATACACAGCAATGCCAAAACCCAGCCGCCGATTCCGATCAAATGAAGGACAAATGCCAAAGGCAAAGCCGCCAAAGTACCGGCCGTTCCCGGCGCGACGGGAGAAAGACCGCTGCCGAAACCGAAGCCCAAGAAGCATAAAGGACGCTCTTTGAGCCATTTGAAAGTAGGTTTAAATTCAGCCAAAATGATCGAACCCCCGTGAAGTAAGCAATAATTCGCCGCCTTTTTTATCCTTTATTTTCAGACGGCCTGAGTTGTTTGTTTTCCCTATCCTCGTTACCGCCACACCGCATTGCGCTGCTGCGGCAAGGATTTCACTGCGACGGTCTGCGGAAGCGGTAAATACCAATTCATAATCGTCGCCGCCCGATAAGGCGAAAGCCGTCCATTGTTCTTCAGACAGCGATGTTCTCAATTCGTCGGGAACCGGCAACACATCTGTCGAAATTTCCGCCCCCAAAGACGACGCGGTCAAAATGTGCCCCAAATCCTGCGCCAGCCCGTCCGAAATATCTTGGGCGGCATGGGCAAGCGGCAAAAGTGCCAAACCCAAATCTACCCTTGGCTCCGGCCGGAGGAGTTTATCTTCGCAAAGTCCGAAGACTTTCGGCGGCAGTGAGCAGTTTTTCAGACGATGGTTTAATGCTGCCGCAGCCATACCGATTTGCCCGGACACCCAAATATCATCCCCTTCTTGCGCCGCATCGCGCCGCAGGGCTTGCCCTTGGGGCAGTTCGCCGACGATGGTGATGTTGAATACCAAATCACCTTTGGTCGTATCGCCGCCGATAAGCGTGATGCCGAAACGTTGTGCCAGCGAGAAGAAACTTTCGCAAAACCGCGTCAGCCATTTTTCGTCCAAATCGGGCAATCCCGCACTGAGCAGAACCCATTTTGGAACGGCACCCATCGCCGCCATATCGGATATGTTAACTGCAAGCATTTTCCATGCCAAATCTTCAGGAGAAACATCTGAAAAAAAATGTTTGTCCTTAATCAACATATCGGAACTAAAACACAAATCAAATCCGATACTTGGACGGATAATAGCTGCATCGTCCCCGATACCCAACACCAAACCTTCCGCCTGCTGTTTTTTCAAAAACTGTCTAATAAAGTCAAATTCTGTCATATTTAGTGTAAAAAATTGTCAACTCGTTTACATTACAGGAAACTGTCCGGCAAGACATCTCTTTTATAAATAGCGGTGTTCGTTGCATTATCACAAAAATTCACAACCAAAGGTCGTCTGAAAACACGATTCCGATAAGACGGAATGTTTTCAGACGACCTTTTCTGCTGCCAGCAATATTTCCACATTCCGCTCGGTCACTTCGGCTATCTCTTCAACAGCAACGCCGCGAATTTCAGCGGCGATGGCGGCGATTTGGCGGATGTTGGCGGGCGTGTTGATTTCGTTTTTCAGCATAAACGGGCTGTCGGTTTCCAAGACGAAGTCGGTGTCATTTAAGGTTTTGAGGGTTTCGCGTATTTTTCGTGCGTTCGGGTTGAGCAACAGCGAACCGATGCCGATTTTGAAACCCAGTGTCGTCAACACGTGCGCTTCTTCCGCGCTGCCGGAGAAGGCGTGAACGATGCCGCCTTGGGCAAAGCCTGTCTGCTTGACGGCGGCGGCGATGTCGGCGGTGGCTTTAAGATTATGGATAATCACGCAGCGGCGCAGGGTTTGCGCGATTTCAAGCTGGCGGCTGAAGACTTGGATTTGCCGTTCGCGCTGCGGCGGCGTTTGGGTTTTGTCGTAAAAATCCAAGCCGATTTCACCGACCCATGCCGTCGGAAGCGTTTGCAATGTTTGTTTCAAACGCTGGAAATCCGGTTCGGAAACGTCGTCTGAAAACCAAGGATGGATGCCGAGCGCGATATGGATGTTGCCCCAAAGCGGGTTTTCAGACGACCTTTGCACCAAATCCGCCACGTCCTGCCAATCCTGCGGCCGGGTCGCGGGAACGATAAACCGCCCTACCCCTGCCTCCCGCGCGGCGGTCAGGATGTGCGGCAGGTTTTCGCGCAAGGCGGGATCGGCAAGGTGGCAATGGGTGTCGGTGAAGTTCATCGGTTTCACACTAATTTTAGTCTTACCAATTCTTTGTGAACATCTTCCATCCCCCAGCCTTGTGATACGGCGAGGGTCATGAGCGCGGTGGCGGTTTCGAGGTTGCATTTGCCGCCGTTGATGATGCCCGAATTGCGGAACGCGTTGCCTTGCGCGTAAACGGCGGCGGTTCTGCCTTGTCGGACTTGGCTGATGTTGAGCAGCAGTTTGCCTTGCTGCGTAAAGTCTCGGACGGCGCGGATGAAGCCTTCGTCTGCGGGGGTGTTGCCGTGTCCGTAGCTTTGCAGGATAAGGGCGTGGGCGGGAAGCTGTCCGAGTCCGTCTGCAAGTTCTTGGACGGCAAAGCCGGGGATAAGCGTGCGGACGGCGATTTTTGCCTGCGGGTCGGGATAGCGGATTTTGAGGTCGTCTGAAACATCTGCCGCGTCTTGGGACGGGACGCAGATATTGTGCCAGCCTTGGGTTTCGTCCCATTCGGCGATGGCGCCGAAATGCGGATTGTCGAAGCCTGCGGCGGTTTCGGTACTGACTTTGCTGCTGCCGACGGCGGGATAAAGTTTGCCGTCAAAGGCGATGACGGTTTGTTTGAGCTTGAGGCTGAAGGCGGCGACGGCGGTGGAGAGGTTGCGCGGGGCATCACTGTTTTCGGCGGCGTAAGGCCATTGGGAGCCGGTCAGGACGATGGGTTTGCCCAAGCCTTGCAAGGCGAGCGCGAGGAGGTTGGCGGTGTACGCCATGCTGTCTGTGCCGTGCAGTATCAGGATGCCGTCGCAGGAAGGCAGTTTGGCGGCGATGATGTCCAGCCAGTCGCGCCAGTGTTGCAGGGTGACGGAGGAGGAATCAATCAACGGATTGCAGACGTGCCACTCAAAGTCGAGGTCGTCTGAAAAGGGGGAAAGGGCTTGGCTGACAAGCGCGGTATCGGGGCGCAGGCCTTCGCTGCTTTGGGTCATGCCTATGGTGCCGCCTGTGTAGAGGACGAAGATTTTTTGTTTCATGGACATCATCGGGTCGTCTGAAAATAATGATGCGGCTTATTTAACTATATTTCGGACAGGCTGGCAATTTGGCGGCGCAGACGGTTTTCAGACGACCTTGAAATGAAAAAGCACCCCGAGGCTGCCGATATTTGATTTTCCGAGTGGATTTTTATTCACGAAGCAGAAGATTCAAGGCAGAAGACACCGCTTTGGGGATAAAAAACACAGAAACTATTGAATATCGGCAGACTTTTCAGGGGGCTTGATTTTATTGTTCGCTTTGCTCGGCTTTTTTGGCTGCTTTGGCGGCTTTGCGCTGCGCCCGCTTTTCGCTCAATTTGGTACGGTAGAACTGGAGGCGCTGGCGTTTTTTCCACCAAAACCAAGCCAACACCACTGCAAATATACCCAAAACAGTAAAGATGCCGGATTGCAGGCTGTGCATTTTTGCCATCAGCCAATCGATGTTGTGCGCGCCGTATTCGCCCAAATAAATCCAAACCGGCACGGAAACCAACGCGGCAAGCCCGTCCATCAGGATGAAGCGGGTATAGGAAACTTTGCGGCTGATGCCAGCGGTCACGAAAACGGCGGTACGCAAGCCGGGCAGGAAGCGGGCGACAAACAATACCCAGTTGCCGTATTTGTCGAATTTTTCCTGCACCTGCGCGTAACGCTTGGGCGTCATCACGCGGGCAATCGGTTTGAACTTAAGGATTTTCTGCCCCCACAAGCGTCCGGCGACAAACATAAATCCGTCGCCCGCCAACACGCCGAGCATACCGACGACAACCATCCAATGCGAATTGGTGTACCCCAAGCCGGAAATCACACCGCCTGTCACCAGCGTCAAATCTTCGGGAATCGGTACGCCAAAGCCGCAGATGACCAAAACGAAAAACACGGCTGCGTAGCCGTATTGGACAAAAAAGGCTTCTAAAAAGGCAAACATGGCGTATCCGTCGGTTGTAATGTGGAGGGGAAATTCATTTGAACTGAATGTCGTATTTTACCAAAGATAGGGTCGTCTGAAAGAAATAACAAGGAAGGTTATGAAAATAGGCGTGAACAATATGAATTAATCTGTTTCAGACGACCTTGAATCCTAAAAAACACAGTGGATTAACCTTAAACCGGCATGGCGTTCCCCGCCTTGCCCTGATTTAAAATCAATCCACTGTACCGCCGTTCCCGCTTACACGGAAATGACGGCAGTTTCAAGGTTTGTTAAAAACCCGATTTATTGTCCGACAGCATTACTGCTTGCCGGTGATGGCTGCTGCGATGCGTTCCGCACCTTTTTTCGCCCAGTCCGCCTGACGCGCTTCGACCATGACGCGCACGACCGGCTCAGTACCCGATGCGCGCAAGACAACGCGGCCTTTGCCTTCGAGTTCTTTTTCCACTTCAGCCAATACGTCTTTCGAGGCTTCCTGCCATTTCTGACCTTTTTGGATGCGCACGTTGATCATGGTTTGCGGATACGGCTGCCAATCGGCGCAAACGGTGGCGAGGTCTTGGTTCAGGATTTGCAGCGCCGCCAAAACTTGCAGCGCGGAGATGATGCCGTCGCCGGTGTTGTGTTTGTCCATGCACAAAATATGGCCGCTGGCTTCGCCGCCGATGAGCCAGCCGCGTTGGTTCAGTTGTTCCAACACATAGCGGTCGCCGACTTTGGCGCGGCAGAAATCGACGCCCTGCTCTTTCAGGGCAATTTCCATCGCCATATTGGTCATGACCGTACCGACCACGCCGCCGATGTTGATGCCTTCGCGCGCACGGGCTTTGGCGATGACGTAAATCAGGCTGTCGCCGTCGTACACTTTGCCGTTGCGGTCGACCATCATCAGGCGGTCGCCGTCGCCGTCCAAAGCGATGCCGTAGTCGGCTTCGTTTTGCAATACGGCGGCCTGCAAGGCTTTAGGATGGGTCGCGCCGCATTTTTCGTTGATGTTGTAGCCGTTCGGTTCGTCGCCGATGCTGACGACTTGCGCGCCGAGTTCGTGGAACACTTTGGGCGCAACGTCATAGCCTGCGCCATGCGCGGTATCGACCACCAATTTCAGGCCGCGCAAATCCAAATGGCTGGGGAAGGTGGATTTGCAGAATTCGATATAGCGGTCGTCCGCGCCGTTGATGCGGCGGGCGCGTCCGAGTCGGGCGGACGGCTGGGTTTTCATTTCCTCGTCGATTTTGGCTTCGATTTCCAATTCGATTTCATCGCTCAGTTTCACGCCGCCTTCGGCAAAGAATTTGATGCCGTTGTCGGAATACACATTGTGCGACGCGGAAATCATCACGCCGGCGGACAAACGCAGCGCGCGGGTCAGATAAGCCACACCCGGCGTAGGCAGCGGGCCGGTTTGGATGACGTTAACACCTGCGGCGGTAAAACCTGCCACCAGCGCGGCTTCGAGCATATAGCCGGAAATACGCGTGTCTTTGCCGATAAGGACGGTCGGCTTCTGCCCGCCGTCATGCTGCACCAACACCTGCCCCGCCGCATAACCGAGTTTCAATACGAAATCGGGAGTAATCGGGAACTGACCGACTTCGCCGCGCACGCCGTCCGTGCCGAAATATTTTTTTGCCATGAGTTTGCTCCGTGAGGATGTTTTTAGAATGGGGTTACCCGTAAATGTCATAACGGGCAGTATAGGGGATTTTATGCAAAACTGTTGGGATTTATGTTTAGCGTCATTAGATTGCGCCTGAGCGGTATAGTTTCTTATTTTATCAAAATACGGAACAAGTTAACCGGATTAAACAAACAGGTCGTCTGAAACCGTCCAACTCGTTTTCAGACGACCTCTTTATCACCACTTCAGGGGCTGCCGACATTTCATTTTCCAAGTGGTTTTTTGCTTCCAAAACGAAAACTATCGGACGCCGGCAGGTCCTAAAGCGTCCCACACCTTCAACGCATCCGCCGTCGCCTTCACATCATGCACCCGTACGATTTGCGCACCGCGCGCCACGGAAGCCAACGCTGCCGCCACGCTGCCGTGTACGCGTTCCGCCGCATTTGCCTCGCCGGTCAGCTCGCCTATCGTGCTCTTGCGCGACACGCCGACCAGCAGCGGCAAACCGGTTTCCGCCATCAATTCGGGCAAATGCCGCATCAGCGCGATATTGTGTTGCAAGGTTTTGCCGAAGCCGGAGCCGAAACCGGGGTCGAGTGTGATGCGTTGCGGTGCGATGCCTGCCGCGACACATTCCGCCGCCCGCGCCTTCAAATACCTTGCCACTTCGCCGACAACATCCTGATATTTCGGATTAATCTGCATGTTTTCCGGCAAACCCTGCATGTGCATCAGGCAAATGCCCGTATCCGCCTGACACGCCAGCAATTCGAGCGCGCCTTCGTCGGTCAACGCCGCCACATCGTTAATAATATCGATGCCGCCGAGTGCCAACGCTTTTTCCATAACCACCGTGCGGCGCGTGTCCAAACTGACGGGAACGCCCCACCCCGCCACTTCTGCCAATACAGGTTCAACCCGCGCCCATTCTTCTTCAGGCGAAACATAATCCGCACCTGCCCGCGTCGATTCTCCGCCGATGTCGAGAATGTCCGCACCCTCTTTTAGAAGCTGTTCGGCGTGTGCCAAGGCTGTTTGGGCATTTTGCGAATACACGCCGCCGTCGGAAAAAGAATCGGGCGTCAGGTTGACGATACCCATGATTTTCGGCTTGTCCAAACCGATTTCAAACCTGCCTGCCTGCCAGATGCGCGTGGTCATGATGGTGTTCCGTAAAATAATGAAGACGAAATTATAGCTCGTCTGAAAACATCATGCAGCTTTCAGACGACCCCGTTTTACAAATCCTGCCGTTTAATGCAAAAATCAGGTTTTCCGCCACCATCCGTCTGACAAAGGAAGCATCATGTACCGACACGTCGAATACTACCCCGGCGACCCGATTTTGAGTTTGGTCGAAACCTTCAAAAACGACCCGCGTCCCGAAAAAGTCAATTTGAGCATAGGCATTTATTTCGATGATGAAGGCAAAATGCCCGTATTGGAATCCGTAAACCGTGCCGAAACCGCCCGCGCCGCCACGCCCGCGCCGTCGCCCTACCTGCCTATGGAAGGCTTGAACACTTACCGCAGTGCGGTGCAGCATTTATTGTTCGGCAAAGACAACCCCGCGCTTGCGCAAGGACGCATCGTTACCGTACAAACTTTGGGCGGCTCGGGCGCGCTCAAAGTCGGAGCGGACTTCCTGCACCGCTGGTTCCCCGAAGCGCGCGCCTACGTCAGCGACCCGACTTGGGACAACCATCGCGGCATTTTTGAAGGCGCCGGTTTCGAGGTCGGCACTTATCCTTATTACGACCCCGCCACCGTCGGCGTGAAATTCGACGAAATGACCGCGTTTTTCAACACCCTGCCCGAACACAGCGTCCTAATCCTACACCCCTGCTGCCACAATCCGACCGGCGTGGATATGTCGGAACAGCAATGGGACGAAGTGTTGCAAATCATCAAAACGCGCAAACTGATTCCGTTTATGGACATCGCCTACCAAGGCTTCGGCGGCGATTTGGACAGCGATGCCTACGCCATCCGCAAAGCGGTGGAAATGGATTTGCCGCTGTTCGTCAGCAATTCATTCTCGAAAAACCTGTCGCTCTACGGCGAGCGCGTCGGCGGCTTGAGCGTGGTTTGCCCGAATAAAGAAGAAGCGGAATTGGTGTTCGGTCAACTCAAATTTACCGTCCGCCGCATCTACTCCAGCCCGCCCGCACATGGCGCCTATATCGCCGCCGACGTGATGAACAGCCCGGAACTTTACGCCTTGTGGCAAAAAGAAGTCTATGTCATGCGCGACCGCATCCGCGCCATGCGGCAGAAACTTTATGACGTCTTGACCGTCCAAATCCCTGACCGCGATTTCACTTATTTCATCAAACAGCGCGGCATGTTCAGCTACACAGGATTGAGCGTGGAACAAGTCCGCAGGCTGCGCGACGAATTTGCCGTTTACCTGCTGGATTCGGGCAGGATGTGCGTCGCCGGGCTGAACGCATCGAATATCGCCTATGTTGCCGATGCGTTTGCCGAAGTGTTGAAATAAAACGCAAAAAGTAAAAGGTCGTCTGAAACCTGATGTAGTTTTATTTGAAGTAAGTCAAAAGGCCGCCCGAAAAATTTTCATCTTTCAGACGGCCTCTCTATAATTGGCGCACCCAACAGGGATCGAACCTGTGACCTCCAGCTTCGGAAACTGACACTCTTCCAACTGAGCTATGGGTGCGAAGAAGGCGTAAGATTAACGCAAATCCCGCCTGTTGGCAAAGCCTATTATGCAGGATGGCGCAAACAAGACAAATTTGAAGAAAAATCCCATAAAATAATCAACAACATACACAACTCACCCCCTAACAGGCGGCAAAAAACCGCCGCCTTTGCGTATATTTTCCACAAGAGCGATTGGAAAGCCCTTGTGAATTCAGTATAATCCAGCAAAATATTGTTAACTGCGTTTAACACACCAAACTATAACTCAAAGCACAACCTAACCTAACGGCGAGGCCTACCAAATGAAACAACTCCGCGACTCCAAAGCCCAAGGCTCTGCATTGTTTACCCTTGTGAGCGGTATCGTTATTGCCATTGCAGTCATTTACTTCCTCATCAAATTGGCGGGCAGCGGCTCGTATGCAGACGTTGCCCAATCTTCCGAAACTGCTACCCAAACCCGCATCCAGCCCGTAGGACAGCTTACCTTGGGAGACGGCATTCCGGTAGGCGAACGCAAAGGCGATCAGATTTTCAACAAAATCTGTATCCAGTGCCACGGCGCAGACAGCTCCGTACCCAACGCGCCGAAAATCGAAAATAACGGCAACTGGGCGCCCCGTATCGCCCAAGGCTTCGATACTCTTTTCCAACACGCTCTGAACGGCTTTAACGCCATGCCTGCAAAAGGCGGCGCAGCCGATTTGACCGACCAAGAACTCAAACGCGTCATCACTTACATGGCGAACAAGAGCGGCGGTACCTTCCCTGATCCGGATGCCGCAGCACCTGCCGATCAAGCCGCTTCAGGCAATGCAGCCGCCTCCGCACCGGCCGCTGCCGGCTCTGCCCCCGCAGCCGATGCACCTAAAGCCGAAGACAAAGGCGCAGCCGCTCCTGCGGCCTCCGGCGCAGACGGTAAAAAAGTTTTCGAAGCAACCTGTCAGGCATGTCACGGCGGCGCAGTCCCCGGCATTCCAGGCATAGGTAAAAAAGACGAATGGGCTTCGCGCATCAAACAAGGTAAAGAAACCCTGCACAAACACGCTCTCGAAGGCTTCAACGCCATGCCTGCAAAAGGTGGCAACGCCGGCCTGAGCGATGATGAAGTCAAAGCAGCGGTCGACTACATGGCCAACCAATCAGGCGCTAAATTCTGATTTGTTCAAAAAACGCCATATATCCCATCAAAAACGCACCTTTGAACAAGGTGCGTTTTTTATGAGTTCCAAGAAATATGTAATCCCCTATCAACGCAGGTTTGGGACAAATATCATCCCCACTTCATTTAGGATATATTTTATTCATTAACCCGTTCATTCTACCCTGCCTACACAAAACATACTGAGATAGAAAGAACAGCATTAAATTTTCTTTCAATTGGCAGCACAACAAGATTTTCAATTCACGCACACTGTTTATAAAAACCAATCTAAAAAAGGTCGTCTGAAACCTTATTTGGGTTTTCAGACGACCTTTTTTTACTTTTGAAGTTTACTGCTTATTTTGCTGCCGAAGCCGTAGAGGCTGCTTCGGCTTTTGCACCGACAGCTGCATCTTCACGCCATGCAGCAGGATATTTATAGCCTTCGAAGCGTTTGTGCGCATAGGCTTTGAACTCATCGGAGTTATAGGCTTCGGTTACATCTTTGAGCCATTGGCTGTCTTTATCGGCAGTTTTGACTGCTGCCCAGTTAACATAGGCAAAGCTCGGCTCTTGGAACAGGGCTTCGGTCAGCTTCATACCGCTGCTCATGGCATAGTTGCCGTTTACGATGGCGAAATCAACATCGGCGCGGCTGCGTGGCAGTTGCGCGGCTTCAAGTTCTACGATTTTGATGTTTTTCGGATTTTCGGCGATGTCTGCTTTGGAAGCAGTCAGCGGATTAACGCCGTCTTTCAACTTAACCCAACCCAATTCGTTCAACATCACCAGCGCACGGGCGAAGTTGGACGGGTCGTTAGGCGCGGAAACACTGCTGCCGTCTTTGACTTCGTCCAAAGATTTCAGTTTGCCCGGATACAGGCCCAAAGGCGCAGTCGGCACTTGGAAAGTCTCAGTAATGTCTAATTTGTGTTCTTTTTTAAAGTCATCCAAATAAGGTTTGTGTTGGAAAATATTGATGTCCAGCTCGCCTTCGGCCAAAGCAAGGTTGGGACGGACGTAGTCGGTAAACTCGACCAGTTTGACGGTGTAGCCTTTTTTCTCCAGCGCAGGTTGGATTTGATCTTTGACCATGTCGCCAAAGTCGCCGACGGTTGTGCCGAAGACGATTTCCTTTTTCGCCGCGCCGTTGTCGGCGGCCGGCGATGCGGCGGATGCGGCAGGTGCGCTGTCTTTTTGACCGCCGCAGGCTGCCAACATAACGGCTAGCGCAGCAGCAGAAAGGGTTTTGATTAAGGTGTTCGCTTGCATATTTTGCTCCTGATTATTTATCGAAACGGTTTTCAGACGACCTTTGTCATCAAAAGATAAGGATTTTAAATCTATTTGGGCAGCTTGCGGACGTTTTTTGCAGAATCAAAATATTAAAAGGTCGTCTGAAACCTGATTTGGGATTTCAGACGACCTTTTAACATGTCGCCACGAATCGGTTTTTACTTTATAAATCGATGTGTGAAGACAGTACCTGACCGCTGTTGGCATCGACGCGTACTTCGTATTTTTGGATGCCGTTGACGGTTTCCACTTTATAAACCGACGGGCCTTTTTTATAGCTCAAATCGGCATCCTTCGCGCGGCCGCCTGTTTCGGCTTCGGCTGCGGCAATCGCCTGTTTCAGGGAAATATTGGTGTTCGGCAGCGGTTGGAGCGGTTTTTTGTCGTAGTCCGGGCGGCTTTCGATGATGTGCCCGTTGGCTGCATCGACGAAGACTTCTTGTTTCTGGTCATCGGCAACTATTTCTACTTTATAGTAGCTCTGACCGTTTTTGTGGCGGAAATCGACTTCGACGGCGCGGCCGGGAATTTTGGCCACTGCGTAATCGACAGCTTGGGCGGCACTGATTTTGCTACTGGAGAAAGCGGCGGCTTTGGTTCCGGGTATTATGGCACCTGCGGCATATGCACCGACACTGGCAGTACCGATGGTCAGAGCGGTTGCGACGGCGATGATGAGACCTTTTTTGCTGAATTTCATGATGTTTCCTTTTTTGTCGGATAAAAATAAAAATGTTTGTGTATTTGAAATCTGCCAACAGTGTCTGCTGGATTGAGCGTATTAAAACAAGCCAAACTTAAGCGAACCTTAAGAAAAAGATTTTTCTATAAATTTTATTCAAATTATTGTTTTTATTTTATATTTATTCCTCCAAAATTTCTTAAGTTCTACTTAAGCCCAGCCTGTTTTAATGACAGGCCTCAGCCTGAAACCAAGGGTAAAGCGGGCAGTCTGCATGATGTTCCATTGCCATCCCGACTTTGGTTTTCAGACGACCCTGTCTTACATTATTGTTTTGAAGCAAGGCAGTACAACAAAACGAGTTTCAAGCCAATCCGCTATATAATCCATATCATATAGAGCCAATTAAAATAGAGGCACCCGGTTTTCGCCATGCCTTTTCTTGCGAAGGCGGGAAATGGCGGGGCAGAGCGTCTTGATTTGAATTCACTGCATTTATCCGAACAAACAGGAGTATCTTTATGCGTATCCTGCTGGTGGAAGACGACCCGCACATCGGCGACGGCATTGCCGCCGGGCTGAAAAAGCTCGGTATGGCGGTGGACTGGTTTTCAGATGGCGCTCAAGGACAGTCCGCACCACTGGCTGCGCCTTATGATGCGGCGGTGTTGGATTTGGGGCTGCCGAACATCGACGGCATAGAAATATTGCGGCACTGGCGCAAACAAGGTCTGACGCTACCCGTGCTGATTCTGACGGCACGCGATGCGCTGCCCGACCGCCTGACCGGGTTGAACAGCGGCGCGGACGATTACCTGTGCAAACCCTTCGCATTGGAAGAACTTGAAGCACGGCTGAATGCCTTGGTGCGCCGCAGCCACGGACGCAGCGACAGCGGCCTGACCTTCGGCAGCCTGTATTTGGATACCTCCGCCCAAACCGCCACACTCGGCGGCAAGCCGCTGAACCTGACCGCGCGCGAATGGCGGCTGCTGGAAATGCTGGTCGCCAATCCGAAACACATCATCAGCCGCGCCCATATCGAAGACAAACTATACGGCTGGGATCAAGAAGTTGAAAGCAACGCGGTCGAAGTGCATATCCACAACCTGCGCAAAAAAATCGGTTCATCCGTGATTCAAACCAAGCGCGGATTGGGTTACCAACTCGGAGAAATGCCTTAAGGTCGTCTGAAAACGCAAAAATTGAAGAAACAGCCCCCTTGCACAAAAAGGTCGTTCCATGTTTAAAAAGCTTCCGCCCGAAACTTCTATCCGCAAACGCCTGATACTCTATATCGGCAGCGGACTGCTCTTGGCATGGTTCGCCGCCAACGCTGTTTCACTGGCAATGGCGTTACACGAACTGAACGAATCCGCCGACAGTCAGATGAGCGACCTTGCCCAATCACTGCCCTACATCGAACCGGAAAAAGCCGTGCTGCTGCCCAAAGTTAAAAAAAGCCTGGGCAAAGGCCACACCGGTTTTGCAGAAGACAAACAAAACGGCATTTCCGTCTGGAATGCAGACGGCAGGCTGTTGCTCTCAGACAAAAGGGGTAAAGAAATTCCATTCCGCAAAATTTCCGGCTTCACCGACATCGGGAAGCCTTGGCAGGAAAAAAGCCTACGCGTCATCTATTACCACGACGGGAAAACCGGACAGACAGTCGCCGTCGCCCAACCTTGGCGTAACCGCCTTGAAATTTTGTGGAATATTGTTTGGGCGCACCTTGCCGCCTCGCTGCTTGTTCTGCCGCTGATGGTGTTGCTACTGCATCTGGCGGTCAAACGCAGCATCTACCCGCTGAAAGAGCTCGCATCAGAATTGTCCGAACGCCGCGCCGACAACCTTGCCCCCGTCAGCCGCGCCGTACCGCAGGAAACCCAAACCCTGGTCGACGCCCTCAACCGCCTGTTCGCCCGCGTTCAGACCAGCATCGAACGCGAACAACGCTTTACCTCCGATGCTGCCCACGAACTGCGCAGCCCGCTTGCCGCATTGAAAGTGCAGGCCGAAGTCCTCGCCCTCAGCGACACTGCCGAACAGCCCTACCACCTGCAACAAATCCAACAAAGCCTCAACCGCGCCGAACACCTAATCAACCAACTGCTCACGCTGGCACGGCTCGATCCCGAACAAGGCCTGAAAAATACCACCCCCATCAATTGGGAGAGCCTCAGCAGCCAAGTGCTGCAAAACACCAACCTCCCCGCCCGCGAAAAACGCATCCGCCTCAAGCGCGAATTTCTTGCCGAGCCGCCCCTCCTGCAAGGCGACGACGCGCTACTGCAACTCATGTTGCGCAACCTGCTCGACAACGCTGTGCGCTATTCACCCGAAAACAGCGAGGTTGGACTGTATTTTCACGCTGACCGTATCGAAGTACGTGACCAAGGCACCGGCATCGCCCCCGAACACCTGTCGCGGATTAAAGAACGTTTCTACCGTCCTGCCGGACAAAATGCCCAAGGCAGCGGACTGGGTTTGTCCATCGCCGAACACATCGCCAAACTCCACGGCCTGACGTTGAAACTTGAAAACCGCGACGGAGGAGGTTTGAGTGCATGGCTGGAGAGAGCCTGACAATAAGTACAAAACAGCAGCTTCCTATATTTGGCAAACGCTTCCCCCAATCACCCAAAGGCCGTCTGAAATTCCTGACAAATCAGGTTTTCAGACGACCTTCTATAATCAATTAAAATAAAAAACACCCAATATCCTTCATTTCCGCGCAGGTAGGAATCCGAATCTGGGGTTTTCAAAAATACTCAAGGATTGCAGCGAATACAATATCTAAACGGAAGGTGCAGAACACTTTTGTTTCTAGCTCTGAAAACAGTTCCGATTAAATAATCAGCCTTCCTACCCTCGACACCTTGGGTTTATCAAACTCTGCATCCTTACAAGAAACACACCTTTAAAAACATAGAAATATTCAAACCAAGCATACGGCAAAACTAAAAGGTCGTCTGAAAGCACGGTTCTGACAAAATCAAAACCGCCCGTTTCCAGACGACCTCTTGCACCATCAGGCGTATTTCAACTAAACAATCAAATAGAAAAGTCCTCGACTACTGGAGCATAAAGCGTTCTATCGACCACTTCACGCGTCAACTTAGGCGCGAACAATTCTATAAAATCATATGCATACCCCCTAAGATAGGTATCTTTCCTAACGGCAATCCAAGTTGGAGACGACTCAAACAAATGTGAGGCGTCCACTAATTCCAGATCCGTGTCATTCTCAGGATCGTAAGCCATCTTCGCCATCAACCCGACACCAAGACCCAAACGGACATACGTCTTTAAAACATCCGTGTCCGCTGCCGACAACACAACATCGGGCTGCTCTAATCTGGCTTTATTAAAAGCCCGGGCAATACTACTCCCCTGATTGAACGCAAATTCATAAGTAATCAAGGGAAAAGAGGCCAAATCCTCAATACTCAAAGGATTTTTACAATCCAACAAAGGATGTTCATGCGGCACGATAACCGCATGATTCCATTCATAACAAGTTAATTTACCCAACTCCGGATGCTCATCGATACGCTCAGTTACAATCGCAATATCCGCCTCTCCGTTACTAACCATCTGGGCGATGGCCGCAGGACTGCCCTGCTTGATGGTCAGTGTTACCTTCGGATAACGTTTGACAAATTCCGCCACAATCAAAGGCAGGGCATAACGTGCCTGCGTATGAGTCGTCGCAACAATCAACGAACCACTGTCATGATCAGTAAACTCACTGCCTATATTTTTAATATTCTGCACATCGCGCAAAATCCGTTCTACAATTTCCAACACAGCCTTGCCGGGCTGCGACACAGAAACCACGCGTTTGCCGCTGCGGATAAAAATCTGTACGCCCAACTCCTCCTCAAGAAGCCTGATTTGCTTGGAAATACCCGGCTGGGAGGTAAAAAGGGCTTCAGCAGCTTCAGACACATTCAGATTATGCCGGTACACCTCCAATGCATACCGTAATTGCTGTAATTTCATAAACGGCTCGTGTTCTATATATTTGTATGATTTGTGCGACAAATGGCAGACAATTTAACATATTTTTCCTAAATTGTCGGCAGCACCCTCACCTCAAATAAAAACTTTTGTTTTAAATAGTACTATACAAACCGATTATCGAAACCAACATTTCCCTCAGCACAAACTGTATCCTTCATACAACAACAAATGGCAACAAACTCCGATTTACCCATAAATAAATGACACAAACTTGATTTTTAGGCATGATTTAAAGCTAGGAAGCAGGCAGTTTCATGATTGTATGAGGCATCGAGTATTGACAGTCTGCACCATGCTTCTTTATAGTGCAGACTGATATATCCGATTTGCCGCTGCTTAATGCTGCGGCCTGTATATTGGTAATTTGCAGCGGTTCTTAAACACCCGCCGCATAACAATTTAGATGAGGGAATAAAATGACCAAACAGCTGAAATTAAGCGCATTGTTCGTTGCATTGGTTGCTTCCGGCACCGCAATGGCAAGCGAACCGCATACCAAACATGGTTACGTTGTAAGCAGCCAGTCTCAAGAAGTCGTCCGCAACAACTATGGCGAGTGTTGGAAAACCAGCTATTTCGACAAAGAGACCCAAGGTCGTGTCGAATGTGGCGACCGTGAAGCAGTAGCCGCAGTCCAACAAGCTCCCGAATATGTTGATGAAACCGTATCTCTGTCTTCTAAAACACTGTTCGGCTTCGATAAAGACAACCTCCGTCCTGAAGCTCAAGAGAACTTGGACGCATTAGCCCAACGCCTGAGCAATGAAAACGTTCAAACTGTGCGTGTCGAAGGTCACACCGACTTTATGGGTTCAGAAGAGTACAACCAAGCTCTATCCGAACGCCGTGCAAACGTAGTTGCCAACTACTTAGTTGGTCGTGGTGTTCCTTCCAGCAAAGTTTCCGCTGTAGGTCTTGGCGAATCTCAAGCTCAAATGACTGCCACTTGTGAAGCAGAAGTAGCAAAACTGGGCAAAAAAGTATCCAAAGCCAAAAAACGCGCTGCTTTGATCGCATGTATCGAACCTGACCGTCGTGTTGACGTGAAAATCCGCAGCACTGTCACCAAACAAGTCACTCCGGGGCAAACAGTCGAGGGACAAGGTGAACGTCCTGCAGTAGATGAAGGTTGGATTCCTTCTCCCTACAACGGTGTACACGGTTACGCCAAACCTTAACTAAATTTAGTTTTAATTCAAAACCCCGCCTCTGCGGGGTTTCCTTATATTTGTATTTTCCCCTCTACAAATTAAGAGACTTTTTATCCCTTCTTACACCCACCTCCATAAATAATCAAAAAATCAATAAACAAAACTTAATGAAAAACGGATAAAAAAAGGCACCCTAAGATTGCTCAGAATACCCTCTTCAAGTCTCATATCATCAAGTTAAATTACTTAACCTCTATCTTTTCTACTCCGCCCATATAAGGCTGCAAAGCGGTAGGAATATTGATGCTGCCGTCGGCGTTTTGATGGTTTTCCAAAACAGCGACCAAAGTACGGCCTACTGCCAAGCCGGAGCCGTTCAAAGTATGCACCAAGCGGTTTTTGCCGTTTTCGTCTTTGAAACGCGCCTTCATGCGGCGGGCTTGGAAATCTTCGCAGTTGGAGCAGCTTGAGATTTCGCGGTAAGTATTTTGCGCGGGAACCCAGACTTCCAAGTCATAGGTTTTGGTTGCGCCGAAGCCCATATCGCCGGTACACAAGGTAATCACGCGGTAGGGCAGTTCCAAGGCCTTCAGGATGTTTTCGGCATGACCGACCATTTCTTCCAGCGCTTCGTATGATTTTTCGGGATGAACGATTTGCACCATTTCTACTTTATCGAATTGGTGTTGGCGAATCAGACCACGCACGTCTTTACCGTATGCACCCGCTTCGGAGCGGAAACATGGGGAATGGGCGGTCAGCTTCAGCGGCAAGTCGCTGCCTGCCACGATGCTGTCGGCAACGGTGTTGGTCAGCGTCACTTCGGCGGTCGGAATCAGATATTGTGTTTTTTTGCTCTCGTCACCGCCGCGGGTAACATGAAACAAATCTTCTGCAAATTTAGGCAGTTGGCCAGTGCCTTGCAGGGTAGTGTCGTCCACGATGTAGGGCGTGTAATGCTCGGTGTAGCCGTGTTTCAGCGTGTGCGTATCGAGCATGAATTGCGCCAGTGCGCGGTGCAGGCGGGCGATTTGACCTTTCATGACGGTAAAGCGTGCGCCGGACAGTTTCGCGCCGCCTTCGAAATCCAAGCCCAAAGGTTCGCCCAAATCGACATGGTCTTTGATTTCAAAGTCAAATTCGCGCGGGGTGCCGACTTTGCGGACTTCGACGTTTTCGGTTTCGTCTTTACCAACAGGCACGCTTTCGTGCGGCAGGTTGGGAATGCTCAACAACCATGCGTCCAATTCTTTCTGAACGGCATCCAAATCGGCAGCGGCTTGCTCCAAATCGGTTTTGATTTGGGCGACTTGATCCATGGCTGCCTGCGCCTCTTCGTGTTTGCCCTGTCCTTTCAATGCGCCGATTTGTTTGGAAATGCTGTTGCGCGAGGCTTGCAGCTCTTCGGTTTTCACTTGGACGGCTTTGCGCTGCTCTTCCAGGGCATTGAAACGTGCGGTATCAAACTCGTAACCGCGCTGTGCTAAACGTTCGGCGACGGCTGCGGTGTGGCTGCGGAGCTGTTGGATGTCTAACATTTTATTATTCTCTCGATAGAATTCAGAAATGGCATTATTGTAAACCAAATCGCCAATCTTTTCATGACAACACTTTTATTCAAAAACCCCTTTCTTACATATCATCCATTGCAGAAAAAGCAAGAATGGGATAGAATCCATCGTTTTGTCAAACCTTGCCTTTTGCTTTCGCATGGCAAAAGGCTGTATTTAATCATCCATAAGGAGATAACATGCGTCATTATGAGATCGTGTTTATCGTTCATCCTGATCAAAGCGAGCAAGTGCCTGCTATGGTTGAACGTTACAAAACCATGATTGCCGAAGCCAGCGGCAAAATCCACCGCTTGGAAGACTGGGGCCGCCGTCAACTGGCTTACCCGATTAACAAAATCCACAAAGCACACTATGTTTTGATGAACATCGAAACTACTCCTGAAGTAGTTGAAGAGCTGGAAACCGCTTTCCGCTTTAACGATGCCGTACTGCGCCATCTGACCATCAAAACAAAACATGCTGTAACCGAAGCCTCTCCTATGCTGGGCGGCGAAAAAGCAAAAAACTTGCTGAACGGTGCGGCTGAAGAAGTTGCAGCAGCCGAATAAGATTGGATAATCTTACAAAGCTTACCGCCTTGATTTACAAGGTTGAATCCTTGAGATACACGCCGGCAGGAATCCCTGTTTTGGATATTATGTTAAAGCATGAATCTTGGCAGGAAGAAAACGGGCAAAAATGCCTGGTCAGTTTTGAAATTCCCGCGCGTATTTTAGGTAAGCAGGCTGAAGAATGGCAGTATCGGCAAGATACGATGGTTGAAGCAGAAGGCTTTCTCGCACAGCGAAGCAAACGCTTCCCAAGGCCGATACTCCGCATACAGAACATTAAAGAATATAAAGGTTAAACGACAATGGCTCGTCAATCATTCAAACGTAGAAAATTCTGCCGCTTTACGGCTGAAAAAATCCAAGAAGTCGATTACAAACAAGTTGATTTGCTGAAAGACTTCATTTCTGAAAACGGCAAAATCATCCCTGCCCGCATCACCGGCACCAAAGCGCATTACCAACGCCAATTGGCTACTGCAGTCAAACGCGCACGCTTCCTGGCTCTGTTGCCTTACACCGATCAACACAAATAATTTTGGAGTTTAAATCATGCAAATTATTCTGTTAGAGAAAATCGGCGGTTTGGGCAACCTGGGCGACATCGTTACCGTGAAAAACGGTTATGCCCGTAACTTCCTGATTCCTGCCGGCAAAGCCAAACGCGCTACTGAAGCCAACATGAAAGAATTCGAAGCACGCCGTGCCGAATTGGAAGCCAAACAAGCCGAAATCTTGGCCGATGCTAAAGCACGTCAAGAAAAACTGGACGGTCAAACCATCACTATCGCTCAAAAAGCAGGTGTGGACGGTCGTCTGTTCGGTTCCGTTACCAATGCCGACATCGCTGCCGCGATTGTTGCTTCAGGCGTTGAAGCTGCAAAATCCAACGTCCGCCTGCCTAACGGTCCTCTGAAAGCCGTAGGCGAGTACGAAGTTGAAGTGGCTCTGCACACTGACGCTGTTGCTGCGATTACCGTTGCTGTTGTTGCGGCTGCCGAGTAATAGACAGTCTTAAAAGGTCGTCTGAAAGGGAATGGAATGTATATTCCTGCCGTCTTTCAGACGACCTTTTTGCATAATTAAGACTGCTTCCTTAGTGACTATAAATTCAGATATGAAAAAACTTATCCCTTTCATCCGAATATCAACCGCGTTGCTGCTTTCCGCTTGTAGTACAACCAAAACAAACGTTGAGTCCGCTAAAACGGTTGAACCGATTAATCAAAGCAAAAACCAGCGTCCTGCTTTTGATTCTGCTGCGGAATCGGTTGCCAGCAGCGGCTTTAATGCCAATACCAATGTCCGCCAGTTTATCCGTTACGAGGTGGCGAAAAAGCAGTTTACGGAAGCTGAGTTGCAAAACTTCTTCAATGGCGTGGTTTACAAGGGCAATATCATCAATATCATGTACCGCCCGTCAACTTCCCGCCCTTGGTATGAATTCCGCACGGGCAACTCCGGCGCGACGAAATTTAACGGCGGCAAACAGTTTTACGCTGCCAACCGTGCCGTTATCGATGATGTGGCACGCAAATACGGCGTACCTGCCGAGCTGATTGTGGCGATTATCGGCATTGAAACCAACTACGGTAAAAATACAGGCAGCTTCCGTGTCGCCGATGCTTTGAGCACCTTGGGTTTTGATTATCCGCGCCGCGCCGAGTTTTTCCAAAACGAGCTGATTGAGCTTTTGCTGATAGCGAAAGAAGAAAAAGAGAACGTTTTTGATTTCAAAGGCAGCTATGCGGGCGCAATGGGGATGCCGCAATTCATGCCTTCGAGCTATCGCAAATGGGCGGTCGATTATGATGGCGACAGACACCGCGATATTTGGAACAATATCGGCGACGTTGCCGCCTCTGTTGCCAATTATATGAAGCAGCACGGTTGGAAAACAGGCGGCAAAATGATTGTTCCCGTCAATCTGACAATTACGCCCGATTTAAAAGCCATCATTGATGAAAAAACTGCATTGAACCGTACCGTTGCGGATTTCAAAGCAATGGGTGTGGTTCCGCAAAAAGCGGTTGCCGACAATGAGAAAGCCGTTTTGTTCAGCTTGGAAACCAGTCCGGGCGTATTTGAATATTATCTCGGTCTGAATAATTTCTATACGGTTTGGCAGTATAACAACAGCCGAATGTATGTTACCGCCGTGCGCGACATTGCGAATGCAATCAACAACAACGGTTTGTAATGTTTAAAAACCACCTTCTCCAAGGTGGTTTTTTATTTGAGGGCCTGAAACAAATCCACTCCAAACTCAAGCAATCAAACGGATTTTCATGCCGTAACGCTTTTTGCCATGTCCCGATACAAACTGCCCACCGCGCGCAGGCGATAAAAAGGCGTTGCCTTCGGCGGTAGGCTCGGCGCAGGTGTATTGTCCGTTGCGGTCGCTCCAAAGCGCGTAAACGGGCAGGTTTTGCGTTCGGATGTCGAGTTTCAGTCCGTCAAACGCAACATGTGTATCCGGCGGTGAAGCGACAAATTCCGTGTGTGCGATATAGTCGGCGTCGTAGGGCGCGCCGTTGAAATCGAATTGGGTGCCGACGGCGGGGAAATAGGGATGGAAACCGGGCGAAGTGCGCACGGGCGCGTCGCCGTAATTGCAGACGGTCAATGTAGCGACTGCTTCGTTTTCGTTTGGCAGGCTGTAATCCAGCAGCCATTCGACGTTTTCGTAGCCTTTTGCCGTACTGATCAATCTCAAGCCGACATCCGATTCGTTTTGATAACGGATTTGCCAAGTAGAGGTTCTGCCGAAACCGTGTTGCGCCAAATGGTTTTTACCGTCCGGTCCGAACTGCGGCAGGCAGACGTGCATCCCGCCGCGTAATTTTGTATCAGCACCGACTTGGACACTGGTTTTCGGAAATAACACTTCTCGACCGTGTAAAACCAAATTGTCCACATATGCGCCCAGGGTGTTTATCTGCATGGATGCGGAATGATTGCGTAAGATGATTTCAGGCATAGTGATTTGTTCTTCAAGATATTTTAGATTTTGTAATATTCTAACGATTATACACGCGCCTTTCCCGATATGCAGACAGAAAATCCTTAATAAAAATCAAAAAAATGCTAAAATACCCGTCATCTTCCAAGGTCGTCTGAAAGGCGTTCAACCACTTTTCAGACGACCTTCCGATTTATTTCCAGCAGAGAAAACCTTATGGCTTATCAAGTTCTTGCCCGCAAATGGCGTCCGAAAACCTTTGCCGACTTAGTCGGTCAGGAACACGTCGTCAAAGCCTTGCGCAACGCGCTGGACGAAGGCCGCCTGCACCATGCCTACCTGCTGACCGGTACGCGCGGGGTCGGGAAAACCACCATTGCCCGTATTCTGGCGAAAAGCCTGAACTGTGAAAACGCGCAACACGGCGAGCCTTGCGGCGTGTGCCAAAGCTGTACGCAAATCGACACCGGACGCTACGTCGACCTGCTGGAAATCGACGCCGCCTCCAACACCGGCATCGACAACATCCGCGAAGTACTGGAAAACGCCCAATACGCGCCGACCGCCGGCAAATACAAAGTCTATATCATCGACGAAGTGCATATGCTCTCCAAAAGCGCGTTCAACGCCATGCTGAAAACGCTGGAAGAGCCGCCCGAACACGTCAAATTCATCCTTGCGACCACCGATCCGCACAAAGTCCCCATTACCGTTTTGAGCCGCTGCCTGCAATTTGTCTTGCGCAACATGACTTCGCAACAGGTTGCCGACCACCTTGCCCATGTTTTAAACAACGAAAACATCGCCTACGAACCTGCCGCCCTGCAACTCTTAGGCCGTGCCGCCGCAGGCTCGATGCGCGATGCCCTGAGCCTGCTCGACCAAGCCATCGCCATGGGTTCGGGCAGCGTTGCCGAACAAGACGTCCGCCAAATGATTGGTGCGGTGGACAAGCAATATCTGTACGAACTGCTGGCGGGTATCGTCAACCAGGACGGCGAAGCCCTGCTGGCGAAAGCGCAGGAAATGGCGGCGCGCGCCATCGGCTTTGACAGCGCGTTGAGCGAACTTGCCATGCTGTTGCAACGCCTCGCCTTGATACAGGCGGTTCCTTCCGCTTTGGCACACGACGACCCTGAGCGCGAAACCCTGTTGCAACTGAGTCAGGCACTCAGCGGCGAACAAATCCAGCTTTATTATCAATGTGCTATCCATGGCAAACAGGATTTGAGCCTTGCGCCCGACGAATACGCCGGCTTCGTCATGACCCTGCTGCGTATGCTTGCGTTTGCGCCGTTGGCAGCGGATGCGCACGACGTTGGCGGACATATTGAAAATACCGAGCTGCATTCTGCCGAAACGGGTGTCCATACCGCAAAAAAGCCTTTGCAACTTCCCCAGCCTGAAGCCGCCAAACCACCCGTTCAGACGACCCCTGCGCCTGTCACGTCGTCTGAAAACAAAGTTGCCGAACCGGTTTCGACTCAAGGAAACAACGACGTCCCACCTTGGGAAGATGCGCCGAGCGAGGCAGAAACCGTAACAGAAACGCCTGCGCAAAAGGCGGATACGAGCGTTCAGACGACCTCTGAAGCAGCAGAGACAAACACTCAGTCCGCAAACGAAGCAGAAACGCCGTTTCAGACGACCCCTCAAGCCGAAACGTCGTCTGAAAATCAAGTTTCCGATAACGAGGCAGTAAACAACGAAACCGATATTTCCTTGCCTGAGACGTCGTCTGAAAACCCCATTCAGACGACCCCGATTGAAGAAGCCGTGGATGCAGAATCGTTTGCGCATGAAGCTTCCGCAGAGCCTTTCTACGATTACGGTTCGCCCGAGCATGACTACCCCGTAGCGGATAGCGCGGAAATGCCCCCGCCGCCGGATTGGGAACATGCCGTCCCTGCCGATACGGCAGAAGCAGAATCGGAAGCCGAAGAAGACGGCGACGATGAAGAAGACACGCAGTTCGCCCCACTACCCGAGTTCTCTACTGAAAACTGGGCGGCAATCGTCCGACACTTCGCCCGCAAGCTCGGCGCCGCGCAAATGCTGGCGCAACACGCCGCATGGACGCACTACGACGCAGGCAGCCATCTGATGATGCTGTCGCTGACCGACGAAGCCCGCGCGACTGCCAACAAAGAGCGGCTCGACAAAATCAAAAACACGCTTGCCGAAGCCTACGGACTGCCGTTGAAATTGCAAACCGAACCGTGGCGCGACGACGCCGGTTGGGAAACCCCGACCATGCGCCGCCAACGCCTCCAGCTCGAAGGCAGGCAGCAGGCACAGGATTTGCTCGAAGCCGACGAAACCGCGCGTCAGGTTTTAAAAGTTTTCGAAGCCCAATGGCAGCCCGATTCTTTGGAACTGGCGGAGCAGGCGGAATAACGGCAATCGGGAATTTCCGTTTCCCTTCGGATACATAAACATTCAGGTCGTCTGAAAACCGTCAACCCGCTTTCAGACGACCCTTCACACCAAACGGTATGACCCCATAACCTTAACGATTCAACCACAGGAGTTTTAAATATGTTCGGAAAAGCCGGATTAGGCGGCCTGATGAAACAGGCGCAGCAAATGCAGGAAAACATGAAAAAAGCGCAAGCGAAACTTGCCGAGACCGAAGTAGAAGGCGAAGCAGGCAACGGCTTGGTTAAGGTCGTCATGACCTGCGCCCATGTCGTGCGCAAACTCGAAATCAGCCCCGACCTGATTCAAGAAGCCGCAGACGACAAAGAAATGCTCGAAGATTTGGTGCTCGCCGCCATCAACGCCGCTTCTGAAAAAGCCGAAGAAACCACCAACAAAACCATGGGCGCATTTACCCAAGGCCTGCCCGCAGGCATGGGCGACTTCTTCCGCTAAACCCGCGCCGCAAAGCAAATAAAGGTCGTCTGAAACGCCAAAAAGCAGTTTCAGACGACCTTCGGATTATCTGTTTGACAAATAGACACCCGTCCAATATTTTCAGACGACCCCTGCCCGCTTTGGTAAAATATAGTGGATTAAATTTAAATCAGGACAAGGCGACGAAGCCGCAGACAGTACAGATAGTACGGTAAGGCGAGGCAACGCCGTACTGGTTTAAAGTTAATCCACTATACACCATACAATCAATCGCCCTTTTCCACCCTTCCCCAGCAACGCCAACTGCCCATGACCAACCAGCGCATCAACCACGAACCCGTCTTCCTGCTTGCTTCCGCCCCTTGGCGCGAGAGCAGTTTGTGGGTGGAGGTGTTCAGCCGCCGTTACGGGCGCGTGGCTTTGCTGGCAAGAAGTGCGCGCAAGCGGCAGAGCGAGTTGCGCGGCGTGTTGATGCCGTTTGTACCGGTCAGCGCCTCTTGGTACGGTTCGCAAGAGTTGAAAACGCTGCATCGTGCAGAGTGGATAGGCGGCTGGCCGCAACCGCAAGGCAGGGCTTTGTTCAGCGGTCTGTATATCAACGAACTGATGCTCAAACTGACGGCTCGCGAAGACCCGATACCCGAGCTTTACGACGCGCTGGAAGCAGTCATGCGGGCGGTATGCGGCGAAAGCAGCCATACCGCCGCGCTGCGCCGCTTTGAATGGACTTTACTCAGCCGCTTGGGATTCGCGCCCGATTTGTTCCATGATGGCAATGGCGAATCAATCCGCGCCGAAGAAACCTACTGGCTGACGCCTGAAAACGCGGTCGTCCCCATCGAAGAAGCTGAACGCTTCAATCCGCGCAACCATGGCGTGGCAGTCGGCGGCGACATTTTGATCCAGCTGCGCGAAGGCGATTTCACCCACCCCGAAAGCCTCGGACAGTCGCTAAAAATCACGCGCCTGCTGATTGACAACCTCCTGCCCGAAGGCATTAAATCCAGACAGGTTTTGCAACAGCTCCAGCAATTCAGTTTCGGTATTTAATCCTTTTCAGACGACCTTTTAAATTTCGATTTTTTCTCTTAGTTTCATACTGATGCGGAAAATCAAAAGCATACCGCGCACATCAATCCGCGATCTCCGCAAACTTCTCCCAATTTGCCAACACATACGCCACAGCCGCCGCCATATCGTCGTCCGCGATTTCGTAATATTCGCCGTCCAATTCCTCAAAATCGGGAAACTCGGCACGAATCTCGTCCAAAGATGCCCCGCTGTCCGCCATTTCCTCGATTTTTGCGCCGTCCCGCTCGTATAAAGCCTTTGCCTTATCCAAAATCTTAGGTGTCGGTTTAATCCGCCAGCGGCGCAGGCTGTCGGCAACGGGGTTATGGAACACATATTCGCCGTAACCCGCCGCAATCAGTTGTACAAAACCGCCCTCCTGCACTTGGCTGTCCAAATAGCAGTAAGCCGTCAGCGTGTGCTGCTCGTCGTTCAAACACCGCATTTCCTCATCGCCTGCGGCATCCGTATAATCCAAATACGCCGCGCTCAATGTGTAGAGAAATTCTGCGGCGTCTTGAGGGTTCAAATCATCCTTCCGGAAAAGTGTCGTCATGTTAAAGCCCGTTTGAAAATAAAGCGATTTAAAGCTGATTCATCATAAAAACCGCATTATAACCAAAGCATTATCAAACCAAAACCTATTTTCAGACGACCTTTTACGCTGCACAAGCAGGCGATATATAGTGGATTAAATTTAAATCAGGACAAGGCGACGAAGCCGCAGACAGTACAGATAGTACGGCAAGGCGAGGCAACGCCGTACTGGTTTAAAGTTAATCCACTATATCGTACAATAAGGCCGGACTTACCAAGGAAAAATCATGAACGCAAACACCGAAACCGTCATTATCTACCCCAAAGACCTGCCGCTGCACTGCTCCGGCCCCAACCACGAAACTTGGAACGGTCATCCGCGCGTCTTCCTCCCGATTCAGTCCGACAGCGACATCGAATGCCCCTACTGCGGAATGCGTTACCATCTCGAAGGCCACATTCCCCACCACCATTATTGAGACGCTATGAAGAGATACGCTCTCCTGCTGTTGCTCGGACTGTGTACCGCCTGCGGTTCGTATAAAGCCGTCCGCCCCGATGCCCCTCTCGCCGTCGTCGCCGAAGCGCAAAACAACGCCATCCGCTACCAAGCCGCCGACGGCAGCCGCATCTCCGCCATCTACATCAACAGCAACAGCCCGATGACGGTCGAACTGCGTCAGGGAAGTACGGTCGAAAAACTGACGCAAACCCATTCGATGACGAAAACCACGGAATACCGCAACGCAAGCACAATATGGCAGCTTCAGGACGGCTTCGCCACGCTTACCCGCGGCGGCAAAACCGTCGTTTTCACCGAAATCATCGAATAATCCTGCCTGAAGTTCTTATTAAAAGGTCGTCTGAAAAACCTTACACGATGGTTTTTCAGACGACCTTTTGACAAGTTCAGTATCGTAAGTCCACATCGGAAGTATCTGTTCTGTCATTTCTGCATGCGCGGAGACGGGCTACGACGGAAAGCCGGAGGTTCGGGCTTACGGCAATCTTTAAGTGCCTCTGAGAAAGCCGAAGGCTGGATTCCCGCCTGCGCGGGAACAAAGGCAATTTGAGCAGCTTCGATAAATTGTTATCTGCCTTTTAAAACAGCCACACTTGCAAATCAAAGATTGTCTGAAAACTGCAATATGCGGTTTTCAGACGACCTTTTGTGTTGCCAAGCTCAAAGCCAGGCTGAAACTGATCCGGGCAAGGTCAGTGATCGACGGTAATGCCTTTGCTTTCTTTCTGTTTCTGTTCGTCCAGTTTCTTTTGCAGCGTGTCGCACGGGGTGTCGCAGTCGCAGACTTTTTTCATGCCCAGCGAGGAGATGCCGCCGCAGCTGCCTTTGATGGTGCGCTTGGAAAAAATATAGCCGACCGCCATGCCGAGGATGACGAGGAGGAAGAGGCCGAAGGTGAGGAGTAGGGTTTTCATGATGGTGTTCCTGTGGGATGGATATGGGTGTGCAGGTATTAATGGAGTAGTTTTTTAAACGCGCCGGACATTTCGGTATGGTAGCCGTTTTGGTCGCGGATAATCAGGAAAACGGCGAGGTTTTGCTGTTCGGCAAGTTTGAGGGCTTCGGTTTCGCCGAGTACGAAAAGTCCGGTGGACAGGCCGTCTGCTGTGGTGGCGTTGTCGGCGACGACGCTGATGGAGGCGAGGCGGTGCGACAGCGGGCGGCGGGTTTTGGGGTCGATGATGTGGGACAGCCGCCTGCCTTGCGGGTCAACGTGGAAAATGCGGTAGTCGCCGGAGGTGGCGAGGGAGCGGTTGTCGAGGGGGACGACGATTTGGGTGTTGCCGCCTTGGACGATGTTGGGCTGTTCGATGCCGATGCGCCAAGGTTCGCCTTGGGCGTTGCGGCCTTTGCCGTGCAACTCGCCGCCGATTTCGACAAGGTAGTTTTGGATGCCGAGTTTTTCAAGTTCGCCTGCCACTTTGTCCACGCCGAAGCCTTTGGCGATGGAGGAAAGGTCGAGATAGGCTTCGGGCCGGGTTTTGGCGAGCGTAGCTTGTTTGCCGTTTTGCGTGAGGATGATTTTGTCCGTACCGGTTTGGGCGGCGGCTTGGTCGATTTCGGCTTGGGTGGGTTCGCGGGTGATTTCTTTGTTCGGTCCGAAGCCCCAAAGGTTGACGAGCGGGCCGACGGTTACGTCAAGCGCGCCTTGTGTGAGGCGGTTGAGGCGTAAGGCTTCGGCGGTAACGGCGGCGAAATCGGCGGAAACGGGCATGGGTTTGCGGGTTTCGCGCATTTGGTTGAAGCGGCTGATTTCGGAGTCTTCGCGGTAGGTGGACATTTGGCGGTTGACTTCTTCGAGCGCGCCGTCAATCTGCCTTTTCACGGCTTCGGGCGCGGGCGGGTTGGGGAGGTCGTCTGAAAGGTATTTGACGGTATAGGTCGTACCCATCGTTTCGCCCTGAAGCACGGTTTGTTCGGATGTTTTTTTGCCGCACGCGCCCAAGGGCAGGGTAAGGACGAGGGCGGCGGCAAGGGCGGGAATGGCGGAGGGCAGGTGCATGATAGAGTGTTCGGGTGTTTTCAGACGACGTATTGTAACGTAAAACGCAAGGGCGCGCGGCTTGCGGGGGAAGGGCTTTTCTGCTAACATCCGCGCTGCATTAAGAGTTGGGAATTCCATGCCAACCTGCTTTTCAGACGGAAAGGTAAGGTGGACGGCTGCAAAGCCGATGTGGTCCGAGAGGGCAATTCAAATCCCCCCGCTTGATGCGGGAATTTTTTTGCCTGTATGTTCTGTACGGGCAGGATTCCGAACCGCTTTATCCAAGTGGGAATATTTATCATTTGGATGGAGCGCAGGTGGAAATTTTGTTATGATTTCCGTTGTGGGATATATGATGAAACAACAGGTCGTCTGAAAGCAGACGGCTTGTTTTTGAAGGAAAATATTGAAATGAGCGAATATTTGTTTACTTCCGAATCGGTTTCCGAAGGCCATCCGGACAAAGTAGCCGACCAAGTGTCCGATGCGATTTTGGATGCGGTTTTGGCGCAAGACCCCAAAGCGCGCGTCGCGGCGGAAACTCTGGTAAACACCGGTTTGTGCGTGTTGGCGGGTGAAATCACCACCACTGCCCATGTGGACTACATCAAAGTCGCACGCGAAACCATCAAACGCATCGGCTACAACTCGTCCGAGCTGGGCTTTGATGCCAACGGCTGCGCAATCGGCGTGTACTACGATCAGCAATCCCCCGACATCGCCCAAGGCGTGAACGAAGGCGAAGGCATAGACCTGAACCAAGGTGCGGGCGACCAAGGCCTGATGTTCGGCTACGCCTGCGACGAAACCCCGACCCTGATGCCGTTTGCCATCTATTACAGCCACCGCCTGATGCAGCGTCAAAGCGAATTGCGCAAAGACGGCCGCCTGCCGTGGCTGCGTCCCGACGCAAAAGCACAGCTGACTGTGGTTTACGACAGCGAAACCGGCAAAGTAAAACGCATCGACACCGTCGTCCTGTCCACCCAGCACGACCCTGCCATCAGCCATGAAGAACTGAGCAAAGCCGTGATCGAGCAGATTATCAAGCCCGTTCTGCCGCCCGAAATGCTGACTGCCGAAACCAAATACCTGATCAACCCGACCGGCCGCTTCGTCATCGGCGGCCCGCAAGGCGACTGCGGTCTGACCGGCCGTAAAATCATCGTCGATACCTACGGCGGCGCAGCTCCGCACGGCGGCGGCGCATTCTCCGGCAAAGATCCGTCCAAAGTGGACCGTTCCGCCGCTTACGCCTGCCGTTATGTTGCGAAAAACATCGTCGCCGCAGGCTTGGCGACCCAATGTCAGATTCAGGTTTCCTACGCCATCGGCGTTGCCGAACCGACTTCGATTTCCATCGATACTTTCGGCACAGGCAAAATCAGCGAAGACAAACTGATTGCCTTAGTTCGCGAACATTTCGACCTGCGCCCCAAAGGCATCGTCCAAATGCTCGACCTCTTGCGCCCGATTTACAGCAAATCCGCCGCATACGGCCATTTTGGCCGCGAAGAGCCTGAATTTACTTGGGAGCGCACCGACAAAGCAGCCGCATTGAAAGCAGCCGCAGGCGTATAAAGCTATAAAGGTCGTCTGAAAGGGAGTTTCAGACGACTTTCCATCCTTATGGCAACTGCAATTTTTCCCAATCAGCAAGGCAGCATGCGTCGGTATGCTGCCTTTTTCGACCAGAAAGATTACAATTAGCGGGTCGTCTGAAAATCCAAAGAAAGGACACATCATGCTCTTAGGTGTAAACATCGACCACATCGCCACCGTCCGCAACGCCCGCGGTACGACCTATCCCAGCCCCGTGGAAGCGGCATTGGTCGCGGAAACGCACGGTGCGGATTTGATTACCATGCACCTGCGCGAAGACCGCCGCCACATCAAAGACGCGGACGTGTTCGCCGTCAAAAACGCCATCCGCACGCGCCTGAACCTTGAAATGGCACTGACTGAAGAAATGCTGGAAAACGCGCTCAAAGTCATGCCGCAAGACGTGTGCATCGTGCCTGAAAAACGTCAGGAAATCACGACCGAAGGCGGTTTGGACGTATTGGCGCAACAAGAAAAAATCGCCGAGTTCACCAAAATCCTGACCGACGCTGGCATCCGCGTTTCGCTCTTTATCGATGCCGACAACGAGCAAATCCAAGCCGCCCATGATGTCGGCGCGCCCGTTATCGAGCTGCACACCGGCGCATACGCCGATGCACACAGCCACGCCGAACAAATCAAGCAATTCGAGCGTCTGCAAAACGGCGCGCATTTTGCCAGCGATTTGGGCTTGGTCGTCAACGCCGGACACGGCCTGACCATACACAACGTTACCCCCGTCGCCCAAATCCTCGCCATCCGCGAGCTGAACATCGGGCATTCGCTGATCGCCCAAGCCCTCTTCCTCGGCCTGCCCGAAGCCGTCCGCCAGATGAAGGAAACCATGTTCAGGGCAAGACTGCTGCCTTGATAGGCGACACCACCTTTTCAGACGACCTTCTCTCAACAAGGAGACCACCGCATGATTTACGGCATAGGCACAGACATCGTTTCCCTCAAACGCATCATCCGCCTGAGCAAAAAATTCGGACAAGCGTTTGCCGAGCGCATCCTTACGCCCGAAGAACTGCTCGAATTTCCGCAGGCAGGCAAACCCGTCAACTACCTTGCCAAACGCTTCGCCGCCAAAGAAGCCTTCGCCAAAGCCGTCGGCACGGGCATACGCGGCGCGGTTTCCTTCCGCAACATCGGCATCGGGCATGACGCATTGGGCAAACCCGAATTCTTCTACGCCCCCGCCCTGTCCAAATGGCTGGAAGAACAAGGCATCAGCCGCGTCAGCCTCAGCATGAGCGACGAAGAAGACACCGTGTTGGCATTTGTCGTTGCCGAAAAATAAGACAGTACCCATTGGCAGGTAGGATTCGCAAATCCGACCTTTCCGAATTTTCAGACGACCCTTCTCCCTATTCCCATGACCCAAGACACCCGCCCCCTTATCCGCGTCGTTGCCGGCATCCTGCTCAACCAAGACGGCGACTACCTGCTCAGTTCCCGCCCCGAAGGCAAGCCCTATGCCGGATATTGGGAATTTGCCGGCGGCAAAGTTGAAGCGGGCGAAACCGACTTCCAAGCCCTGCAACGCGAGTTTGAAGAAGAACTCGGCATCCGCATCCTCGCCGCTACGCCTTGGCTGACCAAAATCCATTCCTACGAACACGCCCGCGTCTGCCTGAAATTCCTATGGGTAAACCCCGACCAATGGACGGGCGAACCCCAATCCCGCGAAGGACAGGCATGGTCGTGGCAAAAAGCGGGCGATTTCAACGTCGCCCCCATGCTGCCCGCCAACGGTCCGCTGCTGCGCGCCCTTTCCGTCCCACGCCGACTTCAAGGTCGTCTGAAAACCGGTTTGTACGGACAAAACAGCACCGGCGAATACCGCGTCGCGCCCTACTCCCTAGCTGAACCGCACCACGCCAACATCCTCATCTCAGAAACCGAACTGCGCAAACTCGGCAAGCTGCCCCAAGCCCAAAGCGTTTGGGTGTCGGTACACACCCGTGAACAATGGCAGCGCGTACA
Organism: Neisseria sp. DTU_2020_1000833_1_SI_GRL_NUU_006; assembly: GCA_032388755.1. Lineage (NCBI taxonomy): Bacteria > Pseudomonadati > Pseudomonadota > Betaproteobacteria > Neisseriales > Neisseriaceae > Neisseria > Neisseria sp. DTU_2020_1000833_1_SI_GRL_NUU_006. Next base: position 40,483 of record CP135593.1, on the reverse strand, counting down.
AGATGCCGACGTCGTCGTTTGGCAAGTCAACAACGAAGCAAGCGCACGACAAGTGCTTGAAATATTGGAACAAAGCGTATCCGTTCCACTGGTTGTCGCCGCGCCCGAAACACTGGTTTCAAACTACCGCGACCGCTGGCTCTCAGCAGGCGCACACGCCGTCCTGACCGACAATGACACCGAGGTCGTCTGAAATGGACAAAAACCGCAAACTCCTCCTCGCAGGCGTCCTCCTCATCCTCTTCGCCGCCGCCAAACTCCTGCTGCTGGACTGGTGGCAAAAACAACAGCCCCAAGCCCGCGCCGCCGAGTGCGACCTCATCAAAGGCTGCATCCTGCCCGACGGCTCGCACGTCCGCTCCACCCCCATCAGCCACCGCTCCGCCTTCGACATCACCGTCGGAAACACCCCTGCCGAAACACAACAAGTCAGCATCAGTTTCAGCATGAAAGACATGGACATGGGCTTCAACCGCTATATGCTCCAACAACAATCTCCGCACACTTGGCAAGCGCACCAAATCCACCTGCCCGTCTGCGTCGAAGGCAGACGCGACTACATCGCCGACATCACCATAGGCGGACAGACTTTTCAGACGACCTTTACCGCCCAATAGGCTTTCTACGGGTATCCTGCAAGAAAATTTTTTGGAGAAAGATTTATTTTCTCTTGCTGTCCTTTCCCTCATTCCACCAAAGGTCGTCTGAAACCGTTTTCAGGCGACCTTTCTCTATGCGCCGGCCCTCCATCAAAATATCCGCATCACAACAAGCCCACTCTTCCTAAAACACAGGTTTTCCCTACCCTTCCGAAAATCCGACCGCCATCAAGTTTGGCTAAAACACATAAGCAAGTCCCAATCTCTGAAATTGTAATTAATATTCTTTTAATAAATATAATTACTTGCAAATCATTATCAATTAATATTAGAATACGTACTCTCAAATCAACGTAACCCATGAACAACCCGTTTAGAGGAAGAATTATGAAATCCCCCCATTCCCCCGCCTTCCGTTTCAGCATCATGGTGCTGGCACTGTCTTCAGGTTTTGCCCATGCAGACAACGTCCGCCCCGAAGCGACTGCTGAACTGAAAGAAGTCGTCGTTACCGGTACTGCCGTACCGACCCGCGTCACCCGCAACCAGCTTGACCGCGAAACTTCGACCGATTTGAAACAAGTCATGAAAGACCAAATCGGCATGGATGTCGGCGGCGGCAACGGCGTGGCGCAGTTTTACAGCATCCGCGGCGTCGGCGAAGACAAGATTAATTTGGAAGTGGACGGCACCAGCCAATCCACCAAAATCTTCCACCACCAAAGCCGCTTCCAGCTTGATCCCGCTTTGGTGAAAAGCATCAACGTCGAAAAAGGCACAGGCGCGGCGAGCGCGGGCTTGGGCGCGGTCGGCGGCACCATCCGCGTAACGACGGTTGACGCGAAAGACCTGCTGACCGACGGCAAACCTTTCGGTTTCAAACTCGGCGCGGGCTTGAGCAGCAATAAAGGTTCAACCGGCAACGCGGCGGTTTACGGCTATCAAAACGGCTTCGATGCCCTGTTTGCAGGCAACTTCCTCAACAACCGCGACTACAAAGACGGCAACGGCAATGTCAACCGCGGCAGTCGTCTGAAACAGCACAGCTACCTCGCCAAAATCGGCTACGACTTCAACGACGACCACGGCATCCGCCTGACCTACCGTCAGGAATACCAAAAAGGCAACCGCACCGACAAAGCCGAGTTCCAAAACGTTGACAGCTACGTCGGCGTGGACGGCACTTATCAAAAAGAGCAATCCTACAATCTGGAATACCGCGGCCGCAACGTCGGCTTCCTCGACAAAATCGACGCCAACGTCTTCCAAATTAACACCGACGACACCAAGCCGCCTAAAGGCGCGCCTTCCCCGAAAGCCCACGCCTCCGGCACGGCTCAAGGCGGCGTTCCCATCGGCCAGCTTGAGTTAAGCAAAATCAAAGCAACCGGCGCTAACCTGAACCTCGCCAGCTCTTTCGGCGACGGACACATGGTGAAATACGGCGTCAACTACCGCCACGAAACCTCCGAGCCGTCCGACAAAGGCGCATGGCTGAAAATTCTCGGCCTGTATGACCGCGACAAAGAGAAAAAAGCCGAATACGGCGTGTACGCGGAAGGCATTTGGAACTTGAACCCCGTTACCCTGACCACCGGCCTGCGTTACGACCATTTCAAATACAACGCCGCCAGCAAACAAAGCGCGTCGCACGGCCAGCTCAACCCCAGCATCGGCGCGATTTGGGACATCAACGACAACTTCTCCCTCTTGGCAAACCTCAATCAGGCAAGCCGCGCGCCCCGCCTGAACGAAGCCCTGTTGGCTAACGAACGCGCAGGCGCCGCCGCCGATTTGGACAGCAACCTCAAAGCCGAAACCGCCCGCCGTGCCGAACTCGGCTTCAAATGGCGCAACGACAACTTCAACGTCAGCGGCAGCGTGTTCCATCAACGCATCAAAGACCTCATCGTCTATCGTTGGGCAAAAATCAACAACAACACCGCCTCCATCACCGAGCGCGGCAAGATTTACAACGGCGGCACGCTCAAAACCTACGGCTACGAACTTGACGCATCCTACCGCTGGGGCGGCCTGACCGCGCGCGCCGGCGTGTCCTACGTCAAACCGCGTCTGAACGGCGAAATGTACTACGGCGAAAGCCCGATTCAAGCGGAAGACCACGAAAGCTCGTTCACCTTCTGGAACACCGGCCGCCAATGGCTGACCGGCCTGTCTTATCAGTTTGAAAACCCCAAACTTGAAATCGGCTGGCGCGGACGCTACGCCCAAAGCGTGAAATACACCGACGTCGCCCGCGGACAAGGCACGATACACGGCAAGAAAGCCGGTTACGGTGTACACGACATCTACGCCAACTGGCAGCCGCTGAAAAAAGACAACCTGAACGTCAACTTTGCCGTCAACAACATCGGCAACAAGCAATACCGTTCGCACAGCCAACGCTTCCCCGACGGCAACGGACGCACTCCCTTCTACGAGCGCGGCCGCGAGTTCGCCTTGGGCGTGAATTACCGCTTCTGATAAAAGCATTGGCAAAAGGTCGTTTGAAACCTGATTTTTGGGTTTCAGACGACCTTTTTTAAAGCGGATTACGCTTCGCTTTGCGCTTCTTCTTGTTCAACGGCAACGGATTCGTCGCTCAAGGTGCCTTTGGTGGACGGGGTTTGTCCTGCCATGCGCGGGTCGTATTCTGCCGCCATGCGCAGGGCGCGGCCGAAGGCTTTGAATACGGTTTCGGCTTGGTGGTGGGCGTTGTAGCCGCTGAGGTTGTCGATGTGCAGGGTCATCATGCTGTGGTTGACGACGCCGTGGAAGAATTCTTCGAACAGGTCAACGTCAAAACGTCCGATGAGGGCGCGGGTGAAGTCGATGTTGTACACGAGTCCGGGGCGGCCGGAGAGGTCGATGACAACGCGGCTCAAGGCTTCGTCGAGCGGAACGTAGGCATGGCCGTAACGGCGGATGCCGGCTTTGCTGCCCAAGGCTTGTTTCAGCGCTTGACCGAGTACGATACCGATGTCTTCGACGGTGTGGTGGTCGTCGATGTGCAAATCGCCTTTGCAGGTAATGTCGAGGTCGATCATGCCGTGGCGGGCGACTTGGGCAAGCATATGCTCAAGGAAGGGAACGCCGGTGTCGAGGCGGTATTGTCCGGTGCCGTCGAGGTTGAGGCTGAGGCTGATTTGGGTTTCGCTGGTGTTGCGGGTGATGCTGACTGCGCGGCCTTCTGCGGGCATATGGAATGCCGGTGCGGCGGCTGCGGCGGCTTGGGCGGCTCGCTCTTGGCGGGCGGCTTCGGCGGCTGCGGCTTTTTCTCTGTCTTTGCTGTGGTCGCGGTTTAACCAGCCTTTGCGTTTATGCATGCCGGCTTCGAGTTTGGCGGCAAGGCTGGGGCGGATGCCGCGCGCTTTTTCGTCTTCTGCCTGCTCTTCAAGGCGGCGTTTCAGTTGGGACAGGGATGCCGCGTTGTCGTAACCGCATTTGCGGGCAAGTTTGGTCAGCGAGCCTGCTTCTTCGACAAGCTGCAGGAAATTGGCAAGGTGGAGTTGAGTGATGGTCATAGGTTTACTCTCTGTGAAATTTTAAAAAATCAGGCATAAAGCTTGCGGATAATGTCCAGTACGGCATCGTTTTGCCCGGGGCTGCCGATGGTAATGCGGACGCACTGCGCCAAAAGCGGATGCGTGCCGTGGAGTTTCTTAATCAGGATGCGGTTTTCTTTAAGCGTGTTAAACAATGCGTCTGCATCGGGAACGCGCACGGTAATGAAATTCGCTTCGCTGGGGAAGGCTTTCAGACGACCTATGGCGGACAATTCGTTGAAAACGCGCTCGCGCTCGGCTTTCAAAATATCGATGGTCGTCTGAATCGCGTCATGGTGTTGCAGGGCGAATTTGGCGGTCGCCAAGCTTAATTGGTTCATATTGTAGGGCGGCAGGATTTTCGCCAGCTCGTCCATTACGGCGGGGCTTCCTGCCGCATAGCCGATGCGCAGTCCGGCAAAACCGATTTTGCTGATGGTGCGCATCACGACCAGATTTTCAACGCTGCCCGCCTGCGGCAGAAAACTGTCGCGGCTGAATGCGCCGTATGCTTCATCGACAACCACGATGCCGCGCGCCGCGCGGATAATGGCTTCGACTTCTTCGCGGCGGAAACATACGCCTGTCGGATTGTTCGGATAGGCGATGAAAATCAACGCGGGCTGATGTTTTTCAATGGCGGATAAAACGGCGGGCAAATCAAGCGTGAAATCTTCATTGAGCGGTACGCCGACATAATTCATGCCGTACAGCTCGGCATTATGCCGATACATCACGAAACTCGGCTCTACCGCCAGCATGGTCGCGCCGGATTGGGCAACGAGCAGGGTCATGAATTGGATTAACTCGTCCGAGCCGTTTCCTAAAGCGATGGCGGCAGATTCAGGAATATCGAAGGCTTTTCTTAAAGTTTCCTGCATCCCGCTGGCGGCGGGATTGGGGTAAAGATGAATCGGAGCTTGGGCAATCAGCCTCAGCCATTCGTTTGACAGCTCGGGAAAACGGGCAAACGGATGATACGGGCTTTCCATTGCATCCAGTTTGATGAAGCCTTCTGGCAAGTCGGCAATTCGGTAGGCGGACATGGCTTTGATGTCGTCGCGGATGAAATTAGCTGTATCTTTCATGCTCTTCTTCCAGACTATCTTTATTATTCCGAAATAAACAAATGGTTTATTTCATAATATAACACAGTTTTTTTAAACTATCAGATAAAAATCAATAAATCAAATATATCCGGGTATATTTTCTCATTTTCTTTATTTTTTAAATATTCATATACTTAATATTCTGACAACCGTTACATTAAAATACGATATGTATTTTAAAATATATACTTGCATTATAATTTCATTTTTTACAAAACTACCGAATATAAATTTAAAATATTAAAGATACTATGATTTCAAATGCTGTTCGAATTTTCGTATCGTCTTTGACATCTAAATTCAAGCAAAATCATTTCTATCTCGAATTGATTTTTGTATTTGATTAGGTTGACTGCAAATGGCAGAATTTCATTGCTTCGACTAAAAGTATGCCTATTTTTACTACAACGGTGCTTTATTTTATAATAATGCCTAATGTATTTTTCAAAAAGTCTGAATAATTATGAATTGGAAAAAAACGGTGGCTGCATGGTATTTGTGCCTAATACCGTTCTCTGCCTACGCCTTGAATCTCGGCAAAATCCCGCCGGACGAAATCTCCGTCTACGTTCAAGAACTGGATAGCGGCAAAATTATTGAGTCGCACAGAGTCGGAGAAGCGGTCAATCCCGCATCAACGATGAAGTTGGTAACAGCATTTGCGGCATTCAAAGCTTTGGGCAAGGATTACCGCTGGGCTACGGAATTTAAAAGTGAAGGCATAATCAACGGCGATACGCTGGAAGGCGATATTTATTGGGTAGGCAGCGGCGATCCCGTGTTCGACCAGGACGGGCTGAAGGATGCCCTGCAACAACTGCAAAACAAAGGCATCAGGCATATTAAAGGCAGCCTGGTACTTGACCGCCATCTCTGGGGTACCGTCGGCAACCCTCCGGATTTCGAATCCGACGCAGGTTCACCGTTTATGACCGCCCCCGATCCGAATATGCTGGCTTACAAGGTTGTCTGGCTCAGGCCGCAGTCAGATGGTGCAGGCGGCATTACCGTCGAGACCTCGCCTCCCCTACCCGATATTCCTATTGAAAACAAAACCGTACTGTCAAACGCTTTGAAATGCGGCGCATTGCAAAATCATATGCGTGCCGGCTATTCCGGTGGAAAGCTACATATCGGCGGTAAGGTTCCGGAGAGTTGTTTAGGCGGGGAAATGCATATCAACATGCTCTCCTCCGTAGAATTTGCACACAAAAGCTTTGTTAATCAATGGCGCGCACTTGGCGGTACGATTTCAGACGACCTCAAAACCGCTCCTGCACCGAGTAACGCAAAAACGCTGGCAGTTTCGCGCTCCAAACCGTTGTCAGACATACTGACCGACATGAACAAACATTCCAACAACCTGATTGCACGGTCCGTATTCTTAAAACTTGGCGGCAACGGCGACAGCGAAACCGCACGCAGAAAAGCAGCGGAAGCGGTTTCCCTGGAATTGGCGACTGCAGGGGTAGATACGGAAAACCTGGTTTTGGAAAACGGTTCGGGCTTATCGAGAAGCGAGCGCGTTACCGCGCACATGATGGGGCAAATGCTGGAAAAAGCCTATTTCAGCCCGTTTAAACAAGAATTTATCGACACGCTGCCGATTGCCGGACAGGACGGAACATTGAAAAAACGCCTGAAGCAACCCGGCAGCCGCCTGCGTCTGAAAACCGGCACGCTCAAAAACGTGCGGGCACTGGCAGGCTACTGGCTGGGCGACAAGCCGATGATTGTCGTCGTAATCATCAACAGCCCCAAAGCCTCTGCCTACCTTCACGACTTGGATGCGTTGGTTTCCCAAATAGTCTTACCCGGAGGAAACGATTGGATAGACGCAAAACTGACCTGCAAAGAGCGGATGGCAGTTTAAACCATGCCAGAAATAATCCGACTTTGATTTTCCGTCATTAAAAAGGTCGTCTGAAAACTTTCAGACGACCTTTTATATTTTCAACATTTGCAAATCAACCATCTATAACTCAACAAACCTGTATCCGTACTCATCGACTTCCAATATAGAAGCATAGTCGCTACGCCAATCTCCCAGCACAATACGCGTATATGCGTTCTCTTCGTGGATATGTTCGCGGTGCGTATGTCCGTGAATCAGCAAGCTGACGCCGTAATTTTGGACGGTATCAGAGGTAAACTTGGGATTGACATCCATAATTTCAGCAGCCTTATATTGCTTGTCGTGCTTACTGGTATGGCGGATTTTACGCGCAATATTTAAACGCAGCTTGAGGGGCAACATGAGAAACAACCGTTGCAACCATTTTTGATGAACTGTTTTCCTGAATTTCTGATAACGCACATCATCGGTACACAAAGTATCACCGTGGCAAATCAAAGCCGGCGTACCGTATAAATCGACGACAGAATATTCCGGCAGCAGTACCATGCCCGCTTGCCTTGCGAACTTCCCACCTATCAGGAAATCACGGTTTCCGTGAACAAAAAAACATTCCACCCCGCCCTCTGCAACGTTACGGACGGCACGGGAAACAGTATCCGTCAATTCGGAATGTTCGTCGTCCCCTATCCAAAAATCAAACAGGTCGCCCAAAATATAAACCGCCCTCGCAGACGGTGCTTTTTCGCGCATGAAACGCAAAAACAGCTCGGTCAACTCAGGACGGGTTTCACTCAGGTGTAAATCGGCAATAAAATAAGTCGGCATAACGGCTGCAATATATGAAATCTCAGGCCATTATAGGTTTTCAGACGACCTTTGTATATTTAAAGGTCGTCTGAAAACATTTCAGATCGGATCAATGAAGGTGATTCTTCCCGCCTCGAGAAATAATTTTCTGGTAAGTCTCCTGATTGTGGACATCACTGATAGGAACAACATAAAAAACTCATTACTGCGGACAAATCGGTTGATCAGATCCGAACGGATAGAGGTAAGATCGTGATACAGCAGGCTCAGACCTCTACGTAATACATGTTTCCAATCCATGTAGTTACGCGCATTCGGACGAATATCGTTCATCGCATCCAATGCCAACAATTTATGGTTTTGCGTTTTTTTATCAACGGGATGGGAATAAATTGAATGGAAATACAACATATCGCTACTGTCTTCTTCGCTAAAAAACGGCGGCAGACTCAACGAAGCACCGACATTCCCCAAAGGATAGTCATCGGTCAGATAGTGAACCGCATATAAAAACAGCGAACCGTTGGTGTAATTCAGCTTTTTTAATGCCTCAACAGCAGCAATAGTTGTACATTGATGATCGGTATGGACATCAATATTCGGCGAAGGCGTAACAATAACATCCGGACGGAATGATTCGATGACGTAAGCCATATTGTCCACCAAATCATGCCAATTCGAACCACCGTGCAAACCCTCTGATATGGCAGATTTATTGGCCCGCCGGAAAATACCCACGTCTGCCGTCTCCAACTTGGCAGAAGGAATTTCACGCTCGGGGTGGCGATATAAAGTTTTCAGCGTCGTATCAAAAAAACCGAGCTGCAAAATGTTTTCAGACGATACCCCTGCCAAAAGCGGAACGGTCAGACTGTTCCAGACCCGCATCCGCCCCTTTTCCAAATATTGCTCCTTAGTTTCCGTAGGACAGCGTTTGCAGAAAAGGTTTTCATAATGGAAACGCCCTGCTTCGCTTGCCGTTACCGTTACCACCATCGAATTTTCAGCATATTTTTCATACAGACCGTAAGCTGCCAACTCCGCATCGTCAGCGTGCGGCGCAAGCACTAGGATTTTTTTATCATCCAAAGACATACGCGGATAAACAGTCAGTCTGACTTCCTGATTTTTCAACAAGACCCTTCTGCTCCTCAAGGAAATTTCCCGACTTTCAGCATCAAACATATCGCTGAAGTTCAAATATCTCACGCCTCTACCGCCAAATTCGATGTAATGTTTCCAAATACCTTTGCGGGTTTCAATCTCAATATAGGGCAACAACCATTTGCCCAACAAAGAAGTTTCAACACTGACCGCAGCCAAGACCGTATCATTAATATCCACTTCTTGAGGTAGCTTAATAACCCCCTCCTCTAATTTCGACACGAAATGCTGTGGCAAACAGTCATAGCGATAATCCTTTGTAACGTCATAAGCAAAGCGTTTCATGTGCATTCTCATAATTATTATCAAGAAGCACACCAACCCAATTATCAATACTGCAAGCATTGTAAATAATGACATTCTTAACCCCTGTAATTATTTTTTAAAATATTACATTTGTGAATTTGCAAATTCATACATTTAGCATTTTTATAGTGATTTCTTTGTTGAATGAGAGATTTACAAAAATCTAAATGTAATATTTGAAAATTTTCTTATATTTATCAATATTACACAAGCTTCAAATTAATTTTAAGTTCTTCAAAACCCCCGTCTGCTAATATAAAATTCATAAAATACATAAAATTCATAATATTATCAGATAGATATTATTGCCACACAGCTGCCGTGCCGATATATATAATCAATAACGTACATTGTCATATATTTGCAAAAATCACATTTTCAAAAAAAAGCCTAGAGAATTTTTTTTTGCAACCGCAATCGGACCATATTCATATTCTTCAAGCGCTAACATTTGCTTCAACCGCTCGCGAATAACAGTTTTCACAAAATCATGGCGTACTTCTATTCAACAAATCAGATAAATGAAACGTTCAACCTAACTTCTTGGCCAAACAATGAAAAAGGTCGTCTGAAACCCGTGTAATAGGTTTCAGACGACCTTTTGACTCTCAGGTGTTGCCCACCTGCTTTTAAAAATTACGCTTCTTTATTTTCGGTCGCTTTTTGACGCAGGCGCAAGCTCAATTCGCGCAGTTGTTTGTCGTCCACCGCATTCGGTGCGTTGGTCAGCAGACATTGGGCGCGTTGGGTTTTCGGGAAGGCAATCACGTCGCGGATGGATTCGGCACCGGTCATCAGCGTTACCAGACGGTCGAGGCCGAATGCCAAACCGCCGTGCGGAGGCGCGCCGAATTTCAGGTTGTCCAAGAGGAAGCCGAATTTTTCCTGCTGCTCTTCAGGGCTGATTTTCAGCGCGGCGAACACTTTTTCCTGTACGTCGGCACGGTGGATACGGATGGAACCGCCGCCGATTTCCCAGCCGTTCAACACCATGTCGTAGGCGCGGGCCAGGCAGTTTTCAGGATCGGACGCCATCAGGTCTTCATGGCCTGGCTTGGGCGAGGTGAACGGATGGTGCATGGCCGCCCAGCGGTCGCCGTCTTCGTCGTATTCGAACATCGGGAAATCAACGACCCACAAAGGTTTCCATTCGTCCACGAAGTAGCCGTTTTCCGCGCCGTGTTCCAAGCCGACTTTGATACGCAAAGCGCCGATGGCTTCGTTCACGACTTTGGCTTTGTCTGCGCCGAAGAAGATGATGTCGCCGTTTTGCGCGCCGGTACGCGCAATGATTTCTTTCAGGGCGTTTTCGGACAGGAATTTCACAATTGGAGATTGCAGGCCGCTGTCTTCGCCGTTGGAAAGGTTGCTGACATCGTTCACTTTGATGTACGCCAAACCTTTCGCGCCGTAGATGCCGACAAATTTGGTGTATTCGTCGATTTCTTTACGGCTGAATTTCGCGCCGTTCGGTACGCGCAGGGCAACCACGCGGCCGCCTTTCATGTCGGCTGCGCCGCGGAAGACTTTGAATTCTTCCGTTTTCATCAGGTCGGTCAGCTCGGTAAATTTCAGGCTGATGCGCATATCGGGTTTGTCGGAGCCGTAGTAAAACATGGCTTCGGCGTAAGGCATACGCGGGAAATCGCCCAAGTCCACGCCCAATGCGTCTTGGAAAACTTGTTTTGCCATGCCTTCGGTGATGTCCATGATTTCATCCTCGTTCAAGAACGAGGTTTCCAAGTCGATTTGGGTGAATTCAGGCTGGCGGTCGGCGCGCAAGTCTTCGTCGCGGAAGCACTTGGTAATTTGGTAGTAACGGTCGAAACCCGCCACCATCAACAGTTGTTTGAACAATTGCGGCGATTGCGGCAGCGCGAAAAACTCGCCCGGATGAACGCGGCTCGGCACGAGATAGTCGCGCGCGCCTTCTGGAGTAGAGCGGGTCAGCATCGGGGTTTCGATGTCGATGAAGCCTTGCGCATCCAAATAACGGCGAACACCCATAGCAACTTGATAACGCAGGCGCAGGTTGCGCTGCATCACCGGACGGCGCAGGTCGATAACGCGGTTGGTCAGGCGCACGTTTTCGCTGATGTTTTCGTCGTCAATTTGGAACGGCGGCGTAGCGGCGGCGTTCAACACTTCGATTTCTTTGGCAAGGATTTCGATTTTGCCGGAAATCATTTTGTCGTTGGTCGTGCCTTCGGGACGGTTGCGCACGCGGCCGGTAATGCTCAAAACGTATTCGTTGCGGGCGGAATCGGCAGTGGCAAACGCTTCGGGCGTATCGGGGTCAATCACGACTTGGACGATACCTTCGCGGTCGCGCAGGTCGATAAAAATCACACCGCCGTGGTCGCGCCGGCGGTGTACCCATCCTTTGACGGTTACGGTTTGGTCTAAGTATTGCTCGCTGATCAGGCCGCAATAGTTGGTACGCATAAAATCACCTTTTTATATTGTTCAATTTGAAAAGAAGGAAAAGGTCGTCTGAAAAAAGACACCTTAATTGTTTTGTTCTGTATCGCCGTTTTCAGACGACCTGTGTTCTGCCAAAGCCTTGACCCGAACTTCATCCGGCATCACCATACCCATCGAAATCACATATTTCAATGCTTCGTCCACGCTCATATCGAGTTCGCGCACGTCGCTCTTTTTCACCATGATGTAATAGCCGCCGGTCGGGTTGGGCGTGGTCGGCACATAGACGGAGAGATAGTCGTCATCGTGCGGCAGGCTGCCTTTGAGTTTGTCGGGAATATGCCCTGATACAAAGGCAATCGTCCAAATATTGGGTTGCGGGAATGGAACCAGCACGGGCGTTCTGAACGAGCGGCTGCTGTCGGAGAGCAGGGACTCGGATACTTTTTTGACGCTGGAATAGATGGACTTGACGACGGGAATCCGTCCCAACAGGCTGTCCCATGCGGCGAGGATTTGACGCCCCAAAACGTTGGCGGCGAACACGCCGGTCAGAAACAAGACGACAATGGCGGCAATAATGCCCAGGCCGGGAATGTTGAATCCCCAGAAATATTGGGGCTGCCATTGCTCGGGCAGCAGGCTGATTAGCCGGTCGGCGGCAGATATGATATAGCTGACCGCCCAAATGGTTACGGCTATTGGCAGCCATACCAGCATGCCTGTAATCAGATATTTTTTTAATGCCTTGGCAACTTTTCCGCCTTCGGCCGTTTGTTCCGTCATCTTCTGTGTTATTCCGACAAATATCGCCCAAACGTTGCATTATACGCGTTTGGGCGATAGGAAACGAGTGTTTTTAATATGGGAAGGGTGTTTGTTTTGCTTTCAGACGACCTGTGTGCAACATGATGTAAAAGGTCGTCTGAAAACAGGGTCGGGCATCAAATTCCGTCCCAGTCGTTGAACATCAGGCCGATGCCGATGCCGTTTTGTTTGTGGTTGTAATCAATCAGGCTTTCGCCGTAGCCGTGAAAGCCGCGCACGACGCCTTTGAGTTTGCCTTTAATCGGGAAAGTATAGGCGGCTTCAACCGCGCCGTGTCCGGTTTTGGGATTGTAGCGCAGCAGGGACGAAATATTTTGTTTGTCGTTCAGACGGTATTGCAGCTTCAAATCGCCATAACCCATATAGTCGGTAATGTCGGGATTGTCGTTGTTTTCGCCGGTCTGATCAAAGGCGCGCATCCACACGCGCGGGATGACGGTCAGTTTGCCCCATTCCATCCCCGCCAATGCGTAAACGCGGTTCCATGAGCGAGATTCGGGGCGGCTTTGTCCGTTGGATTGGTGGACGAAGCCTGCGCCGACCATCCGCAGTTTGCCGCCGAACGGCAAATCTGCCTTCACGGGCTGGGTCAGGAAGATTTCGGGTTCGTAATCGGTATTGCGGAACGGCGCGGATTTTCTGCCTTGGTTGTAAATCTGCCAATCGGATTTTTGGGTATAGCCGAACCACAAATCCGCGCGGGTTTTAAACAAATCTTCGGCGATTTTGCTTTTGAACGAAACTTGCAGTTTGGTTTCTATGTGTTTCTGTTCGCTGAATTTTTCCTGATTGGTCGTGCCGCGCGAAGGGGAATGGGGATGCAGGTTGGGCGAGCTGTTGTACCATGCGGGCATCAGGTACATGGGATTGTGCTCGCGCACGCTCAATAAGCCGCGCGAGTCATTTTTGTCCAAATCGTACATCAGGCTCAACGGCGTGTAGGCATCGGCTGTGATGCGGAGATTGTCTTCCGAAAGTGTGGATTGTTCTTTATTTTCGTCAAACACAATCGTCGCCGCCTTTTTCTCGCGGCTAGTGCTGATGGTTTTGGGCAAATCGACCGGCGCTTTGGCGGCTTCTTCGCGAATGATGGGCAGCGGTGCTTGCGGCGGCAGTTGAGCCGAGTAAATGCTGTCGTAACACGCCAAACGGGTGGCATTGTCTTGAATGGAGGTGCATTGCAAAGCTGTGTCGGCATAGGCGACAGGGGCGGCTGTTCCGCCGATAAGGATAAGCATCAAAGCGCGCCGACATTTGGAGAATGACGGTTTTTTGTTCTTTAGGGCATTGCTTTGCGCCAAATCGTGTTTCAACATCTTGTTCATCATTTCATTCATGGGATTGCCGATTGGATGTTTTCAGATGACCTTTTGCCTGAAAATCGGGATTAATCGTTTGAAAAACAGATTAAACCGCATTTTACCGCCTTGCGCCTTCTTTACGGCAGGTCGTCTGAAAAGTTTACATCAACTTGCATCACATACGGCAATGCCCCTGAAAGGTTAAGACCTCAGGGGCATCGTTATCTGCTTGCCTGTCCCGACGCGATAAAACGCCAAGAGGATGGGCGAAAAAGATTAAGCCAATGCTTTTACTTTGGCAGACAGACGGCTCTTATGGCGGGCTGCTTTGTTTTTGTGGAATACGCCTTTGTCAGCGATACGGTCGATGACTTTGACGGACTCTTGGTAAACTGCTTGAGCAGCAGCTTTGTCGCCGGCTTCAACTGCTTTCAACACTTTTTTCACCGCGGTACGGAATGCAGTACGCAGGCTGGCGTTGTGGGCGCGTTGTTTAACCGATTGGCGGGCACGTTTGCGGGCTTGTGCGCTGTTTGCCATATTGAATATCTCCTGAAAAAATAAATTCTGTAAACGCGCAATTTTAAAGACAGATTCCTCTATATGCAAGTATTTTCTCTGTTCGTGCGCGCAAATCGCCCGTATTTTGCCCAAAAACGACATCTTGTGCAACGCCGTTTTCCCGAGCCTAAGAAATCGTGCCTTATTTCAATAAAAATCAGTCAGATATTGCTTTGAGTTCTCACCCACTTCCATTACAATAGCCCCGCTTTGCGCCGGGGTATTGATGGGGTGCAGAGTGTTCATTTTCCGTTAACAATCTTTCATCAGGAATCTGCCCGTATGAAAAAATCCGTATTAGCCGTATTGGCGGCATTATCGCTGGCCGCTTGCGGCGGTGGCGAGAAAAAAACCGAGCAACCTCAAGCAGGCAGCGCGCCTGCTGCCAATGCCGAAGCAGCCGCCACCGATACTTTGAACATCTACAACTGGTCGAACTACGTTGACGAGAGCACCGTTGAAGACTTCAAAAAAGCCAATAAGCTGAAGCTGACCTACGACCTTTACGAAAACAACGAAACCCTCGAAGCCAAAATGCTGACCGGCAAATCCGGCTATGACTTGGTCGTTCCCGGCATCGCCTTCCTGCCCCGTCAAATCGAAGCGGGTGCTTATCAAAAAATCAATAAAGACCTGATTCCCAATTACAAAAACATCGATCCCGAATTGTTGAAAATGCTGGAAACTGCCGACCCGGGCAACCAGTATGCCGTTCCTTATTTCTCCGGTGTCAACACTTTGGCAATTACGGCGAAGGGCAAAGAACTTTTGGGCGGCAAGCTGCCTGAAAACGGTTGGGATTTGCTGTTCAAGCCTGAATACACCAACAAGCTGAAATCATGCGGTATCGCCTTGTGGGACACGCCGAGCGAGATGTTCCCAATTTTACTGAATTATTTGGGTAAAGACCCCAAAGGCACAAATCCTGATGATTTGAAAGCGGCGGCGGAAGTGCTGAAAGCCATCCGTCCTGATGTAAAACGTTTCAGTCCGTCCATCATTGACGAACTGGCGCGCGGCGACATCTGTCTTGCGGCCGGTAACGGAGGCGACTTGAACTTGGCGAAAGCGCGTTCCGAAGAAGTGAAAAACAATGTCGGCATCGAAGTGTTGACGCCGAAGGGTATGGGCTTCTGGATTGAATCTTGGCTGATTCCCGCCGATGCGAAAAACATTGCCAATGCCCACAAATACATCAACTATACGCTTGATCCCGAAGTGGCTGCGAAAAACGGCATTGCCGTTACCTTTGCGCCTGCAAGCAAACCGGCACGCGAGAAAATGCCTGCCGAGTTGGTTAACACCCGCTCCATCTTCCCGAATGCTCAGGATATGAAAGACGGTTTTGTGATGCCGCAAATGAGTTCGGATGCGAAGAAACTGTCGGTTAATCTGTGGCAGAAGATTAAAGTCGGTTCAAACTGATGTTTTGAAGTGAAAGGTCGTCTGAAAATCTTGAATTGGAGTTTTCAGACGACCTTTGCTTATTAATCGAACTGAAGAAGGCAACTTGCAATCCAGCTTCAAAATGTCAACAATTTTATGAACGAAGATACAAGATCCAAGAAACCCAAATCATATTTATCCTATAAAAATCAAAAAGCAATCTTCACAATATTCAAACAACGTTAAAAGATGAAAGATTTTGTCTTGATTGAACAGGCGGTTTGCGTTATCGTTTGCATTCTTTCATTCATAAACTCTGTGTTTCATTCCAATTGATTGGACAGTCTGACTGTCGCCGTGTTCCTTCAATGCGCGTACCCTAAACCGCTGCTTGGAGGGCTTGCATTACAGGTGCTGTGGCGAGGCGGGTTGCCCCTATTGGTTTGAAGCCGTATAAAAGAGGTCATTATGCAATTATCAGGTGCACAAATCATAGTGCAAAGTCTCAAAGCCGAAGGTGTAGAGTATGTTTTCGGCTATCCGGGCGGCGCAGTCATCGAAATCTACGACGCTATTTTCCAACTCAATAAATTCAAGCACATCCTGACCCGACACGAGCAGGCGGCGGTACACGCGGCAGATGCGTATGCGCGCGTCAGCGGCAAAGTTGGCGTCGCGCTGGTTACTTCCGGTCCGGGCGTGACCAATGCGCTGACAGGCATTGCCACCGCATACAGCGATTCGATTCCGATGGTGGTCATCAGCGGACAGGTCGGCAATTCGCTCATCGGTACGGATGCGTTTCAAGAGGTGGATACGGTCGGCATTACCCGTCCGTGCGTCAAACACAATTTCTTGGTAACCAACGTCAACGAGCTTGCCGAGACCATTAAAAAGGCATTCCAAATCGCCGCCAGCGGCCGACCCGGTCCGGTCGTAGTCGATATTCCCAAAGATGTAACGCAGGCGATGGCGAAATTCAGCTATCCGCAGGAAGACATCTTTATCCGCTCTTACCAACCTGTCGTGCAAGGCCATATCGGGCAGATTAAAAAAGCCATCCAAATGTTGGCTTCCGCCAAACGTCCGATCGTTTATTTCGGCGGCGGCGTGGTATTGGGCAATGCTTCGGAAGAGCTGACGAAATTTGTCCGCATGACGGGCGCACCGTGTACCGGCACGCTGATGGGGCTGGGCGCGTACCCTTCAAGCGACCGCCAATTCTTGGGTATGCTGGGTATGCACGGCACTTACGAAGCCAACCTCGCCATGCAAAACGCAGATGTCGTATTGGCAGTGGGTGCGCGTTTTGACGACCGTGTCGTCTCCGTTCCGTCCAAATTCTTTGAAAAAGCCAAAAAAGTCATTCATATTGATGTTGACCCGTCCAGCATCGCCAAACGCGTCAAAGTCGATATTCCGATTGTCGGCGATGTGAAAAACGTCTTGTCCGAAATGATTGCTTTGTGGGGCAAGCAGGATGCACCTGCCGCCGACTCTTTGGACAAATGGTGGAAAAACATCGAAGAATGGCGTTCGCGCAACTGCCTGTGGTTTGACAACGACAGCGAAATCATCAAGCCGCAATATGTCGTGCAGAAACTTGCCGAAGTTACCGGCAATTCCGCCATCATCACTTCGGACGTGGGACAACACCAAATGTTCGCGGCGCAATATTATCCGTTCGAACGCCCGCGCCAATGGCTCAATTCCGGCGGCTTGGGTACGATGGGTGTAGGTTTGCCGTATGCGATGGGCGCGAAACTTGCCGCCCCCGATCAAGACGTGTTCTGCATTACCGGCGAAGGTTCGATTCAGATGAACATCCAAGAATTGTCCACCTGCTTCCAATACCGCATTCCGGTAAACGTCGTTACCCTCAACAACGGCTACCTCGGCATGGTTCGCCAATGGCAGGAACTGTATTACGGCAACCGCGAATCGGAAACCTATTTCGATTCTCTGCCCGATTTCGTCAAACTGGCGGAAGCATACGGGCACATCGGCATCCGCGTGGATAAAAAATCCGATGTTGAAGGTGCGCTTTTGGAAGCAGTCAAACAAAAAGACCGTCTGGTATTTATCGACTTCTTGACCGATAAGAAACAAAACGTGCTGCCCATGGTCGGCAACGGCAAAGGTTTGGACGAAATGGTTCTGCCGCCGCACATGCGCGAAAACCCGAAAGCGTAAGGAGAACGACAATGCGACATATCTTATCTGTTCTGATGGAAAACGAATCAGGCGCGATGAGCCGCGTGGTCGGTCTTTTCTCCGCTCGCGACTACAACATCGACTCCTTGGCAGTAGCACCGACCGAAGACAAAACCCTTTCGCGCATGACCATCGTTACCCACGGCGACGAGCAAGTCATCGAACAAATCACCAAGCAACTCAATAAATTAATTGAGGTGATTAAAGTGGTCGATTTGAACGAAAGCCGTTTTGTCGAACGCGAATTGATGTTGGTAAAAGTCCGCGCCGTCGGCAAAGACCGCGACGAATTTTTACGCCTGACCGAAATCTACCGCGGCAGCATCATCGACGTAACCGACCGCAGCTACACCATCGAAATCACAGGCTCGACCGACAAACTCGACTCCTTCCTCGAAACCGTCGGACGCGCCCAGATTTTGGAAACCGTACGCACAGGTGCAGCCGGCATCGGCCGCGGCGAGCGTATTTTGAAAATTTAACACCGTCGGTTTTTCAGACGACCCGATAGGTCGTCTGAAAACAGAAACGGCAGGAGAGATTGATGTCAAACATTAAAATCGTCGCGCTGGTTACCGTCAAACCTGAACATACAGAAACGCTGAAACCCTTGTTCCAAAGCCTGGTCAAAGCCAGCCGAGCGGAAGAAGGCAACATCAGCTACGATTTGCATCAGGAAATCGGCAAACCCGAACGTTTCGTCTTCGTCGAAAACTGGAAATCTCAGGCAGCCATCGATACGCACAACGCCAGCGAACATTTCCAAGGTTTCGTTAAAGCCATCGACGGCAAAACCGACGCGCTCGAAATCGTTTTGATGGAAGAACTCTCCGTTTAACCCTTTACCCTCAATCCAACTGTCCGGCATCCTCAACACAAAGCCGGAACCCATTTTATCCAAAGGAAATCAAATGCAAGTTTATTACGATAAAGACGCCGACCTGTCCCTGATCAAAGGTAAAACCGTCGCCATCATCGGCTACGGCTCACAAGGCCACGCCCACGCGGCAAACCTGAAAGATTCAGGCGTAAACGTAGTAGTCGGCCTGCGCCAAGGCGGCTCTTGGAGAAAAGCAGAAGCAGCCGGCTTCGAAGTATTGTCCGTAGCCGATGCCACCAAAAAAGCTGACGTAGTGATGATTCTGCTGCCCGACGAAAACCAGCCTGTTGTGTACAAAAACGAAATCGAGCCTAACCTGAAACAAGGCGCGGTACTCGCTTTCGCACACGGCTTCAACGTACACTACAACCAAATCGTACCGCGTGCCGACTTGGACGTGATTATGGTCGCCCCCAAAGGCCCCGGCCATACCGTACGCAGCGAATTCCTGAAAGGCGGCGGCGTACCTTCGCTGATCGCCGTTTACCAAGATAAAAGCGGCAAAGCGCGCGACATCGCCCTGTCTTACGCAGCAGCCAACGGCGGCACCAAAGGCGGCGTGATTGAAACCAACTTCCGCGAAGAAACCGAAACCGACCTCTTCGGCGAACAAGCCGTATTGTGCGGCGGCGTGGTCGAATTGATCAAAACCGGCTTCGAAACCCTGACCGAAGCAGGCTACGCGCCCGAAATGGCATACTTCGAATGCCTGCACGAAATGAAGCTCATCGTTGACCTGATTTACGAAGGCGGCATCGCCAACATGAACTACTCCATTTCCAACAACGCGGAGTACGGCGAATACGTTACCGGCGTGGAAGTCATCAACGACAAATCCCGCGAAGCCATGCGCAACGCCCTCAAACGCATCCAAACCGGCGAATATGCCAAAATGTTCATCCAAGAAGGCGCCGTCAACTACGCCAGCATGACCGCCCGCCGCCGCCTGACTGCCGACCACCAAATCGAAAAAGTAGGCGCACAACTGCGCTCCATGATGCCTTGGATTGCCAAAAACAAACTGGTCGATTTGGACAAAAACTAATCCGACTCGGTTCAGCCATAAGCAAACCTGCCCGACGATTCGGGCAGGTTTTTTGTCATACACAGTGTAAAAAGGTCGTCTGAAAACCCAAATGTATTTCAGACGACCTTTTTATACCTAAGCTTTAAAAACTGCTTACTTCACAATCTCAACCGGACCGTGATCGTCGCAGTGGTCGCCGTGTTGGTGGTGCAGGCGGCCGTTGACGATGTAGTCGGTGTGATCGCCGTGCGGTACGGCTTCATGGCCGCAACCTTCGCCGTGAACGTGGCCTTTGCAGGTATCGACGGGATGGCAGCCGTCAGGGTTGGTTTCATTGACGCTTAAGCTGTGTTCGTCGTAATGACCGTTGTGTTCGTGGTGCAGGTGGCCGTCGTGCAGATAGTCGGTGTGGTCGTCATGTTTGATGGCGGTATGGCCGCAACCGGTGCCATGGGTATGGTCGTGATGATCGTGGATTTTGCAAGTCATTTTGATTCCTCGTTATCGATGGTTAATTAAAACCCTTTAGGTTACGGTCTCTATGTTATCCTTTTTTGGCAGCTCAGTAAACAATTTCTTCTTTATTAACATAGTGTTACGGTATATCATTATAGGCTTTAAAGGTCGTCTGAACGCGCCATTTCGATGTTATGACTCTTGCGGATGTTTCAGACGACCTCCCCATTCGTTATCATTTATAATGTCATTTCTTAGGCGGCCCGGCAGTCCGTGCCGATGATGTGTATAGGTCGTCTGAAAACAATATCAAGATAAATATAGGATTTTTACACTATGTGGGACACAGTACGGCAATGGCTGCATACTCTGCCAGTACGCGAGGAAGTGGTGGAATCGGTGCTGATGGTCATGGCGCTGCTGGTTTTGCGGGGCGTTTTGCTGAACCTGTATCTGCGCCGCCACCCGCATTACAGCATCGAGGAAAAACGCCGCTCCTTGGTACTCAGCCGCAATCTGACGCTGATTTTGACCATTTTCGGGCTGGCGATAATTTGGGCGACACAAATCCAGACGCTGGCGCTGTCGATGTTTGCCGTAGCGGCGGCGATTGTGGTGGCGACGAAGGAACTGATTATGTGTTTGTCGGGCAGCATCTTGCGCTCGGTAACGAAACAATATTCGATCGGCGACTATATCGAGGTCAACGGCCTGCGCGGGCGCGTGGTCGATATTAATCTTTTGAACACGTTGATGATGCAGATCGGTCCGAATCCGCTGGTCGGGCAGCTTTCGGGTAAAACGCTGTCGTTTCCCAACAGCCTGCTTTTGAACCACTCCGTCCGCCGCGACAATATCTTGGGCGATTATGTGATTCATACGGTGGAAATTCCCGTGCCGATTCATTTGGATTCGGATGTGATTGTAGGTCGTCTGAAAGCCGTATTGGAGCCTTTGTGCCAACCTTATGTACCCGCCATCCAGCGGCATTTGGAAAACGTGCAGGCGGAGAAGCTGTTCATCACCCCTGCCGCCCAGCCGCGCGTAACCCGCGTGCCGCATGACGACAAGGTGTACCTTATCATCGTGCGCTATGCCTCGCCCGTAGCGAAGCGTTTAGAAATCCAGCAGGCGGTGTTGGATGAGTTTTTACGCGTACAATACCGCCTGCTAAACCCTCAAGCTTAACCCCATAATCTATTAATAATCAGGAAAATACTATGTTGCCCGAATCCGCCCTTACGCAAATGTACCCCGTCATCATGACCCCCAGCCACGACGGGAAATATTTCCACAATTACGTCCTTTCGCTGCTCAATATCGTCCACACCAGCGCGCAAAACGGCTGGCCGCTGCAAGTGATGATGCAGCGCGGCGAGAGCCTGATTACCCGCGCGCGCAATAATTGCGTGGCGACCTTCTTGGAAAACCAAGAATGGACGCACCTCTTCTGGATAGACTCCGACATCGGTTTTTCCGCCGAAGCGTTCTACCGCCTGCTGCTGGCGGATAAAGACGTCGTCGCCGGCATTTATCCGTTGAAACGGGAAAACTGGCCGGACGAAGGCGTTCCCGCCGGCACAACCCAAGCGGATTTCGAGCGGATGTACACCGCCTACACCGTCAACACAGGCGATAAAAACGAAAACGGCGAAATCGTCCTGCGCGTCGATGAAGAAGGCTTTATGAAAGTCGATGACGCGCCGACCGGATTCATGGTCATCAAACGCAGCGTGTTCGAAAAAATGATG
This sequence comes from Neisseria sp. DTU_2020_1000833_1_SI_GRL_NUU_006, assembly GCA_032388755.1. Classification (NCBI taxonomy): domain Bacteria; kingdom Pseudomonadati; phylum Pseudomonadota; class Betaproteobacteria; order Neisseriales; family Neisseriaceae; genus Neisseria; species Neisseria sp. DTU_2020_1000833_1_SI_GRL_NUU_006. Next base: position 18,267 of record CP135593.1, on the reverse strand, counting down.
GCAGCCTACCCCGAGCTGAACTACATCTCCGACAGCGACTACAAGCGCGAAGACAAAGGGCTGCACTACCGCTTCTTCGACTGCATGGTCGATCCCGAAAGCAAACGCTACCTTTCCGAAGACTACACGTTCTGCCGCCTGTGGCAGCAAATCGGCGGCGAAGTTTACGTCGATGTCCAATCCAACCTGACCCACCAAGGCGCGAAAATCTACCGCGGCACGTTTGCCGATTCGCTGCAAACCAATATCGCACAAGCCGTTTTCGCCCCTGCGGGCACACCAATGAGCCTCGACCTCGCCGCCCCGCTCAAATCCAACCCGCGCGGCGCAGAATAGCGTAAAAACAGGGAAAGACGCTTTAAGCCTGACGCGATGGCACTATATCTCCCCTATCGTTTGTCCCGTCGTTTTCAGACGACCCCGAATCCAAACAGGTCGTCTGAAAACACAATCGGTTCGCCCGAACGGCAAACCTAAAACCCAGACACCCGCCGTCATTCTCGCGCATGCAGGAATCCAGACATTAAAATGACAGGCTGTTGGAAGTTTTCAGTAACTTCAGCCTTCTGGATTCCCGCCTGCGCGGGAATGACGGTACAGGATTTTTATTTAAATCCGCCATGTTTGTCTCCGCAAGCCCTTTTCAGACGACCTCCGTCCGAACCCGCCACCCACACAAAGGAATCCCATCCATGACCGACAACGTACTGCTCCATTTGGGCGAAGAACCCCGTTTCGACGCCATCCAAACCGCCGACATCAAACCCGCCCTGCAAACCGCCATCGCCGAAGCGCGCGCGCAGATTGCCGAAGTCAAAGCCCAAACGCACACCGACTGGGCGAACACCGTCGAGCGTCTGACCGACATCACCGAACGCGTCGGCAGAATTTGGGGCGTCGTGTCGCACCTCAACTCTGTGGTTGACACGCCCGAACTGCGCGCCGTCTATAACGAACTGATGCCCGAAATCACCATCTTCTTCACCGAAATCGGACAAGACATCGAGCTGTACAACCGCTTCAAAGTGATCAAAAATTCCCCTGAATTCGCCACCCTCTCCCCCGCACAAAAAACCAAGCTCAACCACGACCTGCGCGATTTCGTCCTCAGCGGCGCGGAATTGCCGCCCGAACAGCAGGCAGAACTGGCGAAACTGCAAACCGAAGGCGCGCAACTCTCCGCCAAATTCTCGCAAAACGTCCTAGACGCGACCGACGCCTTCGCCCTCTACTTCGACGACGCCGCACCGCTTGCCGGCATTCCCGAAGACTCGCTCGCCATGTTTGCCGCCGCCGCGCAAAGCGAAGGCAAAACAGGCTACAAAATCGGTTTGCAGATTCCGCACTACCTCGCCGTCATCCAATACGCCGACAACCGCGATCTGCGCAAACAAATCTACCGCGCCTACGTGACCCGCGCCAGCGAACTTTCAGACGACAGCAAATTCGACAATACCGCCAACATCGACCGCACGCTCGAAAACGCCCTGCAAACCGCCAAATTGCTCGGCTTCAAAAACTACGCCGAGCTATCATTGGCAACCAAAATGGCGGATACACCCGAACAAGTCCTCACCTTCCTGCACGACCTCGCCCGCCGCGCCAAACCCTACGCCGAAAAAGACCTCGCCGAAGTCAAAGCCTTCGCCCGCGAACGCCTGAACCTCGCCGACCCGCAGCCGTGGGACTTGAGCTACGCCAGCGAAAAACTGCGCGAAGCCAAATACGCATTCAGCGAAACCGAAGTCAAAAAATACTTCCCCGTCAGCAAAGTTTTGGCAGGCCTGTTCGCCCAAATCAAAAAACTCTACGGCATCGGGTTCGCCGAAAAAACCGTTCCCGTCTGGCACAAAGACGTGCGCTACTTCGAGCTGGAGCAAAACGGCAAAACCATAGGCGGCGTCTATATGGACCTCTACGCCCGCGAAGGCAAACGCGGCGGCGCGTGGATGAACGACTACAAAGGCCGCCGCCGCTTCGCCGACGGCACGCTGCAACTGCCCACCGCCTACCTCGTCTGCAACTTCACCCCGCCCGTCGGCGGCAAAGAAGCCCGCTTGAGCCATGACGAAATCCTCACCCTCTTCCACGAAACCGGCCACGGCCTGCACCACCTGCTCACCCAAGTGGACGAACTGGGCGTATCCGGCATCAACGGCGTCGAGTGGGACGCAGTCGAGCTGCCCAGCCAGTTTATGGAAAACTTCGTCTGGGAATACGACGTCTTGGCACAAATGTCCGCCCACGAAGAAACCGGCGAGCCCCTGCCGAAAGAACTCTTCGACAAAATGCTCGCCGCCAAAAACTTCCAACGCGGCATGTTCCTCGTCCGCCAAATGGAGTTCGCCCTCTTCGACATGACCATTTACAGCGAAGACGACGAAGGCCGTCTGAAAAACTGGCAACAGGTTTTAGACAGCGTGCGCAAAGAAGTCGCCGTCATCCAACCGCCCGAATACAACCGCTTCGCCAACAGCTTCGGCCACATCTTCGCCGGCGGCTATTCCGCAGGCTATTACAGCTACGCATGGGCGGAAGTCCTCAGCGCCGACGCCTACGCCGCCTTTGAAGAAAGCGGCGACGTCGCCGCCACAGGCAAACGCTTCTGGCAGGAAATCCTCGCCGTCGGCGGCTCCCGCAGCGCGGCAGAATCCTTCAAAGCCTTCCGCGGACGCGAACCGAGTATAGACGCACTGCTGCGCCACAGCGGATTCGACAACGCGGCTTGAGAGTAAGGTTGAGGTAAAAATATGGCGGATTCAATATAGAAATACCTGAATCGTCATTCCCGCGCAGGCGGGAATCCAGAACGTAAAGTTGAAGAAACCGTTTTACCCGATAAGTTCCTGTGCGGACAGGTCTGGATTCCCGCCTGCGCGGGAATGACGGCGAAGATGTTTTTTATAGTGGATTAACTTTAAATCAGGACAAGGCGACGAAGCCGCAGACAGTACAGATAGTACGGCAAGGCGAGGCAACGCCGTACTGGTTTAAATTTAATCCACTATATTTGAAATTTACTATAAAAGGTCGTCTGAAAAGTTTTCAGACGACCTTTATCGAAATCAATAAATACTGATAGGGAGATGTCAGAAATGACAACATACGCAGCACCTTATTTTTATAAAGACGCTTTTAATTGCCCGTATTGCGGGGCATTTGCGCATATGCAATGGGTAAGTTACGAACCCGATGTTTATTACAAAGCCATTTGTGCTCATTGTGAACAATATAGTTTTTGGCGAGTAACCGAAACGAACTTGACAGGTTTGGAACTCCGAAGAAAAGGTGAAATGCTCTATCCAGATTTTGGCTCTGCCCCTCTTCCTGCTGAAGATATGCCCGAGGATGTCAAAAAAGATTACGAAGAAGCCGCCCGAATTTTCATCAAATCCCCTCGAGGAGCGGCGGCATTACTGCGTTTAGGCTTGCAAAAATTATGTATTCATTTGGGAGAAGAAGGAAAAAACATCAATACCGACATCAGGTCGCTGGTCAAAAAAGAAGTATTATCAGGACAGGTTGTCAAAGTTGCCGATACTTTGCGGATTACCGGCAATAATGCCGTACATCCTGGCCAAATTGTGGATGAGGATTTCGACAAGGTTGCCGCAAAAATGTTCGACCTAATCAATTTCATTGTGAAGAAAGCCATTACCGAACCGAAAGAACTAGACGAGCTTTATCAGCTGATGCCCGAAAATGCAAGAACCGCCGCAGAAGCGCAAGACAAAAGAAACTTGCAAAATCAGGTACAAAATCCTCCCTCCTCACCTACTCAAAAGTAACGGCAGGTAGTTTTTTCATTTCAATTTTCAAAAATATTAGAGGTCGTCTGAAAATTTCAGACGACCTTTTTTACGAGGATTCCAAACATCTTAAACTGTCTGATTCGAGAGTCAGACCTACACAGACTGCTGCGCCACAGCGGCTTCGACAACGCGGTTTGATGGTAAGTTGAGGTAAAAATATAGCGGATTCAATATAGAAATACCTGAATCGTCATTCCCGCGCAGGCGGGAATCCAGAACGTAAAGTTAAAGAAACTGTTTTACCCGATAAGTTCCTATGCAGACAAGTCTAGATTCCCGCCTGCGCGGGAATGACGTTATATTTTTTGAATTTAATATAAAAGGTCGTCTGAAAACCGATTGTCAGGCTTTCAGACGACCTCTGCCTTCTTTTTACACCTTATTTCTTAAACATATTTTTAATAATGCCCATCACGCTGCGGGAGATGGCATTGGTCACTTGGCGGTTGATTTGGCTGCCGATGGCGTCGGCGACGTTGTAGCCCAAACCCTGCCCTGACTTTTTACGACCGCCGCTCAAACCGCCGAGCAGTCCGCCGAGTATGCCGGGGTCGGCATTGGCGGCTTCTTTTTCAGCGGCTTTTTGCGCTTTTTCCTGCCCTTTTGCCGCTGCTGCCGCCTCTTTCTCCGCCTCAACCTGACTGTCGGCTTCGGCTAAGGCTTCAAACGCGGAATAATTGTCCACCATGTCTTTATAGGTCGGATACAAATCATCGTTTTGGAACAAACGGTTGCGCTCTTCGGCGGCAAGCGGGGTCAAGGCGGATTGCGGCGGCAGGACGAGCGCGCGCTCTACCGGCTCAGGCATGCCTTTTTCGTCGAGGAAGGAAACGAGCGCTTCGCCGACGCCCAGTTCGGCAATCGCTTCGGCAACTTTGATATTCGGATTGCTGCGGAAGGTTTCGGCAGCGGCTTTAACCGCTTTTTGGTCGCGCGGCGTGAAGGCGCGCAGGGCGTGTTGCACGCGGTTGCCGAGCTGTCCGAGGATGGTATCGGGCAAATCGAGCGGGTTTTGGGTCACGAAATACACGCCCACGCCTTTGGAACGGATCAGGCGCACGACTTGCTCGACCTGTTCCACCAGCGCATTGGCGGCGTTGTCGAACATCAAATGCGCTTCGTCGAAGAACATCACGAATTTCGGTTTGTCCAAATCGCCGACTTCGGGCAGGGTTTCAAACAACTCCGCCAACATCCACAGCAAAAACGCGCTGTACATACGCGGCGAGCGCATCAGTTTTTCCGAATTGAGGACGTTGATGACGCCTTTGCCGTTGTCGGTCTGCATCCAATCTTGCAGGTTGAGCGACGGCTCGCCGAAGAATTTTTCCGCACCTTCGTTCTCCAGCGTCAAAAGCTGACGCTGAATCGCGCCGATACTGGCGGCGGAGACGTTGCCGTATTGCGTGCGGTATTCCGAAGCATGGTCGGAAACGTGTTTCAGCATGCTGCGCAAGTCTTTCAAATCCAGAATGTGCCAGCCTTTGTCGTCGGCGACTTTGAACACAAGGTTCAACAAGCCTTCCTGCGTGTCGTTCAAATTCATCAAACGCGCCAGCAGCAGCGGGCCCATTTCCGAAACAGTTACGCGCACCGGAATGCCGGTTTCGCCGTAAACATCCCAAAAGCGCACGGGGAAACTTTGCAGCCATTGCTCGCCCAAGCCAAACTCGGCAATGCGTTCGCCCACCTTGCCGCTGGCGGCACCCGCTTGCGCGATGCCCGACAAATCGCCTTTGACGTCAACCAAAAATACGGGAACGCCCTCGCTGCTGAAGGCCTCCGCCATACGGCGCAGGGTCACGGTTTTACCCGTACCGGTCGCACCGGCGATCAAGCCGTGGCGGTTCGCCATTTTGCCTTGGATTTCAAGTGTCTTATCGCCCGCGCGCGCTATGGGGAATGTCGTCATAAAGGTTTCCTTTGATTGGATGGTTTGAAAAATAAGGCTATTTTCTTATGTTTCCACACACAGGGCAACAGATAGGCAGAAGGTCGTCTGAAAAGTTTTCAGACGACCTTTTACTATGAATAATTCAAACAAAAAGCGCGAACCTTGCGATTCGCGCTTTTTTTTCAGACGACCTCAATTATTTCTTGTCGTCTTTTACTTCTTCAAAGTCGGCATCTACGACGTCATCGTCTTTCTTTGCAGAAGACGGTTCGGCTTGTGCGCTTTCGCCCGCTTGGGCTTCGGCTTGCGCTTGTGCGTAAACCATTTCGCCCAGTTTTTGGCTGGCTGTGCCCAGCGCTTCAGCTTTGGCATCGATGGCGGCTTTGTCGTCGCCTTTCACGGCTTCTTCGGCTTCTTTCAGCGCGGCTTCGATTTTTTCTTTCTCGGTTGCGTCGAGTTTGTCGCCGTAGTCCGCCAAAGATTTTTTCACGGAGTGAATCAGGGCTTCGGCTTGATTGCGGGAAGCGACCAATTCAGTCAGTTTTTTATCTTCCTCGGCATTGGCTTCGGCATCTTTCACCATGCGTTCGATTTCTTCTTCGCTCAAGCCTGAAGAACCTTGGATGGTGATGTTGGCGGCTTTGCCTGTGCCTTTGTCTTTGGCGGAAACGTGCAGGATACCGTTGGCATCAATGTCGAAGGTTACTTCGATTTGCGGCATGCCGCGCGGTGCGGGTGCGATGTCGCCCAAGTTGAACTGACCCAAAGATTTGTTAGCGGAGGCGCGTTCACGTTCGCCTTGCAGTACATGGATGGTTACTGCGCTTTGGTTGTCTTCGGCGGTAGAGAACACTTGCGACGCTTTGGTCGGGATGGTGGTGTTCTTCTGAATCAGCTTGGTCATCACGCCGCCCATAGTTTCGATACCCAAGGACAGAGGGGTTACGTCCAGCAGCAATACGTCGCTGCGGCCGCCGCTCAATACTTCGCCTTGAATCGCTGCACCTACGGCAACGGCTTCGTCAGGGTTGACGTCTTTGCGCGGTTCTTTGCCGAAGAAGTCTTTAACGGCTTCTTGTACTTTCGGCATACGGGACTGACCGCCGACCAAAATCACGTCGTCAATGTCGCTGGTGCTCAAGCCGGCATCTTTCAATGCGGTGCGGCAAGGCTCGATAGAGCGGGCAATCAGGTCTTCAACCAGGCTTTCGAATTTGGCACGGGTAATTTTCATTGCCAAGTGTTTCGGACCGGTTGCGTCCATGGTGATGTACGGCAGGTTGATTTCGGTTTGCTGACCGCTGGACAATTCGATTTTGGCTTTTTCGGCAGCTTCTTTCAGACGTTGCAATGCCATCACATCTTGTTTCAAATCAATGCCTTGTTCTTTTTTGAACTCGGCGATGATGTGGTCGATGAGGCGTTGGTCGAAGTCTTCGCCGCCCAGGAAGGTGTCGCCGTTGGTTGCCAATACTTCAAATTGTTTGTCGCCGTCGAGGTTGGCGATTTCGATGATGGAAATATCGAAGGTACCGCCGCCCAAGTCATATACGGCTACTTTGCGATCTTTGTTGTCGCCTTTGTCCATACCGAATGCCAAAGCGGCTGCGGTCGGCTCGTTGATGATGCGTTTTACGTCCAAACCGGCGATGCGCCCCGCGTCTTTGGTAGCTTGACGTTGGCTGTCGTTGAAGTAGGCCGGAACGGTAATCACGGCTTCGGTTACTTTTTCGCCCAAGTAAGATTCGGCGGCTTCTTTCATTTTACGCAGGACTTCTGCGGAAACTTGCGGCGGAGACAGCTCTTTGCCTTGCGCTTTCACCCATGCGTCGCCGTTGTTGGCTTTGATGATTTCGAAAGGCATAGATTCGATGTCGCGTTGGACTTCTTTGTCTTCAAATTTATGACCGATCAAACGTTTTACAGCGTAGATGGTGTTTTTAGCGTTGGTTACGGCTTGGCGTTTGGCAGGTGCGCCGACGAGGACTTCGCCGCCGTCCAGATAAGCGACGACAGACGGCGTAGTGCGTGCGCCTTCTGCGTTTTCAATAACTTTGGTTTGACCGTTTTCAGAGATGGATACACAAGAGTTGGTTGTACCTAAGTCGATACCGATTACTTTTGCCATATTGATGTTGCTCCTAAAAAGATTTTTCTAAATTAATAATTGTGTGGAACATTTTGTTCCGTTGACCTGTAAATAAGGTTGCCCGATATTTTTTCAAGGGTTTTGTTGAAATTTTTTTTATATAAAATTCAACAAGCTAAACTATTTATCCACAGGACGGTATTTTGTTTCTCAGACGACCTTGTCTTTGTTTTCCGATTGGGCATCATCGGAATGATTTTCCAAAAGCGGGATTGAAGACTGAGGGACAGGGAAGGGTCGTCTGAAAATTTTATGCTTGATAAACTTCATCAAGCGGTGCCTTCAGGCTTCTTTTTTCGCTACGATAACCATCGCAGGGCGCAGTACACGGTCGGAGAGGGTGTAGCCTTTTTTCATGACGCTGACGATGGTGTTCGGCTCTTGCTCGCTGACGACCGCCTGCATCGCCTGATGTTGGTGCGGGTCGAGTTTGTCGCCGGGTTGCGGGTTGATTTCTTTGATATGCGTGGTGTCGAACGCTTTTTGCAATTCGTTCAACGTCATCTGCACGCCCATTTTCAGTGCGTCGAAATTGCCGCTTTGGTCGAGCAATGCCATTTCGAGATAGTCTTTGACCGGCAGCATTTCGGCGGCGAATTTTTGTCCGGCGAATTTGTGCGTATCAGCAATTTCCTGCTGATGGCGGCGGCGCAGGTTTTGCTCGTTCGCCAAACCGCGCAGCTCGCTGTCTTTCAACTGTCCTTCCAACTCGGCGATACGCGCCTGCAATTCTTCGTAAGTCGGCGCTTCCGGTTGTGTTTCGGTTTGCTCGGTTTCGACGGCTTCGGCGGTTTCCACTTCTGCCGCTGTTTCGATTTCAGTTTCGGTTTGTTGCGGTTCGTTATGCTCCGTCATGTCGGACATCCTTTTAAATAGAGGTTGGTATTCAATGCAGCTTTATATAAGGTCGTCTGAAAAAACTTCAAGCATATATAGTGGATTAACTTTAAACCAGTACGGCGTTGCCTCGCCTTAGCTCAAAGAGAACGATTCTCTAAGGTGCTGAAGCACCAAGTGAATCGGTTCCGTACTATCTGTACTGTCTTCGGCTTCGTCGCCTTGTCCTGATTTAAATTTAATCCACTATAAAGCCGATGTAATAAACATATTCCGAGATGCGCTATCGCAAATCGTTGATAAAAGGTAAGATACGCCGATACCATCCTGTTTTCAGACGACCTCAGCCATGAAAAAAGACCACCTGAACACAACCGATTTCAACCTCTGGCACACCATCCGCGAAGAAACCGCAGCCGCAGCCGCAGCCGAACCGATGCTGGCGAGCTTTTTGCACCAAACCGTATTGCGCCACGACTCGCTCGATTCTGTCCTCGCCTACCACCTTTCCAGCAAACTCGGCAGCCCGATTATGGACGTGCGCGCCCTGTTTGAAATCTACCAGCAGGCATTGGGCAGCGACGCGCGCATCAGCAACTGCGTCGAAGCCGATTTGAAAGCCATTTACGAACGCGACCCCGCGTGCGACGAATATTCGCTGCCGCTTTTATACTTCAAAGGCTTCCATGCCATTCAGGCGCACCGCATCAACCACTGGCTCTATCAAAACGGCCGCAAAACGCTGGCGTATTTCCTGCAAAACCGTATGTCGGAAGTGTTCGGCGTCGATATTCACCCCGCCGCCCGTTTCGGTCATGGGCTGATGCTCGACCACGCCACCGGTTTCGTCGCCGGCGAAACTGCCGTGTTGGGCAACAATATTTCCATCCTGCACGGCGTAACGCTCGGCGGCTCGGGCAAGGAAAGCGGCGACCGCCATCCGAAAATCGGCGACGGCGTGATGATCGGCGCGAACGCTTCGATATTGGGCAACATCCGCATCGGCGACAATTCCAAAATCGGCGCAGGCAGCGTGGTCGTTGCGGACGTACCGTCGTCAATCACCGTCGTCGGCGTGCCTGCCAAACCGGTGGGGCGTTCGGTCAAAACCCCGTCGGCGGACATGGACCAGAGCTTGCAGGGAACGGCGATGGATTTTGTGATTTGAACTGAATCGCCCGATTAAGACCGCAGATACGAAAAGGTCGTCTGAAAACCTGATGTATAAGGTTTTCAGACGACCTTTTTCTATACGGCCGCCACACTTATCTGGAATACGTCACCCGCCATTAACCACCCTTTCTCATGGAACTGAATCTGATTTTGAATTTCGGCAACCGTTTTTTTCAAATACCTGCTTCTGAAGATTTCCGATGGATCTCTGCCTGAGCGGGAATAATGCACCAATCAGTATGTTGTCTCTAAAAATCAGCTTGGCAGCCAAAGTCAGGATTGGATTTATAAGTCAGCGTTATTACCCCGATACTGCATTGCGCTCGTTGCTGCGCAAGCGTTCCAAATGGTTTTTGACTTCCTGTACTTTTGCTTCGGTAAATAGGTTAGCGATATTTTTCCAAATGCTGTGATAACCGTAGGGACCGTGCTGCATTTCGGCTTTTGCCTCTTCAATCTGCCAGCCTTGGTAAAGGATGCGGTACATTCCGGCAATCAGCCCCGTCCTGTCCGCACCGTGGTAGCAATGGATGAGGACTGCGCCGTTTTGTTGCTGTTTTTCAATCAGGTACAGGATTTCGGCGATGTCTTTAGGTTTGACGTTCCACGACAGCAGCGGGCGGTTGATGATGTTGATGCCGTATTGCTTGAGATAGTCGTCGTCATTGCGGTCGAAAAAGCGCAGATTGACGACGCTTTTGATACCCTGCTGTGAAATGGTTTCGCCGTCCTCGGGGACGGGCTGTTCGCTGCGGTAGAGTTTGTCGTCGATACGGTAAAGGTTGGCATCTTGCTTGACGGATACTGCCCAAAGTCGGGTATTCATGGTTCGTGTTTCTTGAGTGGACGAGGCTTGGCAGGCGGCAAGCAGGAAGGCTGAGAAGATAATCGGTATGGTTCGTTTCATCATAGGGATGGATTCAAAAGGTAAAAAGGTCGTCTGAAAAAGGAATCTGTTTTCAGACGACGTGTTTGATGTTTGAGAAAACCGCTTTATTCCCATACGTTCGCCCGCTCGACCTCTTTCCACGCGTCGAGAATCAGGCTGCCGTCGTTGTCTTTCAACAGCGTCGCGTCGGAAAGCATACGCCGCCAGGTGCGGGCGTTTTTCAGACCGTGCATCAGCCCGAGGCTGTGGCGGACGATGTGGCGCAAGATTGTGCCGCGCCCGGCTTGGATTTGGGTTTGGCTGTATGTGTAGAGGCGCTGCACCAAATCGGCGTATTCAATCGGGCTGCGGGTATCGCCGTAAAACAGCCTGTCCCATTCGTGCATGACCATCGGGTTGTGATACGCCTCGCGTCCGACCATTACGCCGTCAACGTGTTGCAGGTGTCCGGCGATTGCTTCGTTGGTGGTGATGCCGCCGTTGATGATGATTTCCAGATCGGGAAACTCTTTTTTCAAGCGGTAAACGTAATCGTATTTCAACGGCGGAACGTCGCGGTTTTCTTTGGGGGAGAGTCCGTCCAGCCATGCGTTGCGGGCATGGACGATGAAGGTTTTGCAGGCGGTTTTGTCGCGCAGCGTGCCGACGAAATCGGCGACGGTTTGGTATTCGGTCTGCCTGTCGACGCCGATGCGGTGTTTGACGGTAACGGGGATGCCGACCGCGTCCTGCATGGCGTTGAGGCAGTCGGCAACCAGCATGACTTCGTTCATCAGACACGCGCCGAACGAGCCTTTCTGTACGCGCGGGCTGGGGCAGCCGCAGTTGAGGTTGACCTCGTTGTAGCCGTATTCTTCTGCGGCTTTGGCCGCTTTCGCCAAATCGGACGGGTGGCTGCCGCCCAGTTGCAGGGCGACGGGCTGCTCGCCTTCGTTGAACATCAAAAAGCGGTCTTTGTCGCCATAAACGATGGCGCCGGAATTGACCATTTCGCTGTAAAGCCATGTGTTGCGGGTAATCTGGCGGGCGAGGTAGCGGTAGTGGCGGTCTGTCCAGTCGAGCATGGGGGCGACGGAAAGGCGGCGGGACGGGAGGTTGGTTTGAGACATTATGTAGTGTGTAAACAGTGTTTCAGACGACCTTTGTTCTTGAAGGTCGTCTGAAAAGGAAACGGATTAAACGGATGGCGGGACGGCGGAAAACCGATGCGTCAGATTGGCTTTATAGCAAAGCTTAAGGCTGCTTTTGCTTTTCTCCGACGATTTGTTCAAATGTTCGGATTAAGCTTGAAGCGATAACCTCCTCGCTAAACTCCGCCAAACAATCTCGACGCAGTTTTTCATGATCGAAGCGTTCGCGATTTTCATACATTTCAATCAATGCACCGGTAAGCGCGGGGATATTTTCGGTCAGCACCAAAATACCGTTCTCGGGTGTAACGATGGATTGCGGACCGCCGCACATGGTGGCGATGACGGGCAAGCCCTGAGACAACGCTTCAATAAACACGACCCCGAAGGTTTCCGTGCGGCTGGCAAGGACGAAAGCGTCGCTTTGGCGCATCAAATCCAATACTTCGTCCGTAGTGAGCGCGCCGAGGAAGCTGACGGCATGCGTAATGCCCAACTCTTGTGCCAAACGGCGCAAATTGGCGGCTTCCACGCCGTCCCCGCCGATTTTCAATTTGAGGAAAGGATATTTTTCCAATGCTTTCGCAAAGGCCGGCAGCAGGAGGTCATGCCCTTTCAGATGGCGCAGATGCGAAACGGTACAGAAGGTGTAGTCTTGGTTTCCTTTATCGGGAAACGTGAAATCCCGTGCGAAATTGTCGCCCAGTACGTTGGGCAGGTATTCCCATTCCAAACCGTATTTTTCCTTCAGCAGGCGGCTGAAATCGCGGCTGACGGCAAAACGCGCGGCACTATGTTCGGCAGCGAGGCGCATGATCGGCCATTGGTGAGGCCGTATGAGGTTGCGGGTAATGGTGCTGCTGTGTTCGGTAATGACGTAGGGAATACCGTAAGTCTTATAAATTTCGTAAGCGAGGATGCCCGCGTAGTTCATGGAGTGTGCATGAACAATATCGGGGCGGCCGTTTTCACGCACATACCGCGCAAATGCCTTCATCCCCGCGCGCACCCAGCGGATGCGGTCCAAATCAATAACAGGAAAACGGGGGAAAAAATACATACTGTCGTAAGCGTAGGTATTCAACCCGCCCTGATTGTGTTTCCGGATGCCGTACGGACCGGTAAAAATAGATTTGGTATGGACGCGCAAATAACGGAACATCGGCGCAATCACCCCGACTTTCAAACCTTTTCGCTGCAAGGCTTGTGCTTGAAGACGGAAAAAGATTCCGTCCACATCGGTTTCAGTTTTGGGATACCAAGAAGGAATAACGGCAACGTGCATGAAAAAACTTTCGTAATAATCAATCTGAGGTCGTCTGAAAAAACATTCGCCGTTTTCAGACGACCTTTTTAATAACCGGGTAAAACCTACTCCCCCGCCACGGTCATGCTCTCGATCAGCACCGAACCGATTTTGTTGGAAGAGCGGCGCAGCGCGTCGTTGGCAGTGCCGACGATGCCGAGGTACATATCCTGCAAGCGGCCGGCGATGGTGATTTCTTGGACGGGGTGGCTGATGACGCCGTTTTCCACCCAAAACCCTGCCGCGCCGCGCGAGTAGTCGCCCGTGATGGTGTTCACACCCTGCCCCATCAGTTCGGTAACCAACAATCCCGTGCCCATTTCTTTCAGCAGGTCGGACTGCGTTTCGTGCGTATGGTTCAAATAAAGGTTGTGCGCGCCGCCGGCGTTGCCCGTGGTCTGCATACCGAGCTTTCTCGCGCTGTAACTGCCGAGGAAATAGCCTTCGACAATGCCGTCGCGGATGACGAAACGCGGCCGCGTGGCGACGCCTTCGGAGTCGAAATAGGTACTGCCGAAGGCGCGGGTGATGTGCGGTTCTTCGCGCAGGCTGAGGAAATCGGGCAGGACTTTTCTGCCTATGCTGTCGATCAGGAAGCTGCTTTGGCGGTAGAGCGCGCCGCCGCTGAGTGCGCCGACGAGGTGTCCGATAAGGCCGCCTGCGACGGTGGTATCGAAGAGGACGGGATAGCTGCCTGTCGGGATGCTGCGGCTGTTCAGACGACGTAAGGTACGCTCGGCGGCGGTTTTGCCGATTTGCTCGGGGCTGTCCATGTCTTGATGGCGGCAGGCAGCGTCGTACCAGTAGTCGCGCTGCATGCCGTTTTCGTCGGCGGCGACGATGCTGCACGAAATGCTGTGGCGCGTGCCTTGTTGGTGGGCGGTGAAGCCGTGGGTGTTGCCGTAAACGTATTGGTAATGTCCGGTCTGAACGCCTGCGCCTTCGGAGTTTTCGATGCGTTCATCCGCGCTCAGGGCGGCTTGTTCACATTGTTTTGCCAACTCAATGGCGGCTTCCGTGCTTAAATCCCATTCGTGATAACGGTCGAGGTCGCCGACGTGTTGCGCCATAAGCGAAGCATCTGCCAGACCTGCGCAATCGTCTTCGGCGGTATAGCGGGCGATGTCAATAGCGGCTTTGACGGTGTCTTGCAGGGCTTTTTCGGAGAAGTCGGCGGTGCTGGCGCGACCTTTGCGTTTGCCGACGTACACGGTAATATCCAGCGATTTATCCTGCTGGAACTCGATTTGTTCGATTTCGCCCAGCCGTACGCTGACGCTTTGTCCGATGGATTCGCTAAAGTCGGCTTCGGCAGCCGCCGCGCCCATGTTTTTTGCCAAATCCAAGGCATGCCCGCATAAGCCGGTCAGCTCGGAGGCGGTGTGGTTGAACAGCATAAAAGGTTTCCTGACAGAGGTTTGCGGCATTTTAACCGTTTTCAGACGACCTCGGCAAAAATACCGCCGCAGAAGATATAGTGGATTAAATTTAAATCAGGACAAGGCGACGAAGCCGCAGACAGTACAGATAGTACGGCAAGGCGAGGCAACGCCGTACTGGTTTAAATTTAATCCACTATAAAAGATCGTCTGAAAACGCCGTTTCAACAGGGCGTTGACGTGAAACCTGCCCGAACGTGCTAAAATACCCGAAACAAAATTAAAGGTTTATCAAAATGTTTGAAAACGAAGACGAATGGGTCAGCAAAACCCAAATGAAAAAGCAGATGAACGATTTGCAGGCTTTGGGCATGGAGTTGACCAAACTCTCGACCGATACGCTGAAAAAAATCGGCTTGGACGAAGACTTGTACGAAGCCGTCGTTACCTACAAAAAAATCACGTCCAACGGCGCGCTCAAACGCCAAAGCCAATTCATCGGCAGGCTCATGCGCGACACCGACCCCGCGCCCATCGAAGCCTTCCTCGCCAAACTGCGCGGCGAAAATACCGCCCACAACGCCTTCTTACAACGCGTCGAACAAGCCCGCACGCGCCTCTTGGCGGACGACAACGCAATCACCCAATTCATGGCGGACTTCCCCCATGCCGACGCAGGCAAATTGCGCACCTTAATCCGCAACACGAAAAAAGAGCAGGAACAAAACAAACCGCCGAAAAACTTCCGCGCACTCTTCCAAGAAATCAAATCCGTCATGGAAGGCAGTCAGAGCGATGATTTGGAAGAAACGCGGGATTGGGAAGAATAAATAAAAAGGTCGTCTGAAAACCAACTTCAGACGACCTTTTTATTCATTTCAAAACAACCGCTGCATCAGATGCGCATCGGCATAACGATGTATTTGAAGTTCGGATTGTTCGGCACAGTAAACAAGGTCGAGCGGTTGGCATCGCCGAAGGCGAGCTGCATATCGTCGGAATGGATGTTGCGCAATACATCCATCAGATAGCCGATGTTAAAGCCGACTTCGAGTTCGCCGCCTTGGTAGGCGATTTCGAGTTCTTCGCGGGCTTCTTCCTGCTCGTTGTTGCTGCACACGACGCTCAAGAGGCCGGGTTGCAGGAACAGGCGCGCGCCGCGGAATTTTTCGTTGGCAAGAATGGCGGCACGTTCAAGCGCGCCCAAAAGTTGGGTGCGTGAAACGAGGAAGATTTTGTCGTTGTCCAGCGGAATAACGCGGTTGAAATCGGGGAATTTGCCGTCAATGACTTTGCTGACGATGGTCGTACCGTTGCATTGGAAGCGCACTTGGTTGTTGAGCAGTTCGACGCTGATAGGTTCGGACGGGTTGTTCAGCAGTTTGAAGAGTTCCAAAACGGTTTTGCGCGGCAGGATGACTTCGGTTTTTGGCAATTCGGCTTCGATTTGGCTGGCGGCGTAGGCAAGGCGGTGGCCGTCGGTGGCGACGAGGCGCAGTTGGTTGCCTTCAACCTGCATCAGCAAGCCGTTGAGATAGTAGCGGATGTCTTGCACTGCCATGCTGTATTGGACTTGTGAAAGCATGGTTTTGAAAGTCTCCTGCGACAGGGAGAACGCTGCACTGATGTCTTCGCCGACGCTCATCAGCGGGAAATCTTCGGCAGGCAGGGTTTGCAGGGCGAAGCGCGATTTGCCTGCACGCAGGGTCAGGCGGTTGTCCGCCCAGTCGAGCGAAACGATGGCGCTGTCGGGCAAGGCGCGCAGGATGTCTTGGAATTTTTTGGCGTTGGTGGTGATGCGGAAGTCGCCTGCCTGACTTTCCGGACCGGCCGTGTTGATTTGGATTTCCAAGTCGGTCGCCAGGAGTTTGGTTTGACCGTCTTTGCTTTCGAGCAGGACGTTGGAGAGGATGGGCAGGGTATGGCGGCGTTCGACGATACCGGTAACGGCTTGCAGCGGCTTGAGCAGACTGTCGCGGTCGGCTTGTAAAATCAGCATGGTCAATTCCTTTTGAATCGGTTATTTCGGGTGTTTTTGAATCGGGTTCGGCGTGCGGGATGGATAATGCGCCGCCGTTAAAATCAATGTGTATTTGCGCTTTCAGACGACCTTTTAAGAGAGGGGTCGTCTGAAAGCCGGTTCTGACTCAGTTTTGAATCAGAATCAGGAGTTTTTCGTAATCTTGCGCCAACTCGGGATCTTCTTCGCGCAGTTTTGCTACGGCTTTCACGCCGTGCATAACGGTCGTGTGGTCGCGTCCGCCGAACGCGTCGCCGATGGACGGCAGGCTGAGGGTGGTCAGTTCTTTGGTCAGGCTCATGGCGACTTGACGCGGACGGGCAATATTGCGCGTGCGCTTTTTGCCGAGTATATCGCTGATTTTAATGCGGTAATATTTGGCAGTCGCATCGATAATGGTGTCAGCGGTAATGATTTTGTGTTTTTCGGCGATGATGTCCTGCAAAGCCGTGCGCGCCAAATCCATGTCGATAACGGGGCGGTTCATAAAACGACTGCTTGCGCTGACGCGGTTGAACGCGCCTTCCAGTTCGCGCACGTTGGAACGAATCAGGTTGGCGACAAACAATGCGGCTTCGTCTTCAATGCTGATGCCTGCCGCTTCTGCCTTTTTCTGCAAAATCGCCACACGCATTTCCAACTCGGGCGGCTCGAGTTCCAAAGTCAAACCCCATGAGAAACGCGATTTGAGACGGTCGTCCATGCCTTCGATTTTGGCAGGCAACACGTCGCAAGTGAGGATGAGCTGTTTTTTCTCGTTATGGAAATGGTTGTACAGATAGAAGAATTCTTCCATCGTGCGGTCTTTGCCTTTGATAAACTGGATGTCGTCGATAATCAGCAGGTCGTATTGTTTGTATTGCTGCTTGAATACATCATAAGTATTGTTGCGCACTGCCTTCATAAAGCTGCGGATATAGTCGTCTGAATGCATATAGCGCACTTTGGCATCAGGACGGTTTTTCAGCAGTTCGTTGCCGATGGCCTGCACCAAGTGGGTTTTACCCAAACCCGTGCTGCCGTACAGGAAAAACGGGTTGTAGCCTTGCCCCGGGTTCTCCGCAATGGCTTGGGCGGCGGCGGCGGCAAGGCGGTTGCCCTTACCTTCTACCAAGGTATCGAATGTGTAGTCGCGCGACAGATTGGTCTGTTCGTAACGCGCTTCTTCCGCATCGCGTTGCGCTTCCGTTTTGGCTTTGGCAACGGCTTTGGATTCTGCGGGCGCGGCGGCAGGCTGCTTGTTTTCGTGCGGCAGGTTTTTCATGCGCTGCGCCAAAATGTCCGCCGCTGTTTTCGCAACGGAGGGTCTGTCTAAGTTTTCAGACGACGTCCCGTCCGAAAAAGATTCTTGCGCGTCCGCTTTCGGCATTTCTTCCGTCAACGCGGCTTGTTCAGGCGCAACTACCCCCGCATTTTCCGACATTTCATAATGCTGCCCCGCGCCCGTCTTAAACGCAAAAGCCGCCTGTTGCGGAGCCAATTCCGCACGCACCACTTCAATTTTGGCGGCAAACTGGCTTTTGAGCATATTGCAGGCAAACTGGTTTTTACCGTAAACCACCCACACGCCGTTTTCCTCGCCCACGGTCAAGGGCGCAATCCATTGCGCGAACTGCCCGGCAGGCAAAATATCGTGAAGTCGGCGGAGGCACTGCGGCCAAAATTCTGCTAGCGTCAT